>NZ_REFK01000003.1:0-632390 GCF_003688535.1 Enterobacter sp. WP_7_1 | reverse complement strand
CGACGTTATGCGGTATTAGCTACCGTTTCCAGTAGTTATCCCCCTCCATCAGGCAGTTTCCCAGACATTACTCACCCGTCCGCCGCTCGTCACCCGAGAGCAAGCTCTCTGTGCTACCGCTCGACTTGCATGTGTTAGGCCTGCCGCCAGCGTTCAATCTGAGCCATGATCAAACTCTTCAATTTAAGTTTGATGCTCGTGAATTAAACTTCGTAATGAATTACGTATGTTCACTCAGAGACTTGGTATTCATTTATTGTCCGAAGACATTAAGAATCCATGTCACTTTGAGTGCCCACACAGATTGTCTGATAAATTGTTAAAGAGCAGTGCCGCTTCGCTTTTCGCTGCGGCGCGGGGTGTGCATATTACGCTTTCCCGCTTCAGAGTCAAGCGTTTATTTTCGCTATTCTCTGCTGACCCGGCGGCGTGTGTGCCGTTGTTCCGTGTCAGTGGAGGCGCATTATAGGGAGTAATTCCGAACCTGCAAGGATAAAGTGAAATTTATTTACTGACTGCTCACTTTCCAGGCAAAACCAACTCCAGACCTCAATTTTCGCCTGGTTTTTAAACAAAAACGAGCCGCAAGCGGCTCGTTTTTGCGTTTTGTGACTTACTGCACTGCCACAATGCGATCGTCGTTGGCTTCCAGACGGATAACTTTGCCCGGAATCAACTCTCCGGAGAGGATCTGCTGCGCCAGCGGGTTTTCGATCTGCTGCTGGATAGCACGTTTTAATGGACGCGCACCGTACACCGGATCGTAACCATTCTCGCTCAGCAGCTTCAGCGCCTCGTCGGAAATGTGAATTTCATACCCACGCTCTTCCAGACGTTTGTACAGACGCTGCAGCTGGATCTGCGCAATCGACGCAATATGTTTCTCACCCAGAGGATGGAATACCACCACTTCATCAATACGGTTGATGAACTCAGGACGGAAGTTATGGCTGACCACACCGAGTACCAGATCCTTCATATGACCGTAATCCAGTTCGCCGAAACGTTCCTGAATCAAATCGGAACCCAGGTTCGAGGTCATGATGACAACCGTATTACGGAAGTCGACCGTTCTCCCCTGCCCGTCGGTCAGACGGCCATCATCCAGCACCTGAAGCAGGATGTTGAACACATCAGGGTGCGCTTTTTCCACCTCATCCAGCAAGATGACGGAATAAGGGCGACGGCGAACCGCTTCCGTCAGGTACCCCCCTTCTTCATAACCTACGTATCCCGGAGGCGCGCCGACCAGACGTGAGACGGAGTGTTTTTCCATAAACTCGGACATGTCGATACGTACCATCGCATCGTCGCTGTCGAACATAAAGTTAGCCAGCGCTTTACACAGCTCGGTTTTACCGACCCCTGTCGGCCCCAGGAACAGGAACGAACCAATCGGACGGTTTGGATCGGACAGCCCTGCACGGCTACGACGAATAGCGTTCGATACCGCTTCAACCGCTTCGTTCTGGCCAATCACCCGATTATGGAGATCTTGCTCCATGCGCAGCAGTTTTTCACGCTCGCCTTCCAGCATGCGCGCCACCGGAATACCGGTCCAGCGAGCAAGCACTTCCGCGATTTCTGCATCCGTCACCTTATTACGTAACAGACGCATCGTTTTCCCTTCTGACTGCGTCGCTATCTCAAGCTGTTTTTCCAGCTCAGGAATTTTGCCGTACTGCAGTTCAGACATCCGCGCCAGATCGCCGACACGGCGAGCCTGCTCTATGGCAATTTTGGCCTGTTCGAGTTCAGCTTTAATGGTCTGAGTGCCGGAAAGGGACGCTTTCTCGGCTTTCCACTCTTCTTCCAGCTCAGAGTACTGGCGCTCTTTATCGTCCAGTTCTTCATTGAGCATATCCAGGCGTTTCTTACTGGCTTCATCAGACTCTTTCTTCAGCGCCTGCTGTTCCAGCTTGAGCTGAATGATGCGTCGGTCGAGTCTATCCAGCTCTTCCGGTTTCGAGTCAATCTGCATACGAATGCTCGAAGCTGCTTCATCAATCAGGTCGATCGCTTTATCCGGCAGCTGGCGATCGGCGATATAACGATGTGAAAGCGTCGCCGCCGCAACGATAGCCGGGTCAGTGATCTGCACATGGTGGTGCAGTTCATAGCGCTCTTTCAGACCACGCAGGATCGCGATGGTATCTTCAACGCTTGGCTCAGCAACAAACACTTTCTGGAAACGACGTTCCAGCGCAGCATCTTTCTCAATGTACTGACGATACTCGTCAAGCGTGGTGGCACCGACGCAGTGAAGTTCACCACGCGCCAGCGCAGGTTTCAGCATGTTCCCGGCATCCATCGCGCCGTCCGCTTTACCCGCACCGACCATGGTGTGCAGTTCGTCGATAAACAGGATAACGTTGCCTTCCTGCTTCGCCAGGTCGTTAAGCACGCCTTTGAGACGCTCTTCGAACTCGCCGCGGTATTTCGCACCGGCCACCAGCGCGCCCATATCCAGTGCCAGTACGCGGCGGCCTTTCAGGCCTTCCGGCACTTCACCGTTGACGATACGCTGCGCCAGCCCTTCAACAATGGCAGTTTTACCGACACCAGGTTCACCAATCAGCACCGGGTTGTTCTTGGTACGACGTTGCAGTACCTGAATCGTACGGCGGATTTCTTCATCACGGCCGATAACCGGGTCAAGTTTGCCCTGCTCAGCACGCTCGGTCAGATCGACCGTAAATTTCTTCAAAGCCTGACGTTGGTCTTCGGCTCCCTGATCGTTCACGCTTTCACCTCCGCGCATTTTCTCAATCGCCTGAGTCACATTGGCGGTGGTCGCGCCGGCAGATTTCAGCAGGTCGGTCAAGGTGCCGCGTGATTCAAGCGCCGCCAGAACAAACAGCTCTGACGAAATAAAGTTGTCCCCACGTTTTTGCGCCAGCTTGTCGCAAAGGTTCAGCGCGCGTACCAGATCCTGCGACGGCTGAACGTCGCCGCCGGTACCTTCTACCTGCGGCAGACGGCTCAGCGCCTGATCGATAGCGGTGCGTAACTGGCCAGCATTAATGCCAGCGGACGTTAATAAAGGACGTACCGATCCCCCTTCCTGATTCAGCAAGGCGCTCATTAAATGAAGAGGTTCGATAAATTGGTTGTCGTGCCCCAGTGCGAGGGACTGGGCATCGGCGAGAGCAAGCTGGAATTTATTAGTAAGACGATCCAGACGCATAACTCCTCCCATAACAGGTCAAATTTGCTACTGGAGATTAAATGAGGTCATCCCTCAATTATTCAAGGTTAATGACCTGAATTATGTGAAAAGAAAACGGCACGTACCGGATCGTCTTGATTCTTTAGGTTATATCAGCCAAATGAAACTTGCCATACGCCCCGTGGTCTTGTCGCGGCGATAGGAGAAAAAATCACCCTTTTCGGTGAATGTGCAGCGATCGCCGCCGAAGATCTGCGACACGCCAACGTTGTTCAGGCGCTGGCGGGCGAGCTGGTAAATATCGGCCAGATATTTATCCCCCGAAGGCAGGAAGGCTTCAACCGATTGCGGATCTTTTTCCATAAAGGCTTCGCGAACCTCTGGCCCCACTTCAAAAGCGCGAGGACCAATGGCCGGGCCAAGCCAGGCCATAATATTGGCAGGCTCATCGTTAAAGCAAGCGACTGTTTCTTCGAGCACGCCTTCACACAGACCACGCCAGCCCGCGTGTGCTGCTGCCACCTCGGTACCTGCACGGTTACTGAACAGAACCGGCAGACAATCGGCGGTCATCACGGCACAAACGGTTCCCGGAGTATTACTGTAAGAGGCATCAGCGCGTTTAGAAGCATAGGGTTCCCCCGTCAACTTCAGCACCTCGTTACCATGAACCTGTTCCAGCCAGACCGGTTTCGACGGCAAGTTCCCCGCAGCAAACAGACGCCTGCGGTTCTCTTCAACGTGTTCCAGGTTGTCGCCACAGTGCGCACCGAGGTTCATAGACTCCCAAGCGCCCTGGCTAACACCGCCAATACGGGTTGAACTACAGGCAGCCACGCCAGCAGGCAATGGCCACTCCGGGACAATCAGTTTGGTCATAACCAGTCCACTTGATCCTTATGTTCTTCGAAATCAGCACGCATGGCGTCGATAAGATCCACCATATCCTGCGGGATAGGCGCATGCCACTCCATCTGAATACCGGTGATAGGGTGGTAAAGACGCAGCATGGTCGCGTGCAGCGCCTGACGATCGAATTTACGCAATACGCTGATGAACTCATCCGATGCGCCTTTAGGTGGACGCGGGCGGCCACCGTATACCTGATCCCCTACCAGCGGATGGGTAATGTGGGCCATATGCACGCGGATCTGGTGAGTACGTCCGGTTTCCAGACGCAGACGCAGGCGCGTATGAATACGGAAGTGCTCCATAATGCGATAGTGCGTCACAGCCGGTTTACCCATCGGATGCACCGACATATGGGTACGTTTGGTTGGGTGACGACTGATTGGCTCTTCCACCGTTCCGCCAGAGGTCATATGCCCAATGGCTACCGCTTCATACTCGCGGGTGATTTCGCGCAGCTGCAGCGACTCCACCAGACGGGTCTGAGCAGGAACGGTCTTCGCCACCACCATCAAACCAGTGGTGTCTTTATCCAGACGGTGCACGATGCCCGCGCGCGGGACATCCGCGATCGGCGGATAATAATGGAGAAGTGCGTTAAGTACCGTACCGTCAGGGTTCCCCGCGCCCGGATGAACAACCAGGTCGCGCGGCTTGTTGATCACCAGAATGTCATCATCTTCATAGACGATGTCCAGTGGGATATCCTGCGGCTCGAAGCGGATTTCCTCTTCGATTTCAGCATTGATGGCGACAGCTTCCCCACCTAACACTTTCTCTTTTGGTTTGTCCCAGATCTTGCCGTTTACCAGCACGCGCTGGTCAAGGATCCATTCTTTTATGCGTGAACGCGAATAATCAGGGAACAATTCGGCCAAAGCCTGATCTAAGCGTTGACCGAGCTGATTTTCGGAGACTGTTGCGGTGAGTTCTACTCGTTGTGCCATAAACTGCTTCTTCGTTTAACGTTGGGTTTTACGGCTTTGCCGTTTAATATAGTGTGCTATTGTAGCTGGTCTTAATCGGGAGCAGGAACAGAGTTTCTCCCGGACAAACATTTGAGGAAAGTCAAAACGTCATGACGCGCATGAAATATCTGGTGGCAGCGGCCACGTTGAGCCTGGCTTTGGTGGGCTGCTCCGGTTCAAATGAAAAGGTCCCTGACAATCCGCCGAATGAAATCTATGCGACTGCACAACAAAAGTTGCAGGACGGTAACTGGAAACAGGCGATAACGCAACTGGAAGCGTTGGATAATCGCTATCCATTTGGTCCATATTCGCAGCAGGTACAGTTAGATCTCATCTACGCATACTATAAAAATGCCGACCTGCCGCTGGCTCAGGCAACTATCGATCGTTTCATGCGTCTGAACCCGACTCATCCTAACATCGACTACGTGATGTACATGCGCGGCCTCACCAACATGGCGCTGGACGACAGTGCGCTGCAGGGCTTTTTCGGCGTGGATCGTTCCGACCGTGACCCGCAGCATGCGCGTGATGCCTTTAATGACTTCTCCAAGCTGGTGCGCGGCTATCCGAACAGTCAGTACGTGACCGACGCCACCAAACGTCTGGTGTTCCTGAAAGATCGTCTGGCGAAATATGAATACTCCGTAGCGGAATACTATACCCGTCGTGGCGCATGGGTTGCCGTGGTTAACCGCGTAGAAGGTATGCTGCGTGATTATCCGGATACTCAGGCAACGCGCGACGGCCTGAAGCTGATGGAAAATGCTTACCGTCAGATGCAGATGACCGCTCAGGCTGAAAAAGTGGCGAAAATCATCGCCGCGAACAGCAGCAACACCTGATTTTGCCCCAATGCAAAACGGCAGCCCGAAGGCTGCCGTTTTTTTATTCATTTTAGCGCGTCGCTGAAGCGTATAGCCTCAATACATCCAGTCAACTATGGCCCCAATTTTTGCCTTCGACAAGGTAAATCTCACCTCTTCCTGCCCTGCCTCACAAAAAAGGTTCCCTGACAAAAACCGACAAAATAACGTGATCTAAATCACACATTTTGACATTAGGTCGGGTATGCTGGAATCACCAAGACGGAAAGACAAGAGGTAAAATTTATGACAATGAACATTACCAGTAAACAAATGGAAATTACTCCGGCAATCCGCCAGCACGTCGCAGACCGTCTCGCCAAACTGGATAAATGGCAAACTCATTTGATTAATCCACATATCATCCTGTCCAAGGAGCCGCAGGGTTTCATCGCTGACGCAACTATCAATACTCCAAACGGCCATCTGGTCGCCAGCGCAAAACACGAGGATATGTACACCGCTATTAACGATTTGATCAACAAGCTGGAACGGCAGCTCAATAAAGTGCAACACAAAGGTGAAGCCCGTCGCGCCGCAACATCGGTGAAAGACGCCAGCTTCGCGGAAGAAGTTGAAGAAGAGTAATCCTTTAAATTGAGTGTACCGCCAACGCGCCTTCGGGCGCGTTTTTTGTTTTTTATTGACAGGGTGAAAACAGTACGGGTACTTTAACGGTATCAATCACAGGATGACTTTATGAAACTTACGCCGTTCTTCTTCGCATTCTTTTTTACCTTCCCCTGACTGGGAGGCGTTTCGTTGCGTGATAAAGAATGCGAAGACGAACAACAAGGCCTCCCACAGCGGGAGGCCTTTTTTATTGATAACGATAAAATGAGACAGGCAACACTATGACACCGGAAAACCCGTTACTGGATCTGCGAGTAAAAATCAGCGCGCTGGATGAGAAACTGCTGGCGCTGCTGGCCGAACGCCGCGCCCTTGCCGTTGAAGTGGGCAAAGCCAAGCTGGACTCCCATCGCCCGGTACGTGATATCGACCGCGAGCGCGATCTGCTGGAACGTCTCATTCAGCTCGGCAAAGCGCATCACCTCGATGCCCACTACATCACCCGGTTGTTCCAGCTCATCATCGAAGACTCCGTTCTCACCCAGCAAGCGCTGCTCCAGCAGCATCTGAATAAAACCAATCCGCACTCTGCGCGTATCGCCTTTCTCGGGCCGAAAGGCTCTTATTCTCACCTGGCCGCTCGACAGTATGCCGCACGCCATTTCGAAGAATTTATTGAGAGCGGCTGTGCCAAGTTTGCCGACATTTTTAATCAGGTTGAGACCGGCCAGGCGGATTACGCCGTCGTGCCGATTGAGAACACCAGCTCCGGCGCCATCAACGACGTCTACGATTTGCTGCAGCACACCAGCCTGTCGCTGGTAGGTGAGCTGACGATCCCTATCGATCACTGCGTGCTGGTCTCTGGCTCAACCGACCTGAGCAAGATCGAAACGGTTTACAGTCATCCACAGCCGTTCCAGCAGTGCAGCCAGTTCCTGAACCGCTATCCGAACTGGAAAATTGAGTACACCGAAAGCACCTCAGCGGCGATGGAAAAAGTGGCGCAGGCTAACTCCCCAACCGTCGCTGCGCTCGGCAGCGAAGCGGGCGGCGCGCTGTATGGTTTACAGGTACTGGAACGCAACCTGGCGAACCAGACGCAAAATATCACCCGTTTCGTGGTGCTGGCACGCAAGGCAATCAATGTGTCTGACCAGGTGCCGGCCAAAACCACGCTGCTGATGGCGACCGGCCAACAGGCCGGTGCGCTGGTTGAAGCCCTGCTGGTGCTGCGTAATCACAACCTGATCATGACGAAGCTGGAATCACGTCCGATCCATGGTAATCCGTGGGAAGAGATGTTCTACCTTGATATCCAGGCCAACCTGGAATCTGCATCCATGCAGAAAGCCCTGCGCGAACTGGGCGAGATCACGCGCTCCATGAAGGTGCTGGGCTGCTATCCGAGCGAGAACGTGGTCCCGGTTGACCCGGCTTAACGTTCGATAAACCGGCTTTTCCTCATCCCTGCCACGTCAACCGGCAGGGTGAAGATGGCTCCGGAGAGCGGATACTTCGCCACCTCGTCCGCATCCATATTTTCCCGCGTGGTGGTAATAAACAGCGTTTTCATGTCATCGCCGCCAAAGCAGACCATCGTCGGACAACGCACCGGCATGCGGTATTCTTCCAGCTGCTCCCCTTGCGGAGAAAAACGTGCAATACGCCAGCCGTCAAACAGCGCGCTCCAGTAGCAGCCTTCCACATCCATGGCAGCGCCGTCCGGTATCCCTTCGCCCTCTTTAAACTGACGAAACACCTCACGCCTGCCGGGTTCGCCCTTCTCATCAAGCGGCGTTCGATAAATAACGCCGTTTGGCGTGTCTGAGGTAAACATCCATTGATTATCCGGGCTAAACGCTAAGCCGTTGTGGCCGTGAATATCGCACTGGATCACTTTCGGCGTCAGGTCGTTGTCGATGCGCATCAGCAGGGCACCGTTGTAATCTCCCGGCCCCCAAAACGTGCCCGCGTAGAATTGCCCAAGAGAATCGGTGCCGCCGTCGTTAAAGCGTGCGAGCTGCGGGTTAGAGGGGTTATCGCACACCTTGCGCTGCAGGAGGCCATGCTTATCGGCAAGCCAGATGCCATTACGCATGGCGACGATAAACCCGCCGCGCTCGCGCAGCGCGAAGCAGCCCACCTCCTCATGGAATGAGAGCACGGTATGTTCTGCCGTCGGCAGATGATAGCGGTGAATCTCCCCTTCCAGAATATCGGCCCAGTAGAGCGCGTGCTCTTCTGCGCTCCACGTTGGGCATTCAGGCAGATGCCCGGTGTAATTCAACAGCAGCTGCGGTTCGGCCATGACAGTTCCCCAAAATAAAAAAAGCCAGCATTGCTGGCTTTCAGTATATACATCATCGCATTACTGGCGACTGTCATTTGCCTGGCGCAACAGCGTCCGGCTCTCACTCTGGAAGCGCTGAGCGTAATCGCCAAACCAGTGCTCGACCTTGCGGAAGCTGTCGATAAACGCCTGCTTGTCTCCGTGCTCCAGCAGCGTAATGGCTTCACCAAAGCGCTGATAGTAGCGCTTGATGAGCGCCAGATTGTTCTCGGAGGACATAATAATGTCCGCGTAAAGCTGCGGATCCTGAGCAAACAGGCGCCCGACCATCGCCAGCTCCAGACGATAGATAGGTGAAGAGAGTGCCAGCAGCTGTTCAAGCTGCACGTTCTCTTCCGCCAGATGCAGACCGTAGGCAAACGTCGCAAAGTGGCGCAGCGCCTGAATGAACGCCATGTTCTGATCGTGCTCGACCGCGCTGATGCGGTGCAGCCGCGCGCCCCATACCTGAATCTGTTCCAGGAACCACTGGTAGGCTTCCGGCTGACGACCGTCGCAGTAAACCACCACCTGCTTTGCCAGGCTGCCGCTGTCCGGGCCAAACATCGGGTGCAGACCCAGCACCGGACCCGTATGCGCAGCCAGCATCGCCTGCAGCGGACCATTTTTGACGGAGGCCAGATCCACCAGGATGCAGTCTTTCGGTAAAGGAGGCAGCTTTTCGATGATCTGCTCCGTCACGTGGATCGGCACGCTGACGATAACCATCCCGGCATCTTTGATGAGTTCCGGGGCATGCCCCCAGTCCTCTTTTTCCAGAATGCGCACCTGATAGCCAGAAAGCGTCAGCATTTTTTCAAACAGACGCCCCATCTGTCCTGCACCGCCGACAATCACTACCGGCCGCAGGGACGGGCAGAGGGTTTTAAAGCCCTTGTCGTTTTCGCTGGAATAGGATTCCCGCATCACGCGACGCAGAACATCTTCAATTAAATCCGGCGAAACGCCCAGCGCCTGGGCCTCTTTGCGACGAGAGGCCAGCATTGAGGCTTCGCGCTCCGGGACGTAAATCGGCAGGCCGTATTTGCTTTTCACCTCACCGACTTCGGCAACCAGCGCCATGCGGCGCGCCAGCAGATCCAGTAGCGCCTTATCCACTTCATCAATTTGATCGCGCAATGCGGTCAATTCAGCAACCATAACTAACCTCTTAAGCCAGACGCGTCGCCAGCTGGCCGTTCAAATCTTTGTGGATCTCACGCAGCAGCGCATCGGTGGTTTCCCAGCTGATGCAGGCATCCGTCACGGAGACGCCGTGCTTCATTGCGCTACGCGGTTGTTCCGACGACTGATTGCCTTCATGAATGTTGCTCTCAATCATCAGACCAATAATCGAACGGTTGCCATCTTTGATCTGTGCGATCACGGATTCAGCAACCGCAGGCTGGCGACGGTAATCTTTATTTGAATTACCATGACTGCAATCTACCATCAGTGCCGGGCGCAGTCCCGCCTGCTCCATCTCTTTTTCACACTGCGCCACGTCCGCCGGGCTGTAGTTAGGTGCTTTCCCGCCGCGCAGGATCACATGGCCGTCCGGGTTGCCCTGCGTTTGCAGGAGACATACCTGGCCCGCCTGGTTGATACCGACGAAACGGTGCGGCATGGCGGCAGCGCGCATGGCGTTGATCGCCGTCGCCAGGCTGCCATCGGTACCGTTTTTAAAGCCAACAGGCATCGACAGGCCCGACGCCATCTCGCGGTGGGTTTGCGATTCCGTGGTACGCGCACCAATAGCCGACCAGCTGAACAGATCGCCCAGGTACTGCGGGCTGTTCGGGTCCAGCGCTTCGGTTGCCAGCGGCAGCCCCATGCTGACCAGCTCCACCAGCAGCCGACGCGCAATCTTCAGGCCTGCTTCCACATCAAACGAGCCATCCATGTGCGGATCGTTAATCAACCCTTTCCAGCCGACGGTCGTACGTGGCTTCTCAAAATAGACGCGCATCACCAGATAGAGGCTATCGCTGACCTCCTCCGCTAACGCTTTAAATCGACGAGCATATTCAATGGCGGTTTCAGGATCGTGAATGGAACAAGGACCGCATACCACCAGCAGGCGCGGATCGCGGCCGGCGATAATGTCAGAAATGGTCTGGCGAGAGTGCTCGATCTGAGCCTCCTGCGCGACGCTCAGCGGAAATTCCGCTTTCAGTTGATCCGGAGTGATTAACACCTGTTCGTCAGTGATATGTACGTTGTTCAGCGCGTCTTTTTGCATGATGGCGATCCTGTAAAGCTCGTTTGCGATAGTTGTTTTCCTCAATGAGGTGAAACCACGATACCATAAAAAGTAAACATTTCAATCCAAAATACGTACACATTACTTTACATGCGCCAATTTATTGCAAAAATCAGCCGATAAAAACGTAAACTTTAAATTACAGACAGGTTTTCTTTAGCCAGGCTATGCTGAAGAAAAAAGGAGAATGGCTATGCGTCCAATTGCTCTCGCGCTGTTGTCGCTGTTTTTAACGGGCTGTCAGATCAATCCTTACACCTTCCAGCCCGACTGGACCAGCCCATCCTGGTTTGATGCAGGTAAAGAAGACGCCATGAATGGCCTGCCGGTTAAAGATAACCAGGCCCTGGCCGATAGTTTTAACGACACACACGTTGATCGTAGCGAATATCTTCGCGGCTATGCTGACGGTCAGAAGAAAGTCTGCGAAGAAGGGTTTATTCACGCCTGGGGATTAGCCGGCAAATCTTTCCCTGCCAGTTGCGATACAGCCGAAAACGCGGCAAAACTGCGTGCGTCATGGCAGCAAGGGATGGATGAAAGTATGCGTTCCAGCAGACTGAATTAATCTAATTTCATCCACCGGAAAATAAACAACAGTAGGATTTAGCTTAGGTCGGCCTCATGCTATTTCTGACATAATGACGGCCCTGATAAACAATGGTATTCTGCCCGCAACTCTTAAGGACATCTATTTCCAGAGCGATGTGGCGGATTCTGGTGAGAAATTTATTCTTGATCTCTTTTTTCCGACTCACTCTGGTGCTAACGCTGTTCCTTATAGTGGGCCCTGCGGCGGCAGGCACACTTACGGAAACGGATAAATCGGTACGCTCGATTGTCTCAGGCATTGTGAGCTATACGCGATGGCCGTCACTTTCCGGGCAGCCTAAACTCTGCGTCTACGCCACTTCTCACTATACGCACGCCCTCAGCGGCGATGAGGGGCATAGCGAGTTACCTTATACTCCCGTTATTGTACGTAACGATCGGGAAGCCCTGGCCGCGACGTGCGATGCGATCTATTTCGGGTCTGAATCACCGGCAAAACAACTTGAATTAATAAGTCAATATCAGGGCAGAGCGTTGCTATTAATCTCAGAGCAAAATCCGGAATGTGTAATTGGCAGTGCCTTTTGCCTGATAATCGATCGCGGACAGGTACGGTTCGCCGTCAACCTGGATGCATTGACGCGCAGTGGCGTAAGAGTCAATCCGGATGTATTAATGCTTGCACGGAATAAGCAGCATGGATAAAGATTTCACTTCAACGCCACGTCCGACGTTTAAAAGAACGTTGAGGCGAAACAGCATGATAAGCGTCATCATCACGATGACGTTAATATGGCTGCTGCTCTGTTTTGCTTCCGTCGTGACGTTAAAACAATACGCGCAAAAAAATCTCGAATTAACCGGCGCAACAATGAGCCACAGCCTGGAAGCGTCGCTGGTGTTCAACGACTCGCTGGCGGCCAACGAAACGCTGGCCGCCCTGGGCAAACAGGGCCAGTTTGCCGTGGCCGAGGTTATTAACGCGCATAAAAAGCGGTTTGCCTACTGGTCCTGGAACCCGGAAGACAACAACGATACGCTGGGCGCACTGGTCAGCCGCTGGCTTTTCCCCGTACCGGTTGCGCAGCCCATCATGCATAACGGCGCAACGATTGGCGAAATTCGCCTTACCGCGCGTGACAGCCTGATCGGCCATTTCATCTGGATGTCGTTTGCCGTTCTGACCGGCTGTATTCTCTTTGCAACCGTCGTCGCACTCACTATTACCCAGTCTTTGCATCACGGGATGGTCACGGCCCTGCAAAACATCACCGACGTGGTGCATGACGTTCGTACTAACCGTAACTTCTCCCGCCGGGTGAAAGACGGCCGTATCGAAGAGTTTCACCAGTTTGGTGAGGACTTTAACAGCCTTCTGGATGAGATGGAGGAGTGGCAACTCAAGCTCCAGGCGAAAAACGCCCAGCTGCTGCGTACCGCCATGCACGACCCGCTCACCGGTCTTGCCAACCGCGCGGCTTTTCGTAACAGCATTGCGGCCTTAATGAACGACCCTTCTGCCAAAACGAACTCGGCCCTGCTCTTCCTCGACGGTGATAATTTTAAGTTTATTAACGACACCTGGGGACATGCGGCAGGAGACTGCGTGCTGATTGAAGTCGCCAGCAGGATGATGGAGTTTGGCGACAAACGTCACCAGGCATACCGCCTTGGCGGGGATGAATTTGCCATGGTGCTGTACGGCGTGCACTCTGAACTTGAGGTTCAACATATTTGTGCTGCGCTATCGCAGCAGTTTATCCGTCCGTTTGATCTTCATAACGGACAAAAAGCATCGATGTCACTCAGCATTGGCTTTGCTCTGGCGTGGGAAAATGCTTCCGTGGAGGCATTACTGGAGAGGGCTGACCGCAACATGTACCAGGTGAAAAACCAGCGTACGAAAACAACAAGTTAGAAGGGATACACTATGTTAAAACGTTACTTCGCGCCGATAGTTCTGGCCTCACTGGTTCTGGCAGGCTGTCAGTCGCCGCCGGAAGGTAAATTTACTCCTGAGCAAATTTCGGCGATGAAGTCTTACGGTTTTAACGAACTGAACGGTGACTGGTCACTTGGCATGTCGGACACCATCCTGTTTGACAAAAATGACGCCAGACTGCGTCCGGAAAGTGAAACGCAGATCCAGTCCATGGCCTCTCGCCTGGCGGAAACCGGCCTGAACCACGCGCGAATGGACGGTCACACGGATAATTATGGTGAAGAAAGCTACAACGAAGCGCTGTCGTTAAAACGCGCCAATGCCGTGGCCGATGCCTGGGCGAAGGGCGCAAATATCCCGCGCAGCAATCTCACCACGCGGGGGTTAGGTCAAAAATACCCGGTTGCGAGCAACAGTACCCCGCAAGGGCGCGCTGAAAACCGCCGCGTCGCAGTGGTGATCAGCACGCCATAGGGTTATTTAGCGGATGTTTCGGCGAGCGTCACCCTGGTTGCCGCTCGCCAGCGCAGCCAGTCCACCAGAACAAACAGCGCCAGACTCACGCCCATGACCGGCAAGGCCAGCCCCAGCAGTACGCTGATTATCAGCGTAACCCCTCTTCCCCACCCTGACAGCGCCAGCCAGCTTTGACAAAGCGTTTGTACCGGACTCACTGCCGACTGTGCCGGACGACGCATCCACCACATCCGGTAACCCCAGATGATGAGCACGCACAGGGCGAGACCGAACGCCACCAGCAGCAGCTGATTCACCAGCCCGAATAAGATCCCCATATGGAAATCTACCCCCCAGCGGGTCAGTTTTGCCATCAGCGGGAAATCCTCGAATCGGGTTCTGTCCAGGACCTGCATCGTCGAAGGATCAACCGCAACGGCGTCCACCTGAGTCGGCCAACTGCGATCGATTTCCGTCACGGTCCAGGCGCTATCCGCCGTTTTTGCCGGGCGGATCTCCAGCCTGTTGGCATCAATTCCTGCGTTACGGGCCGCGCTTAATACTCCGTCAAACTGCGTCAGATCCATCGCCATTTCCGGCATCATCATTCCGCCGTGATGGCCCCGGTGTTCGGCATGCTCATCCACAATCTCCTGTTGGCCGGAAAGCGTCGTGTTCACCTGCGGGGTGAGCCAGTTCAACTCTGCCCGCAGCTTATCGACGTTCCCGCCTGCCCACTGGGACCAGGTCAGGCCGGTTGCAGAGAACAGCAGCATTCCACCCAGCAGACTCCAGCCCAGGGTCACATGCAGGCGACGACGATTCTGGAAGCGATTATTGATCCGCCGTTTGGGTCGAGTATAAAACCACAGGCCAACACCGCCCAGCGCGGCAACCCACATCCAGGAGGCCGCAAGCTCGCTGTAGAGTCGCCCCACATCGCCCAGCATCAGAGAGGTATGCAGATAATCAATGGTCTGACGCAGCGGTAAAATCCCGCTGGTGCCGTATACCGTCATATCTCCCAGCACCGCCAGGCTTACCGGATCAATAAAAATAGCCCGATTCTCCGATGGCCCAAGCGTCGGGTCAGCAAACATCACGCGGGTAGTTTCGCCTTCAGCCAGCCCCGGACGCACGGCGTGCAAACGCACATCCGATCCAACGGTTTTTTCCGCCACGGCGATTTGCTCCGCCAGCGGCTGCAACTCGCCTACGGAATTCGTGTGGAGCGCGTGCCGGTAGAGCGCATTCTCAAGCTGCGGGGTCGCCACATACAGCGTACCGGTCAGCGCGGCAAAGAAGATAAACGGACCAACAAAAAGCCCGACGTAGAAATGGAGGCGACGCAGCAGGTTTCCCCATGCCGCGCGCGGAGTGCAGGTAGTCATACTTTTCCTTTTTAAGGCAGTAAGTTATCGATTTATTTTTTAAAGGGAAAAAGCAGACTGCCGCGGCGGCGCGCGGGTATCAGGGTAAAGCCAGGGGAAAAAGTGCCAGTGGCTGACCGCCTGGCGCGGCGGCTTAACGCGAAGCCTTTGCAGCACCACGCTGAGCAGGACGATCAGCGCCAGCATCACGCCCGGGACATGCGCTAACAGCACGCAGTAGCCGCACGCTTCCGCATGGTCGACAGGCATCGTATGCGGCATATCGCCGTGATGCTCGTCCATCGACATCATGCTCATGTCATGATGCATGCCCGGCATGGCGCTCATGGGATCTTTCTGCAAGGAGACGGAGATAAGCGGCGCTACCACGATCAGCAGGATCGCAAACAGCGCGGTCAAGGCCGCTGCGCGTTTCCGGTTAGGCTGATGCAGTACGTTATCCACGTCCCCTCCATTCAAGAGGCAAGCATTGTAAATGATTTATGACAAAAGGGTTAACGTGAGAAATGCGCAGGGATAAAAAAAGGGCCAGCCTTTCGGCCAGCCCTTTCTAACAGGATGTCGCTTAAGCGAATCTTAGTTCAGACGCTCTTTAATACGAGCAGACTTACCAGTACGCTCACGCAGGTAGTACAGTTTAGCTTTACGTACAGCACCACGACGTTTAACAGCAATGCTGTCAACTACCGGAGAGTGAGTCTGGAAGACACGCTCAACGCCTTCGCCGTTGGAAATTTTACGAACAGTGAATGCAGAGTGCAGACCGCGGTTACGAATAGCGATAACCACGCCCTCGAATGCCTGCAGACGTTTTTTGGAACCTTCAACAACCCATACTTTCACTTCCACGGTGTCACCTGGACGGAAGGAAGGTACGTCCTGCTTCATCTGCTCTTGTTCAAGTTGCTTAATAATGTTGCTCATAATTTAATCTCTTATCCTGGGTAAACTGATATTCGGGAGCGTATTACGCATTCCCATCATGTTCATGCTGCTGGTGCGCGTGTTCTGTTTTGAACTCGGCCAGCAACTTTGCTTGCTCTTCAGTCAGAGCCAGGTTTTCCAGAAGTTCAGGTCTTCTAAGCCAGGTTCGGCCCAGCGACTGCTTCAAACGCCAGCGACGTATCTCGGCATGGTTTCCAGACAGTAACACTGCCGGTACTTCCATCCCTTCTAACACTTCAGGACGAGTATAGTGTGGACAGTCCAGCAACCCATCGGCAAAGGAATCTTCCGTTGCCGAAGCTTCATGGCCCAGAACCCCCGGAATGAACCGGGCGACGGAGTCAATCAGCGTCATTGCGGGTAACTCACCACCGCTGAGAACGTAATCGCCGATAGACCATTCTTCGTCAATCTCGGTTTGAATTACGCGCTCATCTATCCCTTCGTAGCGTCCACAGACCAGAATCAGCTTTTGATTCGTCGCCAGTTCGCTCACGCCCGCTTGATCAAGCTTGCGTCCCTGAGGTGACAGATAAATCACCTTTGCGCCTTCACCTGCCGCGGCTTTTGCTGTGTGAATGGCGTCCCGTAAGGGTTGCACCATCATTAGCATCCCCGGTCCGCCGCCGTAAGGACGATCGTCCACGGTACGGTGCCGGTCATGAGTAAAGTCACGAGGACTCCAGCTCTGGATGCTCAGCAGGCCATTCTTTACTGCCCGGCCAGTTACCCCGTAATCGGTAATCGCGCGGAACATTTCAGGAAACAGGCTAATTATGCCAATCCACATAGCGCCGTCTTTTACCGTTTATCCGGAGAATTTAAAAACCAGGATCCCAATCTACTTCAATGGTTTGAGTAGTGAGATCGACTTTCTTGATAACCTGTCCATCGAGGAACGGAACCAACCGCTCCTTGATGCCAAATGCATCTTTCAGGTTTGCCTTAATGACGAGAACGTCATTTGACCCGGTTTCCATCATATCGATGACTTTACCCAGGCTGTAGCCTTCGGTAGTGACTACCTGGCAACCCATAAGGTCTTTCCAGTAGTAGTCGCCCTCTTCCAGCTGTGGCAACTGCGACGAATCCACGACAATTTCACAATTAGTCAGCGCATTCGCGGCATCACGATCGTCAACGCCTTTCAGCTTGATGATGATGTCCTGATTGTGGTGACGCCAGCTTTCCAGCTCGACCTCTTCCCACTTACCGCCTTTCTGGATAAACCAGGGCTGGTAATCAAAAATGCTATCAGCGTCTTCAGTGGAGGAAAACACTCTGAGCCAACCACGGATACCGTAGCAAGAACCCATTTTTCCCAATACGATCGGTTCAACAGGTGCTTTATTGCTCATCATGACCACCGTGACAGATTAAGCTGCTTTGTTTGCTGCTTT
Source organism: Enterobacter sp. WP_7_1 (assembly GCF_003688535.1). Classification (NCBI taxonomy): domain Bacteria; kingdom Pseudomonadati; phylum Pseudomonadota; class Gammaproteobacteria; order Enterobacterales; family Enterobacteriaceae; genus Enterobacter; species Enterobacter sp. WP_7_1. Next base: position 614,621 of record NZ_REFK01000003.1, on the reverse strand, counting down.
GATCAGCGTAGCAACGCGATCGGAAACAGTAGCGCCCTGGCCAACCCAGTGAGCGATACGATCCAGATCCAGACGAGTTTCTTCTTCTGCGCCAGCGGCCAGTGGGTTGAAGAAACCAACGCGCTCGATGAAGCGACCGTTGCGTGCATTACGGCTGTCAGTCACAACAACCTGGTAGAACGGACGCTTTTTAGCGCCGTGACGAGCTAAACGAATAGTTACCATAACATCCTCTTGTGTGAATAAAACAACCGGGCCCCATCGAGGAACGGAGCCCGGGTGTCATATTAAAAGCCCGAAAATTTTACTCATTTTCGGGCAAAAAGCAATCTCAAAAGCGATTAACGCCCTGGAAAACCGGGTGGCATCATGCCTTTCATGCCGCGCATCATCTTCGCCATGCCGCCTTTCTTCATTTTCTTCATCATGCGCTGCATGTCGTCGAACTGTTTCAGAAGGCGGTTAACGTCCTGCACCTGCATGCCGCAACCGGCTGCGATACGGCGTTTACGGGAACCTTTGATGATATCCGGGTTAGCGCGCTCTTTGAGGGTCATCGAGTTGATGATCGCCTCCATACGCACCAGCACCTTGTCATCCATCTGCGCTTTCACGTTGTCAGGGATCTGGCCCATGCCCGGCAGTTTGCCCATCAGGCTGGCCATGCCGCCCATGTTTTTCATCTGACGCAGCTGCTCAAGGAAGTCGGTGAGATCGAAACCGTCGCCTTTTTTCAGCTTACTGGCCAGCTTCTCGGCCTGCGCGCGGTCAACCTTGCTCTCGATATCTTCGATCAGCGACAGCACGTCGCCCATGCCGAGGATACGGGAGGCAATACGATCCGGGTGGAACGGCTCCAGCGCTTCAGTTTTCTCGCCCACGCCGAGGAATTTAATCGGCTTACCGGTGATGTGACGAATCGAGAGCGCCGCACCGCCGCGGGCGTCACCGTCCACTTTGGTCAGCACTACGCCGGTTAACGGCAGCGCTTCGTTAAACGCTTTCGCGGTATTCGCCGCATCCTGACCGGTCATGGCGTCGACAACGAACAGGGTCTCTACAGGGTTGATAGAGGCATGTACCTGCTTGATTTCGTCCATCATCGCTTCGTCAACGTGCAGACGACCGGCGGTATCCACCAGCAGCACGTCGTAGAATTTCAGCTTCGCTTCTTTCAGCGCCGCGTTAACGATGTCGACAGGCTTCTGCGCCACGTCGGACGGGAAGAAATCTACGCCGACCTGCTCGGCCAGGGTTTCCAGCTGTTTGATCGCCGCCGGGCGATAGACGTCCGCAGAGACCACCAGCACTTTCTTCTTGTGCTTTTCACGCAGGAACTTACCCAGCTTACCGACGCTGGTCGTTTTACCTGCACCCTGCAGGCCCGCCATCAGCACCACGGCCGGCGGCTGAGCCGCCAGGTTAAGCACCTGGTTCTCTTCGCCCATCGCCGAAACCAGTTCATTACGAACGATTTTGACGAACTCCTGACCCGGGGTCAGGCTCTTGTTAACTTCATGACCAACCGCCTTCTCTTTTACGCGGTTGATAAAATCACGAACAACCGGCAACGCGACGTCTGCTTCCAGCAGCGCCATGCGCACTTCGCGCAGCGTTTCCTTGATGTTCTCTTCAGTAAGGCGTCCGCGGCCGCTGATGTTGCGCAGCGTGCGCGACAAACGATCGGTTAAATTATCAAACATTGTCTCTCGCCTGAGTAGAAACGTTGGGCCGCCATGGGCGACACATACACAGAATTTTGCCGGAGTATAACATGAAGGCGCCTTTGTTGTTATGCAACGGTTGGAGCAGGCGTCACGTAACGTTATACTGCTTCTCTTTCTTATTAAGACAACTGTCGATGCCTATATGCCTGTTTTCGCACTGATCGCCCTTGTTGCCTACTCTGTCAGCCTCGCGCTGATCGTTCCCGGCCTGCTGCAAAAAAACAGCGGCTGGCGGCGCATGGCTATTCTTTCCGCGGTAATCGCACTGATTAGCCACGCGTTTGCGCTGGAATCACGCATCATTCCCGGCGACGGCAGCGTGCAAAACCTGAGCGTCCTCAACGTCGGCTCGCTGGTCAGCCTGATGATCTGTACGGTAATGACCATCGTCGCGTCTAAAAATCGCGGCTGGCTGCTGCTGCCGATTGTCTATACCTTCGCGCTGATCAATCTGGCCCTCGCCACCTTTATGCCTAATGAATTCATTACGCATCTGGAGGCCACTCCGGGGATGCTGGTGCATATCGGCCTGTCGCTCTTTGCCTACGCGACGCTGATCATCGCCGCGCTTTACGCCATGCAGCTCGCCTGGATTGACTACCAGCTGAAAAACAAAAAGCTGGCGTTTAACCATGAAATGCCGCCGCTGATGGTCATTGAGCGTAAGATGTTCCACATCACCCAGGTGGGCGTGGTGCTGCTGACGCTGACGCTCTGCACGGGCCTGTTTTACATGAAGAACCTGTTCAGCGTGGAGAATATCGATAAAGCGGTGCTCTCCATCATCGCGTGGTTTGTCTATATTGTCCTGTTATGGGGCCATTATCATGAAGGCTGGCGCGGTCGTCGCGTGGTCTGGTTCAACGTCGCGGGTGCGGGCATTCTCACCCTTGCCTATTTTGGCAGCCGCTTCATACAGCAATTTGCTGGCTAAGTAACAAAAGGAGTTCCCCCTGGAACACATCTCTACCACCACGCTGATCGTTATCCTGATCGTCATGGTGGTCATCTCCGCCTATTTCTCCGGCTCGGAAACCGGCATGATGACCTTAAACCGCTACCGGTTACGTCATCGTGCTAAACAGGGTAACCGTGCCGCCCGTCGCGTTGAAAAACTGCTCCGCAAGCCGGATCGCCTGATAAGCCTGGTGCTCATCGGCAACAACCTTGTCAACATTCTTGCCTCAGCCCTCGGCACAATTGTCGGGATGCGCCTGTACGGCAACGCCGGGGTGGCGATTGCCACCGGCGTGCTGACGTTCGTGGTGCTGGTATTTGCCGAAGTGCTGCCGAAAACCATCGCCGCGCTTTACCCTGAGAAAGTCGCCTATCCGAGCAGCTTCCTGCTGGCACCGCTGCTGATCCTGATGATGCCGCTGGTCTGGCTTCTGAACATGGTGACGCGCGTCCTGATGCGGATGGTGGGGATCAAAGCCGATGTCACCATCAGCAGCGCGCTCAGCAAAGAGGAGCTTCGCACCATCGTGCATGAATCCCGCTCGCAGATCTCCCGACGAAATCAGGACATGCTCCTGTCGGTGCTGGATCTGGAAAAGGTGAGCGTAAACGACATCATGGTGCCGCGTAACGAAATCGTCGGTATCGACATCAATGACGACTGGAAAGCCATCGTTCGCCAGCTGACGCACTCTCCGCACGGGCGCATTGTGCTGTATCGCGACTCGCTGGATGACGCCATCAGCATGCTGCGCGTGCGCGAAGCCTACCGTCTGATGACCGAGAAAAAAGAGTTCACCAAAGAGGTGATGCTGCGCGCCGCCGACGAGATTTACTACGTGCCGGAAGGAACCCCGCTCAGCACGCAGCTGGTGAAATTCCAGCGCAACAAGAAGAAGGTCGGCCTTGTGGTCAATGAGTACGGCGATATTCAGGGGCTGGTGACGGTCGAAGATATTCTGGAAGAAATTGTCGGGGACTTTACCACGTCAATGTCGCCTTCCCTCGCGGAAGAGGTCACCCCGCAAAACGACGGCTCGGTGCTGATTGACGGTAGTGCAAACATTCGTGAACTCAACAAAGCCTTTAACTGGCATTTGCCGGAAGATGAGGCTCGAACCATTAACGGGATGATTCTGGAAGCGCTGGAAGAGATCCCGGCGACGGGCACGCGGGTGCGCATTGAGCAGTACGATATTGATATCCTGGACGTGCAGGACAACATGATTAAGCAGGTGAAAGTCCTGCCCGTAAAACCCCTGCGCGAAAGTATTGCTGAGTAAGGCTGTAGGCCGGGTAAGGCGAAATCGCCACCCGGCACTACGAATGGCAAATTACGCTTTCGCTTTCGCCACGGTCACCATCGCAGCGCGAATGGTACGGCCGTTCAGGGTGTAACCTTTCTGCATCACGCCCAGCACTTTACCGGCTTCCACCTCTTCTGACTCCACCATAGCAATCGCCTGGTGAACGTTTGGATCCAGCGGTACGTCGGTATCGGCAATCACTTCCACGCCAAACTTACGCACCACGTCGAGCATGGATTTCAGCGTCAGTTCGATACCTTCGATCATTGCCGCGTTGTCCGGATTCGCTTTGTCAGCCACTTCCAGCGCGCGATCGAGGCTATCAATTACCGGCAGCAGTTCGTTGACGAATTTTTCCAGCGCAAATTTATGCGCCTTCTCAACGTCCTGCTCGGTACGACGACGCAGGTTTTCCATTTCCGCCTTGATGCGCAGAACACCATCGCGTTCGCGATTCTGTGCTTCTACCAGCTGGGCTTCCAGATTCGCAATTTTTTCATCGCGCGGGTCCACCTGCTCAGCAGATGCGTCTGGCTCTACAGCCTCAACTTCATCGTGCTGTTCCGTGATAATTTCTTCAGGGGCTTGCCCCTCAGGCGTTTTCTGTTCTTTACTACTCATGAATTTCTCCGCGTTTTTCTGCATTCATCTCGCTAACTTCGCTTATTATGGGGATCAGTTTCCGGGATTCAAGGGAACAAGACAGATTGTCATCATTCATCAGGCACAAGGACCTCCAGAAAATGAATAATCATTTCAGGTGTATTGGGATCGTCGGGCATCCGCGTCATCCTACCGCACTAACGACACATGAAATGTTGTATCGCTGGTTGTGTAGCAAAGGCTATGAAGTGATGGTCGAGCAGCAGATTGCGCAGGAGCTGCAGCTGAAGAGCGTCAAAACCGGCACGCTGGCGGAAATTGGCCAACAGGCCGATCTCGCCGTGGTGGTGGGCGGCGACGGCAACATGCTCGGCGCGGCCCGCACGCTGGCGCGCTATGACATTAAGGTCATCGGCATCAACCGTGGCAATCTCGGCTTTTTAACCGATCTCGACCCGGACAATGCGCAGCAGCAGCTGGCCGACGTGCTGGAAGGCCACTATATCAGTGAAAAACGCTTTTTACTGGAAGCGCAGGTGTGCCAGCAGGACTGCCAGAAGCGCATCAGCACCGCGATTAACGAGGTGGTTCTTCACCCCGGAAAAGTGGCGCACATGATCGAGTTCGAAGTTTACATCGACGAAATCTTTGCCTTCTCCCAGCGTTCCGACGGGCTGATTATCTCCACTCCGACCGGCTCAACCGCCTACTCGCTTTCTGCCGGCGGCCCGATCCTGACGCCTTCGCTGGATGCCATCACCCTTGTGCCGATGTTTCCGCACACGCTCTCCGCCCGCCCGCTGGTCATCAACGGCGACAGCACGATACGTCTGCGCTTCTCGCATCGCCGTAACGACCTGGAGATCAGCTGCGACAGCCAGATAGCGCTGCCGATCCAGGAAGGTGAAGATGTTCTGATTCGTCGGTGTGATTACCATCTGAATCTGATTCACCCGAAAGATTACAGCTATTTCAACACATTAAGTTCGAAGCTTGGCTGGTCAAAAAAATTGTTCTGATTTTGCATCCAGTACTTTACTGTATATAAAACCAGTTTATACTGTATGGAAACACAGTTATGGTTTTTCATACAGGAAAACAATTATGCTGGCACAACTGACCATCAGCAACTTTGCCATTGTTCGTGAGCTTGAGATCGATTTCCACAGCGGCATGACGGCGATCACCGGGGAAACCGGTGCAGGTAAATCCATTGCCATTGATGCCCTCGGCTTGTGCCTTGGCGGCCGCGCAGAGGGCGATATGGTGCGCATGGGCGCAAACCGTGCCGACCTGTGCGCCCGCTTCTCCCTGAAAGACACCCCTGCAGCCCAGCGCTGGCTGGAGCAAAACCAGCTTGAAGATGGACGTGAGTGTTTACTTCGCCGAGTGATCAGCAGCGACGGTCGTTCACGTGGCTTTATCAACGGCACGGCGGTCCCGCTCTCCCAGCTTCGCGAACTCGGCCAGCTGCTTATCCAGATCCACGGTCAGCACGCGCACCAGCAACTCGTCAAACCTGAACAGCAGAAAGCGCTGCTCGATGGCTATGCGGGTGAGTACGCGCTTACGCAGCTTATGGCGGAACACTATCGCCAGTGGCATCAGAGCTGCCGTGAACTTGCCCAGCACCAGCAGCAAAGCCAGGAGCGCGCCGCACGTGCGGAGCTGCTGGCGTACCAGCTTAAAGAGCTGAACGAATTCAATCCGCAGCCGGGTGAGTTTGAGCAAATCGACGAAGAATACAAGCGTCTGGCGAACAGCGGTCACCTGCTCTCAACCAGCCAGAATGCGCTCAACATGCTGGCGGATGGCGAAGACGTGAACCTGCAGAGCCAGCTGTATAACGTCCGCCAGCTCATTACCGAACTGGTCGGCATGGACAGCAAGCTTTCTGGCGTCCTGGATATGCTGGAAGAAGCGGCGATTCAGATCTCCGAAGCCAGTGACGAACTGCGCCACTACTGTGAACGTCTGGATCTCGACCCGAACCGTCTGTTTGAGCTGGAGCAGCGCATCTCCCGTCAGATTTCACTGGCGCGCAAGCACCACGTCACGCCGGAAGAGCTGCCGGGCTACTATCAGTCTCTGCTGGAAGAACAGCAGCAGCTTGACGATCAGGCTGACTCGCAGGAAACCCTCTCTCTGGCGGTGAACCTGCATCATGAACAGGCGCTGGCGACAGCACAAAAGCTGCATGAAATCCGTCAGCATTACGCCCAGGAGCTAAGCCAGCACATCACCGACAGCATGCACACGCTGGCGATGCCGCACGGCGTCTTCACCATTGATGTTCGCTTTGAAGAGAACCACCTGACGGCGGAAGGTGCAGACCGCATCGAGTTCCGCGTCACCACCAACCCGGGGCAGCCGCTGCAGGCTATCTCCAAAGTGGCATCCGGAGGTGAACTGTCGCGTATTGCACTGGCGATTCAGGTGATTACCGCGCGTAAAATGGAAACCCCGGCGCTGATTTTCGATGAAGTGGATGTCGGCATCAGCGGCCCAACGGCGGCGGTGGTGGGCAAACTGCTGCGCCAGCTAGGCGAATCAACGCAGGTGATGTGTGTCACCCACCTACCGCAGGTCGCGGGCTGTGGCCACCACCACTTTATCGTCAGCAAAGAAACCGACGGCGAAATGACCGAAACGCACATGAAGCCGCTGGATAAACGTGCGCGTCTGCAGGAGCTGGCACGCCTGCTCGGCGGCAGCGAAGTCACGCGTAACACGCTCGCAAACGCGAAAGAACTGCTGGCGGCATAAACTTTTTCGGGATCTCAGGGTCATACAGAACAACAAAAACGCCGCCAGACCGGTTTCAAAGTGGGGCAAGGTCTATTATCATCGGCATATTACATATGAGCCGCGTTCTGCTCGGGCCCGAAAAGGAATCAAATCACTATGCGTTGTAAAATGCTGACCGCTGCCGCAGCGGTTCTTCTGATGTTGACCGCAGGCTGTTCCACTCTGGAGAAAGTGGTTTACCGTCCTGACATCAACCAGGGGAACTACCTTACCCCTAACGATGTGTCCAAAATCCGTGTGGGGATGACACAACAGCAGGTCGCTTATACACTGGGAACCCCGATGATGTCCGATCCGTTCGGCACTAACACCTGGTTCTATGTATTCCGTCAGAAGCCGGGCCACGAAGATGCGACCCAGCAGACCCTGACGCTGACCTTCAGCAGCGCCGGTGTGTTGACCAACATCGACAACAAGCCTGCCCTGACCAAATAATCAGAAGTCAGAAATGCAAAAAGGTGCTCATTGAGCACCTTTTTTGTTTTTCTTTTATCCCCTCGCCCCTTTGGGGAGAGGGTCAGGGTGAGGGGAAAACACGCTACTTACCCGCTTTCTCCGCACGCTGACGTCGCAGCTCTTTCGGGTCGGCAATCAGCGGACGATAAATCTCCACCCGGTCGCCCTCTTTCACCACATCACCAAGCTTCACCGGACGGCTATAAATCCCGACCTTATTTTTCGCCAGGTCGATATCGCGGCGAAGTTCGAGGATGCCGGAAGCGCGGATAGCTGCCTCAACGGTTGCCCCCTCTTCCAGCGTCACGCGCTGCAGATACTGCTTCTCCGGCAGCGCGTAGACCACTTCTACAGCAATCTTATGCGACACTGTAAACCTCTTTGGCGCGGGTGGTGAACGCCTGAACCATATTCGAAGCCAGTTCTTTAAAGATGCGGCCAAACGCCAGCTCAATCAGCTTATTGGTAAATTCAAAGTCCAGCTGGAACTCGATGCGACAGGCGTCAGCGCTCAGCGGCGTAAACTTCCAGCCCCCCATCAGGGTTTTAAACGGACCATCCACCAGATGCATCAAAATACTCTGATTGCTGGTCAGCGTATTGCGGGTGGTGAACGTCTTGCTGATCCCCGCTTTGGAGACATCCACCGCCGCGGTCATCTGCGTCGGGCCGGACTCCAGAACGCGGCTCCCGGTGCATCCCGGAATAAATTCTGGATAAGACTGAACATCGTTCACTAACTGATACATTTGTTCCGCGCTGTAAGGCACAAGCGCAGTACGGCTAATCTGAGGCATAGCATTTCCCATGGTCACACAACGGACAAATAATAACATTTATCACCTGTTAAAAAAACGCTAAGCCTCATCTCGTGCTAAGATAGCGCGTTAGACCTCACAGGACGCAATGAGGTGACTTTTTGAAATCAGATTACCGACGGCTTTACGACACTTATGACGAAGAAAAAAGCACATAAACCAGGCTCGGCGACCATTGCGCTCAACAAGCGTGCTCGCCACGAGTATTTCATTGAAGAAGAATTCGAAGCTGGCCTTGCGTTGCAGGGCTGGGAAGTAAAATCGCTGCGCGCCGGGAAAGCCAACATCGGCGATAGCTACGTGATCCTGAAAGATGGCGAAGCCTTCCTGTTCGGCGCGAACTTTACACCGCTGACCGTCGCCTCCTCACACTACGTGTGTGACCCAACGCGCACCCGCAAACTGCTGCTGAACAAGCGTGAACTGGAGTCCCTCTACGGACGAATCAACCGTGAAGGTTTCACCGTGGTCGCCCTGTCGCTGTACTGGAAAAACGCCTGGTGCAAAGTGAAAGTTGGCGTCGCGAAAGGTAAAAAACAGCACGACAAACGTACTGACCTGAAAGAGCGCGAGTGGCAGCTGGACAAAGCGCGCATTATGAAAAACGCAGGACGTTGATTCTGCACACTTATTGTACTATTCAATAAGTTAGCGTTCCGGGCTGGTATCCAGGAAGTGAAATCTGGTATACTCAGTTCAACACTATTGGGGCTGATTCTGGATTCGACGGGATTTGCGAAACCCAAGGTGCATGCCGAGGGGCGGTTTGCCTCGTTAAAAGCCGCAAAAAAATAGTCGCAAACGACGAAAACTACGCTTTAGCAGCTTAATAACCTGCTCTGAGCCCTCTCTCCCTAGCTTCCGCTCTTAAGACGGGGATCAAAGAGAGGTCAAACCCAAAAGAGATCGCGTGGAAGCCCTGCCTGGGGTTGAAGCGTTAAAACTAATCAGGCTAGTTCGTTAGTGGCGTGTCTGTCCGCAGCTGGCGTGCGAATGTAAAGACAAACTAAGCATGTAGTACCGAGGATGTAGAAATTTCGGACGCGGGTTCAACTCCCGCCAGCTCCACCAAAATTCTCCATCGGTGATTACCAGAGTCATCCGATGAAGTCCTAAGAGCCCGCACGGCGCAAGCCCTGCGGGCTTTTTTGTGCCCCATTCCCACAGTTCCGTCCATCCCTTTGACAAACATCAACCCCCTTCCCGCATCTCCTGTGCAAAATTACCCACACCACCCAGCGCTACGGAATAGCCGCTCAACCCGGAAGGAACCCCACCATGTACAGACCCATAACCGTTATTATCTTCATTCTTCTGACCCTCGCCGCCCTCGCAGAAATAGGCTTTTTATCCTTTGGATAATCCTCAGGCGAAATATCCCTCATCAGGGCATATTGATCTCATTACAGTTTTTTCCTAAAGCCATCCCGTTTCGCCTGTGCCATGCTGAATCACGCTCATAACCGATAACGTTAAATGAGGATATTATGAAAAAAACAATTATCGCATTATCTGCCGTTCTGCTGGCTTCCCCAGTATTTGCTGCGACCACACATGCAACTGACGATACCGTCGCTGCGGCGAACGCAAACGCCAACGAGGCGAAGCAAAAACTGCACGAAGAGCAGAACAAAGGTGAAGAGCTGAAGCTGAAACAGAAGCATGCTGCGGAAGGTAAAAGCGAGAGCCTGGGCAGCAAGGTCAGCGAAGATTCCCAGAAAGCCTGGCATAAAACCAAACAAGGCACCGAGAAAGGGTGGGATGCCACCAAAGAAGGCGCTGAGAAAGGCTGGAACAAAACCAAAGAAGGTGCCAGCGAGCTGGAAAAGAAAGTCACTGAGTAATCCCTTCGAAAGGCCGCAGACGCGGCCTTTTTTATTCCCTCCCGCCCTGCTCCCTGAAGGCTAAACTTGTCTCAGGAGGGCACCGTCATGAGCCACAAAGAAACCGCACCAGAAACCCAGGGCGTTACCGTTGAACTACTCTCCATCGTCGATCTGGGCCCGGAGATCGCAGGCATGGACGGTCGACAGCTTCGCATGCGCAGGGTAACGCTCGCCCCCGGCGCGGTCTTTGGTCCGGTGCACGATCATATCGATCGCCCCGGTACCGTTTTTATCCTTGAGGGGACCATCACCGATCATCGTAACGGTATCGCCACCGATTACGGCCCCGACGTCGGCTGGCCGGAAGACCATAATACGGTCCACTGGCTGGAAAACCGGGGCCCGGTGACCGCCGTCGAAATCTCGGTGGATATCGTTAAAACAGCCTGACGCATAAAAGCCGAATAGATCCCGGGGGTGACGCGTTTACTCCCTGCCCCCCTAAAAGAGATCCTGAGATGCTGCGACGCCTGGTAATAGTGCTTGTTTTGGTTTGTCCGTGGGCGATGGCTGCCCCGAAGAGCTACATAATCGACACCGATAACACCGCCATTCGGCTATCGTGGCATGCCTTTGGCGGTATCCTCTCCTGGGCGACGTTCAGCGGCGTGACGGGCGCCGTGACGCTCAATCCGGAAAACGACGTCGACGACCATATTCACGTCACCATTCCCGTAGCGACTCTCGTAGCCTCAAACAAGCTGCTCACCTGGCAGCTGAAAAGCGACATGTTTTTTGAATCCGAGCGCTACCCGACTATCGAGTTCATCAGCTCACGCGTGGTTGCCCAGGGCGACGGGCGGTTCAGGGTGTTCGGCACGCTGACCGTACGAAACATTGCGCGCCCGGTGATCCTGGAAGCCATCGTGAAAGACCCGCACGCGCAGGCCCTCACCCTGGATGCCACGACGGCGATCTCGCGCGCGTCCTACGGGATGGATAAGTTTGCGCTGGTCGTGGACGATCGTATTGCCATCGCCATTGCGATTAAGACGAACGACGTGCCGTCATCCTGAGATGAGCCGCTGTAGCTGCTCCGCGTTTCCCCGCAGGTGAGACGGCGGGTTGCGGCCAATCAGGACAAACTGGTAGCCCGCCTCCTGCCACCACGCCAGGTTCATGCCGTGCCGCTGCTCCTGGCGCAGAGAGGCCGTCGTCTTCTCATCTACAGGAGAGATACAGAGCGCCATCGGGCCGTAGTCGGCGTTGATCCAGGCAATCTGCGCGATCGAGGTGGTTTCATAGCGCAGCATTCGCACCATTTTCAGCTCTGCCCCCTGCAGGACGAGCTGCGACATGTGCAGCTTCATGCCGATGTCCTGCGCGGCTCGTTCCAGCCCGCGCTGCAGGACCGGCGTTGCGCTGTCCATATCCAGCAGCGTCTCGACGCTGTACAGGGACATATATTGCGCTTCGAGGTCGCGAATATGGGCGTTCTCATCCGCTGGCGCGGAAGCGGGCCGCAGCAGGTAGCCCAGCCCTGAACCGACCATCAAAAAGCTGACCGATGCGGCAATCAGCGCCCGCCTGCTGACGCCAGCCGGCGCTGAGGACTGTGGATCGGGAATCGCTGCCAGACGCGCCTGCATTGTCTCCAGAGGTGCCTCATCCAGCAGAGAGGCAAACGCCCCGGCGAAATCCTGGCTGCTTTTCATCAGTTCGGCGGTTCGCCCGGAGAGGCGTTCGTCACTTTTCAACTGTTCTTCAAATTGCTGCGCGTCGGCGCGGCACATCTCGCCATCTATCCATGCCACGATAGCGTCGTCGTTATAGGGCGGTGCAAAACGGTATGAGTTCAAGAGCGTTTCTCCTTTACCGGAGGCAGTGCGTCAGCGGACCTGGCAAGCCGAGCCCGCGCCGTCGCCAGCCGGCTCATCACGGTGCCGATAGGCACCGCCAGGGTCTCCGCCGCCTCCTGGTAGGTAAAGCCTTCGACATAAACCAAAAATACCGCGTTGCGCTGGGCTTCAGGCAGCGCGTTGACGCGCTGCATCACCTTCATATAATGCAGGCGCGTCTCATCCTGTTCGCGGGTGTCCGGCGCCAGAAGCTCGTCGCTGGCCACAAATCCCTGCCCCTGACGCACGTGTCGGGCCCGAAGCTCAGAGATCCAGATAGAGTGCAGTATCGCGAACAGCCACCTGTCGATGCGCGTGCCCGGCGTATACTGGCTGCTCCGTTCAAGCGCACGCACGCAGGTGGACTGAACCAGCTCTTCGGCGATATCCCTGTTTCGCGACAGCACCAGCCCATAGCGCCAGAGACGCGCCAGGTGTGCGGCTAACTGTTGACGAACCTCACTGGTAGCGATGTGTTTTCCCTCCACGAGAAAATCAGAATTCCGGATGTCCGTTGATGGCGGCCTGCAGGTCACGGTACTCCTCGCAGGACTGGCCACAAATACCGGCAATCACCTTCAGCTGTTCTTTCGCGAGATCAGGACGTCCTTTTACCATCCACGCTTCACCGAGATATTCCCGGGCTTTGGCATAATCCGGTGCGATAGCCAACGCGCGCTGGTAATAACCAATCCCTTCGTCCGTGCGGCCAAGCTTGCGCGTGGCGAACCCGCGATAGTTCCACGCTTCAGCCGTATTGCCATTTTTCAGCGAATCAAGCAGGTTGAGCGCCGCCTGGTACTCGCCTTTCTTCGCAAGATGGTACGCATAGTTGGTTTTGTCCTGGTCGCTGAGGCTGCTGCTCTTATCCGGCACGCATTTCTGGGTGGCGCTGTCATACACCTGTCCGGAAGGACAATCGGGCGTTTTGCTCTCGGTACTATTATTGCCCATTGCCAGCGCCAGGGGGGACAGCAGGGAAAAAATCAGCACCGGGATCAAACGAAACGAGGTCGTGTTCATATAAAGCTCCAGGGTAAGAAGGGAGTGACGTCAGTAAACGCCCGACTGACGCTTTTTATTCATTCTCCCCGTAATTTTTTTGTTGTCGCAAAATCATGCTGATGTCGTAGCCCCAATGGAAATTAATCAGGTTATTTTACCCTTTTCTTAACGCTATTATTTTCGCGTGATAGCAGAATTTTAACCCCGCATAAGAATATATTTTATTGTGCAAGTGATATAATATATCTTATATCAAAAACGTTACCCTAACTTAAATGCATATTAAGCGCGCTTAAACAATAACGTTTTACAGTATATTAAAAATGTCTCCTACCAATTATCACACTGCGTAAATCATATTTAAAATCAACATCGCAAGACAAAATCAAAATCATTAAAAACAAAGGGTTAAAATAGTTAAATTATTAACAAGCCCAATGTATTAATGCCCTCTTCATTGTTTTGGCACTTATTTACGAAAGCTTAATTTGCACAACCATCGTTTTCTGTCTATATCATTTTTATATTCTTGAAAATAATTCCTCTATTAATCACAGGGTTTTATAAGACACAAAACACCCATAAAACTGTTCTCTTTATAAGTCATTAGATTCGCTCTGATGTTGCCACTCTGAATTCTGGCGGGCATCGTGCGCGCTAAAAACAACGGTCAGTGCTGCGTGATAACAGCGACTGCGCCGGGGGCGCCCTTTACCTTCTGCAGAGATGGCTCGTCTTGCTCGCCGTTCATGATACATTTGCTGGAGTAATGCCTAAATGAGCCAAATCTCTGTTATATCGAAACTTACTGGCGTGGAAACGACCACGGAAGGCACACAGGTTACGCTGAGCCATTCCTCTATCGTTGAGCTTCATGTCGAGCGAGCGAGCGTCTCCCACTTCGCGCGAAATGGTAACGATCTGCTGGTTACGCTGCACTCCGGCGAGGTGATCACCCTTAAAAACTTCTACGTCACGGACGCGCAGGGCGTGAGCCAGCTGGTGCTGCAGGACAGCCAGGGCGCATTATGGTGGATTGAAGATCCGACCGGAGCCGCCACGTACGAATCTATCGCGTCCACGGACGTGCTGCTTGCGGCCTCCGGGAGCGACACCGGGGGGGCCGCCATCTGGCCATGGGCTCTGGGCGGCATTGTCGCAGCAGGCGGCATCGCGGCGGCGGCAAGCACAGGTGGTGGCGGCGGCGGTGGAGATGACGGCAATAATAATAGCCCCAACCCCAACACACCCGTCGATCCTGCCGATCCGGATACAACGCCGCCGAACGCGCCTTCCGGCCTTAAGTTCTCTTCAGACGGTAAAACCGTCACCGGTACCGCCGAACCCGGCAGTACCATCACGCTGAAAGACGCGAACGGAAATGTTATTGGCTCAGGAAAAACGGGCAGCGACGGAAGCTTTACCGTCTCTCTCGGCACACCGTTGACCAACGGCGAGCAGGTGACTGCCACCGCGACGGATAACGCCGGGAATACCAGCCCGGGCACAACGCTCAACGCACCGGACACCACCGCGCCCGATGCGCCAGCAATCACCAGCGTAACGGACGATATTGCTCCGCAGACGGGGGCCGTCAGCAACGGCGGCAGCACCAACGATCAGCGCCCGCAGCTTACCGGTACCGGCGAGGCGGGCTCGACCGTGACGATTTATGACGGCGGAGTCGCTATTGGTACGGCGGTCGTCGCCAGCAACGGCACCTGGACCTTTACCCCGTCGGTTGACCTGAGTGAAAGCACTCATCAGATTACCGTGCGGGCAACCGACGCCGCGGGCAACACTGGGCCTGCCTCACCGGTGTTTACCCTGACGGTGGATCTTACTCCGCCGGACGCGCCGACCGCGATTGTGCTGACCGACGATACGGGCGTTATCAGGGGAACCATCACGTCGGGCGCGCTTACCGATGCTTCACTGCCGATCCTGGCGGGAACCGGCGAGCCCGGCGGAACCATCACCATTTACGATAACGGCGTGGTGGTTGGCACCACAACGGTTCAGCCCAACGGCACCTGGAGCGTCACGCCGAACGGCCCGCTCCCGGACGGGACACACTCCATAACCGTCACTGAAACCGATGCCGCCGGAAACCTGAGTGCGGCCTCAGAGCCTGTCATCTTCACCGTGGACACCACGCCGCCGTCTGCCCCGGGTAATCTCGTGGTGTCGAATGATGGCGGCACCATCAGCGGCATCGCGGAAGCTGGCAGCACGGTGACCATCCGTGAAGGCGATATCACCCTTGGTACGGTGGTTGCCGACAGCCAGGGTAACTTCAGCCTGACGCTGACCCCACCAAAAGTTAACGGCGAAATCCTGACCGCTGACGCGACCGACACGGCCGGCAACACCAGTCCAACCACCTCCGCGGCTTCACCGGATATTACCTCACCGCAGATGCCAGTTATCGTATCGGTGATTGATGACGTGCAGGCCACCACCGGCCCCGTGGGCCAGAATGGCCTCACTAACGACACGACGCCGACGCTCACCGGCACAGCTGAACCGGGTTCAACCGTTACTATCCGTCTGGACGGTACTGATATTGGCACAGTGCTAACCGACAGCAACGGTCAGTGGTCTTATACCCCCACCACGCCGCTTGTCGAGGGCGCTCACACTTTTACCGCCGTTGCTACCGATACGGCGGGTAACACCAGCCTTCCGTCGGAGGGCTTCACCTTGACCGTCGATATTACTCCGCCACCGGCAGCGACTATCGCTACCGTGACCGATGATGTCGGCGGCGTTCAGGGTCCGCTCAGCAGCGGCGATACCACGGATGACACCAAACCGCTGCTGCAGGGCACCGCCCCGGCTGATGCGGTAATCACCGTCTATGACGGCGCAACCCTGCTCGGCACCGCCACCCTTGACGGCAGCGGCGGCTGGAACTTTACGCCAACGACTCCACTCACCGACGGCCTGCATTCGCTGACGGTTCACGCCACGGATGCCGCAGGCAATACCAGTATCTCCAGCCCGTTCGCACTGGTAGTGGACACCACGCCACCGCTTGCCCCGGGTAATCTCGTGGTGTCGAATGATGGCGGCACCATCAGCGGCATCGCAGAAGCTGGCAGCACGGTGACCATTCGTGAAGGAGACGTCATCCTTGGCACAGCTGTTGCCGACAGTCAGGGTAACTTCAGCCTGACGCTGACCCCACCAAAGGTTAATAGTGAAATCCTGACCGCTGACGCTACCGACACGGCCGGCAACACCAGTCCAACCACCTCCGCGGCGGCACCGGATATTACCCCACCGCAGACGCCAGTTATCGTGTCGGTGATTGATGACGTGCAGGCCACCACCGGTCCCGTGGGCCAGAACGGCCTCACCAACGACCGGGCCCCGACCGTGAACGGAACGGGCGAAGCGGGCTCGACCATCACGATTTATAACGGCAGCGATGTCCTCGGTACGGTGGTTGTATCCTCCTCCGGCCAGTGGAGCTTTACGCCGCCCTCACCGCTGACCGATGGCACGTACGTGCTGACGGCAACGGCGACGGATCCCGCCGGGAACCCGAGCGGGTTATCAGACTCGTGGACAATTAACGTCGACGGCACGGCACCCGGCGCCCCGGTGATTTCACAGGTTGTAAACGATATCCCAGGGCAGACCGGCACGATCGACCTGAATGGGACCACCAACGACTCCACCCCGACGCTCAGCGGTACCGCCGAAGCAAACGCGACGATCAGCCTGCGCGTGGACGGTGTTGAAATTGGTACAACCCTTGCCAATGGCCTCGGCGTATGGAGCTTTACCCCTTCCTCCCCAATCGGTGAAGGGTCCCATGCCCTGACCGCCGTCGCGACCGATGCGGCAGGCAACCCCAGCGGCGTCTCCAACACCTGGACTCTGACGATTGACAGCGTCGCGCCTGCCGCCCCGGTCATTACCCAGGTGCTGGACGATGTGCCGGAGCGCCTCGGTGCGCTCAATTCTGGCGACAGTACCAACGACACCACGCCAACGCTCAACGGCACCGCTGAGCCGGGCTCAACCGTCACCATTCGCCAGGACGGCGTCGATGTCACAACGATTGTGATCGACAGCAGCGGCACGTGGACCTATACCCCGACCACGCAGCTTGTTAACGGCACCTATACCTTTACCGCCGTCACCACCGATGGCGCGGGTAATACCAGCCAGCCGTCAGGCGGCTTCACCCTGACCGTCGATACCACGCCGCCAGCGGCGGCAACCATCGCCACCGTGACCGATGACGTCGGCGGCGTTCAGGGCACGCTTAACAGCGGCGATACCACGGATGACACCACGCCGCTGCTGCAGGGCACCGCCCCGGCTGATGCGGTAATCACCGTCTATGACGGTGCCACACTGCTCGGCACCGCCACCCTTGACGGCAGCGGAGGCTGGAGCTTTACGCCCGTTACCCCGCTCACCGACGGCCCGCATTCCCTGACGGTTCACGCCACGGATGCCGCCGGCAATACCACTGTCTCCAGCCCGTTTGTGTTGACGGTAGATACCGTCGCGCCCGCCACGCCGGACATCCCGGCAATCACCGTCAATCCTGACGGAGCAGACACAACGCTGAACCCTGGCGAAACCACCCGCGACACCACGCCGACCCTGAGCGGTACCGGCACGGCGGGCGATACCGTGACGATCTACAACAACGGCGTCAAAATCGGCGACGCCGTCGTGGACAACACCGGCAACTGGTCGTGGACGCCATCAACCCCACTGCCCGGCGGTACCTATGACATCACCCTGACCGTCACCAACGTGGACGGCACGGGCAACGAAAGCGCCCCGTCGCAGCCGGTAACTATCACCATTGATACCGAAGCGCCGGCTACGCCTGCGGCACCGACCGTCACCGACAGCGTTACACAGATCACCGGCCCCGTACCCGATGGCGGAACCACCAACGATCCGCGCCCGGTCCTGAGCGGCACCGGCACGCCGAACGACGTCATCAACATCACTGACACCGTCAACGGCATATCGACCGTCGTGGGCACCGTCACGGTAGACAGCAGCGGTAACTGGAGCTGGCGCCCTGGCAGCGACATTGCCGAGGGCAGCCACGCCTATACCGCCACCGCCACCGATGAAGCGGGCAACGTCTCTGACCCGTCTCCAGCGATTACGATCATCGTGGATACCCTGGCACCGGATACGCCGGTGATTAGTGCAGTGGGCGGTGAGCCGAACGGTGGCTACATCACGGATACCACACCGACAGTGGGCGGAACCGGCGTCAACGGTGAGACGGTGATCGTCTACAACAACGGTGTCGAAGTGGGCCGTGTCGTGGTGGTTAACGGGGAATGGAACCTGGCGCTTCCAACGCAAACGGACGGTCCGCTGAATATCACCGTTGCGGGTGTGGATGCGGCTGGCAACCTTAGCGCGCCGAGTTCGGTCTTTACCGTCACCCTCGATACCGTTGCGCCTGGGATACCGCAGATTAATGCCGTCTCAGACAGCCAGCTCACCAACAACGTGCTCTACACCCGCGACGGCGCGCCGACCCTTACCGGGACAAGCGAACCCGGCACCACCGTTATCGTCTCCGTCGACGGTATCCCGTCAGGTGTGCCGGTCACGATACAGCCGGACGGCAGCTGGAGCTGGACCGCAGGCACAACGCTCTCAGACGGCCCGCATACCTTCACCGTCTCCGCTACCGATGCTGCGGGTAACGCTTCAGGAACTTCAGCCCCGCTGAGCGTGACGGTAGATACCCAGGATCCAACCGCCCCGGGCAATCTTAGCCTTGCTCCAGAAGGTACACCGCTGACCGGAACCGCCGAGGCTGGAGCACTCATTACCGTTAAGGATAGCGGCGGAAACGTCATTGGTACCGGGGTTGCGACCGGGGGCAACTTCTCCATCGCGGTCAGCCCGGCCCCGCAGGATGGTGCGACCCTGACCGTGACCGCAACCGATGCGTCCGGACGTACCAGCCCTGATGCGACTTACAACGTCACCGGTACGCTTCCGAATCTTCCTGACGTGCCCGTCATCACGGCGATTGTCGATGACGCGGATCCGGTCACCGGCGATGTGAAAGGCAAAACTACCAACGACACCACGCCAACGCTTACCGGTACGGCCGAAGCGGGCAGCCTGATAACCATCTATCAGGACGGTAGCGCGACGCCATTGACAACGGTGACCGCTGACGGCAGCGGCAACTGGAGCTATACGCCAGCCGCTCTTGGCGAGGGGCTGCACACCTTTGAGGTGACCGCGACCCTCAACGGCCAGACCAGCGGCCGCTCTCCGGCAGCCAGCGTCACCGTCGACCTCACCGCACCGGGCACGCCAGCTATCGGCGCGGTGATTGACGACGTCGGTCCGGGCACCGGCCCGCTGACCAGCGGCCAGATCACCAACGACAACCAGCCGACCCTCACCGGCACCGGCGCGGCGGGCGATACCATCTCCATCTACAACAACGGCGTGCTGCTGGGGACCGCGGAGGTCGGCAACACCGGCACCTGGAGCTATACGACGCCTGCCCTGGCTGAGGGTAATAACGTCCTGACCATCCGCGAGACCGATCCGGCGGGGAACCAGAGCGGTCCTTCGGCGGGCTTCACCGTCGTGGTGGACTCCGTTTCCGCCACGCCGGTTATCACCAACGTCACGGATAACGTCGGTAACGCTGCCACCACGGTGGTCAGCGGCAGCGAAACGAACGACGCCACGCCAACCCTTTCGGGGACAGCGGATGCAAACAGCGTGGTGACCATTTTCGACGGCGGCACCCAGATTGCCGTGGTGACGGCTGACGGCACCGGCGCATGGACATTTACCCCTGACACCGCGCTCGGCGAAGGCTCGCACAGCTTCACCGTCCGGGCGACCGACCCGCTGGGCAACGTCAGCGCAATCTCAGCCCCATGGAGCGTGGTGGTTGACCTGACGGCACCAACGGTTCCGACGCTGGATAATGTAAACGACGACGTCCCTGGCGGCGTTCTGGGCAATCTCACCAGCGGCCAGGTGACCAACGATAGTACCCCAACCATCAGCGGCACCGGGCAGGCGGGCAGCACGATTCACATCATGAACAACGGCACGCAGATTGGTACTGCGATCGTTGACGGCAGCGGGAACTGGTCCTTTACGCCGACCGCGTCGCTGGGCGACGGCAGCTACTCCCTGCGCGCGTATGCAACGGATGCGGCAGGCAACGCCTCGGCGAACTCGTCGGTCTTCGCCTTCACCATTGATACCGCGGCCCCTGGCGTACCGGTGGTGACCGGCGTGATTGACGATGTCGGTCCGGTCACCGGGACGCTCACGACAGGCAACAGCACCAACGACGCGCGTCCAACCTTCAACGGCACGGGCGACGTGGGTTCTACCGTGCACGTGATCGTTGACGGCAACGAAATTGGCACTGCGGTGGTGAATGCCCAGGGCAGCTGGACCTTCACGCCGGGTACCGATCTGCCCGACGGGCCGCACGCCATCACCTTCAACGCCACCGACGCGGCTGGCAATACCGGCAGCACGACGACGCCGTTTAACCTGACGGTAGATACGGGCGTGCCGTCGGCGCCGGTCATTTCGACCGCGGGTGACAATGTGGGCAGCATTCAAACCCCGCTCTCTTCCGGGCAGAGCACCGACGACACCACGCCGACGCTGAACGGCACCGCGACCGCAAACGCCACTGTCACCGTGTATGAGAACGGCCAGCCGGTCGGCACCGTTCAGGCGGACGGTACCGGCGCATGGAGCTTTACGCCGTCAACGCCGCTGGCCAGCGGCAGCCATACCTGGACCGCCACGGTCACCGATGCAGCGGGCAACGTCAGCCCGACCTCGCCGGGCTTTACCCTGATTGTTGATACCGCGGCACCGAACGCGCCGGTTATCAGCCAGGCGATAGACGACGTGGGCAGCATCACCGGCCCGCTCACGTCCGGGCAAACAACCGACGATACCGTTCCGCGCCTTGTCGGGACCAGCGAACCATTTGCCACCGTGAACATCTATGAGGGAGCAACCCTTGTCGGAACAGGCACCGCGGATGGCAACGGAAGCTGGAGTATCTTGCTCAACACCACGCTGACAGCAGGCGCGCACAGCTTCACCGCGCAGGCGACGGATGCGGCAGGCAACACCAGCGTGTCCTCCACCAGCTTCAGCCTCACCGTCGACACCACGCCGCCTGCGCTGCCGGTGCTGACCAGCATTCTGGATGACGTGGGCAATGCGGCGACGCCGGTGGCGAACGGCGGGTTCACCAACGACGCGCAGCCAACCCTCAGCGGTACGGCGGAAGCCGGGTCAACGGTGAAAATCTTTGATAACGGCGTACAAATTGGCAGCGTGACGGCGACCGGAGGGGCGTGGAGCTTTACACCATCCCCGGCGCTGAGCAACGGTCCGCACAATTTAACCTTTACCGCCACCGATGCGGTGGGCAACGCGAGCGCGCCTACCGCCGGGTATGTGATTAACGTCGATACCCTCGCGCCGGGCGCACCGGTCATCAGTTCGGTCATTGATGATGTCGGCAGCGTCACCGGGCCGGTGACCGGTACGAATCCGACCAACGACACGCGCCCAACGCTGAGCGGAACCGCCGAAGCAAATGCCACGGTGCGGATCTACGATGGCATTACGCTGGTGGGCACGGTGACCGCCGACGGCAGCGGAAACTGGACCCTGCCGCAAACCACCACGCTGACGCAAGGAACGCATAACCTCACCGCCACGGCCACCGATGCAGCGGGCAACACCAGCGTGGCGTCAGCCGTGACGACGATTATCGTCGATACAACCGCCCCAACGGCGCCAACCGGAACCTTCAACGCCGACGGTAGCGTCCTGACCGGAACTGCGGAAGCAGGCAGCACCGTCGCGATCCGCCTTGCGGACGGCTCGACGGTGACCGCCATTGCGGGCAGCAACGGCACCTACACTTACACCTTCATTAACAAACAGACCGAAGGCCAGACGCTGCAGATCACCGCCACCGATGCCGCGGGCAACACCTCGCTGCCGGGCTCCGCCCTTGCGCCGGTGGTGCCGCTCTCCGCCAGCAATAACGTCGAAGAGCTGAATCTCAGCACCACGGCAACCGTGACCAACAGCCAGTACAGCGATTACGGCTTCCTGCTGGTCGGCGCCGTCGGCAACGTCCTTACGCTGCTGGGCAATGATACGGCCCAGGTCAACTTCACGGTGGGCAGCGGCGGCAGCGCGGATATCGTGGTGAACGCCAACGCCACGGGAGCGGTGCTCTCTCTGCTCAACACCCTTGAGCTGGTGGTTCAGCATTACGTCAACGGCGCCTGGACCACCGTGGTGGACACCGGCCAACCGCAGTTTGCCGATCTCCTGACCCTCGGCGCAACCGGCGTCTCGCTGAACCTGACCGGGCTGGCTGACGGCAACTATCGCGTGCTCAGCTACAACACCAACCTGCTGGCAACCGGCTCCTACACCAGCCTCGACGTGGCGGTGAAAGAGACCGGTCCGGGTACGGTCACGGGCGAAACCAGCCTCAACGGCAACGTGATCCTCGATACGGACCCGACCGCCGGCAGCGACAACGCGCCGGCCGGAACCACCATCTCCGCAGTCACTAACGGACAGGGCGTCACCACCAGCGTGAACGCCGACGGCACGGTGATCCAGGGGCAGTACGGTACGCTGACCATTAACCGCGACGGCAGCTACACCTACAACCTGACCGACACCAGCGCCGCGGTCATTGGCCGGACGGAGAGCTTCACCTACACCATTACCCATAACGGCGTCAGCGCGTCGGCGCAGCTGGTGCTGTCTCTGGGTGCCGGTACGGTAATCAACGGCATTGTGGCGGTGGACGACACGGCCTCGCTGACCTTTGACACCACCGTGAGCGAGATTAATAACGGCGCCTCGTCTCAGGGTGGCTTTACAGTGGTGGGCATTAATCTCGGCAATACGCTGGGGCTTAACCTGCTGGACGACATGACCAACCCGATTATCTACAACGTGGAGGAAGGCACGACCCGCACCATGACCATCCAGGCCTCAGTGGGCGGCGTGGCGCTGGCGTCGGTATTCGATCTGTACGTCTATAAGTTCAACAACGCCACCCAGACCTTCGAGCAGGTTCGCGTCGAGTCGGGCTGGCTGCGCGCCCCGTTGCTGGGGGGAACGTCATCCCAGCTGACGCTGAATCTGCCTGCCGGGGAGTACCTGTTCTTACTCAATACCGCATCGGGGATCGCCGTCCTGACGGGTTACACGCTGAGCGTTCTGCAGGATCATGTCTACAGCGTGGCGAGCATCAGCGAAACCACCACGGGCGACGTGCTGGCGAATGACCCTGTTCCGGCGGGCACGGTGGTCACCGAAGTGAACGGCGTGGCGGTCAACAGCAGTGGAACAACCGACATTCAGGGGGAATACGGCACGCTGACCATCAATTCGTCCGGTCAGTACACCTACACCCTGAGAAGCGGCGTGGGGGCAGACCATATCAGCACGCCGGACACCTTCGTCTACACCGTTACCGCGCCTGACGGCTCGAAGGATACGGCATCGCTCAACATCACCCCAACCGCCCAGGCGATGGATGCGGTGAACGATGTCAGCGCCACGATGGACCTCACCTCGGTGCACCACACGTCGGTCTACTCGGATACCACCGTGGGCGTCGCCAACTGGACGACGGCGCTGTTTTCGTCAACCCAGGGCTCCGGTAGCGGAACCTTCGTGGTCGACGCGAACACCGCGCTGCACAACGCGTCGCTGCACTTTAACGTGGCCTCGCTGCTGTCGCTGGGCGGACTGACGGTGAACTGGTCCATCAGCGACGGCTCGGGCGTGATCCGCAGCGGCTCCTTCAGCGGCGGCTCGCTGCTGGGCGGCAGTATCGACGTCCCGCTGACCGGGCTGGATCTCAACGCCGGGACCTATACGCTGAACTTTACCGGTAGCGTACCGGGGCTGAGCGTCGGGACCATCACCATCACGCCAAGCGTGAACGGCACCACCTACTCGCTGAGTGATTTCGACGTCACCGGCAGCCACACCGTCAACGGCAATATCTTTGACGGCACCGACTCTGGCGGCGTGCTGGATCAGCTCCACTCGGTGGATACCCGTCTGAGCGTGACCGGTTACAACGGCGTTACCACCACGCTGGATCCGTATACCGGCAGCGCAACGGTGAATATCACCGGCCATTACGGCATCCTGGCGATCGGCGCTGACGGTCATTACACCTATACCCTCAACAGCGGGGTATCGCTCTCATCCATGACCTCGAAGGAGACCTTCAACTACACCCTGACCGATGCCAACGGCAACACGGATACCGCCACGCTGACCATCAATATGGCGCCGCAGTTCATCAGTTCGGAACACAACGACGCCATCACCGGTACGGCCTACGGCGATACGCTGATTTACCAGGTGCTGAACAGTACGGTGGGGAATGCTACGGCGGGTAACGTCAGCAGCACCGCGGGCGATCACTGGACCGGCTTCTCGCTGGCGCAGGGGGACAAGATCGACATCGGCGATCTGCTGGTGGGCTGGAACGGTAGCGCCTCGACGCTGGGGAATTATCTCCATGTTACTAATAGTAATGGCAATACCGTGATCTCCATCGACCGTGACGGTACAGGGGGCACCTACACTAATACCACGCTCGTTACGCTTGATGGCGTTCAGACCACCTACGACGAGCTTGTTAATCAGCAGCACATCATTACCTGATAGCACCTGCAAGAGATGACCCGGGCGCACAGCGCCCGGGCATAAATAATAAAGACATACTCTTTTTAATAGGGACATGACATGGGAATGAAGATGCCTTACTGGTGGCTCTCGTGCTGCCTGATATCTGTGCCCGCTCTCTGCGCAAACCCGGCTGCAATCATCAATACCGGGCAGCTTCGCGAAACGCAGGAACTCCCCTCGCTCAATGGCCGCGTCGCACCTGCGGCCGGCAAAGCCGCACCCGGTTCATTGCAGCTTGGCGATGCCGTTAACCGCGCCGTCACCTGGCACCCGGCCATCAGCGAAGCCGTGGGAAAACTCTATGAACAGAGCGAAGAGGTGGACGTCGCTAAATCAAAATACTATCCGCAGATTAATGCCGGCGTGGACAGCGGCTATTCCCATGACGGCGACCAGAACGGCTTTACCCCGTCGCTGGTGCTCTCTCTCTCACAGATGCTCTACGACTTTGGC
Organism: Enterobacter sp. WP_7_1; assembly: GCF_003688535.1. Taxonomy (NCBI): domain Bacteria; kingdom Pseudomonadati; phylum Pseudomonadota; class Gammaproteobacteria; order Enterobacterales; family Enterobacteriaceae; genus Enterobacter; species Enterobacter sp. WP_7_1. The sequence continues at coordinate 588,997 of NZ_REFK01000003.1, read as the reverse complement.
AAAGTGGCCAGCCAGGTGCGCGCCGAGAGCGCCGGCGTGGCCCAGCAGCAGGCCAACGTGCTGGTGAGTATCGACACTATCGCCCACGATACCGCCATCGCCATGGTGCAGGTGCAAACCTTGCAGCAGATGGTCGACACCGCTAAAGAGCAGCTCGACGCCCTCTCCTCGATTGGCACGCTGACCCGCCAGCGTAACGACGAAGGGGCCACGTCGCTTTCTGACGTGGTGCAGACCGATGCGCGCATTGAAGGCGCGCGCGCCCAGCTGATGCAGTACCAGGCCAGCCTGGACAGCGCCCGCGCCACGCTGATGAGCTTTCTCGGCTGGAACAGCCTGAACGCAATCAGCAATGACTTTCCGCAAAAGCTGGGCCGGAGCTGCGATATCGCCGAGCCGGACGACCGCCTGGTGCCCGCGGTGCTTGCCGCCTGGGCGCAGGCTAACGTCGCCCAGGCGAACCTCGATTACGCCGACGCGCAGATGACGCCCACCGTCTCGCTGGAGCCGGAGGTGCGTCACTACATGAACGATAGCTATGCGGGCAGCGACACGCGGGATCGCACCCAGTATTCCGCCTGGGTGAAAGTGCAGATGCCGCTCTACCAGGGCGGCGGCCTCACCGCCCGGCGTAACGCTGCCGGACACGCGGTGGAGGCGGCGCAGTCCACCATTCAGCGTACGCGCCTTGACGTCCGCCAGAAGCTGATGGAAGCCCGCAGCCAGGTGATGAGCCTGCAAAGCACGCTGCAAATCCAGGGCCGCCAGGAAGCCCTCAGCGCCCGCACCCGCGAACTGTACCAGCAGCAGTATCTCGATCTCGGTTCGCGCCCGCTGCTCGACGTACTCAACGCCGAGCAGGAGGTCTATCAGGCGCGCTTCACCCAGCAGCAGACCCTCGGTCAGCTGCACCAGCTGCAGCTCAACTGCCTGTATAACACCGGGCAGCTGCGTCACGCGTTCGATCTTGATAACCGCACCATCCAGACCGTGGAGATCCAGCCATGAAGCAGCGTGATATCCCACAAGGTGAAAACATGACGGATGAGGCGCTGGCGCAGTGGGCGCAGGCCTTTGGTTTTGTCGCCACGCGCTACCGCGTCGCCTGCTCTCCCGGCGCGCTGATCGCAGGCGCACCGTGGCTAAAAGGCAAACCGATGGTGCCCGCCCTCACCCAGCTGGCCCGCGAAGCGGGGCTGTCGTTTCAGCTCCTTACCGACGATCGGCAGGCGATCAACAGCTGGCGTCTGCCGGTGGTGGTGGCGATGAATGACGGCAGGATCGGCGTGATCGAGCATTTCGACGGGGACGATACGCTGGAGGTCAGCTTTTTCGACAATGAGACCTACACCAACCGGCTGTCAATGACGGCGATGCTGCCCGCTATCCGCCACGTTATTGCCCTGCGTCCACTCGCCGCGCTGAAGGACAGCCGCGTGGACGCCTATATCTCAAAGTACCGTCCGGACTGGCTCTACCGGCTGGTGATGCGCGACCTGCGCCCCTACAGCTGGGTCATGCTGGCCGCCCTCTTTATCAACGTGCTGTCGCTCTCCGGGATCGTCTTTTCCATGCAGGTCTATGACCGGGTGATCCCCGCCCAGTCCTATCCGACGCTTTACGTCCTGACCATCGGGGTGCTGATTGCCACCCTGTTCGGCTTTGTGCTGCGCGTGGCGCGCGGGCACATTATGGATCTGCTGGGCAAGCGCTCGGATATGCGCGTTTCGGATCGCGTCTTCGGCCACGCGCTGCGGCTGCGCAACAGCGCGATCCCCCGCTCCACCGGCAGCTTTATCTCTCAGCTGCGCGAGCTGGAGCAGATCCGCGAGATGGTGACCTCGTCCACCATCTCGACGATTGTCGACCTGCCCTTCTTTCTCCTGTTCGTGGTGGTGCTGGCGATCATCGCCCCGCAGCTGGCGTGGATCGCCCCGGTCGCGGCGGTGATCATGGTCCTGCCCGGCCTGCTGCTGCAGAAGAAGCTGGCGGAGCTGGCGAAACAGTCGGCCCATGAATCGACCCTGCGCAACGCAGTGCTGGTGGAGAGCGTTCAGGGGCTGGAGGACATCAAGCTGATGCAGGCGGAAAACCGCTTTTTGCAGCAGTGGAACAGCTATATCCAGATCACCGCGGAATCCGGCCTGCGCACCCGCGAGCTAACGCAGAACCTGATCAGCTGGGGGATGACCATTCAGAGCCTGGTCTACGCCGGGGTGATCGTGGTCGGCGCCCCGATGGTGATCGACGGCACCCTGACCACCGGTTCGGTGGTCGCCGCGTCGATGCTGGCCTCCCGCATGATCGCCCCGATGGCGACGCTGTGCGGCGTGCTGGCGCGCTGGCAGCAGGTCAAAGCGGCAAAAGAGGGGCTGGACAGCATCATGCAGCTTCCCACCGAAAATCAGCGCGAGGAAACGCCGATCCGCCAGGACGTGCTGCGCGGACACTATCTTTTCGAGCAGGCGCAGTTCCGCTATCAGCCGGACGATCCGCGCATGGCGCTGCGCATTAACCGGCTGGAGATCCGGCCGGGAGAAAAAGTGGCGATCCTCGGGCGCAACGGCGCGGGCAAATCGACCCTGCTGCAGGCCATGGCGGGCGGGATGGATCTGGCGGCCGGCGAGCTGCGTCTTGATAACTTCAGCCTGCCGCACCTCGACGTCGCCGACGTCCGGCGCAACGTCGGCTTTATGACCCAGAACGCGCGGCTGTTTTACGGCACCCTGCGCGAAAACATCACCCTCGGCATGCCGCGCGCCACCGACGAAGAGATCTTTGAGGTGCTGGAGATGACCGGCGCGGCAGGCTTCGTGCAGAGGCTGCCCAAGGGGCTGGACTACCCGATCATGGAAAACGGCGTGGGGTTATCCGGCGGGCAACGCCAGTCGATTCTGCTGGCGCGAATGCTGCTGCGCGATCCGAATATTGTGCTGATGGATGAACCCACCGCGTCGCTGGACGAGCACACCGAGCGGGAATTCATCCAGCGCCTGGGCGACTGGCTCGGGCATCGCACCCTGATTGTCGCCACGCATCGCGTACCGGTGCTGGAACTGGTGGAGCGCGTCGTGGTGTTGAAAGAGGGGATGCTGGTTATGGACGCGCCAAAAGCCCAGGCGCTGAACAACAGCCGTATGCAGCAGCAACAGCAGCAGGCAGCAACCGGACGGGAGTGGAAAAATGAAAATCAGTCAGCGTGACGTGGCGGCAATGGACGATCTGGATAACGCCCTCGACTCCGAAAGCGGCTACACCGGCGCGCGTCGGATCGTGATCTTTTCGCTGCTGATGTTTGTGGTGCTGGGCGTCTGGGCGTGGTTTGGCGTGCTGGATGAGGTATCAACCGGCTCGGGTAAAGTGATCCCCAGCTCGCGCGAGCAGGTTCTACAGTCTCTCGACGGCGGGATCCTCACCGAGCTGAACGTCCACGAGGGCGATCAGGTGCAGGCCGGACAGGTGCTGGCGCGGCTCGATCCGACGCGCTCCGAATCGAACGTCGGCGAAAGCGCGGCGCGCTACCGGGCTTCACTGGCCTCCAGCGCCCGCCTGTACGCCGAGGTGAACGATCTCCCGCTGAAGTTCCCCCCTTCGCTGGCAAAATGGCCGGATCTGATGGCTGACGAAACGCGGCTCTACAACTCCCGCCGCGCGCAGCTGGAGGATACCCAGCGGGAGCTGCGCGCCGCGTTAGATCTCGCCAATAAGGAGCTGGCCATCACCCAGCGGCTGGTCAAAACCGGCGCCGCCAGCCACGTGGAGGTGCTGCGCCTGCAGCGGCAGAAAAGCGATCTGGAGCTGAAGCTCACCGACGTACGCTCGCAGTATTACGTTCAGGCCCGGGAGGCGTTATCCAAAGCCAACGCGGAGGTGGATATGGTTTCAGCGATCCTCAAAGGCCGCCAGGATTCCGTGACCCGTCTGACGGTAAAATCCCCGGTACGCGGGATCGTGAAAAACATCAAGGTCACCACCATCGGCGGCGTGATCCCGCCCAACGGCGAGCTGATGGAGATTGTGCCGGTGGACGATCACCTGCTGATCGAAACCCGCCTGTCGCCGCGCGATATCGCCTTTATCCACCCGAACCAGGAGGCGCTGGTTAAAATCACCGCCTACGATTACGCCATTTACGGCGGCCTGCACGGGGTCGTCGAAACGATCTCTCCGGACACCATCCAGGACGAGGCCAAGCCGGAAGTGTTCTATTACCGGGTGTTTATCCGCACCAGCCAGGATTACCTGGTGAATAAGGCCGGCAGGCACTTCTCGATTGTGCCGGGGATGATTGCGACGGTGGACATTAAGACCGGAGAGAAAACGGTACTGGATTATCTGATCAAGCCGTTTAACCGGGCGAAAGAGGCGCTGAGGGAGCGGTGATGAAACGCCTTACATCATTTTCTGAAGCCGCCTCGCAGGATTTAACTTCTTCTGGGTAGCCTGCTTTTTATTAGGGTTAATCGGGCGTATGTTCCTTCCACGCCAGCAAAATCTGGCGTCGGGATTGGCATCCCGGTTATGATTGGAGACGGCGTAAGTCCTTGTTACGCCGTGCGTCTGGCTACATTCCAATGGTGGGCTGGACGGGGGCGTCGCGAGACGCGCCGGTACACTCCAAGCCGGTAATGCCAACTCCGTTCAGACCTGCCACCCGGAAATTGGCATTTCCGCGGTCGGGTTAATTACCTGATTGGAGAAAAATTATGACCACCAGTAACGCACTTTTCACTACCCCCTTCGGCCACAATACCGACTTCACTGAACTTGCCGACAACTGCCAACGCTATTGCGAAGCATTGGTGGAAGAGACCGATCCTGCAAGAAAAATAGCGCTCTGCGGTCGTCTTGCATCGACCCTCGCCCTGCTTCGCCCGATGCTGCTGGAGCCGCTCCCTGAGCACTTACAGGAACGTCTTACCGTCAATGTGTTTCCCGGAACCTGCATTCAACGCTGAATCCGATCAGCTCTGTCGCTATGCGAGGAAATTACGCAACTGTTGATGGGGGGGCGCGCTCGCCCCTGAATCCGCTCGTGTGATGGGAGATTTACTCTTTGAACTGACGGGATATTTTGCTGACCAGCGAAAAACCCCGCGCTGGCTGAGAACCGAGGCTGGCGTCGCGTTGCTGGGTTGACATAGTTTTCTCCCTCTCCCTGTGGGAGAGGGGCGGGGTGAGGGCATCAAACCGCACTCATTTTATATTTATAAACAGGACGTTAATTGTGAATAACCAGGGAAAACTACGCATCTCAACCACACCAGGCGAAGTGTTGCTACACGATTATCTTAAGCCACTCAGTCTCGGCATCTCAGAACTGGCAGAGAGAATAAACACCGATCACACCACTGCCAGCGCGCTGGTAAACAATAAAATCAAACTCACCGTTGATTTGGCCACAAGACTGGCGGGCGCATTCGATACCAGTATTGAATTCTGGCTGAATCTGCAGCAAAACGCAGAAAACCAAGGAGCGAGAATCGAGCACCTCTAACATAATCATCCCCCCAATCTGCTAAAGTAGCCCAAACTCATTTTTCAGGAAGAAATCATGCGCCAACGAACCATTGTCTGCCCCATCATCCAGAACGACGGTGCTTATCTGCTGTGCAAAATGGCCAACGATCGCGGCGTGTTCCCCGGCCAGTGGGCTCTCTCCGGCGGTGGAATGGAGCCGGGCGAAACCATGGAACAGGCGTTGCGCCGTGAGATCCGCGAAGAGCTGGGCGAAGCGCTGGAGATTGTCTCGGTTACGCCATGGGCTTTTCGCGATGACATCAGGGTGAAAACCTACGCCGATGGCACCTCAGAGGAGATTTACATGATCTATCTGATCTTCGACTGCATCAGCGCCAACCGGGAAGTCACGTTTAATGAAGAGTTTCAGGAGATCGCCTGGGTTAATCCGGAATCGTTAAAAGAGCTGGATCTCAACGCAGCCACGCGCATTACCTTCGCCCAAAAGGGCCTTCTTTAATCACCCACTGCCCCGGCGTTTTACCGGTCCATGCTCTGAAAACCTCAATAAATGCGCTGACGCTGCTGTAGCCGCAGGACAGCGCAATCCACCCTACCTGCTTCCCCGCCGCCAGCCACTCCATTGCCCGCATGACGCGTGCCAGCTGCCGCCAGTTAACAAAGTTCATTCCGGTCTGGGCGCTAAACCGACGGTTGAACGTACGTACGCTCATCCCAGCATGAACAGCATGGCTCTCGACCGTCTGGTTATCATCGACAAACTGCAGCAAATGGCTGACCACGTTCTTCAGACGCGGATCCGTCGGCACGGGCAGAGAAAAGCGAGCCTGGGGCGTCAGGGCAAGCTCATCCAGTAGCAAAGTCAGCTTTCGCGGATCGTACTCGCTCTCAGCATCGCATAAACGGCTAAACAGTGCATGGGTCAGATCGTCGGTCTCGAACAGCGCGGGCGAATCGGGAAGCATTTCACACCAGGCGGGGTCCAGATAGATAGCGCAGCCTTCTACCGCACTTTCGGAAAAAGCGGCGTGCTGCCGATCCGGAGGGATCCAGCCGATGTGTTTTGCCGGTACGACCGAGCGCGCCTGCTGCGTCTCAATGACCAGCAGCCCCGTTGCAATGCGCCACAGCTGGCCGGTGCGATGACTGTGCCAGGGCGTTCGGTACCCGCCGGGATGAAGGAGCGTTTCAACACTGACCATATCATTTTGACCGAAAATCGTTATTCATCGACGCATTACAGAAACCACGCCTTCGGCTGTCAAGGATAATGGTGATTCAACCACATAAGGAGCCCGCATGAGCATTATCACGTCCCTGATTGCCGACACCGACAACGCCGCGCAGCGCGAAAAGATGGCGTGCCTGTTAACCCGCTTATTCAACGGCGATATCGATCCGGCAGAGGTATTTACGCCCGATTACCAGCAGTTTACGGACGGTCACGCGCTTGACTACCGGGGTTTTGTCCAGCATCTGAGCCACGTCAGCTCACAGATCCGCGCGATCGCCTTTACCGTGGTGGAGATAGCCTGTCATGGCGAACTTCTGGCTGACCGGCATATCGTGACGGTCACGTATCCCGATGGTCGTCAGGCAGAGATCGAGGTTTATCTGTTTGCCGCGCTGCGTGAAGGGAAAATCTGGCGGATCCATGAAGTCACGCGAGCACTCAGCGGCGATGCTGCAGACCGCACGCTGGCACACGCGACAGAATAACGTCACTCCGCCGGGCGCGGTGCGGCGCTGTTATACACCCCAACATAGCGCGCAAATTTCCCGAGAAACACACCGGCAAACACGCCGCCGGAGACGATCGCCAGCGCGCTCATGGCGGGCTGCTGCATCGTCTGGGGAGAGACCGCGCTCATCACGCCCAGCACATACTTGACGCCGAACGCCAGCATCATAAACGGCAGCGCGGTGTAGTCTGCCTGACGGTAAAGGCTGCGCGGCGCATCTGCACGGGTAATAACAGCCTGCTTAATCAGGAAATACCCCAGCGCGGCCCCGGCGAGGATCCCCGCCGTCCACAATGCGACAGTTCCGGGCGTCAGCGTGCGGTAGACAACCAGATCGTAGATATCCCAGATAAGAAATATTGCCGGAATGATGGCAAGCCTCTCCAGCGTAACGGTGGCAGGCCTGCGGGCTTTAATGCCGCGAGAGATAAGGAAGATAAACAGCACCCACACCCAGGCGGGCGTGTGCGTAACGACACCGAACAGAAATTCAAACATGGAGATCTCCATGGACGATCGCGGCCCGTGCCGCCCTGAACGCGTATTGCGCATAACGGCAGGAAAGCCATTATGCGCAGGTCTTTTACAGCGATTTTTTCAGGCGTTGAACCGCTTCCTTCAGCTCTTCATCCGTTGGCGTCACAAACGACATACGCAGCGTTGAATGGTCTGGCTCATTGCAGTAGAAAAATTCGCCCGGCACAAATACTACGCCGTTACTTAACGTTTTTTCCAGCCAGCGGGTGGTATTACTACCATTTTTCATGTTCGCCCACAGGAACATGCCGCCCTTCGGCTTGTGGAAAGACATCACATCGCCCAGCTCGGCCTCCAGCTCGGTTGCGAACGTCTGGTATTTCTGGCGATAGGCTTCGCGGATCGTTTTAATCTGATCGGGCAGACGACCGGTTTTCAGGTATTCATACGTCATCAGCTGCGACAGCGTGCTGGTGTGCAGATCGGTGGTTTGCTTAAGGTTTACTACTGCGCGCTTCAGCCATTCCGGCACCAGCACCCAGCCCACGCGGGTTCCTGGAGCAAGAATTTTGGAGAAGGTTGAGGTATACACCACGTTCTCTTCGTTGCCGATATCTTTGGCATGGGCAATTAACGGGCGGAAAACTTCATCGGTATAATTAATTTCGCTGTACGGATCGTCTTCAATAATGACGAAGTCATAGCGCTTCGATAATTCCACCAGCTGTTTACGACGCGCCTCGGAAAGGGTTACCCCACCAGGGTTACCAAACGTCGGAACAATATAGACCGCTTTGATGGTTTTATTTGCCGCCAGCGCTTCAAGCTCGTCGACCTTCATGCCGTCGCCGTCGGTGCCAACGGATTCAAAATTCGCCTGCGCCAGGCCAAATACCTGCAGCGCAGCAAGATAGGTTGGACGCTCAACCACAACGGTGTCACCCGGGTTGATTAACGCACGCGCCAGCACGTCGAGGGACTGCTGTGAGCCGGAAGTAATAACAACATCATCGGCCTTACAGGCGATACCACGCCCCTCGCAGATGCGCTGAATTTCTTCGCGCAGTCCCGGTACGCCTTCGGTCAGACCGTACTGAAAGGCCTCACCAAAATGCTGTGATAATACGGCATCAGCGGCAATTTTCAGCCCTTCGTGATCGAACAAGGCCGGGTTAGGAATACCCCCACCCAGCGAAATGACGCCGGCCATTTTGCTATGTTTTAATAATTCACGGATGGCAGATGATTGCAGGCCCTGCGCGCTGCTGGCGAGTTTATTCACAGACATTCTTTGCATACCTTCTTTTTTTATAGTGTGCCCAATCTTAGCAGAATATGGGCGATAAATTCCGTTAGCTTAGGGAGAGGTCGTAAATCCTGACGCCACAGCAAATGCACGGGTCTCGGCGCCGGAATATACGCCTCCAGCACCCGCACCAGCCTGCCGCTTTCCAGATCTTCCGCCACCAGCACTTCCGGCTGCAGCAGCAGTCCCGCCCCGGCTCGCGCGGCCATCCGCAGCCCGTAGCCGTCGTTGCATCTCAAGACCGCATCCCGCTTCCAGCGCACCTCGCCTTCGACGCCCGGCAGCCGCCACTCGTTACGTGCAGTCCACACGCTGTGGGATAAGCAGAGATGATCCACCAGATCGGCAGGAGTTTGCGGCGTACCGTAGCGCGCAAGATAGTCCGGCGCGGCGCAGATCACCATCCGGTAAGGGCAGAGGTATTTCGCCACCAGATCGTCGTTGTGAATGTCGCCAATACGAATGGCCAGATCGATACCTTCCTCCACCAGATCCACCATCCGGTTGGTGAGATCCAGCTCGATGCGCACTTCCGGGTAGCGTTGTAAAAAAGAGGCCGTAAGCGGCGCGATCGCGCTGCCGCCAAACGAGGTGGGTGCGGTCACGCGCAGGGTGCCGGACGGCGCGGCGCGCAGGCGTTCCACGGCGCTTTCGGCGATCGCGACCTGCTCCAGCACCCGCTTCGCCTCGTCGAAATAGACCCGCCCGGCGTCAGTCAGGCTCTGGCGCCGCGTGTTACGCTCCAGCAGGCGGGTGCCGAGCTGCGATTCCAGCAGCGCAACGTATTTCCCCACCATCACCGCCGACATCTCCAGCCGAGCCGCCGCACCGGTAAAACTGCCGCTTTCAACCACGGCAATAAAGGTCTCCATGCTGCGAAACTTATCCATATTACAAACTCCTGGTTAGCAATCTTCTAACTTTAGCCCAGTTTATCTGCATTTTTATTTAGTAAAGAATGGAGGCTCACAACATAAGGAGTCGGCTATGAAAATCGTCATTATTGGTGCCAGCGGTACGGTCGGTCGTGCGGTAACGGAAGAGCTGAGTCGTCGCCACGAGGTCATCCGCGTCGGCCGCACGCAGGGCGACGAGCAGGTGGATATCACCTCGCAGGCGAGCGTCCAGGCGCTGTTTGAGAAAATCGGCCCGGTGGATGCGATTGTTTCCGCCAGCGGTGGTCTTTATTTTGGCCCGCTCGCGACCATGAAGGACAGCGACTTCAACCAGGGCCTCCAGGACAAGCTGCTCGGGCAGGTGCGCCTGGCGCTGACCGGCCAGCATTATTTGAACGAAGGCGGCTCGATTACGCTGATAAGCGGCATCGTGGCGCACGAGCCAATTGCCCAGGGCGTAAATGCCACCACGGTAAATGCGGCGCTGGAAGGATTTGTTCGCGCCGCCGCCTGCGAGCTGCCGCGCGGGATCCGCATCAACCTGATTAGCCCGACGGTACTCACCGAATCCATCGAAACGTACGACGGTTTCTTCCCGGGCTTTGAGAGCGTTCCCGCCGCGACCGTGGCGCAGGCCTACCGCCGCAGCGTGGAAGGCGTGCAGAGCGGGCGGGTGTATACAGTGGGTTACTGAGCCTTACGGGCGGCGATCAGCACCAGCATCGGGCGCTCCGCCTCTTCGGCCAGCGCGGGCCAGGCGTCAATCTGCGCCTGCGCTGGCCCCCACTCGTTGACGTTGCTTATCGTTAATCCGGCCCCGATCAGCGCGTTGAGCGTGGTGCCGAGCGTGCGGTGGTATTTCACCACCCCGTCCGCCAGCCAGTTGCTGACGCGCCTGCCCTCGTCCTGATAATGGTTCACGCCCCAGAACCGCTCTCCGCTGTCGTCGGTCAGCCAGCCCTGACGGGTGGCGCAGGTGTATATCGGGTGCTCCATCGAAAAGACCAGGCTGCCGCCGGACTTGAGCGCGCGCTGAACCTTCGTAAAAAGGGTACCCAGCTCCGGCAGGTAGTGCAGCGCCAGCGAGCTGTAGACCAGATCGAGGCTGTTCTCGTTAAGCGTGAGAGATTCCAGATCGCTACGCTGATAGTGAATCTGTGGGTCAGCGGTAAGCTCCGCTGCGCGGGCGAGCATCTTTTCTGAGATATCGACCCCCGTGACGTCAGCAGCGCCCAGCTCGCGCGCGGCGCGGCAGAACCAGCCGTAGCCGCAGCCGAGATCGACAACCGATTTGCCGGTTAAATCCGGCAGCATGGCCTTAAGCGCGGGCCACTCCGGCGCGCCGTCCAGACCCTGCACCGAGCGCGGAAGCTGGGCGTAGCCCTCGAAAAACGCCGGGTTGTCGTAGATGTTTTGTGCCATGGCAGATCCCTCTTTAAGAATGTGACTCCCAGTATAAAGCATTGCCTGCGGCCTGATGCCCTCACCCCAACCCTCTCCCACAGGGAGAGGGAGAAATGCACGTCAAGCCACCGAGCCCCAGACAAGGTTGCCCTTATGGAACGTCGCGGTGCGCGGAGAAATGCGCGCCACGGCTTCGGCGGAGCAGGAGGCATCTACCAGCACAAAGCTGGCGTCGTCCTGCGCTTTTGGCCACACGCGATCGCCTTTGTCATTCAGCGGCAGCACGTCGCCGGTGGCAATACCGAGCGCGCGGGAGAGCGTCTGCTCGTTCGGGCGGATGTAGAGCTGAGCGTAAAGATTCGCTTTCTCCAGCATGTCCCCCAGACCGTACGGCGACCAGTGGTCGATGACGCTGTCGGTCCCCGTCATCACGAACACGCCCTTCTCGCGCAGCTGCTTCAGCGGCATATGCAGAGTGCCAATCGGCACCGTGGAAGCGATGGTCACCTGCTGCGCCGCCATGCGGGTGGCGATCTCATCCACCTGCGACTCGTTGAGCGTCGCCAGCGCAAAGGCGTGGCTGATGGTCAGCTTGCCCTTCAGCTCAGGGGTTTTCTCCACGGTTTCGACCATATAATTCACCGCCGCCACGCCCGCCGGGCTGGTTTCGTGCAGGTGGATATCCACCCCTTTGTCGTAGTCCAGCGCAATCTGGAACATGGTGTCGAGGGATTTCTCCATCGCGCCGTCGACGTTGGTTGGGTCCAGCCCGCCCACGTAGTGCGCTCCGGCCTGCATCGCCTCGCGCATCAGCTTTTCGGAGTTTGACAGCAGCAGCCCGTGCTGCGGAAAAGCGACGATTTCGCAGTCAAAGCCGGGCTTACGGCGCGATAAAACCGCCTGCAGGTTTTCCAGATTCTTCAGGCCGGAGGTCGGCTCGATATTGCAGTGGCTGCGGGCGATGGTGGAGCCTTTCGACTGGATCAGGTCGATCAGCTTTTCCGCGCGCTCCTGGGTGTAGGGCTGCAGCTCCGGCAGCAGCTTCTGCTCGAGGCGGATCATGTCCTGAATCGTAGTGCCCGCCGGGCGGTTCAGGGAGCGCCACGGACCGCCGTAAAAGGTTTTATCCAGGTGAATGTGCATGTCGCGCATCGCCGGAAGCATCAGCTTGCCGCCTGCGTCATAGTGCGGCAGCGTGGCGTCGGCGTGGCTCTTGTTATCGCGCAGAGCGACGATCTTCCCGTCGTTAATCTCCAGCGTTTTCAGTTCGGTGCGGGTGCTCGTTGCCACGCCGCCGTCGACGTTGAACCCGGCCTCCAGCAGCACGTTGTCCAGATAGTAATGTTTCGCGGTGATGTTCATCGGTTTACCCGTCTCGCAGGTTAGCTTTGCGGAGTCAGCAGCATACGCGACGGATCCGGTCGCGCCAAACAGCGCGCAGGCGGTGACCATTTTGCCGCTCTGGCTAATAAACTCGCGGCGGCTTTTATTTTCACTCATCTTATCTTCCTTCATTAACAATATGGGTGCCGGTTTCCCCGCGCAGCGCCGCGGGCAGGCAGTCCGGCGAGGTGATAATCACGCGCCTGCCGCCGTGGTGTAAAAATTCCAGCGAGGCGACGATTTTGGGCAGCATGCTGCCCGCCGGGAAGTGGCCCTCCTCCCTGTAGCGGGTCATCTGCGCCACGTTTACAGTGTCCAGCGCCTGCTGGTCTGGCTTGCCGAAGTTGATGCACACCTTCTCCACGCCGGTGGTGATCACCAGCACGTCGGCGCCGATCGCGCGCGCCAGCAGCGCGGTGGAGAGATCTTTATCAATCACCGCATCGACGCTCTGGTAGTCGCCCTGCTCGCTGCGAATCACGGGTATTCCGCCGCCGCCCGCGCCGATCACCACAAAGCCTTTTTGCGTCAGGGCCTTGATCGCATCCGCCTCGACAATCCGCAGCGGCTGCGGTGAGGCCACCACGCGACGGTAGCCACGGCCTGAATCCTCGACAAAATGCCAGTCCGGGTGTGCGCGCTGCAGCTCATCGCGCTGCGTCTCGGTGAAGAACGCACCGACAGGTTTCGTCGGGTGAGCAAAGCCCGGATCGTTTTTATCCACCTCCACCTGCGTGACGACCGTGACCGCTTTTTGCTCCCCGCGCGCGGCCAGGCGATTGTTGAGCGCCTGCTGGATCAGGTAGCCAATCCCGCCCTGGGTGTCCGCCACGCAGTTTGCCAGCGGCGTCAGCGGCAGCCCTTCCCGCTCGTGGGCGATTTCGGCGCGGCGAAGATCCAGCCCCACCTGAGGGCCGTTGCCGTGCGTGAGCACGATGTCATAGTCGGAGGCCAGCATTTCCAGCACCGACTCTGCCACCGCTTTCACCGCCTGCGCCTGGTGTTCAATCGACTGGCTGGCGTTGTCTTTGATAATGCTGTTGCCGCCGATGGCGACGACCATAAGCTCTTTCATTTTGTTTCCTTTAGAAGGTGCGTTCTGGTGCCCTCACCCCGGCCCTCTCCCACAGGGAGAGGGGGATTAACAGAGGTATCCAGCACATGCTTCACCACAAACATGCCGCCCATCATCAGATACGCGGTGACGAACATCAGCGAACTGCCTTCGGCAAAGCCCACTACCGGGGCATGGATCACCCCAAACAGCGCCAGCAGCGCCCCGACGGCGGCCGCAACGGCTCCGCGCAGCGGCTTGTTGATGATGGCGAAGATGGCGATACAGCCCCACAGCATGCTGGCGAGCGGCGCGCCGTTGCCGAGATGCACCAGGCCTTCGTAGTAAATTCCTTTGCTGTGCAGCACGTCGGTGCCGATCTTCGCCGCGCTGGTGCCCGCCGCCCCCATCACGCTATTCATCATCGTCAGCGCCCAGTTGGCGATCCACGGGAACAGGCAGATGAAGATCACCGGCACCTCCACTTTGGGCGTTTCCCTCACCACCTGGTTGGCGGTGACGACGCCGATAAACACCAGAATCGGCACGATGGCGGTCATCGGAATGATGGCGAGCATAAACGCCCCCAGCCCGAACAGCGGCACGATGAACATGGTCACGCCGGAGGCCAGCGTATAGCCGATGCTCGCACCCATCGCTTTCCAGCCGGGATGGCCGACGTAGACCGTCACCGGGAACGGGTTCCCCATCAGGCAGCCGAGCATGGAGGCCAGGCCGTTCGCCAGCATCACCTTACGCGTCGGGTACGCATCCCCCGCCGCGTGGGCGCTTTCGATGTTCTCCAGGTCAAAGATGTAGTTCGCCAGCCCCAGCGGCACGGCAGAGGCAAGATACGGCAGCGCGTGCGGCAGGCCCTGCAGGAAGCCTTCCACGTGCACCTGCGGCGGGTTAAAGCCGAAGGATGACATGGACGCTTTAATCGCTTCCGGGCTTTGCAGGCCGGAGATCCACGCCAGTGCGGTACCGGCTATCAGCAGCAGCAGGCCGGTCGGGATACGGGCGAAAATCGGCTTTTTGCCAAACCAGTTGATGAAGATCAGCAGCAGCACGATGAACGACACCGTCGGCGCTTCGAACGCCTGCAGCATCGGGTTCATCGCCAGCAGCAGCAGGCCCAAACCGGAGAGGCACGACAGCAGCACGGTACGCGGGATCATCTTGCGGATGGTTTCCCCCAGGAACGAACCGCCCGCGAGGATCATCGCCTCCACGAAGCACCACACCAGGCCAATCTGGATCGCGAAGTCCGCATCGCCGGTTTGTTGATAAACCGGCATCAGGACCAGGAAGGTCACGGTAAAAATCGACGGCGCGCTCGGGCCGGACGGCAGCGCGGTCACGTCCGTACGCCCGGTGGCGCGCGCCATCTGCATGCCGAACCAGGCGTAGCAAATACTCGCGACCAGCACTGCCAGCCCGAAGGCCGGCGCGATGCGTCCATAAACAATCTCCTTCGGGATGCCGACGACAAAAATGAGCAGCCCCATCATGGTCAGCAAATTGGTCAGGTTGTTGGTCATCAACCCGAAATACGCCGCCCAGTCACCTCTTTTCCACTCCAGTTTCATGTTTTTCATGGATGCATGCCTTATAAAAAGTAGCGATTGCGGAAGGTCAACAGCGCCTTTTCAAAACAGCTAAACGGCGGGTGAACGATGCCCGCCCCAATCATGCCGATGCCCGCGTCTTTGTGGGCAATGGCGGTGTTAATCACCGGCAGAATGCCGCTGCCCGCGACTTTGGTGATGTCGATGGCGGTTGGGATGCCCATAAACGAGAGCAGCGGAATGGTGACGTTCGGGTTTTCGCCGAGGGTGATTTCGCGCATCTGACGGGAGAAGTCGATAGCTTCATCCACCGTCCCGCCCACCAGCGCAACAATCGCCGGGGCCGTCGCCATCGCAAAGCCGCCGATGCCGTAGGTTTCGGTGATGGCGCTGTCGCCGATGTCCAGCCCGGAGTCTTCCGGCTTATAGCCCGCGAACATCGGGCCGATCACCTGCTGCGCCGGGCCGGTGAACCACTGCCCCGGCAGGCCGGAAACGCGCAGGCCAAACTCGTAGCCGTTACGCGCCATGGTGGTGACGACGGTGCTGTATTCAATGCCGTGCGCAGCGTCCAGCGCGGCCTTACACATCGCCATCCACGTCGGGCCGGAGAAGTAGTCGCTGCTGGCGACAAACTCGAACACCTCGCGCTGCTGCTCCACCGGATAGCCCGCCTGAATCAGCCCCGGCGTCAGCGCCTGGATCAGCAGCGTGGTGCCCGCGTTGTTGCGGTTGTGGCACTCGTCGCCCATGTGCAGCGCCTGAGCCAGCATCAGGCGCAGGTCGATTTCGCCGACGATCTTCATCGCGTCGCGCAGCATCGGGCCGAGCACGTCGCGCATCCAGTTCAGACGGTCGATCACGCTCTGGTCGTTAGCGCCCATGCGCAGGATCTTCGCCATCTGCTCGCTGAGGTTGGTGAACGCGCGGTTGCCGTAGGTTTTGTTTTCAACGATGTGCATAAACATCGACGCGGAGGTGACGCCCGCCATCGAGCCCACGCAGTCGTGCTCGTGGCACGGCGAGAAGGTAATTTCTCCGGAGGCAGCGAGCCTTGCCGCGTCGTCCAGATCTTTCGCCAGCCCTTCAAACACCAGCGCCCCGGTGACCGCGCCCTTCATCGCCCCGCACATATTTTCCCAGGCAACAGGCGGACCGGCGTGCAGAATGGTGGTGCGGGTCATGCCCGGCACAACGTTAATGGCCTGGTCATAGCCCACCAGCACCGGATGGGACTGAATAATGCGCTCAAGGGCGATGCGGTTGGCGGCGGCGATTTTCTCCGCCAGCGGTTTTTCCGCCAGCTGGTCGAGCGCTTCAACGACCTGCATATTGCCCTGCCCCGGCGGCGTCCAGTCGAGCTGGGTCACGGGAACGTGCTGTTTTTTGAGGTCGTCGCTGAACATCGCAATGCCGACGTTAATCACGTTCAGCGGCTGGTTGAATAAGGTCGTCATTATGCTTTCTCCCCTTTGCAGACAAATTCGCGTGCCAGTAATCCGGTGTTGGTGCTGCTGCTGGCCCAGATGACGCCTGCGTCGGTCAGCAGCTGGCACTGCTGCGCCAGCGACTGCGGATCCTGGTCGGTGCCGAGCACGTAGCCGAGGATCTCCAGCGGACGGTTATCGGCCTTCGCGATCGCCTGCGCCTCTTTGATAGCATCGATCATCACGCCGACCGGATCCTCGTGCGCGCCGAAGCCCAGCACGAAGTCCATCACGATGACGCCCACCTCTGGATCGCGCGCTTCCTGCAGCAGGCGGCTGATGCGGTTGGTCGGGTCGATCATCGGGTGCGGCTTGCCGTTGGTGAAATCATCGTCGCCAAAGTCGAGGAAGGTGTGGGCTTTACTGACGCTGATGTCGCTCAGGCGCTTAGCCGGATCCGGCTGGATGTTGCTGTAAACGTCGTCGAATTTCGCAAGCGATGCGAACATCGCCTCGTCGCACAGGGTGCCGCCGCAGAACAGGCCGCGAATGTACTTCTGCTGCGGGGTCAGGCGGGCGCGCACTTCTTCAATCAACGGCCAGTTGAGCGGATGCAGATCGAGGGACTCTTTTTTGATGCCGGTGAGCAGGACCGCCTTCAGGGCCGCCTCTTTGGTGCCGCGCGCAAACTGCAGGCCGTCCTCATCGGCGGGCGGTTCGCTGCGGCCGAGGAAGCAGATGACCACCGGCTTATGGCAGGCTCTGGCACGGGCCAGCACCTTTTCTGCCACGGCGGGTGCCGGCGGCTTGGAGATCAGCGCAATCACCTCTGTGCCCTCGTCGGCTTCGAGCATGTCGATGGCGTCGAGCATCATCAGGCCGCCGATCTTCTCGCTGAGATCGCGCCCGCCGGTGCCAATCAGCTGCGATACGCCGCCGCCGAACTCGTGAATGCGCACGCTCAGCTCCTGGCTGCCGGTGCCGGATGCGCCGACGATGCCAATCGGTCCGCGACGCACCGCGTTGGCAAAGCATAGTCCCGCGCTGTTGATAATGGCGGTGCCGCAGTCCGGCCCCATCATCAGCAGCCCTTTCTTATGCGCCAGCTGCTTCAGCGCCAGCTCGTCGTCGAGCGACACGTTATCGGAGAAGAGCATCACGTTAAGATCGTTTTCCAGCGCCTGGCGCGCTTCGCGTGCGGCGAAGGTGCCGTTGACGGAAATCACCGCGAGGTTGCTCTCCGGGCGATGGGTTTTGGCGCTGGCAATCGTAGCGTAGCGCGCTTCATGGGTACCGCCACTCTCTTTACGCGTGAACAGCGCTTCGATGGCCGCCAGCGTTTCATCATTCGCCGCGTCACCTTTAATTACGATCATCAGGTCGCCGTTTTTGGCTTCCGCTAATTCCGGCGTTAATAGCCCGAGGTTTTTTAATACGCCTTTGTTCATTTCCGTCGCCATCGCGACAAACGCCTGCTCGACGCCCGGTAATTTATTGGCTTTGGTGGAAACGGACATTAATGAGACGGAGTCAAAATATGTGTTCTTTTTTATGACGATTTTCGTGGGCATTATTTTCTCCTGAACGCGGATAAAAGGGGGCCGCCGTCGTGCAAAATGCACGTCGGTAAAAATGCGTTTTAATTAGCGGCCAGCCGGAAAAGGCTGGCCGAATACGTTATGCGCCCGCCGCCAGCAGCAGGTCAGCTATTGCATCGAAGCCTTTTTCCCGCGCCAGTTCGAGCGGGGTTTTGCCGTACTTGTCGGTCATGTGCGGATTCGCGCCGTGATCCAACAGCAGCTTGACGATCTCCTGCTGCTTCGCGCCGCCGTCGTTAAGCACGATCGCTTCCAGCAGCGGCGTCCAGCCAACAAAGTTGGTGTGGTTGACGTTGATATCGGTTTTTTCCAGCAGCTCGCGCACGATCTCCACGTGCCCTTTTTCGCTGGCAGGGGTAATACCCACGCCGCCAAAGCGCGTCAGGCGGTCAAGATCCGGATTTGCCGGAAGGACAAGGCGCAGCAGGGTGATATCGTTGGTCAGGCAGCTAATCAGGAAGGGGTTAAAGCAGGTCTGATCCTGTTTATCAATATCCGCCCCGGCGGCAATTAATAACGCCACGCAGTCATAATGCTTTTTCAGGCTGGCAATAATAACGGCGGTTCTTTTCTGGCGGTTGGTGGCGTTAATATCCACGCCTTTCTCCAGACAGGCTTTTAGCGCATCGCTATTGCCCTCTTCTGCCGCCAGCAGAAATTCAGTAACGAGTTCGTTCGCAGACATATTCAGACTCCCGATGTTTTTATTTCTGTTGACCTGAGAATAGCAACAGCCTGGTCATAAAAGAATCCGCTTAAAAATGATTCATCGACAGTCAATTCATTGTTGAGGTAAATTCAATAAACCGGTCAAAACGTGCGTCTGTGCAACCTTTTTCTTATGTTTTCCCGCTTTTTATCGCTTCTGGCTGCATTATGCTTATGTCTGACGAAGCCTTACTGCATGCGGCTTTCGACAAAGAGTCAGAACTGTGATCGGCTTCAAATGCGTTGTAACAACGCTGTTAAAATATGTTCAAAACTGATGGCTGACGGGAGTGAGATATGAATTCCATCTTTACCGAAGAGAACCTGCTGGCCTTTACTACCGCCGCTCGCTTCGGCAGCTTCAGCAAAGCCGCCGCCGAGCTGGGCGTGACGACCTCTGCCATCAGTTACACCATTAAGCGCATGGAGACCGGGCTGGACGTGGTGCTGTTCGTCCGCAGCACGCGCAGCATCGAGCTGACCGAGTCCGGATTTTACTTTTACCGTAAGGCCACCGACCTGCTGAACGACTTTCACGCCATCAAGCGCGGGATTGATACCATCTCTCAGGGCATTGAGGCGCGGGTGCGCATCTGTATCAACCAGCTTTTGTATACCCCACGCCATACGGCGCGGCTGCTGCAGGTGCTAAAAAAGCAGTTTCCCACCTGTCAGATCACCGTGACCACCGAGGTCTACAACGGCGTCTGGGACTCCATCATCAACAACCAGGCCAACATCGCGATTGGCGCGCCGGACACGCTGCTCGACGGCGGCGGGATTGATTACACCGAGATCGGCGCCATCCGCTGGGTCTTTGCCATCGCGCCGGAACACCCGCTGGCGTTCACCCCGGAGCCAATAGCGGAAAGCCAGCTGCGCCTGTATCCCAACATCATGGTGGAAGATACCGCGCATACCATTAACAAAAAGGTCGGCTGGCTGCTGCACGGACAGGAGGCAATTCTGGTGCCGGACTTTAACACCAAATGTCAGTGTCAGATCCTGGGCGAAGGGATTGGCTTTTTGCCGGAATACATGGCCCGCGAGGCGGTCGAAGCGGGGCTGCTGGTCACCCGACGGATTAATAACCCGCGTCAGGATTCGCGCATGCTGCTCGCCACGCAGCATGCCGCAACCGGCCAGGTCACGCGGTGGATCAAGCAGCAGTTTGGTCCAGCGGGGGTACTGACCGATATCTATAGCGATTTACTCTGGCGCGCCTAGCTTTTGCTCTGTACCCAAAACGCGTGAATGAGGCCGGGAAAGTAGCCCAGCAGCGTCAGAAGAATGTTGATAATAAACGCCCAGCCAAACCCTTTACCCAACAGCACGCCCAGCGGCGGTATGAGGATCGTAAAAACAATACGCCAAAATCCCATATAAACACTCCGTTCAATCTAATCCATTGAAAATAATAAAGAGAACGCTGTAAGCATAGCCAGTTTATTCATCTGTACCAGTTCCGGGTCTCGTGTTTACCCTCTTTTACGCTTTTAACGCTGGTTTAATGCCTCGAACTAGTTTAGCATTTACTTAATTAAGAAAATACTAAATTATTATGACAGAACTCGAACAGCTTCAGGCCAGCGCCGGGCAGGCCGCCACACTCTTAAAAGCGATGAGCAACCCGCGTCGGCTGCTGATCCTCTGCACCCTGTGCGGAGCGCCCGGCACCAGCGCGGGGGAGCTTGCGCGAGCCACGGGGCTAAGTCCTTCCGCCACGTCGCAGCATCTGGCGCGCATGCGTGAGGAAGGGCTTATCGACAGCACTCGCGACGCGCAGCGCATTCTCTATTCCATTAAAAACGATGCGGTACATCAGCTTATCAGCACCCTGAAAACCCTTTATTGCCCGTAAGGAGTCGCCATGTCACTTCCTCTTCTTTCACCGCGCCAGGCGAATGCCCGCGTCGCTGAAGGCGCAAAACTGATTGATATTCGTGATGCCGATGAGTACGCCCGCGAGCATATTCCCGCCGCGCGGTCCGTGCCGCTGGATACCTTACCCGACGCACTTAACGCGCAGGCGGGCGATACGGTGATTTTTCACTGCCAGTCCGGCGCACGGACGTCGGGGAATGCCGACCGCCTTGCTCAGGCCGCCGCGCCCGCAGAGGCATTTGTGGTCGAGGGGGGCATTCAGGGCTGGAAGCAGGCCGGACTGCCGACCATCGAAGACAAATCCCAGCCGCTACCGCTGATGCGTCAGGTGCAAATTGCCGCCGGGCTGCTGATACTCTGTGGCGTAGTGCTGGGCTATAGCGTCTCCAGCGGCTTTTTCCTGCTCAGCGGTTTTGTCGGTGCCGGGCTGCTGTTCGCCGGTGTGACGGGCTTTTGCGGCATGGCGCGACTGCTCAAGGTGATGCCCTGGAACCGGCGTACCTCATAAGCAGTAATCGTTGAAATACGCTGTACCCGGCGTCATGCGTGGGCTAAGGTGAAGATCGCTAAAACGATGAGGAGGTAATATGTTTTCTGTCGGTGATTATGTGCAACCGCGTAAAGGCGGCCCGAAACTGAAAGTGCTCGAAGTAAACGGTGACAGCATTGTGGCGGTCCAGGCCAGCAATGAGCAAGGCGAGAAATATACGCTGAAAGCCGCCGATGTAGCGCCTTATACCGAAGAAGGCGATTTCGGCGTCTGCTGAACAGCTAGCCGGGCGGCGTGTTCCGCCCGGCTCATTCGTTAGATCAGAAAATCATCCAGTGATTTACCGTCTGCCAGCGCGCTGGCGATAGGCTTCGGCGTGCGGCCCTGGCCGGTCCACGTTTTCTCTTCGCCGTTCTGGTCAATAAAGCGATATTTTGCTTCACGCGGCTTACGCTTTTTCGCTGGCTTACCCGACTGCGCCAGTTCAGAACCCAGCAGGTCAGTCGGTGAAATACCATCAGCTTTCATCAGCTCCAGCAGGGCATTAATTTTTTCCTGCTGCTCAGCACGCTGCTGCTCTAATTCCGTCAGCTCGCTGCGTTTCTCTTCAGTAACGACCCTGACCTTTTCCAGCATTTCCTCAAGAACGTCCAGGGATAATTCACGCGCCATGGCGCGCAGGGTTCGGATATTATTAAGATTCTGTAACGTCAAAGACATATTATTTGAAAACCTTTTCTTTGGGGGGTAAATAGATAAATCCCCGACAGAATAATTCATTTGAGTTGAAATATCTACCCAAGGGTCCGTACGGGCATCAGTGTAAATATATTTAGAACTCGCTGTTAATAATAGCGCAAGGCGCTGACAGGAGACCGGTGAATCCAATCACCACATTAATATAAATAGCCAACTTTAATCCAAACCACAGCATACTCCACCGCTATCAGATAGGGATTCCTCCTTCTCGCCACCACAAAAACAAGTTATTGATTTTAATGTAAAAACTGTCAGGCGAGACAGATTATAACGATCGGAACAAAAAACGAACAACTTTAGAGAATTTTGTGGACAAAAGGCGATTAAATAAAAATTAATCACTAGTTGTTAGTTCAAACGCAGAGATATACGCTATACACGTCAAACAAACCAACCTAAAGCACTAACCGCTGAAGGAAAATCGTTTCTTTTGTGTTCTTCTCAAGGAGTTCAGACATGTTCTCGCCGCAATCTCGCCTGCGCCACGCGGTGGCGGATACTTTCGCGATGGTTGTTTACTGTTCCGTCGTGAACATGCTGATCGAAATATTCCTCTCCGGAATGTCCTTCGAGCAGTCGCTTTCTTCTCGTCTGGTGGCGATCCCGGTCAATATTATTATTGCATGGCCTTACGGTTTATACCGCGATGCCGTAATGCGCTTCGCGCGTCGTATCAGCCCAGCAGGCTGGGTGAAAAACCTGGCGGACGTTCTGGCGTATGTGACGTTCCAGTCGCCGGTTTACGTGGCCATTCTCCTGACAGTCGGTGCAGACTGGCACCAGATCGCTGCGGCGGTCAGTTCGAATATTGTGATTTCGATGTTGATGGGAGCCGTTTACGGCTATTTCCTCGACTACTGCCGCCGCCTGTTCAAGGTCAGCCAGTACAGCCAGGCAAAAGCGTGATGTGAAGCGACTGGCGCACGCCAGTCGCGGATTTACTGTACGTCGCCAAACAGTCCCTTCAAAAATCGCTCCAGCGCCATACGCGAACTGAAACCGTGCGGAATACCATAATGCTCATGCCGTTCACCGCCTAAATAGAGCGGAAATTGCTGATAATGATCGCAGGTTTTAATATCCGAGGCAGGCTCAGCAAATGACAGACTTCTGTCTTTCAGCGTCGGGTGAATAATGAGAGCGGTACGTCCCATTCTTGCTTCGCGATTAACATAAACATAATTCTCGCCGCGGCGATATCCATACGCTTTTGACGTCACCTCATCCATGGTGAATCCCTCTTTTTCAAGAACGCGTGCCACCTCGTCAGGTCGTAAATACATATCTTTTCCTCGTTATCTTTTCCTGCCCGGCAACCTTACAGTATTCAGCAATAGCAGGGCTTTCAGAATAGTCCATAAACTGCCGGATAACGCGTGATGCGCTTCAGATATTAAATTTCTGAACTAAACTGAACGGGAACACAAAATTACGGAGGATCGTATGTTTAACAGACCGAACCGAAACGATATTAATGACGACGCTCAGGATATTCGTAATGATGTCAGCCAATTAGCGGACACGCTGGAAGAGGTGCTGAAGTCCTGGGGAAGTGACGCGAAGGACGAAGCGGATGCCGCAAAGCGTAAGGCTCAGTCTCTGCTCCGTGAAACCCGCGCCCGTATGAATGGACGTTCACGCGCCACGCAGGCTGCCTGCGATATGGCAAGCTGTGCTACGACCTTTGTGCGTGAAAAACCGCTATGTACTCTGGGAACCGTCGCAGCGGTCGGCATCTTCGTCGGTGCCCTGCTCAGCCTGCGTAAATAAGCCCGCGTTCTCAGCCCCGGTAGCCTCAGGCGCCGGGGCTTTTTTATGCCCGTTAGCCTGAAAAACCCGTACAGCCTGCCCTGCCCCGCTGTGCTCATCACAGGGGCGATATTAATCTAAATTTCCCATATCTTGTATGGTTGAAACTTAGGATAACTACATCTAGTATTCCTTTTAGCAAGATACACACAACCCGACGCGATGATTCGCGCCGCACTCTCATTTTAAATGGAAATACGAATCATGAGCATTATTATTTACACTCGTAACGATTGTGTTCAGTGCCACGCGACCAAACGGGCAATGGAAAGCCGTGGCGTGGCGTTTGAAATGGTGAATGTTGACCAGGTTCCTGAGGCCGCAGATACCCTGCGCAAGCAGGGTTTTCGTCAGCTTCCGGTGGTGATCGCCGGGGAGACAAGCTGGTCCGGCTTCCGCCCGGACATGATTAACCGCCTGAGCGCTCAGGCCACACGTGCATGAGCGGGCTGGTCTACTTCTCCAGCAGCTCGGAAAACACGCTCCGCTTTATTGAGCGCGTCGGGCTGCCTGCGGTGCGCATTCCGCTGAACGAGCGGGAGCGGATCCGGGTAGAGGAACCGTACATTCTGGTGGTGCCCAGCTATGGCGGAGGCGGCACGGCGGGAGCCGTGCCTCGCCAGGTGATCCGCTTTCTGAACGATCCTCATAACCGCGGGCTGATTCGCGGCGTGATCGCGGCGGGGAATCGCAATTTCGGCGATGCCTTCGGCCGCGCCGGGGATGTCATTTCTCAAAAATGCGGCGTGCCGTATCTCTATCGTTTTGAGCTGATGGGGACACAGCAGGACGTCGAAAACGTGCGTAAAGGAGTGAACGAATTTTGGCAACGACAACCGCAGAACGGGTGATTCAGGCGACACCGGATTACCACGCATTAAACGCCATGCTTAACCTCTACGATCGGGAGGGGCGCATTCAGTTCGAGAAAGATCGTGAGGCGGTGGACGCCTTTTTTGCTGCCCACGTGCGGCCCAACAGCGTGACGTTTGCGAGCCAGAATGAACGTCTCGACTATCTGGTTAACGAGGGCTACTACGACGCACGCACGCTCACCCGCTACGATCGCGCCTTTGTGGTGACGCTGTTTGAACGCGCCCACGCCAGCGGCTTTCGCTTCCAGACGTTTCTCGGCGCGTGGAAGTATTACACCAGCTATACCCTCAAGACCTTTGACGGTAAACGCTACTTAGAGAGCTTTGAAGATCGCACCGTGATGGTGGCCCTGACGCTGGCGCAGGGTGATGAAGCGCTGGCGGAGCAGCTCACCGACGAGATCCTCTCCGGACGCTTCCAGCCCGCCACGCCGACCTTTCTCAACTGCGGCAAAGCCCAGCGCGGCGAGCTGGTTTCCTGCTTCCTGCTGCGTATCGAAGACAATATGGAGTCGATTGGCCGCGCGGTGAACTCGGCGCTGCAGCTTTCCAAACGCGGCGGCGGCGTGGCGTTTCTGCTCTCGAACCTGCGTGAAGCGGGCGCGCCGATCAAGCGCATCGAAAACCAGTCCTCCGGCGTGATCCCGGTGATGAAGATGCTGGAAGATGCCTTCTCCTATGCCAACCAGCTTGGCGCGCGTCAGGGCGCTGGCGCGGTTTACCTGCATGCGCATCATCCGGACATTCTGCGTTTTCTTGATACCAAACGCGAAAACGCTGACGAAAAAATTCGCATCAAAACCCTGTCGCTCGGCGTGGTGATCCCGGACATCACCTTTAAGCTGGCTAAGGATAATGCCGAGATGGCGCTCTTCTCGCCGTACGACATCGAGCGTATTTACGGCAAAGCGTTTGGCGACGTGGCCATCAGCGAACTTTATGACGAACTGGTGGCCGACGATCGCATTCGCAAAAAAACCATCAACGCCCGCGATTTCTTCCAGCGGCTTGCGGAGATCCAGTTTGAGTCCGGCTATCCGTACATCATGTTTGAGGATACGGTGAACCGCGCGAACCCGATTGCCGGGCGCATCAACATGAGCAACCTGTGCTCGGAGATTTTGCAGGTCAACAGCGCGTCAGCCTACGACGAGAACCTGGACTACGCGGACATCGGCAAGGATATCTCCTGCAACCTCGGGTCGCTGAATATAGCCCACATCATGGATTCCCCCGACTTTGGCCGCACGGTGGAGACCGCCATTCGCGGGCTGACGGCGGTATCGGACATGAGCCACATCCGCAGCGTGCCGTCTATTGAAGCGGGCAACGCCGCGTCGCACGCCATCGGGCTGGGGCAGATGAACCTGCACGGCTATCTGGCGCGCGAAGGCATCGCCTACGGCAGTCCGGAAGGGCTGGATTTCACCAACCTCTATTTCTACACCATTACCTGGCACGCGCTGCACACCTCGATGATGCTGGCGCGCGAGCGTAACCAGCGGTTCGCGGGCTTTGAGCAGTCCCGCTACGCCAGCGGGGAATATTTCAGCCAGTATCTGGAAGGCGACTGGCAGCCGAAAACCGAAAAAGTGCGCGAACTGTTTGCCCGCGCGGGGATTACCCTGCCGACGCGCGAGATGTGGCAGCAGCTGCGTGACGACGTGATCCGCTACGGCATTTATAACCAGAACCTGCAGGCCGTCCCGCCGACCGGATCGATTTCCTACATCAACCACGCCACGTCGAGCATTCACCCGATCGTGTCGAAAATTGAAATCCGCAAGGAAGGCAAAACCGGCCGTGTTTACTACCCAGCCCCGTTTATGACCAATGAGAACCTGGCGCTCTATCAGGATGCGTATGAGATCGGCCCGGAAAAAATCATCGATACCTACGCGGAGGCGACAAAACATGTGGATCAGGGGCTGTCGCTGACGCTGTTCTTCCCGGACACCGCCACCACGCGGGATATCAACAGAGCGCAGATCTACGCCTGGAAGAAGGGCATCAAAACGCTCTACTACATTCGCCTGCGCCAGCTTGCGCTGGAAGGCACCGAAATCGAAGGCTGCGTGTCCTGCGCGCTGTAAGGAGAAAGGATGAAACTGTCACGCGTGAGTGCCATTAACTGGAACAAAATCCAGGACGATAAAGACCTGGAGGTATGGAACCGCCTGACCAGCAACTTCTGGCTGCCGGAAAAGGTTCCGCTCTCCAACGATATTCCGGCCTGGCAAACGCTCGGCCACGCCGAGCAGCAGCTGACGATCCGCGTCTTTACCGGCCTGACGCTGCTGGACACCATTCAAAATACCGTCGGTGCACCGGCTCTGATGAGCGACGCGCTAACGCCGCACGAAGAGGCGGTAATGTCGAATATCAGCTTTATGGAGGCGGTGCATGCCCGCTCCTACAGCTCGATTTTCTCGACCCTGTGCCAGACCAAAGACGTGGACGCGGCCTACGCCTGGAGCGAAGAGAGCGAGTCATTACAGAGAAAGGCGGAGCTGGTTCTGGAATATTACCGCGCCGACGAGCCGCTGAAGAAAAAGATCGCCAGCGTGTTCCTGGAATCTTTCCTCTTCTATTCCGGCTTCTGGCTGCCCATGTACTGGTCGAGCCGGGGCAAACTCACCAACACCGCCGATTTGATTCGGCTCATCATTCGCGATGAAGCGGTACATGGGTATTACATTGGCTATAAGTATCAGAAAGGGCTGGAGAAAGTCAGCGAGGCGAAGCGCGAGGAGCTTAAAGGCTTTGCGCTCGATTTGCTGATGGATCTGTACGACAACGAGCTGAGCTATACCGAGGAACTCTACGCCGGCACCGGCTGGGAGGACGACGTGAAGGCCTTCCTCTGCTACAACGCCAACAAGGCGCTGATGAACCTGGGTTACGACGCGCTGTTCCCGCCGGAGATGGCGGAGGTGAACCCGGCGATTCTGGCCGCGCTGTCGCCCAATGCTGACGAAAACCACGATTTCTTCTCCGGATCGGGCTCATCGTATGTGATGGGCAAAGCGGTGGAAACCGAGGATGAAGACTGGGATTTTTAATGAACGCTAACGTTCGTTAATTTAATATAAACCCAACAATTCCCTCTCTAATATTTACAAAACAACTACACTGTAATCTCCACGTCATATTCGCCTGAATCATTCCGGTTCAGGTGAAATTTCCCGATGCAGCAGCAAAAAATTGAGAAAAATTCAAACCACCCTCAGCCCTTTATTCATGGGAAATTCAGCCGTTTCGCTTGCATCAAAATTCCGCCCTTAGCTCGACTCAGGGTTGTCTCAGATTCTCAGTATGTTAGGGTTATGCCCGTTAACAATTTACCATGGTAATCATATCGGCATAAACAAATAACAGGACACTCTCTATTGCATGGCAATTAAATTAGAAGTGAAAAATCTTTATAAAGTATTTGGCGAGCACCCGCAGCGCGCATTCAAATATATTGAGAAAGGCCTTACGAAAGAGCAAATTCTGGAAAAAACCGGGCTATCGCTTGGCGTTAAAGACGCCAGTCTGGCCATTGAAGAAGGCGAGATTTTTGTCATCATGGGATTATCCGGTTCGGGTAAATCCACTATGGTTCGCCTTCTCAATCGCCTGATTGAACCCACCCGCGGGCAGGTGCTGATTGACGGCGTGGACATCGCCAGAATATCAGACGCAGAGCTTCGCGAGGTGCGCAGAAAGAAGATCGCAATGGTGTTCCAGTCATTCGCGCTAATGCCGCACATGACGGTGCTGGATAATACCGCTTTCGGCATGGAATTAGCCGGCACGCCGGCTCAGGAACGTCAGGAAAAAGCCCTTGATGCGCTGCGTCAGGTCGGGCTGGAAAATTATGCGCATGCGTATCCGGATGAACTTTCCGGCGGTATGCGTCAGCGCGTGGGATTAGCCCGTGCATTAGCCATTAATCCAGACATATTATTAATGGATGAAGCCTTCTCCGCCCTCGATCCGTTAATTCGCACCGAGATGCAGGATGAGCTGGTAAAATTACAGGCTAAACATCAGCGAACCATTGTCTTTATTTCCCACGATCTGGATGAAGCCATGCGTATTGGCGACCGTATTGCCATTATGCAAAACGGTGAAGTGGTGCAGGTCGGCACGCCGGATGAAATTCTCAATAATCCGGCCAACGATTATGTCCGCACCTTCTTCCGCGGCGTGGATATTAGCCAGGTCTTTAGCGCCAAAGATATTGCCCGTCGAACGCCAAACGGCATTATCCGTAAAACGCCAGGCTTCGGCCCGCGCTCGGCGCTTAAGCTGCTGCAGGACGAAGACCGTGAATACGGTTATCTGGTTGAACGCGGAAATAAATTTGTTGGCATTGTCTCCATCGACTCCCTGAAAACGGCTCTCACTGAGAACCAGGGAATCGATGCGGCGTTAATTGACGCTCCGCTTGCCGTGGACGCCGAAACGCCGCTCAGCGAGTTGCTCTCTCACGTGGGCCAGGCGCCGTGCGCCGTGCCGGTCGTCGGTGAGGAACAACAGTACGTCGGCATCATCTCAAAACGGATGCTGCTGCAGGCTTTAGATCGCGAGGGGGCAAACAATGACCGATCAATCTAACCCGTGGGGCACCACTGAAGCAGCGGACAGCGCTGCGCAATCCGCCGACGCGTGGGGTTCCACGCCAGCGCCGACCGATGGCGGCGGCGCGGCAGACTGGCTGAACAGCGCACCCGCGCCTGCGCCAGAACACTTCAACATCATGGATCCGTTCCACAAAACGCTGATCCCGCTGGACAGCTGGGTCACGGAGGGGATCGACTGGGTGGTCACGCACTTCCGTCCGGTCTTCCAGGGGATCCGCGTCCCGGTGGATTACATCCTGAACGGCTTCCAGCAGCTGATGCTGGGCATGCCGGCACCGGTGGCGATTATCCTGTTCTCCCTGATCGCCTGGCAGTTCGGTAGCGCGGGGATGGGGATCGCCACGCTGATCTCGCTGATTGCGATTGGCGCAATTGGCGCGTGGTCGCAGGCGATGATCACCCTGGCGCTGGTGCTGACCGCCCTGCTCTTCTGCATTGTCATCGGCTTGCCGATGGGGATCTGGCTGGCGCGCAGCCCGCGAGCGGCGAAGATTATTCGCCCGCTGCTGGATGCGATGCAGACCACCCCGGCGTTCGTCTATCTGGTGCCTATCGTGATGCTGTTCGGTATCGGCAACGTGCCGGGCGTGGTGGTGACCATTATCTTCGCCCTGCCGCCGATTATTCGTCTGACCATTCTGGGGATTAACCAGGTGCCTGCGGACCTGATCGAAGCGTCACGCTCGTTCGGCGCCAGCCCGCGCCAGATGCTGTTTAAGGTTCAGCTTCCTCTGGCGATGCCGACCATCATGGCGGGCGTTAACCAGACGC
Organism: Enterobacter sp. WP_7_1; assembly: GCF_003688535.1. Classification (NCBI taxonomy): domain Bacteria; kingdom Pseudomonadati; phylum Pseudomonadota; class Gammaproteobacteria; order Enterobacterales; family Enterobacteriaceae; genus Enterobacter; species Enterobacter sp. WP_7_1. Next base: position 558,734 of record NZ_REFK01000003.1, on the reverse strand, counting down.
TGATGCTGGCCCTGTCGATGGTGGTGATCGCCTCGATGATCGCCGTTGGCGGACTGGGCCAGATGGTGTTGCGCGGCATTGGCCGTCTCGACATGGGGCTGGCCACCGTCGGCGGCGTCGGCATTGTGATCCTCGCCATTATCCTTGACCGCCTGACCCAGGCCGTCGGTCGTGATTCACGCAGTCGCGGCAACCGTCGCTGGTATACCACCGGCCCTGTCGGGTTACTCACCCGCCCTTTCACGAAATCAAAATAAGGAACAACGATGCGACATAACGTACTTTTTGCCACAGCGTTTGCCACCCTTGTCTCCACCAGCGCGTTTGCGGCTGACCTGCCTGGCAAAGGCATTACCGTACAGCCGGTGCAGAGCACCATTTCGGAAGAGAGCTTCCAGACCCTGATCGTCAGCCGCGCGCTGGAGAAGCTGGGCTACACGGTTAACACGCCGAGCGAAGTGGACTACAACGTAGGCTACACGTCGATTGCCTCCGGTGACGCCACCTTTACCGCGGTGAACTGGCAGCCGCTGCACGACGACATGTATGCCGCCGCCGGTGGCGACAAGAAGTTCTATCGCGAAGGCACCTTCGTGACGGGCGCAGCGCAGGGGTATCTGATCGACAAAAAAACCGCCGATAAGTACCACATCACCAACATTGAACAGCTGAAAGATCCGAAGATCGCCAAACTGTTCGACACCAACGGTGACGGCAAGGCCGACATGATGGGCTGCTCGCCCGGCTGGGGCTGTGAAGCGGTGATTAACCACCAGAACAAAGCGTTCGATCTGGCGAAAACGGTCGACGTGAGCCACGGCAACTACTCAGCGATGATGGCCGACACCATTGCCCGCTTCAAAGAGGGTAAACCGGTGATCTACTACACCTGGACGCCGTACTGGGTGAGCGACGTGCTGAAGCCGGGCAAAGACGTGGTGTGGCTGCAGGTGCCGTTCACCTCCCTGCCGGGCGAGCAGAAGGATATCGACACCAAACTGCCGAACGGCATGAACTACGGCTTCCCGGTGAACACCATGCATATCGTGGCCAACAAAGCCTGGGCGGAGAAAAACCCGGCGGCGGCGAAGCTATTCTCGGTAATGAAGCTGCCGCTGGCGGACATCAATGCCCAGAACGCGATGATGCATGCGGGCAAATCGTCTGAAGCGGATGTGAAAGGCCACGTCGACGGCTGGATCAAAGCCCACCAGCAGCAGTTTGACGGCTGGGTGAAAGAGGCGCTTGAAGCGCAGAAGTAAAACATTTTCCCTCACCCCGGCCCTCTGTTAGCGTTCCCTCTCCCTGTGGGAGAGGGTTAGGGTGAGGGCACCAGACCGCACCATTCACCTAAACCGCACAATACATCACCCAACAATCCCCCAACTTTCACAATCATTAGCTATTATGGTTTCCGGAAAAATAATCACTCAACTAACGATTCCTGAAACTAATGACAAAAACAACTCAAGGGCTTAGCCCCGCACTCATCCTTTTAATGTCCGTGGCAACGGGTCTGGCGGTCGCCAGCAACTATTACGCGCAGCCTCTTCTCGACACCATCGCCCGCGCGTTCAATCTCTCCGCCAGCTCCGCAGGCTTTATCGTCACCGCAGCACAGCTGGGCTATGCCGCCGGGCTGCTGTTTCTGGTGCCGCTCGGCGATATGTTTGAACGCCGAATGCTGATCGTTTCTATGACCCTGCTGGCCGCCGGTGGGATGCTGATCACCGCCAGCAGCCAGTCGCTGACGATGATGATCGTCGGAACCGCGCTAACGGGGCTGTTCTCCGTGGTGGCGCAAATCCTGGTCCCGCTCGCCGCGACCCTCGCCTCTCCGGAAAAACGCGGCAAGGTGGTGGGCACCATCATGAGCGGCCTGCTGCTGGGAATTTTGCTGGCGCGTACCGTTGCAGGGCTGCTGGCAAGCCTCGGCGGCTGGCGCACCGTATACTGGGTTGCGAGCGTGCTGATGGTCATCATGGCGCTGGCGCTGTGGCGCGGGCTGCCAAAGGTGAAGCAGGAAAATCACCTGAACTATCCTCAGCTGCTGGCCTCCGTTTTCAGCCTGTTTACGCAGGACAAGCTTCTGCGCACCCGCGCCCTGCTGGGCTGTTTCACCTTCGCTAACTTCAGCATTCTCTGGACGTCGATGGCGTTTCTGCTGGCCGCGCCGCCGTTCAACTATTCCGAAGGGGTGATTGGCCTGTTCGGCCTGGCCGGTGCCGCAGGCGCACTGGGCGCGCGTCCCGCAGGCGGGCTGGCCGACAAGGGCAAATCCCACCTGACCACCTCCGCAGGGCTGGTTTTACTTCTGCTCTCCTGGGCGGCGATCTGGTACGGACACATCTCGGTGCTGGCGCTGATTGTCGGTATCCTGGTGCTCGATCTCACCGTTCAGGGCGTTCACATCACCAACCAGACCGTCATCTATCGCGTGAAGCCAGAGGCGCGTAACCGCCTGACGGCCGGATACATGACCAGCTACTTCATCGGCGGCGCGGCGGGTTCACTCATTTCAGCGTCGGCGTGGCAGCATGCGGGCTGGTCGGGGGTATGCGCGATCGGGGCCATCGTCGCCACCCTCAACCTGCTAGTATGGTGGCGCGGTTATCACCGTCAGGATGCAATTAACTAACATTTACATTGAGTTGGCCTCTTAGGGTGTTAAGAGGCCCTTCACTCTGTTAATGTAAACGTAATCATTTATCCCAGAAATTTTAATGTGGGTGACATATTTACAATCGGCATGAATAGTTCAGACCCCCGTCCTCACATCCTCTCTTCAGCGGGTTCACACCCTACGCTTTCTGTGCTCACCGGGTCACGGACTTACCCGGCGCTTTCTGATGGTGACATAAGTTTGGCGGATATAACCGCACAAATAATTCATTTACATTATTTGTCACTATCGTTACTATATCGGCTGTAATTAATGAGGTTATGCCCAAATGGATAGTTCGTTTACGCCCATTGAACAAATGCTTAAATTCCGCGCCAGTCGCCATGAGGACTTCCCGTATCAGGAAATCCTGCTGACTCGCCTGTGCATGCACATGCAGGGTAAGCTACTGGAAAACCGTAATAAAATGCTGAAAGCTCAAGGGATTAACGAGACGTTGTTTATGGCGTTGATTACGCTGGAGTCTCAGGAAAATCACAGCATTCAGCCTTCCGAACTGAGCTGCGCGCTGGGCTCCTCCCGTACCAATGCGACCCGTATTGCCGATGAACTCGAAAAGCGCGGCTGGATTGAGCGCCGTGAAAGCGACAACGATCGCCGCTGCCTGCATCTGCAACTGACCGATAAAGGTCACCAGTTCCTGCGCGAGGTGCTGCCACCTCAGCACAATTGCCTGCACAAACTCTGGTCTGCCCTCAGCACCGCCGAGCGCGACCAGCTTGAGCACATCACTCGCAAGCTGCTCACCCGTCTGGACCAGATGGATGAAGACGGCGCCGTTCTTGAGGCGCTGCGCTAACGCGACGACACGCTCACCATTCCAGATTCATAAGAAAACCGACAGGCCAGCACGTCACACTGCTGGCCTTTCTGACAACAGGTCGGCTCAGCCGATGTGAAAATAAGAAGATCGTGGAGAACTACAATGAGCGCAAATGCGGAGAGCACTACCCCGCAGCAGCCGGGCAACAAGAAAGGCAAACGTAAGAGCGCCCTTCTTCTGTTGACCTTGCTCTTTATCATTATTGCCGTGGCATATGGGATCTATTGGTTTTTAGTACTGCGTCATGCTGAAGAGACTGACGACGCGTACGTGGCAGGGAACCAGGTACAAATTATGGCGCAGGTGTCGGGCAGCGTGACGAAAGTCTGGGCTGACAATACCGACTTTGTGCAAAAAGGCGATGTGTTGGTGACCCTCGATCCAACCGACGCCCAGCAGGCGTTTGAAAAAGCACAGACCGCGCTAGCCTCCAGCGTCCGTCAGACCCGCCAGCTGATGATCAACAGCAAGCAGCTGCAGGCCAACATCGACGTGCAGAAAACGGCGCTGGCGCAGGCGCAGAGCGACCTGAACCGCCGCGTACCGCTCGGCACGGCTAACCTGATTGGCCGTGAAGAGCTGCAGCACGCGCGCGACGCCGTTGCAAGCGCTCAGGCACAGCTGGATGTGGCCATTCAACAGTACAACGCTAACCAGGCGATGGTGCTGGGCACCAGCCTGGAAAACCAGCCCGCCGTACAGCAGTCGGCGACCGAAGTGCGCAACGCGTGGCTTGCCCTGCAGCGTACCAAAATCGTCAGCCCGATGACCGGCTACGTCTCCCGTCGTTCCGTCCAGCCAGGGGCGCAGATTAGCCCAACCACGCCGCTGATGGCGGTCGTGCCGGCAGACAATCTGTGGGTAGACGCCAACTTTAAAGAGACGCAGCTTGCCCATATGCGTATCGGCCAGACCGCGACGGTTGTCAGCGACATCTACGGCGACGACGTGAAGTACACCGGTAAAGTGGTCGGCCTGGATATGGGGACCGGCAGCGCCTTCTCCCTGCTGCCTGCGCAAAACGCCACCGGTAACTGGATCAAAGTGGTTCAGCGTCTGCCCGTGCGTATTGAGCTGGATGCCAAACAGCTGGCGGATCACCCGCTGCGGATCGGCCTCTCTACGCTGGTGACGGTCGACACCGCCAACCGCGACGGTCAGATCCTGGCAAGCCAGGTTCGCAGCAGCCCGGCTTATGAAAGTAACGCCCGTGAAATTAGCCTCGATCCGGTCAACAAGCTGATCGATGACATCGTGAAGGCAAACGCCGGTTAATCCGAAGGTGAGCGTTATGCAACAGCAAAAGCCGCAAAAACCGCTGGAAGGCGCGCAGCTGGTCATTATGACCATCGCGCTGTCGCTGGCGACTTTCATGCAGGTGCTGGACTCCACCATCGCAAACGTGGCGATCCCGACCATCGCCGGTAACCTTGGCTCGTCGCTGAGCCAGGGGACCTGGGTCATTACCTCGTTTGGGGTGGCAAACGCCATCTCCATTCCGATTACCGGCTGGCTAGCAAAGCGCGTCGGTGAAGTGAAGCTGTTCCTCTGGTCGACGGTATTGTTCGTTCTTGCCTCCTGGGCGTGCGGCATGTCCAGCAGCCTGACGATGCTGATCTTCTTCCGCGTCATTCAGGGGATTGTCGCCGGGCCGCTGATTCCGCTGTCGCAGAGTTTACTGCTGAACAACTACCCGCCCGCCAAACGTTCGATTGCGCTGGCGCTGTGGTCAATGACCGTGATTGTCGCGCCGATTTGCGGGCCTATCTTAGGCGGCTATATCAGCGACAACTATCACTGGGGCTGGATCTTCTTCATCAACGTACCGATTGGCGCCATCGTGGTAATGCTGACGCTCCAGTCGCTGCGCGGAAGAGAAACCCGGACGGAACAGCGGCGTATCGACGCCATTGGCCTGGCACTGCTGGTTGTCGGCATCGGTAGCCTGCAGGTCATGCTCGACCAGGGCAAAGAGCTGGACTGGTTCAACTCCCGGGAGATCATCATCCTGACGATTGTCGCGGTGGTGTCGCTGAGCTTCCTGATTGTCTGGGAGCTGACGGACGATAACCCGATAGTCGACCTGTCGCTGTTTAAGTCGCGAAACTTCACCATAGGCTGTCTGTGTATCAGCCTCGCCTACATGCTCTACTTCGGCGCGATTGTACTGCTGCCGCAGCTGCTGCAGGAGGTATACGGCTACACCGCAACCTGGGCAGGTTTAGCCTCGGCGCCGGTTGGATTGATTCCGGTTCTGCTGTCGCCGATTATTGGCCGCTTCGCCCACAAGCTCGACATGCGCCGGCTGGTGACGTTCAGCTTTATCATGTATGCCGTGTGTTTCTACTGGCGCGCGTATACGTTCGAACCGGGAATGGACTTTGGCGCGTCCGCGTGGCCGCAGTTTATTCAGGGCTTTGCCGTGGCGTGCTTCTTTATGCCATTGACCACCATCACGCTTTCCGGTTTACCGCCTGAGCGCATGGCGGCGGCATCGAGCCTGTCGAACTTTACGCGAACGCTGGCGGGCTCGATTGGTACGTCGATCACCACCACCCTGTGGACTAACCGTGAATCGATGCACCATGCCCAGCTGACCGAAGCGGTGAACCCGTTCAACCCGAACTCCCGGGAGATGTACAACCAGCTTCAGGGAATGGGTATGACGGAACAGCAGGCGTCAGGGTGGATTGCCCAGCAGATCACCAACCAGGGTCTGATTATCTCCGCCAACGAGATTTTCTGGATATCGGCGGGGATCTTTATCGTCCTGCTGGGGCTGGTGTGGTTTGCTAAACCACCGTTTGGCGCCGGTAGCGGCGGCGGTGGGGCGCACTAGTCCTGTGACAGTTGCCCGGTGGCGCTGCGCTTAACGGGCCTACGAACGTAGGCCGGATAAGGCGTAGCCGCCATCCGGCAAAAAACCGCACCGTGTCCAGAACGCGACAGCCATTGTCAGTTTCGATAAAGCAGCGCGCCTGAAATCAATTCACGATAGTGAAAAGACAACAGGAGCGCATCATGCTGAACACACCCGCCGACAAGTACCAACCCTATCCGACCCTTTCCCTGCCCGACCGCCGCTGGCCGGAGCAACGCATCACCCGCGCGCCGCGCTGGCTCTCAACCGACCTGCGCGACGGCAACCAGGCTCTTGCCGAGCCGATGGACAGCACCCGCAAGCTGCAGTTCTGGGATCTGCTGCTGGGCTGCGGATTCAAAGAAATTGAGGTGGCTTTCCCATCCGCCTCGCAGACGGATTTCAACTTTGTTCGCCAGCTGATTGAAGAGAACCGCATCCCGGATGACGTCACGATTCAGGTATTAACCCAGGCGCGGGAAGATCTCATCCATCGTACTTTCGAATCCCTGCGCGGTGCGAAACAGGCCACCGTCCATCTGTATAACGCCACCGCCCCGCTGTTCCGCCGCCTGGTATTCGGCATGGAGAAAGCGCAAATCGTCGAGCTGGCGACGCGATCCACGCGGCTTATTCGTCAGTTGTGTGAAGAGAACCCGGACACCCGCTGGCAGTATGAGTACTCCCCGGAAACCTTCTGCTTTACCGAACCGGAATTTGCGCTGGAGATTTGTGAAGCCGTGGCGGAGATCTGGCAGCCGTGCGACGAACGGCCGATGGTGATCAACTTACCGGCCACCGTCGAAGTGAGCACGCCGAACGTCTATGCCGATCAGATCGAGTATTTCTGCCGCCACTTCAGCCGCCGCCGGGATGTCTGCATTAGCGTCCACCCGCATAACGACCGCGGTACCGGCGTCGCCAGCGCCGAGCTGGCCGTGATGGCGGGCGCAGACCGCGTGGAGGGCTGCCTGTTTGGCAACGGGGAGCGCACGGGCAACGTCTGCCTGGTGACGCTGGCGATGAATCTCTACAGCCAGGGCGTCAGCCCGAATCTGGACTTTAGCGATATGAACCGGGTGGTGGAAGTGGTGGAAGCCTGCAACCAGCTGCCGGTGCATCCGCGCCATCCGTGGGCGGGTCGGCTGGCCTATACCGCCTTCTCCGGCTCGCACCAGGACGCGATCAAAAAAGGTTTTGATGCCCGCAGGCCTGGCGAGCGCTGGGAGATGCCGTATCTGCCCGTCGATCCGCAGGATATCGGCTGCACCTACGAAGCGGTGATCCGCGTAAACAGCCAGTCAGGGAAAAGCGGCAGCGCGTGGCTCATCGAACAGAATCATGGTCTGAAATTACCCCGCGCCCTGCAGCAGGATTTCAGCCAGCACGTGCAGCAGGAAACCGATCGCCACGGAAAAGAGATGACGCAAAATGCGCTGTGGCAGCTGTTCCGCACCCGCTACGGCCTGGTAGCCACGCCGCAGTTTGCGCTGCAATCCTACCGCAGCGACAGCCAGCAGGACGGCCAGCTGCGTTTGACGGCAAGCATCGCTACGCACGGGGGAACGCGTCAGCTGGAAGGTCAGGGTAACGGTCTGCTCTCCGCCGCCGCTCAAGGCTTAAGCCGCTGGGTCAACGCCCCGTTCGTGATTAAGGATTATCACGAGCATACGTTAGGCGAACGCAGCGACAGCCGCTCGGTGGCCTACATCCGCTGCCTGTTCCAGGACGGGAGCAGCCGCTGGGGCGTGGGCATCGACAGCGACGTGGCGCGCGCGTCGCTTCAGGCACTCTTAAACGCCGTCAGTCGTTCTTAAAGTAATCGCTGGGGGAAACGCCCATCACCCGGCGAAACATCGCCGTAAAGGCGCTGTGGCTGCCGTAACCCAGATCCAGCGCCACGCGCAATACCGGCTGGCCCTGCGCCAGCCGCACTAAGGCTTCCAGCAGGCGCGCCCTTCTCAACCACTCGCCGAAGCTTAATCCCGTCTGCTGCTGAAAATGGCGGTTCAGAGTACGTTCGCTCATGTTCATCATGCTCGCGGCCTGCGCGCTGCTCCAGCTTTCCCCCGCGTTTTGCCGGATTTGCAGACACAGGTGGCGTAACGCCTCAGTTTCTGGCTCCGGCAGGTGAAACGGCAGCACGGGCATGGTGCGGATTTCATCGAGAATGAGCTCATAGACGCGTTCATCCCGGCTGCCGGGCGAGTACGATTCAGGTAAATCAAGAGAGACGAGGATCAGCTCGCGCAGCAGCGGCGCGATCTGCACGATCTGGCAGTTGGCCGGGAGATCGGCCCGCGCCAGCGGATCGATAAACAGCGTTCGCGCCGCCACGTTGCCGGTGATGCGAAGCGAGTGGCGGGTCCCCGCCGGTAGCCAGACGCCGCGACCGGGAGGAACAACCCAACAGCCCGATGCCGTATCGACCCGTACCACGCCGCTCAGGGTGTGCAACAGCTGTGCACAGTCGTGCTCATGCCACGGCTCGCTGTCGCCATGAACGTAATCATGGGCAAACGGAACGAGGGGACGATGGATAAAGGAGAAGGTTGCGGTTGTGGTCATGGGGTTGAACCACCCTCACCCTACCCTCTCCCTGAGGGAGAGGGAAAAGGTGCACTAGATGTGCAGTTCCTGCAGTTTTTCTTTTGGCAGGGCCAGCTCTTCGTTGCTGTTCACGCGAACATCACGCTCGATGATGTGACGCGCGATTTCCTGCGCTTCTTCCAGAGAGTGCATCTGGTAAGTACCGCACTGGTAAACGTTCAGCTCAGGGATCTGGTTCTGCTCTTTCACCTTCAGCACGTCTTCCATCGCCGCTTTCCACGCATCTGCGACGCGTTTCTCGTCAGGCACACCAATCAGACTCATGTAGAAACCGGTACGGCAGCCCATCGGAGAGATATCGATGATCTCAACGCCGTTGCCGTTCAGATGGTCACGCATGAAACCGGCAAACAGGTGCTCCAGGGTATGAATGCCTTTCTCTGGCATCACTTCTTTATTTGGCACGCAGAAACGCAGATCGAAGACGGTGATCGTGTCGCCGTGCGGGGTGTGCATGGTCTTCGCCACGCGTACTGCAGGTGCTTCCATACGGGTATGGTCGACAGTAAAGCTATCTAATAACGGCATACGTCACCTCCGATAGTGATTTTTTTTAAAATAAACTGAACTCTTCTACAGAATGCACGTCTGAGTATATGAAAGACGCGCATTTGTTATCATCATCCCTGAATTCAGAGATGTATATTTTGGCCACAGCGATGTGGCCTTTTTCTTTTCTGCTTAACCCTGCTTCGCCAGAAACGCCTCAAACGACTCGGTATCCGCCGCTTCAACCTCTTTCTGACGCACCACGGACGCATCGCGTTCCGCGGCAAAATCCGCTTCGCTCAGCACTTCTAACGGCTCCTGCATCAGCATCTCACGGTACTCCGCTGAGAGTGAACGCCCCGTGCCGCCAATGCCCTGATCGATCATATAACGCAGAATACGCGCTGAGAACGTCAGTTCCGGATTATCAAAACATTCCACCAGCTGGTCGCAGATCTGTTGATACGCGTCGCCGCCGTCAATGCTGTCCATTGTGCGGGCAACACGCTTCAGATCGCGGAACAGATCTTTGCCGACTTTGGTCAGCGGGAACTGTGCCGTTTCACAGCCGATACCCAGCGTCAGACCCGGTTTACGTCCTTCCAGAATCACGCGATTCCAGTTTGTACGGGTACAGAGCAGTTCGTCTGAACTCATTTCCGGCGCATCCGCCAGCACGCACCAGACCATAAACAGATCCAGGAAGCGAATCTGCTGTTCATCAACACCAATCGGTGAGAACGGGTTGATATCCAGCGAGCGTACTTCAATGTATTCGATCCCGCCGCGCTGCAGCGCATCCGACGGGGTTTCACCGCTGCGCGTCACGCGTTTAGGGCGAATAGGCGCATACAGCTCGTTTTCAATCTGCAGCACATTGCTGTTGATTTGCAGGCGCTTGCCGTCTTTTTCGAGGCCGATTTTCTCGTACTCTTCCGACGGGGTTTTGATCGCCCGCTTCAATCCTGCCACATATTCGTGCAATTCGTTAAACGTAATACCGAGATTGCTTTGCGATTTATTGGTATAACCGAGATCGCTCAGGCGCAGAGAGGTGGCGTACGGGAGATAGTACATTCCGCACTCGGTCTTCTCGAACGGCAGCGTGGTCGGTTTCCCCTGCAGGAACGAAGAACAGATCGCCGGGGAGGCACCAAACAGATACGGGATCACCCAGCCGAAACGGTAATAGTTGCGGATCAGGCGGAAGTAGCCTTCAGAGATCGCGTCTTTATCCGTTTCACCGCATTTCGCCTGCCAGAACGCCATTGGCAGCGAGAAGTTGTAATGCACGCCCGAGATCGTCTGCATCAACGCGCCGTAGCGGTTTTTCAACCCTTCGCGATAGAGCGTTTTCAGCCGACCGATATTTGACGTGCCGTACTGCGCCAGCTCAATCTCCTGGCCCTGCTCGATATAGCACGGCATGCTGAGGGGCCACATACGTTCGTCGCCCATGTTGCGCGCGGTATAGCGATGGATATCGCGCATGATCGTCAGCATATGATCAATATCACCCTCTACTGGCGTGATGAACTCCAGCAGTGCCTCAGCGAAATCGGTTGTGATCCATTTATGTGTCAGCGCCGAGCCTAACGCCTTCGGGTGACCCGTCGTCGCTAAGCTACCGTCCGCGTTAACGCGCAGCGTTTCACGCTCAAGACCACGCTGAATACCCTTCAATGCCTGAGGGTGGTTTTCCAGCCAGGCCAGCGCCTGAGATACGTCCGGGATCAAATTGACCTCCCGCCTGTCAAAGTAATGTTACTCAGCATAATTGTAATGGTTGACGATTGAAGGTCGCGTATTCATTCCACCAATTAGTGCCACCACGTCATACCCTGTAGTGTTGCCCACGCCACGAGAACATAGCGCAACGCCTTGCCAAGGCACAAAAAAAAGAGCACCGGTCCCCAGGAGATGCGCATCCATCCCGCCAGTAGACACAGTAAATCGCCTATTACAGGCATCCAGCTTAATAACAGCGTGGCAGCGCCATAGCGTTTTAGCCAGCCGACTGCCTTTTCCTGCCAGCGCGATTTTTCGCGTAGCGGAAAGAAACGCCCAAGAATAACGTTAGTCAGCCCTCCAAGGCTATTACCCATTGTTGCTATTAATACAAGCAGCCAGGGCTGACTCACGCCGGACAACAGCATCGCCACCAGCACCACTTCCGAATTTCCCGGTAACAACGTGGCGCTTAAAAAACTGCTGGCGAATAATGAAGCAAGTGACAGCGCGTCACTCACAGTAAGCGCACATCCACCGCATCCATTCCGGCATCACGCGCGGCCTGAATGCCGAAATCGGCGTCTTCAAATACGACACATTTTGCCGCCGGGACGCCCATTAATTCTGCGCAAAGCAGGAAGGTGTCCGGTGCGGGCTTGTGATGTTTAACATGATCGGCAGCGACCACGGCAGAAAAATAGTGGCGCAGGCCAAGATGATTGAGCAAAGCTTCTGCAATCGAGCTTTCACTGCCCGTTCCGACCGACATCGGGCGGCGCCCGTGCCACTCTTTTACCACATCAATCAGCGGCAGAGGGCGTACGGTATCTAAAAGCATGGCTTTTACCGCATCGGTTTTTTCGCGCGCGAGCAGATGCGGGTCGAGATCGGCCTGATTCAGTTCAATGACGGCCTGTGCAATACGCCAGGTGGGGGATCCGTTGAGGGCAATCATCGCCTGAAGATCGAAACGCATTCCGTAGCGGCCCAGGACGTCAGTCCAGGCTTGACGATGCGTGGGTTCGGTATCCAGGAGAGTGCCGTCCATATCGAAGATCAAACCGTCATACTGTGCGTACATCGTGCTCTCGCTAAACGATTAACAAAGCATTACTTTATCGTAAATGGTGATTTTTGTCGCTGATTGAGAGTGTGATTGCTGACGGAACGTCGAAGGAATAAACAAAGAAGGAGAAGATGGTGCATCCGGGAGGATTACTCGGCTTACGCCTCGCCCTGCGGGCCGTTGCTAAAGCAACGTTATCCTCCCTGGTGCTTGCGATTAACTCGCAGACCTTAAAACAACAGCATCGCTGTTATCCAGGAGAATATGGTGCATCCGGGAGGATTCGAACCTCCGACCGCTCGGTTCGTAGCCGAGTACTCTATCCAGCTGAGCTACGGATGCATCGGAATAATGCTTTTAGAAACAGTAAATGGTGCATCCGGGAGGATTCGAACCTCCGACCGCTCGGTTCGTAGCCGAGTACTCTATCCAGCTGAGCTACGGATGCATCAGGGTACTGCTTTCAGAAATAGTAAATGGTGCATCCGGGAGGATTCGAACCTCCGACCGCTCGGTTCGTAGCCGAGTACTCTATCCAGCTGAGCTACGGATGCATCGGGATTTACTACTGTACTGCTCGATATTCATATCACTTCTAAAGCAATATGAAGTAATAGATGGTGCATCCGGGAGGATTCGAACCTCCGACCGCTCGGTTCGTAGCCGAGTACTCTATCCAGCTGAGCTACGGATGCAAAATGGCGGTGAGGCGGGGATTCGAACCCCGGATGCAGCTTTTGACCGCATACTCCCTTAGCAGGGGAGCGCCTTCAGCCTCTCGGCCACCTCACCACACAACGCCTCTTTCGAGTGCTTCGAGTTACTCGTTAAGAGCTTCTCGTCGCTGCGTGGCGCATATATTACTTTCTGGGACTTATAAGTCAAACAATTTTCCAAAAGCTTTTATCGTTTGCACAAATCACACGCAATTCGCATGTAAAAGCCGCAAAGAGGGTGTTTTATAAGCGGATTTTGCAGGCATCTTCACAGAAAACCTCGGCAGAAATGGCGGCGTAAGGGCGAGTTAAGGGGAACGAAGTGGTTAAAAAGAGAGCGTTTGAAATTAAACGGTAACGTTGAGCAGGAAAAATGACAGGAGGGTTGCGTCTCGCCCGACAGCGAGACGCGACAATATCAGTAACTGGACTGCTGGGATTTTTCAGCCTGGATACGCTGGTAGATCTCTTCACGGTGGACAGATACTTCTTTAGGAGCGTTAACACCAATACGTACCTGGTTACCCTTTACCCCTAAAACTGTCACGGTGACCTCATCCCCAATCATGAGGGTCTCACCAACTCGACGAGTCAGAATCAGCATTCTTTGCTCCTTGAAAGATTAAAAGAGTCGGGTCTCTTGTATCCCGGCATTATCCATCATATAACGCCAAAAAGTAAGCGATGACAAACACGTAAAGTGTAAGCAGTCACGGCATCACATTCTGTTAAACGTAAGTTTAGCCGATATACACAAACTCAACCTGACTTTATCGTTATCGATAGCACAGTGAACAAGACGCCATAACGTTACCGCTATGGCGTCTGCTTGTGCTTTGTAGTTATTACAGTTTCGCGCTTACCCAGCTTTCAACGCTGGCCAAAGCTTGCGGAAGTGCCGCCGCATCCGTACCACCGGCTTGCGCCATGTCCGGACGACCGCCCCCCTTGCCGCCCACCTGCTGAGCGACCATACCAATCAGTTCCCCTGCTTTTACGCGGTCAGTCACATCCTTAGAGACGCCCGCAATCAGAGAAACCTTACCTTCTGCCACTGTCGCCAGCACGATAACGGTAGAACCAAGCTGGTTCTTGAGATCGTCGACCATAGTACGCAGCATCTTAGGCTCAACGCCCGCCAGATCGCTGACCAGCAGTTTGACGCCCTTAATGTCTACAGCCTTGCTGGAGAGGTTTGCACTCTCCTGCGCCGCAGCCTGCTCTTTCAGCTGCTGCAGCTCTTTTTCCAGCTGACGCGTGCGATCCAGCGCAACGCGCACTTTCTCGCCCAGGTTCTGGCTATCGCCTTTCAGCAGCTGCGCGATGTCGTGCAGCTGATCGCTCTGCGCATGCAGGCTGGCAATCGCACCTTCACCGGTCACCGCTTCAATACGACGCACACCTGCCGCCGTTCCTGACTCGGAAACAATGCGGAACAGGCCGATGTCACCGGTGCGCGATGCGTGCGTACCGCCGCACAGCTCGGTAGAGAAGTCGCCCATGCTCAGCACGCGAACGCGGTCGTCATATTTCTCACCAAACAGCGCCATCGCACCTTTTTTCTTCGCGTCCTCGAGCTCCATGATGTGGGTCTCGATTGGCAAGTTACGACGGATCTGCGCGTTCACCAGATCTTCCACCGCGCGGATTTCAGACGGTTTCATCGCTTCAAAATGCGAGAAGTCGAAACGCAGCACTTTGTCGTTAACCAGAGAACCTTTCTGTGCAACGTGGGTACCCAATACGTCGCGCAGGGCAGCGTGCATCAGGTGGGTTGCAGAGTGGTTCAGACGAATGCGCGCGCGGCGAGCTTCATCCACGTTAGCCTGTACGCCCTCGCCCACTTTCAGAGAACCGGAAACCAGTTTGCCCTGGTGACCAATCGCCTGACCGTATTTCTGGGTGTCGCTGACGCTAAAGCTGAAACCGTTGCCTTTCAGTTCGCCCTTATCGCCAACCTGACCGCCGGATTCCGCGTAGAACGGCGTTTTGTCCAGAATGACAACCGCATCCTGACCCGCGCTGATGCTGTCCACGGCTTTACCGTCAACAAACAGAGCGGTCACTTTGCCGGTCAGTTCCAGCGCGTCATAACCTTTGAATTCTGACGCGCTATCAACGCGGATCATCGCGTTGTAGTCTGCACCGAAACCGCTGGATTCACGCGCACGACGACGCTGCTCTTCCATCGCGGCTTCGAAGCCCGCTTCGTCAACTTTGATGTTGCGCTCGCGGCAAACGTCCGCCGTCAGGTCAACCGGGAAGCCGTAGGTGTCGTACAGGCGGAAAGCGGTTTCGCCATCCAGCGTGTCGCCCTTAAGTTTCGCCAGCTCTTCGTCCAGCAGCGCCAGACCGCGCTCCAGCGTACGCGCAAACTGCTCTTCTTCGGTTTTCAGAACCTGCTCTACCTGCGCCTGCTGGCGTTTCAGCTCATCACCGGCAGCCCCCATCACGCCAATCAGTGGCCCAACGAGTTTATAGAAGAAGGTGTCCTTCGCGCCCAGCATGTTGCCGTGACGGATGGCACGACGAATGATACGACGCAGCACGTAGCCACGGTTTTCATTCGACGGGATAACGCCGTCGGCAATCAGGAACGCACAGGAACGAATGTGGTCCGCGATAACGCGCAGCGATTTGTTGTTCAGGTCGGTCGCGCCGGTAACGTTCGCAACGGCTTTGATCAGGGTGCTGAACAGATCAATTTCGTAGTTGGAGTTAACGTGCTGCAGAACCGCGGCAATACGCTCCAGGCCCATACCGGTATCAACGGAAGGCTTCGGCAGCGGCTCCATCGTACCGTCAGCCTGACGGTTGAACTGCATGAAGACGATGTTCCAGATCTCAATGTAGCGATCGCCGTCTTCTTCCGGGCTGCCTGGAGGGCCGCCCCAGATGTGGTCGCCGTGATCGTAGAAGATCTCGGTGCACGGGCCGCAAGGACCGGTATCACCCATCTGCCAGAAGTTGTCAGACGCGTATGGCGCGCCTTTGTTATCACCGATGCGAATAATACGCTCGCGCGGGATCCCGACTTCTTTTTCCCAGATTTCGTAGGCTTCGTCATCGGTTTCATAGACGGTAACCCACAGACGCTCTTTCGGCAGGTTAAACCAGTTTTCACCGGTCAGCAGTTCCCACGCATATTGAATAGCATCGTGTTTGAAGTAGTCGCCGAAGCTGAAGTTACCCAGCATTTCGAAGAACGTATGGTGACGCGCGGTGTAACCGACGTTTTCCAGGTCGTTGTGTTTACCGCCCGCACGCACGCAACGCTGTGAGGTTGTGGCGCGGGAATAATTACGCTTGTCGAGACCAAGGAACACATCCTTGAACTGGTTCATCCCGGCGTTGGTAAACAGCAGAGTCGGATCGTTGTTCGGTACCAGGGAGCTGCTGGCAACAACCTGGTGTCCCTTACTATGGAAAAAATCGAGAAACGCCTGACGGATCTCAGCGGTGCTCTTGCTCATAATTATCCTGAAATCAAGCTAACGAAATGTCGTAGCCAGCCTGTATCGGTAAACCGTTGGACAGACCAGCTACTGGAAAAAGTGGGAATAAGATAAGTTTTCTTTAGTGGGAAGTAAAATCCCGCATGCGTTCAATCGGCAAAATTACGCCAGATATCCTGAATATCTTCCATGAGAAAGCCACGGTAGAGCAAAAAGCGCTGGATTTTGACTTTTTCTGAAAATTCACGCGGCAGCGGTTCGCCGTATTTACGTATCGCCTGTTCTCTGGCCAGCTCGCACCAGTCAGTATCGCATTCACGCATCGCTTTTTCGATGGACTCCCGGGCCACCCCTTTCTGGTTCAGCTCCTGCCGGATGCGTGCGGGCCCATATCCTTTGCGGCCGCGGCTGGCGAGAAACCGCGAGGCAAAACGCTCGTCATCGAGATAATGATGCTCATAGCACCAGGCAATCACGCGGTCATAATCTTCCGCCGTGGCATCAATCTCTTCCGGCCCGTTTTTACTCATCACCGGAGCCGACAGTTTTCGCCGCAGCTCCTGTTCACTGTGGTCACGAACGGCCAGGATACGCACCGCGCGGTCCAGTAAGCGTGCATACGCGGGTCGACGTGTTGTCGGTTCACTCATAAAAAACCTGCTGATTCAGAAATGCAAAAAGGGCCGCATCAGCAGCCCTTCATTTTTAAACGAAAGAATTAAAAGTCTTCGTTAGTTTCTTCAGCATCCGCGGCATCGACCACGAAATCAGGTTTGGAGTCCTGGTTGTTCAGCAGAAGCTCACGCACCTTCTTCTCAATCTCTTTCGCTGCAGCCGGGTTATCTTTCAGCCAGGAGATCGCGTTCGCTTTACCCTGACCAATCTTGTCACCGTTGTAGCTGTACCAGGCGCCCGCTTTTTCAATCAGCTTCTCTTTCACGCCCAGGTCAACCAGCTCGCCGAGGAAGTTGATCCCTTCGCCGTAGAGGATCTGGAACTCAGCCTGTTTGAACGGTGCGGCGATTTTGTTCTTCACAACCTTCACGCGGGTTTCGCTACCCACCACGTTCTCGCCCTCTTTCACCGCGCCGATACGGCGGATATCCAGACGGACAGAGGCGTAGAATTTCAGTGCGTTACCACCGGTAGTGGTTTCCGGGTTACCGAACATCACACCAATTTTCATACGGATCTGGTTGATGAAGATCAGCAGCGTGTTGGACTGCTTCAGGTTACCGGCCAGCTTACGCATCGCCTGGCTCATCATACGTGCCGCGAGGCCCATGTGAGAGTCACCGATTTCACCTTCGATTTCGGCTTTTGGCGTCAGTGCGGCAACGGAGTCGACCACGATAACGTCAACGGCACCAGAACGCGCCAGCGCGTCACAAATTTCCAGCGCCTGCTCACCGGTGTCCGGCTGAGAACACAGCAGGTTGTCGATATCCACGCCCAGCTTGCGAGCATAAACAGGGTCCAGCGCGTGCTCGGCATCGATAAACGCACAGGTTTTACCTTCGCGCTGTGCCGCGGCAATCACCTGCAGCGTCAGGGTGGTTTTACCGGAGGACTCTGGCCCGTAGATTTCTACGATACGGCCCATAGGCAGACCGCCAGCGCCCAGCGCGATATCCAGAGAAAGCGAACCGGTGGAGATGGTTTCCACATCCATGGAACGGTCTTCACCCAGGCGCATGATGGAGCCTTTACCGAATTGCTTTTCGATCTGGCCCAGTGCTGCCGCCAACGCTTTCTGTTTGTTTTCGTCGATAGCCATTATTACTCCTGTCATGCCGGGAGAAGCGACTGTGCTTCACCGTGGATTTCTGTTCTGTTGGTGCAATTATACTGTATGGTCATACAGTATCAAGTGTTTTGTAGAAATTGTTGCCAGAGCGTTTTTAACGCATAAACGGTTGCCTGACGACGCACGCTTTCGCGATCGCCGCTGAAGCACTCCCGGCGGGTGATCCCTTCCCCTTTGGAGGTGGCGAACCCAAACCAGACGGTGCCGACAGGCTTCACGTCGCTGCCGCCGTCCGGGCCCGCAATGCCGCTAATGGAAATCGCGTAATCTGCGCGCGCCTCTTTGAGCGCACCAATGGCCATCTCGATCACCACCGGTTCGCTGACCGCGCCATGCTGTTCAAGCGTTGATTCACGCACGCCAATCATCTGTGCTTTAGCTTCGTTACTGTAGGTCACAAAACCGCGTTCAAACCAGGCGGAACTGCCGGCAATATCAGTAATCGCTTTCGCCACCCAGCCGCCGGTGCAGGATTCCGCAGTGGTGATTGTCGCGCCACGCTGCTTCAGCGCTAGGCCAACGATCTCGCTAAGCTGCATCAATTCATGGTCAGTCATTCTCGCTCCTGGCATCAGAAAAACGTGCTGCACAAGATAGCACTTTCTCGTCAGATGTGGGGATGCACTTCAGGTTTTACGAGGGGGCTTCAGAAAAAAGCCGGTACGGACGCACCGGCGGTGGAAAAGTTATTTCATGCTGTCAGCGAGGGTTTGCACATTGTGGCGAAACGCCTTAACGTAGGTGTCCGCCACCCCACCTTTTGCCGACAGCGCTTCGGGGTAAAGCTCCCCCCCGGGCTGCGCGCCCGTCGCCGACGCAATCTGTTTCACCAGACGCGGATCGAGCTGATTCTCCATGAACCAGGTTTTCACGCCGTCGGCTTTGATCTGATTGATAATCTCGGCGACCTGCGCCGCGCTGGCTTCGCTCTCAGACGACAGCCCCTGCGGTGCCATAAACGTCACGCCGTAGGCGCGGCTGAAATAGCCGAACGCGTCATGGCTGGTCAGCACTTTACGCTTCGCCGGCGGGATCTGGCTAAAGCACGTTTTGGCCCAGTTATCCAGCTGGCTGAGCTGCGCGATATACGTTTTGCCAGAGGCTTCCAGCGCGGCTTTGTCCTCAGGATCGGCTTTCACCAGCCCGTTCAGAATGTTTTGCGCATAGAGCGCCCCGTTCGCCGCGCTGTTCCACGCATGGGGATCGGTCACAGTCTTTCCATCTTCCTCAAGCGTGTGGGTTTTCACTCCTGTTGAGGCGACAACCAGTTGCCCTTTGAACCCGGAGGCTTTTACCAGACGATCAAGCCAGCCCTCCAGCCCCAGGCCGTTCACCACCACCACATCAGCCTTGCTCAGGGCCGCGCTGTCTTTCGGCGACGGTTCGAAGGTATGCGGATCGCCGTCCGGCCCGACCAGCGTCGTCACGTTCACATGGTCGCCGCCTACCTCCTGCGTGATATCCCCCAGTATCGAAAAGCTGGTGACCACATTCAGCGTTTTCGCCATCACGCCGTGCGACATCATCCCCAGCGCGAGCGCCACTACAAATCCTGTACGTTTCATCGTTTCCCCTTGCGTTAAAAAAGCGCGCGCAGGCTGCCAGCGAGCCTGCTTCGCGTGCCCAGTAAAATGGAAATAAAGAACAGCGCGCTGGCGGTGAGCACGATGGATGGCCCGGCCGGTAGGCTCATCGCCCAGGAGAGGCTCAACCCCAACCATGCGCAGAAGATACCGCTGATACCCGCCATCAGGAGTAAGGCAGGTAACGTGCGCACCCAGCAGCGTGCCGCCACGGCCGGAAGCATCATCAGCCCGACGGCCATCAGCGTGCCGAGCACCTGAAAACCGGCCACCAGGTTAAGCACCAGCAGCGCCAGAAAAAGTCCGTGCAGCAGGCCAGGCAGCCAGCGGGCGTTCACCTGTAGCCAGGCGGTATCAAACGCTTCTGTGACCAGCCCGCGATAAAACAGCGCCAGCGTGATAAGGGTGAACATACAAACGCCCGTAACAAACAGCGCGGCGTCGTTGTCCACGGCGAGGATGGAGCCAAACAGCAGATGCAGCAGATCGACATTCGACCCGCGCAGCGACACCAGCGTGACCCCCAGCGCCAGCGAGCCAAGATAAAACCCGGCAAAGCTCGCATCTTCTTTCAGCGGCGTGCGTCGACTGACCAGACCGGCCAGCAGCGCCACGGTAATTCCCGCGATAAAACCGCCAATACTCATCGCCAGCAGCGACATACCGCTGAGCAAATACCCCACGGCGACACCCGGCAAAATGGCGTGAGAAAGGGCGTCGCCCATCAGGCTCATCCGACGCAGCTGAAGAAACACGCCGAGCGCGGTGGTGCTGACGGAGAGCGCCAGGCAAACCACCAGCGCGCGACGCATAAAGCCGTACTCAATGAACGGCTGAAAAAAGAGATGCCAGATCATGCCACCCTCACCCGCTCGGTTTTCCACTGGGGAACGTCAGCATCCAGCCGAAGCGTCTGCGGGAAATGGCGCGACACGCGCTCGCTGTCGTGCAGTACCGCGAGCAGCGTTTGCCCCTGCATATACATCTCCAGCATCAAATCCATCAGCACGCTGCTGGTGGCTTCATCGACCCCGGTAAAGGGTTCATCCAGCATCACCAGCGGCGCCTGCTGCACCAGGACGCGGGCAAACAGCATGCGCTGAAACTGACCGCCGGAGAGTTCATCAATGGTGGATAACGCCATGGACTCAAGCCCGACGCGCTCAAGCGCGCCGGCAATGCGCAGCCGCGTTTCGCGACCAAACCCGGAAAAAAGCGAAATGCCCGGCCAGCAGCCCATGCTTACTACGTCCTGTACGGTCAGCGGAAACTGCGCCTCCAGCGCGTGACGCTGTGCCAGCCAGCCGATGACCGGTCGCTTACCCTGCCAGCGGAAGCCGCCGCTGACGGGAGGAATAAACCCCGCCAGCGTTTTTAGCAGCGTGGATTTCCCGCAGCCGTTAGCGCCGATAATGGCGGTCATGCTTCCGCGTTCAATGGTGCCCGAGAGGGGCCGCGTAATCGGCTGGCGTTCATAACCCGCGACCAGTTCATTCATCACAATCATGGCAGTGCCACCGCCCAGCGCACGGCCAGCCCGATAAAGACAACCAGCACCAGCGCCAGCAAAAGCCGAACCAGAGCAGACAGAGAAAAAAGGGACGTTGACATGTCGACACCGAATTAAATGTTATAACATAACAATAATGAAAGGCGGTTAAGATGTAAATGGCGGTTTTGAAAAGGGAGTGTGGCGAAATGTTTCTGCAGGAAATAGGTGCGCGCGGGTGCCCTCACCCCAGCCCTCTCCCACGGGGAGAGGGGGAATAAGATGACTTACTGACTAAACGGTGACGCCGCCGGCACGCGCGCCTGCGATACCGCCAGCCCCAGCTGCCACACCGCCATCGCATAGTGGGTGCTGTGGTTATAGCGGGTGATGGCGTAGAAGTTCGGCAAACCGTACCAGTACTGGTAGCCCGTCCCGACATCCAGACGCAGCAGACTCACCTGATCGACATTGCCCAGCGGCTGCGTCGGCGTTAAGCCTGCCGCCGTCAGCTGTGCGACGCTGTATTTGGTTTTGAAGCCGTTTTCCAGACCAAACGCCTCGCCGTTTGCCTGAACGGCAACCTGGCCGCCCGGCACCCAGCCGTGCGCTTTGAAGTAGTTCGCCACGCTGCCGATGGCATCCACCGGATCCCACAGGTTGATATGACCATCCCCGTTAAAGTCGACGGCATATTGCTTATAGGAGGACGGCATAAACTGGCCGTAGCCCATCGCGCCGGCAAACGACCCTTTCAGATCGAGCGGATCGTCCTGCTCGCTGCGCGCCATCAGCAGGAAGGTTTCCAGCTCGGAAGAGAAATACTCCGCGCGGCGCGGGTAGTTAAAGGAGAGCGTAGCCAGCGCATCCAGGATGCGGGTTTTACCCATCACGCGGCCCCAGCGGGTTTCCACGCCGATGATCCCGACGATGATTTCTGGCGGTACGCCGTACACCTGCCACGCGCGGTTGAGCGCATCTTCATACTGATTCCAGAACACCACGCCGTTTTGCACGTTGTCCGGGGTAATAAACTGTTTGCGGTAGCGCAACCACGCGCCGTTCGGCCCGCTCGGCACCTGGGCGGTTGGTGCCTGCCTGTCCATCAGGCGCAGCACGTAGTCCAGACGCTTGGCCTGAGACAAAATTTCGTGCAGCTGCTGTCTGTCAAAGCCGTGTTTGCTCACCATTTTATCGATGAACTGCTCGGCCGCCGGGTTATTCGCGAAGTCGCCGCCCATCTGCATCATATTGTGCTGCGGCTCCAGCAGGAATCCTCCGGAAGGCGCGCCCGCCGTTTGCTGAACGGCTTCGGTCTTAGGTTTGCTACTACAGGCAGACAGCAGAATAAGCGCAGGCAACAGCGCTGCATAACGACGCTTGAACATGAGACATCCATTTAACGGGTTCGATAAGAACCCAGTATGGTAAAGCATCCGCAACACCTCAAGGAAGCGGTACGCACCTCCCTCACGCAAATCCGCGCTTTTTTCCACCTAAAATCATTCACTCCATCAATAAACTTTCAAAATAATCTATTTTTCTTTCATTGTGAGATCTAATTAACACTTTAAAACCTTTCAAAGTGATTATTATTAGCCCAGTCAGACAAAAACAAAAAAGCCCCACAGGAGAGAAGAATGATAGAAACCATCACCCACGGCGCCGAGTGGTTCATCGGGCTGTTTCAGAAAGGCGGAGAAGTGTTCACCGGCATGGTGACCGGGATCCTGCCCCTGCTGATCAGCCTGCTGGTGATCATGAACGCGCTGATCAACTTTATCGGCCAGCAGCGCATCGAACGCTTCGCCCAGCGCTGTGCCGGGAATCCGCTGTCCCGCTACCTGGTACTGCCGTTCATCGGTACCTTCGTGTTCTGTAACCCGATGACCTTAAGCCTCGGTCGCTTCATGCCGGAAAAGTACAAGCCGAGCTACTACGCCGCCGCCTCCTACAGCTGCCATTCCATGAACGGCCTGTTCCCGCACATTAACCCCGGCGAGCTGTTCGTCTATCTCGGGATCGCCAGCGGTCTCACCACACTTGGCCTGCCGCTCGGCCCGCTGGCGGTGAGCTACCTGCTGGTTGGCCTGGTTACCAACTTCTTCCGCGGCTGGGTGACCGACCTCACCACCGCCATTTTTGAGAAAAAAATGGGCATCCAGCTTGAGCAGAAAGTCCATCTTTCAGGAGCCACAGCATGAACCGGATCCGCATTGAGAAAGGCACGGGCGGCTGGGGCGGCCCGCTGGAGTTCGACGCCACCGAAGGCAAAAAGATCGTCTACATCACCGCAGGCACGCGCCCGGCAATCGTCGACAGGCTGCGCGAGCTGACCGGCTGGGAAGCGGTCGACGGCTTCAAGGAAGGCGAGCCGCCGGAAGCGGAAATCGGCGTGGCGGTGATCGACTGCGGCGGCACGCTACGCTGCGGTATCTATCCGAAGCGCCGCATTCCGACGGTGAATATTCACTCCACAGGAAAATCCGGCCCGCTGGCGCAGTACATCCTTGAGGATATTTACGTCTCAGGCGTGAAGGAGGACAACATCACGCTGGTGAATGGGACTCCCGCGCCGCAAAAAGCGGTCCTGCGCGAGTACGACACCAGCAAGAAAATCACCGAGCAGAGCGACGGCCTGCTGGCGAAGGTCGGGATGGGCATGGGTTCCGCCGTGGCGGTGCTGTTCCAGTCCGGGCGCGACACCATCGACACGGTGCTGAAAACCATCCTGCCGTTTATGGCGTTCGTCTCGGCGCTGATCGGCATCATCATGGCGTCCGGCCTGGGCGACTGGATTGCCCACGGCCTCGCCCCGCTCGCCAGCCATCCGCTCGGGCTGGTGACGCTGGCGCTGATCTGCTCCTTCCCGCTGCTGTCGCCGTTCCTCGGCCCGGGCGCGGTGATTGCCCAGGTCATCGGCGTGCTGATTGGCGTGCAGATTGGTCTGGGGAACATCCCTCCGCACCTCGCCCTGCCCGCCCTGTTTGCCATTAACGCCCAGGCGGCGTGCGACTTCATCCCCGTTGGGCTGTCGCTGGCGGAAGCGCGCCAGGACACCGTGCGCGTGGGCGTGCCGTCAGTGCTGGTCAGCCGCTTCCTGACGGGTGCGCCGACGGTGCTGATTGCCTGGTTTGTCTCCGGCTTTATTTATCAATAAGAGGTTCCTGCGATGACCGTCATTTACCAGACCACCATTACCCGTATCGGCCAGAGCGCTGCCGACGCGCTGAGCGACCAGATGCTGATCACCTTCCGCGAAGGCGCCCCGGCGGATATCGAAGAGTTTTGTTTTATCCACTGCCACGGCGAGCTGAAGGGCGAGCTGAAGGCAGGAAGCCAGCTTGAGCTGGGCGAGGCGCGCTATGCCGTCACCGCCGTGGGCGACGTGGCCGAGCAAAACCTGCGCGAGCTGGGGCACATCACCCTGCGTTTCGACGGCCAGCCGCAGGCCGAATATCCCGGCACGGTTCACGTAGCGGGCCCGGTTCCGCAGGCTGTCACCCCAGGCTGCACGTTAAAATTTGTTGCGTAATTAAGGAGAAACACATGAGTCAGGTTGCCGTTGTCATTGGTGGAGGACAAACCTTAGGCGAGTTCCTCTGCCGTGGGCTTGCCGCAGAGGGTTACCGCGTGGCGGTAGTGGACATTCAGAGTGAAAAAGCCGCCCGCGTGGCGGACACCATTAACACCGAGTTTGGCGAAGGGATGGCGTACGGGTTTGGTGCCGACGCCACCAGCGAGCAGAGCGTGATGGCGCTGGCCCGCGGCGTGGACGAGATTTTTGGGCGTACCGACCTGCTGGTCTACAGCGCGGGGATTGCGAAAGCGGCCTTTATCAGCGATTTCGAACTGGGGGATTTTGACCGCTCGCTGCAGGTGAATCTGGTGGGCTATTTCCTCTGCGCCCGCGAGTTTTCCCGTCTGATGATCCGCGACGGCGTTCAGGGGCGCATCATTCAGATCAACTCCAAATCAGGGAAAGTGGGCAGCAAGCATAACTCCGGCTACAGCGCGGCGAAGTTTGGCGGCGTGGGGCTGACGCAGTCTCTGGCGCTGGATCTGGCCGAGTACGGCATTACCGTGCATTCGCTGATGCTGGGCAACCTGCTGAAATCACCGATGTTCCAGTCCCTGCTGCCGCAGTACGCCACCAAGCTCGGCATCAAGGCCGAGGAAGTGGAGCAGTACTACATCGATAAAGTGCCGCTGAAGCGCGGGTGCGATTATCAGGACGTGCTGAACATGCTGCTGTTTTACGCCAGCCCGAAAGCCTCGTACTGCACCGGGCAGTCGATTAACGTGACCGGCGGGCAGGTGATGTTCTGATCGAGCGGCCTGATGCCCTCACCCCAGCCCTCTCCCACCGGGAGAGGGAACAAAACAAGGAGCCGATATGGTCACCGCACTCATCACCGTCGCCGCCCTCGCCTGGATTTGCCAGATGGCGTTTGGCGGCTGGCAGATCCACCAGTTTAACCGGGCGTTTGATGCCCTGTGCCAGAAAGGCCGCGTGGGCGTCGGGCGGTCCGGCGGCCGATTTAAGCCGCGCGTAGTGGTGGCGATTGCGCTGGATGAAAATAACCGCGTCTGCGATTCGCTCGTCATGCGCGGTATAACCGTCTTCGCCCGCCCGGCGAAAATCCAGGCAATCGACGGCATTTCGCTGCAGGAATTACGGCCTGATGTGATCTTTCCCCATGATCCACTCTGTCAGAATGCACTATCATTAGCGCTTAATCTGAAACATGGATAATTTCGTTGTGAAAGCTATAGACTTGCGAAATTATCATTTCGCAACCTAAGGAACGAAGCGCCTATGAAACCTCGTCAGCGGCAGGCGGCCATTCTCGAGCATCTGCAAAAGCAGGGAAAATGCTCGGTAGAGGATCTGGCCCACTACTTTGACACCACCGGCACGACAATACGCAAGGACCTGGTATTGCTCGAAAACTCTGGTGCCGTCATTCGAACCTACGGCGGCGTGGTGCTCAACAAGGACGAAGCGGACCCGCCTATCGATCACAAAACGCTGATCAATACCCACCAGAAAGCGCTGATTGCCGAAGCCGCCGTCAAATTTATCCACGATGGCGATTCCATCATTCTGGATGCAGGCAGCACCGTCCTGCAGATGATCCCGTTGCTCAGCCGCTTTAACAACATCACGGTGATGACCAACAGCCTGCACATCGTCAACGCCCTGTCGGAGTTCGACAGCGAGCAGACCATCCTGATGCCCGGCGGCACCTTCCGCAAAAAATCGGCGTCGTTTCACGGCCAGCTGGCGGAGAATGCCTTCGAGCACTTCAGCTTTGATAAACTGTTTATGGGCACCGACGGCATCGACCTGAACGCGGGCGTGACGACGTTCAACGAGGTGTTCAGCGTCAGTAAAGCGATGTGTAACGCCGCGCGGGAAGTGATTTTGATGGCAGACTCGTCGAAGTTTGGCCGCAAAAGCCCCAACATTGTCTGTAGCCTTGAAAGCGTTGATAAGCTGATTACCGACGCGGGTATCGACCCGGCGTTCAGGAAAGCGCTGGAAGAGAAAGGAATCGACGTGATCGTAACCGGAGAAAGAGATGAGTGATTTTCTGTTAGAAACGGGCCGCCAGACGCTGATGCTGGAACTGCAGGAAGCCAGCCGCCTGCCGGAACGTCTGGGCGAGGATTTTGTCCGCGCCGCCAACACCATTATCCACTGCGAAGGCAAAGTGATCGTGGCGGGCATTGGTAAATCCGGCCATATCGGCAAAAAGATTGCCGCGACGCTCGCCAGCACCGGCACCCCGGCGTTCTTCGTGCATCCGGCAGAGGCGCTGCACGGCGATCTGGGGATGATTGAAAGCCGCGACGTGATGCTGTTTATCTCCTACTCCGGTTCGGCCAAAGAGCTGGACCTGATTATTCCGCGCCTGCAGGAAAAATCGGTCGCCCTGCTGGCGATGACCGGGAAATCACGCTCGCCGCTGGCGCTGGCCGCCAAAGCGACGCTGGATATTTCCGTTGAGCGCGAAGCCTGTCCGATGCACCTCGCCCCAACCTCCAGCACCGTTAACACCCTGATGATGGGCGACGCGCTGGCAATGGCGGTGATGCAGGCGCGAGGCTTTAACGAAGAAGATTTCGCCCGTTCGCATCCGGCGGGCGCGCTCGGCGCACGCCTGCTCAACAAGGTTCACCACCTGATGCGCACCGACGATGCCATTCCGCAGGTCAAACTCGATACCAGCGTCATGGACGCGATGCTGGAGCTGAGCCGCACCGGTCTGGGGCTGGTTGCGGTGTGCGATGACAACGGGAGCGTCAAGGGCGTGTTCACCGACGGCGACCTGCGCCGCTGGCTGGTGGGCGGCGGCAGGCTGGAAACTAACGTGTCGGACGCCATGACCAAAGGCGGGCTGACGCTGAACGCCGAGAGCCGCGCCATTGAGGCCAAAGAGGTACTGATGAAGCGCAAAATCACCGCCGCGCCGGTGGTGGATGATGCCGGCAGGCTGTGCGGTGCCATCAATCTGCAGGACTTCTATCAGGCCGGGATTATCTAACCCTTCAGTCCCAGACGTTTCGCCAGCCTGTGCAGGTTGGCGACGTCCATCTCCAGCGCCCGCGCGCACGCCGCCCAGCTGCGGTTATTCTGCTCCAGCGCGCGGGTAATCATCTGACGCTGAAACGCCTCCGTAGCTTCACGCAGATTTTCATTCGCTATCTCTGGCGCAGCCTGCGCAACAGCCGGTGCGGTTTCATCCTGGAGCGCAAAATGCCGCGCGTGGATCACCACCTCGTCACCCGAACGCGTCGCCCGCGCCAGCACTACCGCGCGGTGGATCGCGTGCTCCAGCTCGCGCACGTTGCCCGGCCAGCCGTAGCTCAACAGATGCGACCTCGCACCCGGGCTCAGCACCACGCGGGAAAGCCCCATCCTGAGACGGCACTGCTCGCAGAAAAAGCCCGCCAGCAGCAGCACGTCGTCCCCGCGATCGCGCAGCGGCGGCACGGTAAGCGGGAACACGCTCAGGCGATGAAACAGGTCGGCGCGAAACTGCCCTGCCAGCACCGCTTCACGCAGGTCGCGGTTAGTGGCCGCCAGCACGCGAACGTCCACTCTGTGACTGCGGTCATCCCCCACGCGCTGGATGTCGCCGTACTGCAGCACGCGCAGCAGCTTGGCCTGCAGCGACAGAGAGAGCTCGCCGATTTCATCCAGAAACAGCGTGCCGTTATCGGCCATTTCGAACTTGCCGCTGCGATTGCTGATGGCCCCGGTAAACGCCCCTTTAACGTGACCAAATAGCTCGCTTTCCGCCACGCTTTCCGGCAGCGCGGCGCAGTTGAGGTACACCAGTGGGTTCACCGCGCGCGGCGACGCTTCGTGAATGGACTTCGCGACCAGCTCCTTACCGGTGCCGGTTTCCCCGAAGATCAGCACGTTTAAATCTGAGGCGGCGACAATCTCAATCTCTTTTTTGAGCTGCGCCATGCCCGGAGAAAGGCCGATCATCTCCGTGTGCGTCACCTGCTCAAACGCCGCCGGGCTGCCGGGAAGAATGTTCTGGCTCTCCAGCTGTTCAATCAGCAGGGCATTGTTTAGCGCCCCGGCGGCCAGGGCGGCAATCAGGCGCAGCTCTTCGTCGCTAAAGGTGTCGAACTGGTCCGGCGACAGGCCGTCGAGGGTCAGTGCGCCAATCAGGTTTTGTCCGGCAAACAGCGGCAGGCCGATACAGGCGTGCACCTTCAGGCTCTCCTGTCCGGGAATCAACCCGTCGTACGGGTCGGGCAAGTCGCTGTCCGCCGGGAAGCGCACCACGTCACCCGCGCGGGCGATGGTTTCCAGACGCGGATGGCCCTCAAGGGTAAAACGCCGTCCGAGCACGTCCTTCGCCAGCCCGTCGATAGCCAGCGGAATAAACTGCCGCCCCTCGTAGCGCAGCAGCGCGGACGCATCGCACTCAAGCACGTGGCGCAGCGTGGAGATCAGCCGCTGAAAGCGGTCCTGATGGCCGATACCGGTCTGCAGCTCAATGGCGATCTTCGCCAGCACATCTACGGAAAAGCTCATAGTGACCTCGCTGTCATTTTGACAATGTATATTGTCATATTGACACTAATTTTGATAGTCATAATGACTACCCATTACGGCTCGTAAAAATATTAACTAAGTAAAATCAATAAATTAAAAACTGGCACGCAACTTGATATAGGCAAACCATCTTATTTGAAAATGCTGTATTACGTAGAGGTTGCTATGTCTATTCTGGTTAAAAATAACATTCATTGGGTGGGTCAACGTGACTGGGAAGTGCGCGATTTCCACGGGACGGAATACAAAACGCTGCGCGGCAGCAGCTACAACAGCTATCTCATCCGCGAAGGTAAAAACGTGCTGATCGATACCGTCGATCACAAGTTCAGCCGCGAGTTCGTGCAGAACCTGCGCAGTGAAATCGACCTGGACGCCATCGACTACATCATCATCAACCACGCGGAAGAAGATCACGCCGGTGCGCTAACCGAGCTGATGTCTTACATTCCGAACACGCCTATCTACTGCACCACCAACGCCATCGACTCGATCAACGGCCATCACCACCATCCGGAGTGGAACTTCCACACCGTGAAAACCGGCGACGCGCTGGATATCGGCAACGACAAGCAGCTGATCTTCGTGGAAACGCCGATGCTGCACTGGCCGGACAGCATGATGACCTACATGACCGGCGACGCGGTGCTGTTCAGCAACGACGCCTTCGGCCAGCACTACTGCGACGAGCGCCTGTTCAACGACGAAGTGGACCAGACCGAACTCTTCGAGCAGTGCCAGCGCTACTACGCCAACATCCTGACCCCGTTCAGCCGTCTGGTGACGCCAAAAATCACCGAGATCCTCGGCTTTAACCTGCCGGTGGACATGATTGCCACCTCCCACGGCGTAGTGTGGCGTGAGAACCCAACCCAGATTGTGGAGCTGTACCTGAAGTGGGCGGCGGACTATCAGGAAGACCGCATCACTATTTTCTACGACACCATGTCCAACAATACCCGCATGATGGCGGACGCCATTGCCCAGGGCATCAACGAAGTGGACCCAAACGTGGCGGTGAAAATCTTCAACGTGGCGCGCAGCGATAAGAATGAGGTTTTGACCAACGTGTTCCGCTCTAAGGGCGTGCTGGTGGGCACCTCCACCATGAACAACGTGATGATGCCGAAAATTGCCGGTCTGGTAGAAGAGATGACCGGCCTGCGTTTTCGCAACAAGCGCGCCAGCGCCTTTGGCTCCCACGGCTGGAGCGGCGGCGCGGTAGACCGTCTGTCTACTCGCCTGCAGGATGCCGGTTTTGAGATGTCCCTCAGCCTGAAGGCGAAATGGCGGCCGGATATCGACGCGCTCGAAATCTGCCGCCAGCACGGCCGCGACATTGCACGTCAGTGGGCGCTCGCTCCGCTGCCGGAAGCGGCAGCCAAACCCACCGAACAGCAGGAAGCCTGCGCCTGTGTCGCCGCGGCAGGCGCCGATCTCGGCCCGCGCATGCAGTGCAGCGTCTGCCAGTGGATTTACGACCCGGCGCTGGGCGAGCCGCTGCAGGACGTTGCGCCGGGCACGCCGTGGCGCGACGTGCCGGACAACTTCCTCTGCCCAGAGTGTTCACTCGGTAAAGACGTCTTTGACGAACTGGGTACGGAGGCAAAATGAACAACGGTATCGTCATCATCGGCTCGGGCTTTGCCGCCCGCCAGCTGGTGAAAAACATCCGCAAGCAGGACGCCAGCGTGCCGCTGACGGTGATAGCCGCCGACAGCATGGACGAGTACAACAAGCCCGATCTAAGCCACGTCATTAGCCAGAATCAGCGCGCCGAAGACCTCACCCGCCAGACGGCGGGGGAGTTCGCGGAACAGTTTAACCTGCGCCTGTTCCCGTACACCTGGGTCACCGACATCGACGCTGCCGCCCACGTGGTGAAAGCAAAAGAGAAAACCTGGCAGTACGACAGACTGGTGCTGGCCACGGGTGCCTCTACGTTTGTGCCGCCGGTTGAAGGCCGCGAGCTGACGATCACCCTCAACAGCCAGCAGGAGTATCAGGCCAGCGAAACGGCGCTTCGCGACGCACAGCGCGTGATGATTGTCGGCGGCGGGCTGATAGGCACCGAGCTGGCGATGGATTTCTGTCGGGCGGGTAAATCCGTGACTCTGGTCGACCATGCGGCGAGCATTCTGTCGTCGCTGATGCCAGCAGAAGTAAGCAGTCGCTTACAGCATCGCCTGACCGACATGGGGGTGCATCTGCTGTTGAAATCGCAGCTGCAAAGCCTGAGCAAAACCGAAGGCGGCATTCGTGCCACGCTCGACCGCAGCCGCTGCGTTGAGGTAGATGTGGTAATCGCGGCAACGGGCCTGCGCCCGGAAACCGCGCTGGCGCATCGCGCAGGTGCCGAAATACAGCGTGGCGTGAAGGTAAATAGCTACCTGCAAACCACGCAACCTGATATTTACGCGTTAGGTGACTGCGCTGAAATTAACGGTCAGGTACTGCCATTTTTACAGCCAATTCAATTAAGCGCGATGTATCTGGCGAAAAACCTGCTCGGCGGCAGCGCGCCGCTGAAATTACCCGCCATGCTGATTAAAGTCAAAACGCCGGAATTACCGCTGCATCTTGCCGGTGAAACGCAGCGTCAGGATCTGAACTGGCAAATTACCCTCGAACCGCAGGGAATGGTCGCGCGCGGCGCGGATAACGAGGGTCAGATTCGCGCTTTTGTGGTTAGTGAAGACCGGATGAAGGAGGCTTTCGCTCTGCTGAAACTGTTACCTGCTTAACCCTCGCGTTGCCGGGCGGCGCTTCGTTTACCCGGCCAACAATGAGTCTACGCCGACTTAACCTTTGAATTTTATTATTCACCGCCCCGATATTCAGGGGCTTTTTCTTACGCATTCTATTCATCAAATAAATGCAAAGCAGATATATCATCGCCATCAATCCCTTATTTATTATTTTCGTAAATGCTTTAATATGAAACAGCTTAAAAACATCATCCTGTTTTATTATTGGCAGCCGACTCAGTCTGAAAAGACATCATCAGCAGGAGGCAAATCATGGCGAATTTTTATAAATAACTCAATTATCTTTCTCGTTATTTCACACAAGAGAAGAATGCGGAATATATTTATTCCGCAAAAGTCCTACATTTTCAGCATCTTTTTTATCGGTATGCCGCTATGCGCCAGCCATTGAGGAAGTCGCGGAGGTTGCGCCGTGCAGTAGCCGGTTCAGGAACGTACCACCAGCGCGTCGTAGCCGCGCCAGCGGTAGTTGACCATGGAGATCAGCCAGCAGGCGACAAACAGCCCGACCACCACAAACCCGGCGTTGCCCAGGTTGTCGTTTACCGCGCCAATCAGATCCCACACGCCGCCGCTGAGGGCAAATTTGTCCATCAGCAGACCCAGCGCTTCCAGCCCGCCGATAAACAGCGCCACCACCACGGAGGTGCAGGTGATGGTCATGTTGTAGTAGAGCTTGCGCTGCGGCTTGTTGAACGCCCAGCCGTAGGCACCGACCATCAGCAGGTTATCGAGGGTATCCACCAGCGCCATGCCGCTTGCGAAGAGCGCCGGGAAGACCATGATTGACCACACCGACATCCCGCTTGACGCGCTGGCGGCAGAGATCCCCAGCACGCCAATCTCGGTGGCCGTGTCAAAGCCGAGGCCAAACAGGAAACCGACCAGGTACATCTGCCAGCTTTTATTCACCAGGCGGAAGGTTTTGCCAAACAGCCAGTTCATGACGCCGCCCTGGGCAGGGAGCATGATGTCGCCCTGCACGGGCCTCCCCTGTTTCAGCGCCTGAAAACTGCGCCAGACGCCGCGCAGGATCACCATGTTCACCAGCGCCATCGCCAGCAGGAAGGTGGCGGAAACCGCGGTGCCGATCAGGCTGCCGGTTTCGTGGAACCATTCCATGTTTTTCTGAAACGCCGTCGCGGTCGCGGCGATAGCAATGGAGGCCAACACCACGATGGTGGAGTGCCCCAGCGAGAACCACGCCCCCACGCCGGACGGACGTTTGCCCTGCTGCATCATCTTACGCGTCACGGTATCAATGGCCGCGATGTGGTCAGCGTCCACCGCGTGACGCAGCCCGTAGCACCACGCCAGCAGGCTGGCGGCCATCAGCGCCGTGCTGCCGCTAAAGGCGTGCCATGCCCATCCCCAGGCCAGCAGGTTTGCCATTACCAGAGCCAGCAGCAGAAGCGCGGCGCGAGGTTCATTGCGTAAGAGTCGTAACATTTTAAGTCCTTTGTGAACATGACCGGGCGGCGGCGATCGCCGCCTGCCCGAAGGAGATCGCTCCGTCACCTGCGGGCAGGCGCGATGGAAAAAGAAGCGTAAAGTCAGAAAGATAATGACGCAGGCGCGCGCGCAGCAGACGGTTGTGCAGCACGCCGCCGCTGAGACAGATTGTCGACAGCGACAGGCGTCGGGCATGGAGCGCGGCGAGTTCCGCCAGCCCTTTTGCCAGCGCGTCGTGAAACGCCCACGCGCGCTCGCAGGGATCCGCCTGCCAGGCCAGCCACTGCTGCCAGAAAAGCGCAAGGTTATCGACAGACAACGTCACCGGATGGTCGAGGCCCGCGCACTGCGAGGCCAGCGCTTCCAGCCGGCAGGCCGCTTCACCTTCCCAGGATTGGGTTTCAATACCCAGCGCGCAGGCGACCGCATCAAACAGGCGACCACAGGACGAGGCCTGCGGCGCGTTGATGCCGCGCCGGATCGCCGTTGCCAGCAGCGGCCAGTTTTGACGCTGAATCGCGCGCGTTTCCGGGTACTGCTGCCAGTCAGGGACAAACGCCAGGCAGTGGGCAAGCAGGTTGCGCCACGGCTGCCGCGCCGCCAGATCGCCCCCCGGCAGCGCAACGGCAGGCAGCCCGCCCAGACGCTCGCACGCGAGATAGCTCACCCGCAGGCACTCCCCGCCCCACAGCGCGCCGTTCTCGCCCATGCCGATCCCGTCCAGCGTCAGGGCGATAACGTCGCCGCCCTCACGCGGCCAGCCGTTCTCCGCCAGGCACGCCGCCGCGTGGGCGTGATGATGGAGCACGGTTTCGACCGGCAGCCCCTGCGCCTGCGCCCATTGTTGTGTGTGGTACCCCGGATGGGCATCGCACACCACGCGCTCAGGCTGGAAGGCGTAGATGTCCTGCATCGTCGAGAGCGCGGCGCGCCACTGCGCTTCGACACCCTCGTCGCCGAGATCGCCAAAATGCTGACTCAGCACCGCCTGGCTGCCACGCACCAGGCAGAAGGTGTTTTTCATCTCCGCGCCGGTGCATAGCATGGCGGGGATATTCTCAAAACCCGCAGGCAACGCGACGGCATCCGGCACAAAACCGCGCGCCCGGCGCAGCATCGCGCCGTCCCGATCCATCACTGAATCATCCATTCGTTGCAGGATATCGCGGTTGTGCAGCAGGAAGCCGTCCGCGATGTCGCCGAGTTCATCCAGAGCCTGCTGGTTGGTCATGGCAGGCGGTCTGCCGCTGAGGTTGCCGGAAGTCATCACCAGCGGGCGCTGGCAGTCCATCATCAGCAGGTGTTGCAGCGGATTGGCGGGAAGCATGATGCCAATACAATCGAGCCCGGGTGCAATCCCTTCGGGAAACGCGGGAAGCGAGGCTTTTGGGGCCAGCACAATTGGCGCTGCGCAGGAGCGCAACAGCGTCTGGATCGCCTCCGGCACGCCGTCCGCATTTGGGATCATCACCGCCAGCGGCTTCGCCGGACGCTGCTTGCGTGCCCGAAGCGCCGCGACCGACTGCGGATTACGGGCGTCGCAGACGAGATGAAAACCGCCCAGCCCTTTGACCGCGACTATGCCGCCGCTTTTCAGCATCGCCACCGCCGCACGCAGTGCCGCTTCACGGGTGGCAAGAGCGTCGCCCGCGCGCCATTCCAGCGCTGGCCCGCAGTCCGGGCAGGCTACGGGCTGGGCGTGAAAGCGGCGGTCAGCAGGGTTACGGTACTCCGCTTCGCACGTCACGCAGAGGGGAAATGCGGCCATTGACGTGGCCGGACGGTCATAGGGCATCGCGCGGATAATGGTAAACCGCGGCCCGCAGTGCGTGCAGTTGATGAACGGATAGCGATGGCGGCGCTCGGCAGGGTCGCGCATTTCAGCCAGGCACGCCGGACAGGTCGCGGCATCGGGGACAATCTGGGTGTCCATCGTCCCGCCCGCGCTGTGGCGGATGGTAAAGTCCTCCGGCACCTGCGCCCACGTAAACGGCTGCGTTTCAACGTGGTCAATGCGTGCCAGCGGTGGGCAGTCCTGATGCAGCCTCGCGGTAAAGGCCCCCCCATTACCCGCGAGGCGCACCAGCACGCCCTCTCCATCATTGCAGACGTCACCGGTCAACTGAAGCGCCTGCGCCAGCTGCCAGACGAAGGGGCGAAACCCCACGCCCTGCACCTTACCGCGCACGCGCAGCTGGACACCGTTACTGCTCATGGCGGATCAGAACAGCAGCGATGACGACGTGTCGAATGCCGCGCGACGGCGCTTTTCGGCACTCATCTGCTCAAGCTTGTCGCGATCCACGCAGACCAGCGCGTGCGTCGGGCAGGCTTCCATGCAGGCCGGGCCAGCATCGCGGTGGTAGCACAGGTCACATTTGTTGGCTTCGGCTTTGTCTGCACGTACGCTCAGCCCCATGCCGCTGTTGCGTACTACCGGACGAACAACCACCTCCATCGCGCCGTACGGGCAGGCAACCACGCAGGTTTTGCAGCCAATGCAGCGCTCCTGCATTACGTGCACAAAGCCTTTCTCACGTTTAATCGCCCCGTTCGGGCAGACGTTCGCGCACGGTGCATCTTCGCACTGGCGACAGATGGCGGCGGTAGAAATATTCACGCCTTTGATGACGTGGATGCGCGGCAGGAACGTGTCAGGGGTGAGCGACGCGCAGTCCTGCTCCGCCTGATGGGAAACCACGCACGCCACTTCACAGGTACGGCAACCAATACACTTACTGGCATCGGCCATAATAAAACGGTTCATCTGCTTCTCCAGCATTACAGTTATGCGCGGAGATATTCATAAACCGTGCCAATGATTAACTTATTGATTTTATATGAATTTAAAAATTGCGGCGGCGCTGTCATCGTCACTTATGACGATGACAGCTGTCGACATCAGCGGTGCGGGCCGTCAATAACGGAGTCGCGCAGGATAAGTTCGCCGGAGAAGGTTAGCTGATACTTAAACTCACCGCCGTCGAGCATGAAGATCAGGCGGCTGATGGTCTCTTTGATCATCTCCGTCACCGGAATACGCACGCTGGAAAGCGACGGCACGATGTAGGGCGCGATGGCCACGTCGTCAAAACCGATCACCGACACAGCGTCCGGCGCGGCCACGCCGCTGTCGTGCAGCTGCTTCATGGCGCCGATTGCCATATCGTCATTACTCGCCACCAGCGCCGTAAAGCGCTCGCCGCGTGCAAGCAGTTCGGAAACCGCCGCCGCGCCGCTGGCGGGGTTCCACTTCCCCTGCGCAATAAGGCCCTCGCGCAGCGGAATACCGTGCTGCGCCAGCGCGTCCTTGTAGCCGGAGAGACGCTCAACCCCGGTGGGAGAATCCAGCGAGCCGGTGATAAACGCTATCTCCCGGTGCCCTTTCGCAATCAGCTGCGACACCGCCTCCTGGCTGGAGGCTTTATGATCTGACCACACGCAGTGGCTGCTGTTTTTCCGCAGGCGGCGGTTGAGCACCATTATGGGCTGCTCGCACTTTTCAACGATCTCGTCCATCTCCTCGACGCTCAGGAATCGCGGATAGATGATCACCGCGTCGCAGCGCATATCGAGCAGGTACTGGATCGCCTCGCGCTCTTCATCCGCGCTGTGCTTGCCGTCCGCGAGGATCAGCTGCCGCCCCTTTTCTTCCGTCATGCGCGCGGCGTGAAATAGCAGTTCGCTAAAGTAGACGCCGTGATAGAGGGTGTTAGTCACCACCAGTCCCAGCGTCTGGGTACGTTTGGTTGCCAGGTTTCGCGCCAGCAAATTCGGGCGATAGCCGCTCTCTTCAATGGCCTGAAACACCCGGTCTTTGGTCTCCTGGCTGACGTAGCCATTTCCCGACAGCACCCGGGACACCGTGGCTTTCGAAACGCCTGCCCGCTTCGCCACTTCAAGCATCGTGGTCATATTATTATTCCGTCTGAATCTGATGGAGCGCAGTGTACTGCACTGCAAAAAAATTGTCGCAGCGGTGAAATCACGCTTTCGATACTCCATTGCGATCTGCATCACGAAACGAAAAAATGGTCAAAAAGCGATCTTGTTTCATTCACAGAAACTCATGATGATTATGTGGAACCGGTTTCCTACATGTCTCACAACAATAACAGGATCACATCCGATGGCCAAAAATTACGCTGCGCTGGCGAACGACGTTATCAGCGCGCTGGGCGGCAAAGAGAACATCGTCGCCGTCACCCACTGCATGACGCGTCTGCGTTTCGTACTGAAAGACGAAAGCCTGACCGACGCAGCGCGCCTGAAAAGCATCAGCGGCGTCCTCGGCGTAGTGCGCAACGACAACCAGTGCCAGGTCATTATTGGCAATACGGTTTCACAGGCGTACCGCGAAGTGGTGAGCCTGCTGCCCACGGACCTGCAGCCCGCAGTACCGGAAGGTCCGCAGAAGATGACCTTACGCCGAATTGGCGCCGGGATCCTCGACGCGCTGATCGGCACCATGTCCCCGCTGATCCCGGCGATCATCGGTGGCTCGATGGTCAAGCTGCTGGCGATGATCCTCGAGATGACCGGCGTACTGCCAAAAGGCGCACCGACGCTCACCATCTTGACCGTCATCGGCGACGGCGCGTTCTTCTTCCTGCCGCTGATGGTGGCGGCCTCGGCGGCGGTGAAATTCAAAACCAACATGTCGCTGGCCATCGCCATCGCGGGCGTGCTGGTGCACCCGAGCTTTATCGAGCTGATGGCGAAAGCCGCGCAGGGAGAGCACGTTGAGTTCGCCTTTATTCCGGTTACGGCGGTGAAATACACCTACACGGTGATCCCGGCGCTGGTAATGACCTGGTGCCTGTCATACATCGAACGCTGGGTGGATCGCATTACCCCGGCGGTGACGAAAAACTTCCTCAAGCCGATGCTGATCGTGCTGATTGCCGCCCCGCTCGCCATTGTGCTGATTGGCCCGCTGGGGATCTGGATCGGTAGTGCCATCTCCGCGCTGGTCTACACCATTCACGGCTACCTTGGCTGGCTCTCCGTCGCCATCATGGGCGCGCTCTGGCCGCTGCTGGTGATGACCGGGATGCATCGCGTGTTTACGCCGACCATCATTCAGACCATTGCCGAAACGGGCAAAGAAGGGATGGTGATGCCGTCGGAAATCGGTGCCAACCTGTCGCTCGGCGGCTCGTCGCTGGCAGTGGCGTGGAAAACCAAAAACCCGGAGCTGCGCCAGACGGCGCTGGCGGCGGCAGCCTCCGCCATTATGGCGGGGATCTCTGAACCGGCCCTGTACGGCGTGGCGGTGCGTCTGAAACGTCCGCTGATTGCGAGCCTGATCAGCGGCTTTATCTGCGGGGCGGTCGCCGGCATGGCCGGTCTTGCCAGCCATTCGATGGCGGCACCCGGGCTGTTCACCAGCGTGCAGTTCTTCGACCCGGCCAACCCGATGACCATCGTCTGGGTGTTCGGCGTGATGGGGCTGGCAGTGGTGCTGTCGTTTGTTCTGACCCTGCTTTTAGGGTTTGAAGATATCCCGGTTGAAGACGAGGCCGAAAAAGCGCGCGCCCTGCAGACCGCACCGGTACAGAGCAAAGCAGCAAAAGCATAAATTGAAAGCGAGGTAAGAATGTCTGTTTTTCCACAAGGATTTTTATGGGGCGGCGCGCTTGCCGCCAACCAGAGTGAAGGTGCTTACCGTGAAGGCGGCAAAGGACTGACGACTGTCGATATGATCCCCCACGGGGCGAATCGCCTGGCGGTGAAGATCGGTAAGGAAAAGCGTTTTTCGCTGCGTGACGACGAGTTCTACCCGAGCCACGAAGCGATTGATTTTTACCATCGCTATAAAGAAGACATCGCCCTGATGGCGGAGATGGGCTTTACGGTGTTCCGCACCTCAATTGCCTGGAGCCGCCTCTACCCGAACGGCGACGAACCGCTGCCGAACAAAGAGGGCATTGCCTTCTACCGCGCGGTGTTCGAGGAGTGCAAAAAGTACAACATCGAGCCGCTGGTCACCCTTTGCCACTTCGACGTGCCTATGCACCTGGTGACGGAATACGGCTCGTGGCGCAACCGTAAGATGGTCGATTTCTTTGCCCGCTACGCCCGCACCTGCTTTGAAGAATTTAACGGGCTGGTAAAATACTGGCTGACCTTCAACGAAATCAACATCATGCTGCACAGCCCGTTCTCCGGCGCGGGGCTGGTGTTTGAAGAAGGTGAAAACGAAGACCAGGTGAAATACCAGGCCGCGCACCACGAACTGGTGGCAAGCGCGCTGGCGACCAAAATCGCCCACGAGGTGAACCCGGAAAACCAGGTGGGCTGCATGCTGGCGGGCGGCAATTTCTACCCCTACTCCTGCAAGCCGGAAGACGTTTGGATGGCGCTGGAGAAAGACCGCGAGAACCTGTTCTTTATCGACGTGCAGGCGCGCGGCCGCTATCCGGCCTACTCCGCCCGCGTGTTCCGCGAGAAAGGCGTGGTGATTGTGAAAGATCCCGGCGACGACGAGCTGCTGAAAAACACCGTCGACTTTGTCTCGTTCAGCTATTACGCCTCGCGCTGCGCGTCGGCGGACATGAACGCGGGCAACACCAGCGCGGCGAACATCGTGAAGTCCCTGCGTAATCCGCATATTCAGGTGAGCGAATGGGGCTGGGGCATCGACCCGCTCGGCCTGCGCATCACCATGAACATGATGTACGACCGCTACCAGAAGCCGCTGTTCCTGGTGGAAAACGGCCTCGGGGCGAAGGACGTCATTGATGAAAACGGCGAGATCAACGACGACTACCGCATCAGCTACCTGCGCGAGCACGTCCGCGCGATGGGCGACGCGATTGAGGACGGCGTGCCGCTGATGGGCTACACCACCTGGGGCTGTATCGACCTGGTGGCCGCCTCAACCGGCGAGATGAGCAAGCGCTACGGGTTTGTGTACGTTGACCGCGACGACGCCGGAAACGGCACGATGGACAGAAAACGCAAGAAATCGTTCTGGTGGTATAAGAAGGTGATCGCGAGTAACGGGGCGGATCTCGAGTAGCCTGTTGCCCTCACCCCGGCCCTCTCCCACAGGGAGAGGGAGAGGGGTTTGGTAGGCCCGGTAAGCTTAGCGCCACCGGGCACTGCTCAGAGCTGAGAAAAACCTCCATCCCCAACCCACTCTGCAAGCCGTGAATAGACTACTTCCACTGCCTCTTTCACCGGCGGCGTCATCGGGTAATAAAACCCAACGATGTCCGGCTGAATTCCCAAAAACAGCACCTCGCCCACGTCGTCTTTAATCTGATCGACCAGGTAGTTCAGCGGCATATTGTGGGTGGTCATCATAAACATCTCGGCGATGTCGTCCGGGTCAATCAGTCGGATCTCACCGGGGTTGAGCCCCATATCGGTGGCATCGACGATTAACAGCCTGTCCGGGCGCAGCTCGCGTATGGCGACCACGTCGTTTTCCGGCGCGCTGCCGCCGTCAATCACCACCCAGCTGCCCTGCGGGTTCGCGGCGCACATCTCAGCCAGCAGCGGGCCCGCGCCGTCGTCGCCCATCATGCTGTTGCCGACACACAGTAAAACGTCAGTCACGTAATCTCCTCACCATCAGGTAGATGGCGCTCTCCTGATGAATATCGTGCAGCATGCTAAGCAGCGTTTTGCTCCACGCCTGCTGCCCGGGGGTTTGCCTGCCGAGCGCCGCGTCAAAGGCGTTGGCGAGCATCGCAATGTGGTTGGCGTCGATGACGATCTCGCCGTACTTCGGCACGCCCTCCATCTTGCGCCGCGCCGTACTGCCCTCCTCCAGCGTGGCGATCCACGCCAGGTACTCGGGCCACGGGCAGCTCAGCGCCGCCTCCAGGCAGTCAATCACCCCGAGGTGATGCCCAATCGCCAGGCTGTAATAGACCACCTGCTGCGCCGCGTCGGGCGTGGCATCGTTCTCATCAATAAACTTACGGCTCAGCTGGCTGAACACCACCGTTTCACTCATCGGATACGCGCCTCATCCACGATACTGTTCAGGTTCGCCACGATCTCATTGAGACGCGGATCGTTTTCCGCCTCCAGCCAGCGCGCCACCTGATGGTCGCCCTGGCTCAGCAGGCGCAGATAATCATCGGCAATCTGACGCCCGTAGCGATAGCCCGCCAGCCTGCGCGCCGTGCGGTCGATCTTCACCCGCAGCGGCTGCACCATGTCCGGGTGCAGGATGGCCGCAGGCCGGTTGTCCTGTTCGCCCGGCTCGCGCGCGTGGATTTTCTGCTCCAGCAGGCCAAGCGCCATCGCGAAGCCGTACAGCGTCGCGGCAGGCGTTGGCGGGCAGCCCGGAATGTAGACGTCCACCGGCACGATTTTGTCGGTACCGCCCCAGACGCAGTAAAGATCGTGGAAGATGCCGCCGCTGTTGCCGCAGGCCCCGTACGAGATGCAGATTTTCGGGTCCGGCGCGGACTGCCAGGCGCGCAGCGCGGGCGAGCGCATGGCGCGGGTGACGGCTCCGGTAAACAGCAGAATGTCCGCATGACGCGGGGACGGCACCACTTTGATGCCGAAGCGCTCGGCGTCAAACAGCGGTGACAGCGTAGCGAAGATCTCAATCTCGCAGCCGTTGCAGCCGCCGCAGTCCACGCGGTAGACGTAGGCCGAGCGTTTGATTTTTTTCAGCAGCGACGCCTTCATGCTGGCGATGGACTCCTCCACCGTCATCGGCACCGGAATGCCGTTAGCGTCGCGCGGGCCGAGTAAATTTTCCATCAGCTGGCCTCTCTCATATGGCGGGTGATATCAATGCGGTCGGACGGCAGCAGGCACTTCTGACGCTTGCACTCCGGGCAGGTTTCAAAGCTTTCGCGGTGATGCTCCGCGCGGGCGTCACCGTTGTGCTGCAGCAGCGCGATGGCGTAGTCGATCTCTTTTTGCACGGCGAACGGGCGCCTGCAGACGCGGCAGTTGCAGAGGTCAAAGCGCGACTGCTGCAGAAAATCCTCTTTCTTCCACACCGCCAGCTCGTACTCCTGCGACAGGCGAATGGCGACCGTCGGGCAGACCTCCTCGCAGCGGCCGCAAAAGATGCAGCGCCCGAGGTTAAACTGCCAGGCCAGCTCGCCGGTTTTGAGATCCGTTTCGACCGTTAAGGCGTTCGACGGACAGGCGTTGACGCAGGCCGCGCAGCCGATGCACTGCTGCGGGTTGTGCTCCGGCTTGCCGCGAAAGTTTTTATCCACCGGCATCGGCTCCTGCGGATAACGGCTGGTCTGCGTGCCGGTTTTGATCGCTTTTTTGATAAAGGTAAACATGGCGAGTCCTTATTTCAGCGGCGAGTTTTTACGCTCGATGCTGTAGCGCTCAAGCTCTTTGTACGGCACCACCTGGCTTTTCTTCTTGCGCACGTCCACCACGGTCATGCGGTCGGTGCAGGAGTAGCACGGGTCGAGGCTGCCGATGATCAGCGGCGCATCGGAAACCGTGTTGCCGCGCAGCATATAGCGCAGGGTTGGCCAGTTGGCGTAGGTGGCCGCACGGCAGCGCCAGCGGTAGAGCTTCTGGTTATCGCCGGTCATGCTCCAGTGGATGTCGTCCCCGCGCGGCGCTTCGGCAAAGCCGAGGGCAAAGCGGTTCGGAATGTAGGTGAAGCCCTCCACCATCAGCGGGCCGCCCGGCAGGTTATCGAGGCCGTAGTCGATCATGTTCAGGGCGGTGAACACCTCGTTGATGCGCACCTTGAGGCGCGAGATGACGTCGCAGCCCTGCTCGCTGTGCACGGTCATCGGCAGCAGGCCGTAGCCGACGAACGGGTGATCGGCGCGGGTGTCGCGGGCGTGGCCGCTGGCGCGCACCATCGGGCCGACGTTGCTGAAGTCGCGGGCGATCTCCGGGTCAAGGCGGCCGATGCCGACGGTGCGCTGCTCGATGTTTGGCGTGCTGAGCAGCATGTCCACCAGCTCCTGCACGTCGCGGCGCATCTGCTGCGCCAGCTGGCGGGTCTGGATCATGTCGTCCTTCAGCAGGTCGCGGCGGATCCCGCCGATCAGGTTCAGGCCGTAGGTTTTACGCGCCCCGGTGAGGATCTCCGCCATCTTCATTGACGCCTCGCGCACGCG
Source organism: Enterobacter sp. WP_7_1 (assembly GCF_003688535.1). NCBI lineage: Bacteria > Pseudomonadati > Pseudomonadota > Gammaproteobacteria > Enterobacterales > Enterobacteriaceae > Enterobacter > Enterobacter sp. WP_7_1. Next base: position 515,040 of record NZ_REFK01000003.1, on the reverse strand, counting down.
GAAGAACTGCATAAACCCGGAGTCAAAGCCGACGAAGTGGCAGGCCAGGCCGAGGTTCAGCAGGTGCGAGTGCAGGCGCTCCACCTCCAGCAGAATGGCGCGGATCATCTGCGCGCGCTCCGGCACCACGATCCCCATGCCGTTCTCCACCGAGGTGGTGTAGGCGGTGCTGTGGGCGAAGCCGCAGATGCCGCACACGCGGTCAGAGAGGAACGTCACCTCGTTGTAGCCCATGCGGGTTTCCGCCAGCTTTTCCATGCCGCGGTGGACGTAGAACAGGCGGTAGTCGGCGTCGATGATGTTCTCGCCGTCGACGAACAGGCGGAAGTGGCCCGGTTCGTCAGAGGTGACGTGCAGCGGGCCGATCGGCACCACGTTGTTCTTTTTGCTGCCCAGCTCGTTGATGAATTCGTAGGTTTCGCTATCGGTGGTCGGCGCCGGACGCTGGCGGTAGTCCATGCTGTCTTTACGCAGCGGAAAGAGTTCGTCCGGCCAGTCGTCCGGCAGCACCAGGCGGCGCTCGTCCGGCAGGCCGACCGGCACCAGGCCGTACATGTCGCGCACTTCGCGCTCGCCCCAGACCGCGGCAGGCACGCGCGGCGTGACGGACGGGTATTCCGGCTTATTCGGGTCGACTTCGACGCGCACGGTGAGCCAGCACTTTTCGCCCTGCTCCATCGACATTACGTAGTACACCGCATAGTTGCCGCACAGCTGGCGCTCGTCGTTGCCGAACAGCACCGACAGCCAGCCGCCCTGCTGGTAATAGAGAAACTCCACCACTTCCGGCAGATAGTTCACCTTAATGGTGACGGTTATCTGGTCTTTGGTTTGCCAGGACTCCTCCAGCACCACGCCGGGGAAAGCCTGATGTAACGCGGCGAGATACTGCTGACCTTTCTTTTCTTCAGACATAAATACTCTCTTTAATCACGCCACCAGCAAGGAGACGAACGCTAAAAATGCAAAACCAAAACCGGCCCAGGTGATGCGCGACGTTTCCACAAAACGCAGGCGCGCCATGCTGTTTTCAAACAGGGCAATCACCAGCACGCCGACCAGCAGCTTGAGGGCGGCAACAACAACCGCCAGCACCAGACCGGCCGCGGAGAAGTGCGTCATCTGCCCCCACGGGAAGAAGACGCCGACAAACATCTGCAGCACCACCAGCTGTTTGAGGCTGATGCCCCACTTCAGCACCGCGAAGCCGTAGCCGCTGTATTCGGTAAGCGGCCCTTCCTGCAGCTCCTGCTCGGCTTCCGCCAGATCGAACGGCAGTTTGCCCATCTCAATAAACGTGGCGAACGCGCAGGCGCAGAGCGCCAGTACCAGCGGGATCGAGCGCGCCACCGGCCAGTGGTAAACGGTGTGGGTGATAAAGCTGATGTGGGTTGAACCCGCCACCTGCGCGGCGACCCACAGCCCCAGCAGCAGGATCGGCTCGACCAGCACGCCGAGCATCGCCTCGCGGCTGGCGCCGATGCCGGTAAACGGGCTCCCGGTGTCCAGGCCCGCAATCGCAAAGAAGAAGCGGGCGATGGCGAAGAGGTAGATAAGCGTGATCAGATCGCCAAGCACGGGTAGCGGCGACGCCACCGTCACCACCGGCAGCGCGGTGGCGATGGTCAGCATGACGCCCACCATCACAAACGGCGTCAGGCGGAAAACCCAGCCTGCGGCATCCGGCGCGACGCTCTGACGGGAGAGCAGTTTAAAGAGATCGCGGTACTCCTGGAGCACCCCGGGCCCGCGACGGTTATGCATCCGGGCGCGCGCCACGCGCGTAATGCCCGACAGCAGCGGCGCAGCGGCGAACAGCACCAGCGCCTGAAGAATTGCCAGTAACAGACTCATGTCAGGCTCCTCGTGAAATCACAATGACCACCAGCACCGCCAGCTCGATGACCGCCAGACGGCGGAACAGCACGGGCGCGGCGGCACTCTGCCAGCCGGGTACCCAGCCCACCGGGTTCAGCCAGTGGCGCAGCTTCAGCACGGCGGCGAAGTTCTCCTTCACCGGCATGGCGAAACCGTGGGCGGTGATGACCATCGACTGTTCGTGTTCGTAGCCGCAGGCCCACGCCGCACCGCGCGCGCGGGAGGCGAGCCGGTCGCGTTTGAAGAACAGCATCAGGACGAGCGGCAGCAGCGGTGCGCCAATCAGCAGCAGCGCGATCATCGGCTGAGAGACGGTGGTATTCGCCACGGTCAGCGGCAGCGGAATGGCGTTGCCCAGCAGCGGCAGCAGCCACGGCGCGGCGACGCCGCCCGCGATGCAGCACAGCGCCAGCGCGACCACGCTCACCCCCATCAACAACGGCGCGCAGCAGGCATTTTCCGCTTCGCGGGTGCGCGGCGCGCCGAGGAAGGTGACGCCATAGACTTTCGCCATGCACATCACCGCCAGCGCCCCGGTAATCGCCAGCCCGACCGCCAGCAGCGGGCCGAGCAGTCGCGCGATAAAGAGATCGCTCTGACCGAGCGCGAAGAAGGACTGATAGATCACCCACTCCCCGGCAAAGCCGTTCAGCGGCGGCAGCGCGGCCATAGCCATCAGCCCGACCAGCATCGCCAGTGAAATTACCGGCATCTTTTTGCCAATCCCGCCCAGCTTTTCGATATCCCGATGACCGGTGCGGAACCAGACGCTGCCCGCGCCGAGGAACAGGGTGCTTTTAAACAGGCTGTGGTTGACGAGGTGATACAGACCGCCGATAAAACCGGCGGCAATCAGCGCCGGATGATTGAGCGCCAGCCCGGTCACGCCCGCGCCAATGCCGAGCAGGATGATGCCGATGTTTTCCAGCGTATGGTACGCCAGCAGGCGCTGGATGTTGTGCTCCATCAGCGCGTACAGGCCGCCGACGAACGCGGTGATCATGCCCGCAATCAGCAGCACGACGCCCCACCACAGCGGCGGCTGTCCGCCGGTCAGCGTAATCGCCAGAATCCCGAACAGCCCCACTTTCATCACCACCACAGAAAACAGCGCAGCGGCGGGCGCGGAGGCATTCGCATGCGCCTGCGGCACCCAGCCGTGCAGCGGGATGATGCCAGCGAGCAGGCCAAAGCCGATCGCGCCCAGCAGCCAGACGTCGTTCCCCAGCGGATGGCCGTTGAGCGCAGCGAAGTCCAGCGTGCCAAAGCGTTGCCACACCAGCCAGCAGGCCAGCGCCAGCAGCAGCGTTCCGAGGCGTCCCAGCGCAAACCACAGCTTGCCGGAGGCGCTGCACCCCGTCAGGAACACGCCGCACAGCGCCATGATTTCCGCCATCACCACCAGCGCGCCGAGGTTGCTGGCGATAACGGTGCAGACCGCCGTCGCCATCAGCAGGTTAACCAGCAGGCCGTTGGCTTTAGCGTGCGGATGGCGGTGCCAGTCGATATTGAACAGGCTGATAAACAGCCCGCACAGGCCAAACGTCACCAGCCAGATGGCGTTCAGCGGCGTGATCTCAACCGTGTGGCGAATCAGCGGCATTACGGTTTCTGCGGACTGGCCACCGAGCAGGACAACGCCGCCTGCTGCCAGCGTCATCAGGCTAGCGACCGCCCCGCAGAGCCCGGCGATCGCGCCGCTCAGGGTTTTATGGAATGAGAAGATCAGCGCCAGAACAGCGGCGCCAGCAAAACAGGCTACCGCGCTGGTAATCATCATCGCCGCGTTCATTTCGCCCCCTCGTTAAGCGCCTGTAGCAGAGAAAGGTCGCCAAAATCACTGTTGATGGTCAGCTCGCGTTTACGCTTGCTGGTACGGGCGATGTCGCGAATGTTAACCAGAATCAACGCCTTAGTCGGGCAGGTGCGCACGCAGGCCGGGCCCTGTTCATCGAAGCTGCACAGGTCGCATTTCACCGCAACGGCACGGATGCCGGGCACCCAGTCCAGCAGCGTGCTTACGCGTGCAGGCGCCGGTGGCGCGGGCGGGGCTTTTGGCGAGTTGGCGTTCGCCGGAATATGCAGCGGACGGCTGCCGGAAAATTCAATCGCGCCGAACGGGCAGGCAATGCCGCACAGCTTGCAGCTTACGCACAGGCTTTCGTTCAGCTGGACAGCGCCATCAATTCGGGTGATGGCATTCACAGGGCAGACGCCCGCGCAGGGGGCGTCTTCACAATGATGGCAGAGCTGCGGGGCAGACTCTTTTTCATTACGCATGACGTGCAGGCGCGGCATGGACTGCAGCCCATGCAGGCGATGCGTTTCCGAACACGCCGCCTCACAGGTTCGACAGCCAATACAGACCGTCGAGTCGGCAATTACAAAACGGTTCACCGGGTTATCCTCGGGTGATAGTCATTTTTGACGAAAAACTGTCTTGTCGACACTTCTCGACACGCAGGAGTCAGACCACGTTCGCTGAGGCATTTCCATCCATCAGCTGCTTCAGGTTGACCGGGAGATCGTGCTCAACGGCGGCGTACAGGCCGTTATAGACCGGCGCGATTTTTTCCAGATAGTGCTCCAGCACCTGCTGGCGATCGCGGTTGCTGACGTGGCCGTCCACCATGCCGTCGGCCATCAGCTGCGCCTTCGCAATACACTGTTTTTCGCCGTCTTTTGTCTCGAGGTGGTACTCAATGGTGTGGCTGTTGAAGTTATCCGCCAGGGTAACGTTGATGGTGAAATGGCCGAACAGGACGAAGCGCATGTCGCCCTGCGCCGCGCAGCTCATCGCGTGGTGAAGGCGCGCTTTCGAGAGGGTTATGCCCTGAACCAGAGAGTTGCAGTAGAGGTGCCACTGGTCCTGCAGCTGCTGATGACGCTGCGCGATATAATCCGCTTTTTCGCTGATTTCCCAAATAGTCATAGAAGGTATCCGTTTAGTGGAGATAGCGGCTGTTAAGCAGATTCCATGCCAGTTTTTATCCTCATGATTTTAAATGGGTTTAATTGCAAAACCGCTGTCAGCGCCGCGGTGTCGACGTGTCATTTCGACAGCGTTGACATCGTCACGCCTTAACAAAAATCAAGCTGGCACCGTTATTGCATTCAATGGCGCAATTCATTGAGGAGGCGTCATGCACGAAATCACCCTCTGCCAGCGGGCCCTGGAGCTTATCGAACAGCAGGCAGTGCAAAACCACGCGAAGCGCGTCACCGGCGTCTGGCTGAAGGTCGGGGCATTTTCCTGCGTCGAGACCAGCGCCCTGAATTTCTGCTTTGAGCTGGTGTGTCGCGGCACGCTGGCGGAAGGCTGCGAACTCCATATTGAAGAGCAGCAGGCGGAGTGCTGGTGCGAGCAGTGCCAGCAGTACGTCACCCTGCTGTCATCGAAGGTTCAGCGCTGTCCACAGTGCCAGAGCACCGGTCTTCGCATCGTGGCGGACGACGGCATGCAGATCCAACGCCTCGAAATCGAGAAGGAGTAAAGTATGTGTAGCACCTGCGGTTGCGCCGAAGGCAACCTGTATATAGAAGGGGATGAACACCGTCCCCATTCCGCGTTTCGCTCCGCGCCCTTTTCGCCTGCCCCACGCCCTTCTGCGGCACTGACCGGTATCACTTTCGCTCCGCAGCGCTCCGCTGCGGGCGATCTGCACTACGGCCACGGCGAAGCGGGTACCCACGCGCCGGGCATCAGCCAGCGCCAGATGCTGGAGGTGGAAATCAACGTGCTGGACAAGAATAACCAGATCGCCGCCCGCAACCGCGCGCGCTTTGCCGCCCGCAAACAGCTGGTGCTGAACCTGGTCTCCAGCCCCGGCTCCGGCAAAACCACGCTGTTAACGGAAACGCTCAAACGCCTGAACGGGCGCGTCTCCTGCGCGGTGATCGAGGGCGACCAGCAAACCGTTAACGACGCGGCGCGCATTCGCGAAACCGGCACGCCGGCGATTCAGGTCAATACCGGCAAAGGCTGCCACCTGGATGCGCAGATGATTGCCGACGCCGCCCCGCGCCTGCCCCTGGCGGATAACGGCATTCTGTTTATTGAAAACGTCGGCAATCTGGTCTGCCCGGCGAGCTTCGATCTTGGCGAACGACACAAGGTGGCGGTGCTTTCGGTGACCGAAGGCGAAGACAAGCCGCTGAAGTACCCGCATATGTTTGCCGCCGCCTCCCTCATGCTGCTGAACAAAGTCGACCTGCTGCCGTACCTGAACTTCGACGTGGATAAGTGCCTGGCGTATGCCCGTGAAGTGAATCCGGAGATTGAAATCCTGCTGGTCTCCGCCACGCGCGGCGACGGCATGGACGCCTGGCTGAACTGGCTGGAGAGTGAACGATGTGCATAGGCGTACCGGGACAAATCCATTCCATTGACGGGAACCAGGCCAAAGTGGAGGTCTGCGGCATCCTGCGCGACGTGGACCTGACGCTGGTGGGCAGCAGTGATGAAACGGGCGCATCGCGTCTCGGCCAGTGGGTGCTGGTCCACGTGGGGTTTGCCATGAGCGTAATTAACGAAGCGGAAGCCCGCGACACGCTGGATGCCCTGCAAAACATGTTCGACGTGGAGCCTGACGTGGGCGCGCTGCTGTACGGCGAGGAGCGTTAATCATGCGTTACGTTGATGAATACCGCGCGCCGGAGCAGGTGCTGCAGCTTATCGGGCACCTGAAAACGCGCGCGTCGCTGCTGGACTACACGAAAGAGAGACCGCTGCGGATCATGGAGGTGTGCGGCGGACACACGCACGCCATCTTCAAATTTGGCCTCGACCAGCTGCTGCCGGAGAACATCGAGTTTATCCACGGCCCCGGCTGCCCGGTGTGCGTGCTGCCGATGGGGCGCATCGACAGCTGCATTGAAATTGCCAGCCAGCCCGACGTCATTTTCTGCACCTTTGGCGACGCGATGCGCGTGCCGGGGAAAAACGGCTCGCTGCTGCAGGCAAAAGCGCGCGGAGCCGACATCCGGATCGTCTATTCGCCGATGGATGCCCTGACGCTGGCAGAGAATAACCCCACGCGCAAGGTGGTGTTTTTTGGCCTGGGATTTGAAACCACCATGCCCGCTACCGCCATCACGCTGCAGCAGGCGAAAGCGCGCGGCGTCGAGAATTTTTTCTTCTTCTGCCAGCACATTACGCTCATTCCCACGCTGCGCAGCCTGCTGGAAGAGCCGGAAAACGGGATAGACGCCTTTCTGGCGCCGGGGCACGTCAGCATGGTGATTGGCACAGACGCCTACGGTTTTATCGCTGAACAGTACAATCGTCCGTTAGTGGTCGCTGGTTTCGAACCACTTGATCTACTGCAAGGTGTGACCATGCTGGTTGAGCAGAAAATAGCGGCCCTGAGTGCAGTGGAAAACCAGTACCGCCGCGTGGTGCCGGATGCGGGAAATGAACGGGCGCAGCAGGCGATAGCCGACGTGTTCAGCGTTGAGGGCGACAGCGAATGGCGTGGTCTGGGGCTGATTGCCGAATCCGGCGTGCACCTGACGTCAGCCTATCGCGCGTTCGACGCCGAAGCGCATTTCCGCCCGCAGCCGCAGCAGGTTTGCGACGATCCCCGGGCCCGCTGCGGCGACGTGCTCACCGGTAAATGCAAACCTCATCAATGCCCGTTATTTGGCAATACCTGTAACCCGCAAACGGCGTTTGGCGCGCTGATGGTCTCCTCCGAAGGGGCGTGTGCCGCGTGGTATCAGTATCGCAACCAGGAGAGTGAAGCATGAATACGGTTGAAATGGCGCACGGCAGCGGCGGGCTGGCGATGCAGCAGCTGATTAACCGGCTGTTTATGGCGGCCTTTAACAACCCCTGGCTCGCCGAACAGGAAGACCAGGCGCGCATTGACCTCGCTACCCTCACCGCCCAGGGCGACAGGCTGGCCTTCTCCACCGACAGCTACGTGATCGATCCGCTGTTCTTCCCCGGTGGTGATATCGGCAAGCTCGCCGTCTGCGGCACGGCCAACGACGTGGCGGTCAGCGGTGCCGTTCCGCGCTACCTCTCCTGCGGGTTTATCCTCGAAGAGGGGTTACCGATGGAGACGCTCACGGCAGTGGTCAACAGCATGGCGCAGACCGCGCGCGAGGCGGGGATAGCGATCGTCACCGGCGATACCAAAGTGGTACAGCGCGGCGCGGCCGACAAGCTGTTTATCAACACCGCTGGCATGGGGGCGATCCCCGCCGATATTCACTGGGGCGCGCATCGGCTTAGCGTGGGCGACGTGCTGATCGTGACCGGAACGCTGGGCTGCCACGGGGCGACCATCCTTAACCTGCGCGAAGGCCTGGGGCTGGACGGGGAACTGCGCAGCGACTGCGCGGTGCTCACCCCGCTGATTCAGACCCTGCGTGCCGCGCCCGGCGTGAAAGCCCTGCGGGACGCCACGCGAGGCGGCGTGAATGCCGTAGTTCATGAGTTTGCGGCAAGCTGCGGGTACGGGATTGAACTCACCGAGCGCAGCCTGCCCGTTAAGCCTGCAGTTCGCGGACTGTGCGAACTGCTGGGCCTTGACCCGCTCAACTTCGCCAACGAAGGCAAACTGGTGATTGGCGTTGAACGCGCGGCCGCGGAAGCCGTTCTTGAACAGCTGCGGGCTCATCCGTCAGGGAAAGAGGCTGCGATGATTGGTGAAGTGGTTGAGCGCAAAGGGGTGCGCCTGACCGGGCTTTATGGCGTGAAGCGGACGCTTGATCTGCCGCACGCGGAACCCTTACCCCGTATTTGCTAGAACCGCGCCAAAAGCGGTCAGCACTGAATGTCTCTTTTTTTGCCAGTTTCTATTGGAAAGCAATATGCCGTATACACCGATGAGCGATCTTGGACAGCAGGGCCTGTTTGACATCACGCGCACACTTTTACAGCAGCCCGACCTCGGCGCGCTGAGCGATGCCCTGACCCGGCTGGTCAGGCAATCGGCGCTGGCGGACAGCGCCGCGATTGTGCTCTGGCATAGCGGAACGCACCGCGCGAGCTACTACTCAACGCGTGATAATGGCAAAACGTTTGAATACGAAGACGAAACGTATCTGGCGCATGGCCCGGTGCGCCGCATCCTCTCCCGTCCTGAAGTGCTGCACTGCAGCTTTGCGGAATTCCGCCAGGCGTGGCCGAGGCTGGCACAGAGCAACCTCTATCAGCCTTTCGGGCATTACTGCATGTTGCCGCTGGCGGCAGAGGGCCAGATTTTTGGCGGATGCGAGTTTATCCGCACGACCGACCAGCCCTGGAGCGAGGCGGAATACGAGCGCCTGCATACCTTTACCCAGATTGTGGCCGTCGTCGCGGAGCAGATCCAAAGCCGCGTCACCAATAACGTCGATTACGACCTGTTGAGCCGCGAGCGCGACAACTTCCGCATTCTGGTCGCCATCACCAACGCCGTGCTGTCACGGCTCGACATGGATGAGCTGGTCAGCGAAGTTTCGAAAGAGATCCACCACTATTTCAAAATCGACGCCATCAGCATTGCGCTTCGCGGCCATCGCAAGGGCAAGCTGAACATCTACTCCACGCATTATCTCGATGAAGCCAATCCGGCGCACGAGCAGAGCGAGGTAGACGAAGCGGGCACCCTTTCTGAACGGGTCTTCAAAAGCAAAGAGATCCTGCTGCTTAACCTGAACGAACAGGATCCTGTGGCCCCTTACGAGCGAATGCTGTTCAACACCTGGGGCAACAAAATCCAGACCTTGTGCCTGCTGCCGCTGATGTCCGGCAACACCATGCTGGGCGTGCTGAAGCTGGCGCAGTGTGAGGAAGGCGTGTTCACCACCGCCAACCTGAAGCTGCTGCGCCAGATCGCCGAGCGTATCTCTATTGCCCTGGATAACGCCCTCGCCTACCAGGAGATCCATCGCCTGAAAGAGCGGCTGGTGGATGAGAACCTGGCCCTGACCGAACAGCTCAACAACGTGGACAGCGAGTTTGGTGAAATCATCGGGCGCAGCGACGCCATGTACAGCGTGCTCAAGCAAGTTGAGATGGTGGCGCAGAGCGACAGCACGGTGCTGATCCTCGGCGAAACCGGTACGGGTAAAGAGCTGATTGCCCGCGCTATCCACAACCTGAGCAACCGCAACAGCCGACGGATGGTGAAGATGAACTGCGCGGCGATGCCCGCGGGTCTGCTGGAAAGCGATCTGTTCGGCCACGAGCGCGGCGCATTCACCGGGGCCAGCAGCCAGCGGCTGGGCCGCTTTGAGCTGGCGGACAAAAGCTCGCTGTTCCTCGACGAAGTGGGCGATATGCCCCTGGAGCTACAGCCGAAACTGCTGCGCGTCCTGCAGGAGCAGGAGTTTGAGCGCCTTGGCAGCAACAAGCTTATCCAGACCGACGTGCGGCTGATTGCCGCCACCAACCGCGACCTGAAAAAAATGGTCGCCGACCGCGAGTTTCGCAGCGACCTTTACTATCGCCTGAACGTCTTCCCAATCTGCCTGCCGCCGCTGCGCGAACGCCCGGAGGATATCCCCCTGCTGGTCAAAGCCTTTACCGCGAAGATCGCGCGTCGGATGGGGCGAAACATCGACAGTATTCCTGCCGAGACGTTGCGCACCCTTTCATCGATGGAATGGCCCGGCAACGTGCGCGAGCTGGAAAACGTCATCGAACGCGCGGTGCTGCTGACGCGCGGTAACGTGCTGCAACTCTCCCTGCCTGAGGTTACGCTTCCTGACGTGACCGCGCCCGCCGCGGAAACAGCAAAAGAGGGAGAAGATGAATATCAGCTCATTATGCGCGTGCTGAAAGAGACCAACGGCGTGGTCGCCGGGCCAAAAGGTGCCGCCCAGAGACTGGGGGTAAAACGCACCACGCTGCTGTCACGCATGAAGCGTCTCGGGATTGATAAAGAAAGCCTCATTTAAGGCCTTATTCCGGCGGTGTTTTTCTGACACCGCCTTTTGTTCCCCTGCGTAATTGTCCCTCATTGACACAAAATCGTTTCCTCTGTATAAAATTCCGCCTTAATAATGAGTTTCATTTGCATCAATAATAATTTTAATGAAGGGTAGCGTTTCATGAAAAAGGTCATCTGCGCGTTAGGCCTGGCGATTGCGTCGGTCGGTTCTGCTCTGGCAACCACCTATCCCCTGACGATTGAAAACTGTGGCTACAAAGAGACGTTCACCAAAGCGCCAGAACGCGTCGTGGCCCTGGGCCAGAATACCGTCGAAATTTTGCTCCTGCTGGGCCTGGAAGATAAGGTGAAGGCCAGCGCCTTCTGGCCGACCAAAGTGCTGCCGCAGCTGGCGGAACAGAACGCAAAAATCAAAACCCTGACGGTCGAAATCCCGACCCTTGAATCCGTTCTTGCGCAAAATCCTGACTTTGTCCCCGCACAGTCCCCCCTGCTGCTGGGGCCGGAAAGTAAGGTCGCAAAACGTGACGATTTGAAGACCCTGGGCGTGAACAGCTACGTGTCCCCGGGCATGTGCGCGACCAAAAAAGCCACCGGCGATATGTACGGCAGCCGCCAGAAACTGTGGGATATGACCTATCTCTATAAAGAGATTGAGGATTTCGCCAAAATCTTTAACGTTGAAGACCGCGGTCAGGCCGTTATTGCCGATTTCAAAAAACGCGAGGCCGACCTGCGTAAGGAATTCGGCAAGAATAAAAAAGACCTTTCGTTTGTCTTCTGGTTCTCCAGTTCATCCCCTTCTGCGGACGCCTACGTCGGCGGTAAAAATAGCCCCTCCGGGTTTATCGCCAGCCTGATGGGCGGTCATAACGCCATTACGTCCGAGACCGAATGGCCAACCGTGGGTTGGGAAAGCATTATTGCCGCCAATCCGGATGTCATTGTGGTGTCCAGCCTGGACCGCAACCGCTGGGCGCTGGATAACGCGGAAGAAAAAATCAAATTCCTGAAAAGCGATCCCGCAGTCAGCCAGCTGGACGCGGTGAAGAAAGGCCATATCGTGGTGATGGACGGCCAGGCGATGAACCCGACGATTCGCACGATTTACGGAGCTGAGCAGGTTGGCGAACAGCTCAGAAAGCTGGGGCTGAACTGATGACAACCGCCGTTCTTCAGGTCCGGCAGAGCCTGGTTCTGACCACCTCTGCTCTGCTTGCCGTCGTCCTGCTGTTGCTAGTGATCGCCCTCGGCGTCAGCGTCGGCGAGCTGTCGATTCCGCTGTCCAACGTCTTTTACGCTATTGGCAATAAGCTGGGGCTGACCGAGGTTCCGCTCACCCGCATCTATGAGAGCGTGATCTGGGACTTTCGCCTGAGCCGCGCGCTGGTGGCGGCCTGCTGCGGCGCGGGGCTGGCGATCTGCGGTGCCGTATTGCAGAGCCTGCTGAAGAACGCGCTGGCGGAACCTTACGTGCTCGGCGTGTCGGCTGGTGCCTCAACCGGGGCGGTGTCGGTCGTCGTATTGGGGATTGGCACCGGTGCGGTGTCGCTCTCTGCGGGCGCGTTTGCCGGGGCGTTTGCCGCCTTTGCGTTTGTCGCGTTTCTGACGAACGGCGCGCGCGGGGGGAATGAACGTACCATTCTGGCAGGGGTCGCCGCCTCTCAGCTGTTCAACGCCATTACTGCCTACACCATCAGCACCTCCGCCAGCGCCCAGCAGGCGCGCGACGTGATGTTCTGGCTGCTGGGCAGCTTCAGCGGCGTTCGCTGGCCGGAATTCCAGCTGGCGCTGGTGGTCGTGCTGGCGGGCCTTGCCGTCTGTCTTTACTATTCCCGGGCGCTGGATGCCTTCACGTTCGGTGATGATGCCGCCGCCTCTTTAGGCATTGCCGTCCCGTGGGTTCGCCTGACGCTCTTTACCACTACCGCGCTGATTACCGCGACGATTGTCAGCATGGCGGGCTCAATCGGCTTTGTCGGGCTGGTGGTGCCGCACGTGATGCGTTTCCTGTTCGGGCCGCTGCACCGCACGCTGCTGATTGCCAGCGCGCTGGCAGGGGCGATCCTGATGGTGCTGGCAGACATTGCCTCGCGCATGCTGATTGCGCCGCAAAGCCTGCCCGTCGGCGTAGTCACCGCGCTGGTTGGCGTCCCCTTCTTTGCAGTGATTATCTACCGTTCAAGGAATAAGTGATGAGTATCTGCGCTGAAAATATTACCTGGAAGGTAGGCAAAAAAGTCATCGTTAATGACGTCTCGCTGAAGGTTTCCCGGGGGGAAACGGTAGGACTGCTTGGCCCTAACGGCTGCGGTAAATCGTCTCTTTTACGGATCCTCGCGGGGCTTCGTCGCCCGGATGCTGGCTGCGTTACCGTGGACGGGCAGGACATCTCTCGCATCGCCAAAAAGCAGCTTGCCCGCCGGGTCGCCTTTGTGGAACAGCACGGGATGACGGACGCCAACATGCGCGTGCGCGACGTGGTGAAACTTGGGCGTATTCCGCACCACTCCGCTTTTTCCAACTGGAGCAACCACGATGACGAAACCGTCACCGCCGCCCTGCAGCGCGTGGATATGCTGGATAAAAGCGACCAGGGCTGGCTGAGCCTCTCCGGCGGCGAGCGCCAGCGCGTACATATTGCCCGCGCGCTGGCTCAGACCCCAACGGAAATCCTGCTGGACGAACCGACCAACCACCTCGACATTCATCATCAGATGCAGCTGATGCAGTTGATCAGCGAATTACCGGTCACCAGCATTGTCGCTATCCACGATCTCAACCACGCCTCGATGTTCTGCGACTCGCTGATTGTGATGCAGAAAGGGCAAATTGTGGCGACGGGGACACCGCAGGACATCTTATCCGAGTCGCTGTTGTGGGATGTCTTCCGGGTCAAAACCAAAATTGAGATCTCGCCGTTCCATGGCAAAAAGCATATCCACTTTATCGTTTAGGGGCGAGTGAACAACGATGCCCCTTCGCCCTGCCACTACGCTCTGGCCGCCCGTCTTACTGGGTAGCCAGTTTGTTTTCAACATTGGCTTTTACGCCGTCGTACCCTTCCTGGCGATATTCCTGCGCGACGACATGCTGCTCTCCGGCGGGCTGATCGGGCTGATCCTGGGCCTGCGCACGTTCTCTCAGCAGGGTATGTTTATCGTCGGTGGTGCGCTCTCGGACCGGTTTGGCGCGAAAGTGATTATCCTGAGCGGCTGTATTGTTCGTGTTTCAGGCTATCTGCTGCTGGCCTTCGGGGAATCACTGTGGCCGATTATTTTGGGCGCGTGTCTGACGGGCGTTGGCGGCGCATTGTTCTCTCCCTCGATTGAGGCACTGCTGGCAAAAGCGGGCACTCATAGCGAGGCAAAAGGCAAACGAAGCCGGGCGGAGTGGTTTGCGCTCTTTGCCGTCTGTGGAGAACTCGGCGCGGTACTGGGCCCGGTTGCTGGCGCCCTGCTCACCGGGCTGGGTTTTCGTCAGGTGGCGCTGGCGGGGGCAGGCGTCTTTGTCATTGCGCTAGTGGTGCTCTACTTTTGCCTGCCCACTGCTGGTCACCGTTCACAAACGCTGAAAATACAGCCCTGGTGGACAACGTTCCGTCAGCCGCGCTTTGTCGCCTTTATCATTGCCTACAGTTCATGGCTGTTAAGCTATAACCAGCTTTATCTGGCGCTGCCGGTGGAGATCCAGCGTTCTGGCGGTAACGAGAAAGATCTCGGCCCGCTTTTTATGCTGGCCTCCGTTCTGATCATCATCTTACAGCTGCCGCTGGCGCGCTTCGCCCGTCGCGTGGGCGCGGTGAGAATTCTGCCGGTGGGATTTTTGCTGCTGTCAGCCGCCTTTGCGAGCGTGGCGACGTTCGCCCCGATGACGCCGCCGGAAGGCTGGCTGCGCTTACTGCCTTCTGTCTGTTTTGTGACGCTGTTGACGCTGGGGCAAATGCTGCTGGTGCCATCGGCTAAAGATCTGATCCCCCGGTTTGCGGAGGAATCCACGCTTGGCGCGCACTACGGGGCACTCGCCACCGCCGGAGGCATTGCGGTACTCGCTGGAAACCTGTTATTTGGCAGCCTGCTGGATCGCGCGCTGGTGCCCTCGACGCAGGCAATGTATCCCTGGCTGCTGCTGGCCCTTTTCCCGCTCTGCAGCGCGCTGGCCCTGAACGTGATTTGCCGCCCGCTGAGACGCTGAACCGATCACTTTTTCGGACGGTACTTCTCCGGCAGTTCCGGTACGGGACGACGGTCATCCATCAGATGGCGAACGGTCAGAATGGGATGACGCCATAACATACGCGGGCCTGCCCAGCGCATAACCTGCTTCATCTCTTCACGTCTGGCAGGCTGGTAGCAGTGTACTGGGCACTGCTTGCAGGCAGGCTTTTCCTCACCGAAAACGCATTTATCCAGGCGCTTATCGGCATAAGCGTTGAGCGCCTGATAGTGCCCTTCCTCCTGAGATGCCTGCGGACACTGCTTTTCATACATCGCGATCATTTTCGCGATGGTCTCTTTTTCTCGTGAGATGCGTTTACCGGACATAGCGGATTACCGAATAATAAAGTGTATTAATAATACACCTTTCAACGCTGAATTTCAGCGGTTGCATTTCGTTTCCTGAAGCCTGATTCCAGTTTTAGCCCTGCTCCGGCCAACAATCACTGGTATTTTATACAGGCATCAGAAATGACCTTTGTCCGTGTTATCTGGAGACCCTATGCAAGAGCTCGCGATCGGCAAACCCTATCGCCATTTAAAAGTGGGATATTTTAGAAAGCGCCATGAAGACCGCAATACCAAGATACCGAAGCGCTACAGCGTGCATGCGGCGCTGAGCTTAAAAGGTGACTGGCTTGAAAAAGCGGGATTTACGACCCATTCTCGAGTCAGGGTGGGCGTCGAGCATGGAAAAATTGTCATCGAATTAATGTCGGAAGATGCCTCGTAAAGCCACGACATTTTTCTGCGCCGGACCTTTTTTTCATGCGACAATAGAAGGAACAAACGGCCATTGAGCCCATCAAAACGGTTTATTTTCAAAGGAATGGACATCATAACTCCATGAGCACAATCGACAATTTCGACGCACATACGCCGATGATGCAGCAGTATCTGAAGCTGAAAGCACAGCATCCGGAAATCCTGCTGTTTTACCGTATGGGCGATTTTTACGAGCTATTTTATGACGATGCTAAGCGTGCATCGCAGCTGCTCGACATCTCGCTGACCAAACGTGGCGCATCGGCAGGCGAACCCATTCCTATGGCAGGTATCCCGCACCACGCGGTAGAAAACTACCTGGCGAAGCTGGTGAATCAGGGCGAATCCGTTGCCATCTGCGAACAGATCGGCGATCCGGCGACCTCAAAAGGCCCGGTGGAACGCAAAGTCGTGCGCATCGTCACGCCTGGCACCATCAGTGATGAAGCCCTGTTACAGGAGCGCCAGGATAACCTGCTGGCAGCGCTGTGGCAGGACGGTAAAGGGTTTGGCTACGCGACGCTGGATATTAGCTCCGGACGTTTTCGTCTGAGTGAACCGGCTGACCGTGAAACGATGGCTGCCGAACTGCAGCGCACCAACCCGGCAGAATTGCTCTATGCCGAAGATTTCGCCGAAATGGCGCTGATTGAAGGTCGTCGCGGGTTACGCCGTCGTCCGCTGTGGGAATTCGAAATTGATACCGCGCGCCAGCAGCTGAATCTGCAGTTTGGCACCCGCGATCTGATTGGCTTTGGCGTTGAAAACGCACCGCGCGGGCTATGTGCGGCCGGTTGTCTCCTGCAGTACGTGAAAGATACCCAGCGCACCGCCCTGCCGCATATCCGCTCTATCACCATGGAGCGCCAGCAGGACAGCATCATCATGGATGCTGCCACGCGCCGTAACCTGGAGATCACGCAGAACCTGGCGGGTGGCGTAGAAAATACGCTCGCGTCGGTCCTCGACAGTACGGTTACGCCAATGGGCAGCCGCATGCTGAAACGCTGGCTGCATATGCCGATCCGCAATACCGAGACGCTGGTTTGCCGTCAGCAGACGATTGCCGCGCTGCAGGATCGCTATACCGAACTGCAGCCGGTTCTGCGCCAGGTGGGCGATCTTGAGCGTATCCTTGCTCGTCTGGCACTGCGAACAGCACGACCACGCGACCTCGCGCGGATGCGTCATGCATTCCAGCAGCTGCCGGAACTGCGCGCGCAGTTGAGTGACGTTGACAGCGCGCCGGTACAGAAACTCCGCGAAACCATGGGCGAATTTACCGAGCTTCGCGAACTGCTGGAGCGCGCCATTATCGATGCGCCTCCGGTTCTGGTGCGTGATGGCGGCGTGATTGCCCCAGGCTACAACGAAGAGCTGGACGAATGGCGCGCGCTGGCCGACGGTGCGACGGACTACCTCGATAAGCTGGAAATCCGCGAGCGCGAGCGTCTTGGACTCGACACCCTGAAAGTGGGATATAACGCGGTACACGGTTACTACATTCAGATCAGCCGCGGGCAGAGCCACCTGGCGCCGATTCACTACGTGCGTCGCCAGACGTTGAAAAACGCCGAACGCTACATCATTCCTGAACTGAAAGAGTACGAAGACAAAGTCCTCACCTCGAAAGGAAAGGCGCTGGCCCTGGAAAAACAGCTGTATGACGAGCTGTTTGACATGCTGATGCCGCACCTGGGCGACCTGCAGCAGAGCGCCAGCGCGCTGGCGGAGCTGGACGTGCTGGTCAATCTGGCAGAACGCGCTGAAACGCTGAACTATACCTGCCCGACCTTTACCGATAAGCCTGGCATTCGCATCACTGAAGGCCGTCACCCGGTGGTAGAGCAGGTGCTCAACGAACCGTTCATCGCCAACCCTCTGAGCCTGTCACCGCAGAGAAGAATGCTGATCATTACCGGTCCGAACATGGGCGGTAAGAGTACCTATATGCGTCAGACGGCGCTGATTGCCCTGCTCGCGTATATCGGCAGCTACGTTCCGGCGCAAAACGTGGAGATTGGCCCCATCGACCGCATCTTTACCCGCGTTGGGGCAGCGGACGATCTGGCGAGCGGACGCTCAACCTTCATGGTCGAGATGACCGAAACGGCAAACATTCTGCATAACGCGACGGAGCACAGCCTGGTGCTGATGGACGAAGTCGGACGCGGAACGTCAACCTATGATGGTCTGTCCCTGGCATGGGCCTGTGCGGAAAGCCTTGCGAATAAAATCAAGGCCATGACGCTGTTTGCCACCCATTATTTCGAACTGACGCAGCTGCCGGAGAAAATGGAAGGGGTTGCGAACGTTCATCTGGATGCGCTGGAGCACGGCGATACCATTGCCTTCATGCACACGGTGCAGGATGGCGCGGCGAGCAAGAGCTATGGCCTGGCCGTCGCGGCGCTGGCAGGCGTACCGAAAGAGGTGATCAAGCGCGCGCGTCAGAAACTGCGTGAACTGGAAAGCCTTTCACCGAATGCGGCGGCGACGCAGATTGATGGTACGCAGATGTCGCTGCTGATTCCTGCGGAAGAGACGTCGCCTGCGGTGGAAGCGCTGGAGAATCTCGACCCGGATTCACTGACGCCGCGTCAGGCGCTGGAGTGGATTTATCGGTTGAAGAGTCTGGTTTAGTTTTCTGCGGTCTTTTGCCCGGTGGCGCTGCGCTTACCGGGCCTACCGCGTTTGTAGGCCGGGTAAGGCGAAGCCGCCACCCGGCAAAACAAAGCGCACAATTTTATAGCCCGGTAAGCGTAGCGCCATCGGGCTTTTTTTATAGCAGCGGCGGGATCGTCGGCACCTGCGGTGCCTCATCAATATCCTTCTGCGTCATACGGAACGCTTCCGGATAGTGCTCGCGGCTGGTGCGGCGCAGCGGTTCGGTATCGCGCCAGGTATACAAACAATGCTGGCACTGATAAACGGTCCAGACCCCTTTTACCGGCGACGTCGCCATCACTTCAATATGCTCATCGGCACAACGTGGACAAATCATCTTTTCCTCCTTATTGACGTGCTGCCAGCATCGCGGTCAGTTTTTCAGCCCAGGCTTTGGTTTCAGGCAGATCCTGTACCGGCTGACTGTAGTGGCCCCGGGTGTCCGGCGCGACAGGCGTGGTGGCATCGATAATCAGCTTGTCGGTAATGCCTGCCGGGCTGGAACCGGGATCGAGTTCAAGGACCGACATGTTCGGCAGCTGCACCAGATCCCCTGCCGGGTTCACTTTTGACGACAGCGCCCACATTACCTGCGGGAGGTTGAACGGATCGACATCCTCATCCACCATGATTACCATCTTCACGTAGCCCAGACCGTGCGGCGTGGTCATGGCGCGTAAACCGACCGCGCGGGCAAAACCGCCGTAGCGTTTTTTGGTGGAGATAATCGCCAGCAGACCGTGGGTGTACATCGCATTCACCGCCTGCACTTCCGGAAACTCCGCTTTAAGCTGCTGGTAGAGCGGCACGCAGGTAGCCGGTCCCATCAGATAGTCAATCTCGGTCCACGGCATGCCGAGGTAGAGCGACTCAAAAATCGGTTTGGTGCGGTAAGAAACTTTGTCGATACGGACAACCGTCATGTTACGGCCACCGGAATAGTGTCCGGTAAACTCGCCAAACGGCCCCTCGATTTCCCGCTTGCGGCCTTCAATCACCCCTTCCAGAATCACTTCAGAACCCCACGGCACATCGAAGCCGGTCAGCGGCGCGGTGGCAATCGGGTACGGGCTTTCACGCAGCGCGCCGGCCATTTCATACTCGGACTGATCGTATTTCAGCGGCGTGGCGCCCATCAGGGTGATGATCGGGTCGTTGCCCAGCGTAATCGCAATCGGCAGGTCTTCACCACGCTCTTCCGCTTTGTGCAGATGCAGGGCGATATCGTGCATCGGAACCGGCTGGAGGCCGAGCTTGCGCTTGCCCTTCACTTCCATACGGTAGATCCCGACGTTCTGCTTGCCGAAGTGGTCCGGGTCGAGCGGGTCGCGCGAGACAACGCACGCTTTATCGAGATAAAAACCGCCGTCACCGTCGTTCAGGCGAAACAGCGGCAGGATATCGAACAGGTTAATGTCCTCCCCGTCGACCGTATTCTGCGCCCAGGCCGGGTTAGCGCGGCGCTCCGGCGTGACGGGGAATTTATCCCAGCGGCGGATAAACTCGTCGATCTGTTTTTTAACCGGGGTGTTCGCAGGCAGCCCCATCGAAATGGCGTGGTTCTGCCAGGAGCCGATGGTGTTCATCACCACGCGGGCATCGGTAAAGCCACGAATGTTGTCGAACCACAGCGCGGGCGCGCCGTCGCCAATGCGGCCGGTCGCGTTGGCTGCCGCCGCCAGATCGGGCTCGGCGTTAACCTCTTCCTCAATTTTCAGCAGTTGCCCTTGCTCATCGAGCGCCTGCAGGAAGCTTCTCAAATCATCAAATGCCATCTTTATTCTCCTGTGCAAAATGTTTCGCCTCCCGCAGCCCGTTCCAGCGGCGCGCCTTTTTATGCTCCAGACCGAACTGGTCGAGCACGCGGGTCACGATGTGCTGGGTAATGTCATCGGCGGTTTGCGGGTGGTTGTAATAGGCTGGCATGGGCGGCACCATCGCCACGCCCATGCGGGAAAGGGCAAGCATGTTCTCAAGATGAATGGTGCTGAGCGGCGTTTCACGGGGAACCAATACCAGCTTGCGCCCCTCTTTCAGCACCACGTCCGCCGCGCGTCCCACCAGCCCTTCGGCGTAGCCCGCGCGGATACCCGCCAGCGTTTTCATGCTGCAGGGAATGACGATCATGCCGTCGGTGCGAAACGAGCCGGAGGAGATGGTGGCGGCCTGGTCAGCCGGACTGTGGACAACGTCAGCCAAAGCAGCAACGTCCTGCGCGGTGTAAGGCGTTTCCAGCTCAATGGTGGTTTTTGCCCACTTAGACATCACCAGATGCGTCTCCACCTCCGGCATTTCCCGAAGCGCCTGCAGCAGCGCCACGCCCAGCGGTGCGCCCGTTGCCCCCGTCATTCCTACTATCAATCTCATTCATCACCTCAATTATTTGTTCGTACACGAACATTATAAATAAGCTACTCCAGGATCGTTTTCCTGGCAAGATCGTTCGCATACGATCACACGAATGGCTAAAAGATGCCGCGTTAAAATTGAGAGCAATAGCGGCTATCATAGGGGAGAGATTTTTTCCGTCGGAGTGTTCATGGAACTAAGACAAGAGGCGTTCCACCTGTTACGTCAGCTTTTTCAACAGCATACCGCGCAGTGGCAACATGCCTTACCGGAACTGACCAAGCCACAGTATGCGGTGATGCGCTCTATTGCCGAGCATCCGGGTATTGAACAGGTGGCGTTGACCGAAGTGGCGGTCAGCACGAAAGCGACCCTGGCGGAGATGCTCAGCCGCATGGAGGCGCGCGGTCTGGTCAAACGCGAGCACGATCCGGCCGATAAGCGCCGCCGGTTTGTCTTCCTGACGCCAGAAGGTGAAGCCCTGCTTGCTGGCTGTAAACCGGTTGGCAACGAGGTGGATGAGGCGTTTTTAGGACGTCTTAACAAGGCCGAGCGGGAGCAGTTCTCCGCGCTCATCAAAAAGATGATGCACGATTAATTCACGCTGGCGCGCATAAAATCAATAAAGGTGCGCACTTTCGCTGACACATGCCGGGCATCAGGATAAACCGCATAGATGCCCTGCCGCGCAAAGTTATATCCCGGTAAAACCGGGACCAGTTTTCCCGCATCAAGCGCATCGCGCGCCAGCCATTCCGGCAGTAACGCCACGCCTCCGCCAGCAAGTGCAAAGGCCATAAGGGCCTGAGCGCTGTCGGCAAACAGGCGCGGCGCTTTTTTTATCTCCAGCGTTTCAGGCGCACCGCTGGCATCCTTCACCTGCCAGCGCAGCGGCGAGGCCAGACGCTCGTGAATAATCCAGTCCGCGTGGGCCAGCTGTGCAAGCGTTTCGATCGGATGGTTAACCAGCCACCCGGGCGTCGCGACGGGGAGAATGGAGAAGTGCGCAATCAGCGCGGCGTGGTTGCGCGAATCGGCAAGCGTTCCCAGCCGGATGGCTACGTCAAAGCGCTCCGAGATAAGATCGGCGTGCAGGGACGACGAAACGTGCCGCACGCGAAGATCAGGGTGCTGCTGGCTAAACCTGGCCAGCAGCGGCACCACCACCTGTGAGCCATACTCGGGCGTAGTCGTGATCCGCAGTTCGCCAGTAAGCCCCGCATGATTCGCGCGGACATCATCCTGCAGCCGTTCCGCATCCTTCAGAAGCGCCACGCTGCGCTGATGAAATAGCGCGCCCGCCTCGGTTAACGTCAGACGGCGGGTGGAGCGCAGCAGCAGCGTAACGCCCAGCTCATCTTCTAGCTGGCGAATATTGAAGCTGACCACGGCTTTTGTCAGCCCCATTGCCTCGGCTGCGGCAGTGAAACTGCCGGTGTCGGCCACCGCGACAAACATCTGAGCCCGCTGCAGGTTAATCATCATCACGCCTTTTACTGTCAAAATATTTTTGACAGTATATCGCGCTTTGTCAGGTTTATCCGTGCTTCCCGGATCGATACGATACGCCACCTCACCGGAGGATCCACCATGACGTATCGCAGCAAAGTCGCCGTTGTTTATCTGCTGGGCTTTTTTCTTGATTTAATAAATATGTTTATTGCCAGCGTCGCCTTCCCGGCAATGGCCCACGCGTTTAACACCACGCCTTCAGCCCTCGCCTGGGTCAGCAACGGCTACATAGCCGGCCTGACGCTGGTGATCCCGTTCAGCAGCGTGCTTACGCGACGAATCGGGCCTAAGGGCGTCATCCTGCTCTCGCTTTTTCTGTTCAGCGCAGCCTCCGCTGCGGCGGGCCTGTCTGCAACGCTTGAAAGCCTGATCGCCTGGCGAGCGATCCAGGGCGTGGGTGGAGGTTTACTGATCCCCGTCGGACAGGCGCTGACCTGGCAACAGTTTAAGCCTCACGAGCGTGCCCGACTCTCCTCGGCGGTGATGCTGGTGGCGTTGCTTGCCCCGGCCTGCTCCCCTGCTATCGGAGGCCTGCTAGTGCAGACGCTAAGCTGGCGATGGATATTTTTCGCCACGCTACCGGTCGCTATCGTGACCTTTGTTTTGGCCTGCCTGTGGCTTAAACACGAGATGCCCGCGATGAAAGCGGCCAGACCGCTAAACCTGTCGTTGCTCGCGGACCCGCTTTTGCGTTTTTCGATGCTTGTTTATTTATGCGTTCCCGGCGTATTTATTGGGGTGAACGTCACGGGCATGTTTTATCTTCAGCATGTGGCGAACATGAGCCCCGCCGCAACGGGGATGCTCATGCTGCCGTGGTCCATGGCATCGTTTATCGCCATCACGGCAACGGGACGCTATTTTAACCGCATCGGCCCCCGACCGCTGATCGTCATCGGCTGCCTGCTGCAGGCGACGGGTATCCTGCTTTTGATTAACGTCAGTTCGGCTACGCTGCTGCCTGCCGCTGCGTTTACCCTGATGGGCGCGGGGGGAAGCCTGTGCAGCAGTACGGCTCAGAGCAGCGCTTTTCTGACGACGCGCCGGGAAGAGATGCCGGATGCCAGCGCGCTGTGGAATCTTAATCGTCAGCTGAGCTTTTTTGCCGGAGCCCTGCTGCTGGCGCAGGCGCTGAACCTGGCGCAGGCCTGGCTGACACCGCTCGCCGCCTGGCACGGGATGTTTATTTTTGCCGCAGGCATGACCTTGCTGCCTGTACTGTACGTTTTTCGTCTTAACAATACGCAGGTGCTCACCCAGCTGCGACAGGAGAATTCATGACGCCTTTCGAACACGACATAATCGACCTCCACATTGCGCTCGAAGACTGGTTAGGCAAAGGTGAAGGTGATTCCGACGCCCTCCTCGCCCGCTTCAGCCCGGATTTTCTGATGATCCCGCCGGGTGGCGCTCATATCGACTATGCCGGTCTGGTCAGTTTTCTGGAAAAACAGCGCGGAAGCCGTCCCGGACTAAAGATCGTCATTGACGAATTATCCACGATCCAGCAATGGGATCGTGGCGCGGTGCTCCACTACCGGGAGACGCAAAACCGGCCGGACCTGCCCGTCAACGTGCGCTGGTCAACCGCGGTGCTCAATCAGGAAGGCGATCGGATAGTGTGGCGTCTGCTGCACGAAACGGCTAAGCCGTAGCGCAAAAGAAAAAGGCCCGTCTCACGACGGGCCTTTTTTGACGAAAGGTTGCTTATTCGCGGAACAGCGCTTCGATATTCAGACCTTGCCCCTGCAGGATTTCACGCAGGCGGCGCAGACCTTCAACCTGAATCTGACGAACACGTTCACGGGTCAGGCCAATTTCGCGGCCGACGTCTTCCAGTGTCGCAGCTTCATACCCCAGTAAACCGAAACGACGTGCCAGCACTTCACGCTGTTTGGCGTTCAGCTCGAACAGCCATTTGACGATGCTCTGTTTCATGTCATCGTCCTGCGTGGTGTCTTCCGGACCGTTGTCTTTTTCATCGGCCAGGATGTCCAGCAGCGCTTTTTCGGAGTCGCCACCCAGCGGGGTGTCAACGGAGGTAATGCGCTCGTTGAGACGCAGCATACGGCTAACGTCATCAACCGGTTTATCGAGTTGCTCGGCAATCTCTTCTGCGCTTGGCTCGTGGTCCAGTTTATGGGACAACTCGCGCGCGGTGCGCAGATAAACGTTCAACTCTTTGACGATGTGAATCGGCAGGCGGATCGTACGGGTCTGGTTCATAATAGCCCGTTCGATGGTCTGACGAATCCACCAGGTCGCGTAGGTTGAGAAACGGAACCCGCGTTCCGGGTCAAACTTCTCAACTGCGCGGATGAGACCTAAGTTGCCCTCTTCAATCAGATCCAGCAGAGCCAGACCACGATTGCCGTAACGGCGGGCAATTTTCACGACCAGTCGCAGGTTACTTTCAATCATGCGACGACGCGAGGCTACATCACCACGCAAAGCACGACGTGCGAAATAGACTTCTTCTTCGGCCGTTAGCAGTGGGGAGTAACCAATCTCCCCAAGGTAAAGCTGAGTCGCGTCCAGTACACGCTGTGTGGCGCCCTGCGATAACAGCTCTTCTTCAGCCAAATCGTTATCACTGGGTTCCTCTTCTACTAAGGCTTTTTCGTCAAAAGCCTCTACTCCGTTCTCATCAAATTCCGCGTCTTCATTTAAATCATGAACTTTCAGCGTATTCTGACTCATAAGGTGGCTCCTACCCGTGATCCCTGAACGAGACACCCTGGCTGGCATGCCCCGTCAAATTATCGCTGCGGCAAATACTGCAGCGGGTTTACGGATTTCCCCTTGTAACGAATTTCAAAATGCAAGCGTGTAGAACTGGTTCCGGTGCTACCCATGGTAGCGATTTTTTGCCCCGCCTTAACTTCTTGTTGTTCCCGGACCAGCATTGTGTCGTTATGGGCGTAGGCACTCAGGTAATCATCGTTATGTTTGATGATAATAAGATTACCGTAACCGCGCAGAGCGTTACCGGCATACACAACGCGCCCGTCTGCGGTCGCGATGATAGCCTGTCCTTTACTCCCTGCGATATCGATCCCTTTATTTCCCCCCTCGGAGGAAGAGAAGTTCTCGATAACCTTGCCGTCAGTTGGCCAGCGCCATGCAGAGATTGGCGAACTGGAGGTCATACTGCTGGCAGTCGGTTCAGTAGAGCTAACCACAGGTGCCGTAACCGGTGCTGTGACAACAGTCGCAGTCCCTTTATTATTCGGCAACATTTTGTTAGCAGTCTGATCACCTGAATCCTCAGAATACGTAATTACAGGTTGTGAAGCAACCACCGTGGTGGATTTTTGTGCAGGCTTAACGCTGTTATTTTGAGCCGTCACATCGGCCGCTGAAACGGTGTTGCCAGGCGTAAGCGGCGTGCCCGTTGCGTTGCCCACCTGGAGCGTTTGCCCGACTTCCAGACCGTACGGGGCCTGGACGTTATTGCGCTGCGCGAGGTCACGGAAATCGTTCCCGGTGATCCACGCAATATAGAACAGCGTATCGCCGCGTTTCACGGTATAGGTGCTGCCACCGGTATAGCTGCCTTTCGGAATGTTCCCATACTGACGGTTATAGACTATGCGGCCATTTTGGGTCTGAACAGGCTGTTCCACTGGCTGAATCTGTGTCGGCTGCGTCATTGGACGCTGAACCGGCTGGATTGGCGGATTTTGTTGCGCCGTAGAGGTACCCATTTTAGGCGGAGGAGTGATCAACATTCCGCTGGACGTGTTACCCGAGCCGCTGTTTCCGCCGACAGAACTGACGGGTGCAGGCGCGTTGTTAGAACTTGTACAGCCTGCCAGCCAGAGCGAAACCAGTGATAATGCCGCAACACGGCTGATGGTGAATTTAGGGCTTCCCGCGCTCATTTATCCCCCAGGAATGTGTTAACTACCAGTGACTTAAAATTTACCGTGATGACACGAATCTTTCGCGCCACACCATACGCTGAATTTGCCTTAATAACCCTGGATAATTCCGAGTCTCAGGCCAACTCCCCCTTTACCAGAGGCACAAAGCGCACGGCTTCCACGGTGTCGATAATAAACTCGCCGCCGCGCCGACGAACGCGCTTCAAAAGCTGCTGCTCGTCCCCGACGGGCAGAACAAGAATGCCCCCCTCATCCAGCTGCGACAACAGGGCCGCAGGAATTTCAGGCGGGGCCGCCGTCACGATGATCGCGTCAAACGGCGCGCGCGCCTTCCAACCCTGCCATCCATCACCGTGTCGTGTCGAAACATTATGTAAATCAAGTTGTTTCAGGCGACGACGCGCCTGCCACTGTAAACCTTTAATCCGCTCAACGGAGCATACATGATGAACCAGATGCGCCAGGATCGCGGTTTGATACCCCGACCCGGTGCCAATCTCCAGCACGCGGGAGTCGGGCGTCAGCTCCAGCAGCTCCGTCATGCGCGCCACCATGTAAGGCTGCGAAATCGTCTGGCCCTGTCCGATGGGCAGCGCTACGTTTTCCCACGCTTTGTGTTCAAACGCCTCGTCTACAAATTTCTCACGCGGAACCTGAGCAAGCGCTTCAAGCACGTGCTCGTCGCGGATCCCCTGCGCGCGGAGTTGTTCCAGAAGAGTTTGTACACGTTTGTTTACCATTGCGCGTTCACTCCTGCGCGATCCAGCCAGCCCGACACCACATCATGCGCGCTATACGCGGTTAAATCTACGTGCAACGGGGTAACCGAAACATAGCCTTCATCTACGGCGGCAAAGTCGGTATCCGGACCCGCATCGCACTTATCGCCGGGAGGGCCAATCCAGTAAAGCGTGTTGCCGCGAGGATCCTGCTGCGGGATCACCTGATCGGCAGGGTGTCGACTCCCGCAACGGGTGACGCGAATGCCTTTAATTTCGTCGAGGGGAAGATCCGGCACGTTGATGTTGAGGATGCGTCCGGTACGCAACGGCTCGCGGCCGAGCGCCCGCAGGATCGAACAGGTCACCGCGGCGGCGGTGTCGTAGTGCGTGTGGCCGTTTAACGAGACCGCCAGCGCCGGGAACCCCAGATGGCGCCCTTCCATTGCGGCCGCCACGGTGCCAGAGTAAATCACGTCATCGCCAAGGTTAGGACCGGCGTTAATGCCGGAAACAACAATATCCGGACGCGGCCGCATCAGCGTGTTCACGCCCAGAAAAACGCAGTCGGTTGGCGTACCCATCTGCACGGCAATATCGCCATTTTCAAAGGTAAAGGTGCGAAGCGACGACTCCAGCGTCAGAGAGTTAGACGCTCCACTGCGGTTACGATCGGGCGCCACGACCTGCACGTCCGCAAATTCGCGGAGGTGTTTCGCCAGGGTCTGAATGCCTGGCGCGTGGATCCCGTCATCGTTACTCAGCAATATTCGCATAATCACCCGAGGTGTTGATAAGTTCCCTGACAACACTGGTGGCAAAGCTACCTGCCGGTAGCCAGAAGCGTAACTCGACGGTTACGTCATCCCACCAGTTCCAGCTTAACTGCTGCGGATAGAGCAGCATCGCGCGGCGTGCCGCTTCGACTTTTTCCCGCACCAGCAAGGACTGCAATTCTGGCGCATCCGCTACGGCTGACTGCTCGGCGGCCAGCGCGTCGCCCTGTGTTCCCCAGTCGCCCGTACCCGGCAACGCGGCGGTAATCATCAGCGCTTTTGCGTCCACGCGCGACTGCACATCGGCCATTTCTTCGGCCGTTGCCACAAACCAGCTTCCGCGTCCCGCTAATTGTAGCGCATCGCCAACAACAACTTGATTCGCGTCCGGTTTTTTCAGCCTTTCGCTCACAATCTGATTAAACAACGCGCTGCGGGCCGCCGACAACCAAAAACTGCGTTTATTCCTGTCGCGCACCGGGGCATCGCTTTGCGCCCAGCGCAGCGCGCCCTGCAGGTTGCTGCCGCCAATGCCAAAGCGCTGCGCGCCAAAGTAGTTCGGTACGCCGCGTTCACTGATAGCGTTCAGACGTTTTTCAACATCTTCGCGGTGGGACACTTCACGCAGCACCAGCGTAAAGTCGTTCCCCTTCAACGCCCCCAGACGCAGTTTGCGCTTGTGGCGGGCGAACTCCAGTACCTTACAGCCTTCAAGCTCAAATTTGCTTAAATCAGGCATCGTATTGCCGGGAACGCGCGCGCAGAGCCACTGTTCCGTGACGGCGTGTTTATCTTTCTGTCCGGCAAAGCTCACTTCGCGGGCATGAATTTTGAGGAATTTTGCCAGCGCGTCGGCCACAAAGCGGGTATTGCAGCCATTTTTCAGAATACGCACCAGGATATGTTCGCCTTCGCCATCCGGCTCAAAGCCCAGATCCTCCACCACGAGAAAATCTTCCGGGCTGGCTTTCAGCACCCCGGTCCCCTGCGGTTTACCGTGCAGGTACGTCAGGTTGTCGAAGTCCGTCATTTGCTCGCCTTCACCAGCAGCGCCACGGCCTCACAGGCAATCCCTTCACCACGCCCGGTAAAGCCCAGCTTCTCGGTCGTCGTCGCTTTGACGTTCACGTCGTCCATATGACAGCCCAGATCTTCTGCAATAAACACGCGCATCTGCGGAATGTGCGGCAGCATTTTCGGGGCCTGGGCAATAATCGTCACGTCGACGTTGCCGAGGGTGTAACCTTTCGCCTGAATGCGGCGCCACGCTTCGCGCAGCAGCTCGCGGCTGTCCGCTCCTTTGAATGCCGGGTCGGTGTCCGGGAACAGCTTGCCGATGTCACCCAGCGCGGCAGCGCCCAACAGCGCGTCGGTCAGCGCATGCAGTGCCACGTCGCCATCAGAATGCGCCAGCAGTCCTTTTTCATAGGGAATGCGCACGCCGCCAATGATAATTGGGCCTTCTCCGCCAAAGGCGTGTACATCAAAACCGTGTCCAATTCGCATTATGCCTTCTCCTGATGGGTCGAACGGGTAAGATAAAATTCCGCGAGCTGTAAATCTTCCGGACGCGTCACTTTTATATTATCAGCGCGTCCTTCAACAAGCTCAGGGTGGAAACCGCAATACTCCAGCGCGGAGGCTTCGTCCGTGATGGTCGCGCCTTCTTTAAGCGCACGCGTTAGGCAGTCGTGGAGTAATTCGCGGGGGAAAAATTGTGGCGTCAGCGCGTGCCATAAATCGACGCGATCGACGGTGTGGGCGATAGCCTGTTTGCCCGGCTCGGCGCGCTTCATGGTGTCGCGCACCGGTGCGGCCAGAATCCCACCAACCTTGCTTGTTTCGCTCAGGGCCAGCAGGCGCGCAAGGTCGTCCTGATGCAGGCAAGGACGCGCCGCGTCATGCACCAGCACCCACGACGCGTTTCCGGCGGCCTGAATGCCCGCCAGCACGGAATCGGCGCGCTCGACGCCACCGTCAACGACGGTAATGTGTGGATGATTTGCCAGCGGCAGCTGCGCGAAGCGCGCATCACCAGGGCTGATAGCGATGATCACACGCGTCACACGCGGGTGCGCCAGCAGCGCCGCCACGGCGTGCTCGAGGATCGTTTTATCGCCAATAGAGAGGTACTGCTTGGGACATTCTGTCTGCATGCGCCGGCCAAAACCTGCGGCCGGCACCACGGCGCATACGTCCGAAAAAGTTACTGCCATGTCGTAATCCTGGGCCTGATTATCGATTGTTTTGTGCTGAGCCCTGATTGCGTTTAGACGCATCCGGAACCAGACGATAAAAGGTTTCGCCCGGCTTAGTCATACTGAGTTCATTGCGTGCGCGTTCCTCAATCGCCTCTTGCCCGCCATTGAGGTCATCAATTTCAGCAAAGAGTTGATCGTTTCGCGCCTTAAGTTTGGCGTTTGTTGCCTGCTGAGCCGCGACGTCATCGCTCACCCGGCTATAGTCGTGCAGTCCGTTCTTACCGAACCACAGCGAATATTGCAGCCAGATTAGCAAAGCCAGCAACAGCAGCGTTAGTTTACCCATCCTGCCCCCTGAAAAACGGCATCATCATCCCAAGACTTCCCCAGAGCACTACGCCGGGGTAACAGAGATGCCGCAACATCGCGGGCAAATGTACCACATTTTTTCCGCAGAATCGTCCTGCACAATATCGTTACACAGTTGGTTACGGTTTGAATTATGGCTGAAGTTAGCCCATGAGCCACAAAAATAACAGACCAAACATCAGAACCACCGTCACAATCGTGACCACGGTGCTGTAGAGGAGCTTGCCGTTGAGCAGAGAGTGCAGCGCAATGCCGACAACAACCGCCACGGGCATCAACGCCAGAAAGAAAGGCCAGGTGTAGAGAAAGAAGAACAGCGTGTTGCCGCCGTAGATAAGAAACGGAATGCCAAGCGCCAGCAGCCATGAGACGAAGCCAATGATGGCCCCAGGAAATGACCAGGTCGTTTCGTCGTCGGTCGCTAGCGGCTCCGACCCGGTGGTGGTGATGTAATGTTCACTGTTGCGCATAGCTAATCCTGTGACCGTGACTCATCGTTCGGGAAGACAGCTCCCGAACGATACCGCCTCAGGATCTGATAATATCGTCCCGTCTGAGCAGGTCTAATAATTGGCTTACTAAATTTGTTACCAATTGTTGACCTTCCAGGTGAATTTCAGGCGATTCAGGCGCTTCGTATACCGCGTCAATTCCGGTGAAGTTGCGCAGCTCTCCGGCACGCGCTTTCTTGTACAGCCCTTTCGGGTCGCGCGCTTCGCAAATCTCCAGCGGCGTATCGACAAACACCTCGATAAAGCGATCCTGGCCCACGCGTTCGCGCACCATCTGGCGCTCGGCGCGGTGCGGAGAGATAAACGCGGTCAGCACCACCAGCCCGGCGTCAGCCATCAGGCTGGCGACTTCGCCCACCCGGCGGATGTTCTCTTTGCGGTCATCGTCGCTAAACCCTAAATCGCTGCACAGGCCGTGACGCACGTTATCGCCGTCCAGCAGGTACGTGCTTACGCCCTGCTGATGCAACGCCTCTTCCAGCGCGCCTGCCACCGTCGATTTACCCGAGCCGGACAGCCCGGTAAACCACAGCACAACCCCACGGTGACCGTGGAGCTGTTCGCGCTGGGCGACGGTGACCGGATGAGGATGCCAGACGACGTTCTCATCATGGGCGGCCATTACTTGCCTCCCAGCAGATCGCGTGCGCCCCAGTGCGGGAAGTGTTTACGCACCAGCGCGTTCAGTTCCAGCTCGAAGGCGCTGAATTCAGACGTCGCGGCAGCCTGTTTAATCGGTTCGCGAACCATACCGGCCCCGACGGTAACGTTGGTCAGCCTGTCGATAAAGATCAGCCCTCCCGTGACCGGGTTCTGCTGATACGGATCCAGCACCAGCGGTTCGTCGAAGGTCAGATCGACCAGACCGATGCCGTTCAGCGGCAGCTCGGTGACGTCACGCTGGGTCAGGTTGTTGATATCCACCTGGAACTGAATACCGTCCACGCGGGCGCGGGTTTTCTTGCCGGCAATTTTGATGTCATAGCTCTGGCCAGCGGTCAGCGGCTGTTCTGCCATCCAGACCACGTCCACGGAAGCCCCCTGCACTGCCACCAGCGTTTCCTGCGCGTCGACCAGCAGGTCGCCCCGGCTGATATCAATTTCGTCTTTCAGCACCAGCGTTACGGCTTCACCGGCGCCCGCTTCCTGCAGGTCACCGTCGAAGGTGACGATGCGGGCGATGGTCGATTCAACGCCGGATGGCAGCACCTTGACGCGCTGACCTACCTTCACGGAGCCTGACGCGAGGGTGCCTGAGAAGCCGCGGAAATCGAGGTTTGGACGGTTCACGTACTGCACCGGGAAGCGCATCGGCTGGGTGTCGACCACGCGCTGGATTTCAACGGTTTCCAGCACCTCCAGCAGCGTAGGACCGCTGTACCACGGCATGTTCGCGCTCTGGGAGGCGACGTTATCCCCTTCCAGCGCCGAGAGCGGTACAAAGCGGATATCCAGGTTACCCGGCAGCTGTTCGGCAAAGGTTAAATAGCTCTGGCGGATCGCCTCGAACTTCTCTTCGCTAAAGCCCACCAGGTCCATCTTGTTGACCGCCACCACCAGGTGTTTGATCCCCAGCAGCGTCGAGATAAAGCTGTGACGACGAGTCTGATCCAGCACGCCTTTACGCGCGTCCATCAGCAGGATCGCCAGGTCGCAGGTGGAGGCGCCGGTCGCCATGTTACGGGTGTACTGCTCGTGCCCTGGCGTGTCGGCAATAATAAATTTGCGCTTCTCGGTAGAGAAGTAGCGGTAGGCCACGTCGATGGTGATGCCCTGCTCGCGCTCCGCCTGCAGGCCATCCACCAGCAGGGCCAGGTCGAGTTTTTCACCCTGGGTGCCGTGACGCTTGCTGTCGTTGTGCAGGGAAGAGAGCTGATCTTCGTAAATCTGGCGCGTATCGTGCAGCAGGCGGCCAATCAGGGTACTTTTCCCGTCATCCACGCTGCCGCAGGTCAGAAAACGCAGCAGGCTTTTGTGTTGTTGCGCGTGCAGATACGCTTCCACGCCGCCTTCGTTGGCAATTTGTTGAGCAATAGTGGTGTTCATGGCGGCTCCTTAGAAATAACCCTGACGTTTCTTCAGCTCCATGG
The DNA here is from genome assembly GCF_003688535.1 of Enterobacter sp. WP_7_1. NCBI lineage: Bacteria > Pseudomonadati > Pseudomonadota > Gammaproteobacteria > Enterobacterales > Enterobacteriaceae > Enterobacter > Enterobacter sp. WP_7_1. The sequence goes on along the minus strand of NZ_REFK01000003.1, from coordinate 482,213 downwards.
AGCCTGCCTGGTCGCGGTCAATCACGCGCCCCTGTCGCTCGCTGGTGGTCGACACCAGCATCTCTTCGATGATCTCCGGCAGCGTCTGCGCGCTGGACTCCACCGCGCCGGTCAGCGGCCAGCAGCCGAGGGTGCGGAAACGGACCATCTGTTTTTTGATCACTTCGCCCGGCTGCAGGTCGATGCGATCATCGTCGATCATCATCAGCATGCCGTCACGCTCCAGCACCGGGCGCTCGGCGGCCAGATACAGCGGAACGATTTCGATGTTTTCCAGATAGATGTACTGCCAGATATCCAGCTCGGTCCAGTTGGAGAGCGGGAAGACGCGAATGCTTTCGCCTTTATTTATCTGACCGTTGTAGTTGTGCCACAGCTCCGGACGCTGGTTTTTGGGGTCCCAGCGGTGGAAGCGGTCGCGGAAGGAGTAGATACGCTCTTTGGCGCGGGATTTCTCTTCGTCGCGGCGCGCGCCGCCGAAGGCCGCGTCAAAACCGTATTTATTCAGCGCCTGCTTCAGCCCTTCGGTTTTCATGATATCGGTGTGCTTGGCGCTACCGTGCACGAATGGGTTAATGCCCATCGCCACCCCTTCCGGGTTTTTATGCACCAGCAGCTCGCAGCCGTAGGCTTTCGCGGTACGGTCGCGGAACTCGTACATTTCGCGGAATTTCCAGCCGGTATCCACGTGCAGCAGCGGGAACGGCAGCGTGCCCGGATAAAACGCTTTACGCGCCAGATGCAGCATGACGCTGGAATCTTTACCGATGGAGTACATCATCACCGGGTTAGAAAATTCGGCGGCCACTTCGCGGATGATATGGATACTCTCCGCTTCGAGCTGCCGCAGGTGTGTAAGACGTTTTTGGTCCATAACCGTTCCTTAAGCCAAATTTACGACAGAAGAACCAAAGCCTTCTGTATCGGTTGTGTGTTGGAACCAGGCGAGCGTGCTGTGCAGCTGCACCACTTCTCCCACCACGATCAGGGCAGGCATCGGGGCGTCTTTCGCCAGGGTTGCAAGATGTTCCAGCGTGCCCGTCGCAACGTGCTGATCGACGCGCGTGCCGCGAGAAATGACAGCAACGGGCGTCGTCGCCTCGCGACCGTGCTGAATAAGCTGTTCGCTGATATCCGCCGCCTTCATCGTGCCCATGTATATCGCCAGCGTCTGGCGGCTCTGAGCGAGATGCGACCAGTCAAACGGCGTGCTGTCGGCCTTGTAGTGGCCGGTCACGAAGGTCACGCTCTGGGCGTAATCGCGGTGGGTCAGCGGGATACCGGCGTAGGCCGTCACCGCAGAAGCCGCCGTGATGCCGGGCACCACCTGGAACGGTATGCCCGCTTCGGCTGCCGCCTGCAGCTCTTCGCCGCCGCGGCCGAAGATAAACGGATCGCCCCCTTTCAGGCGCACCACGGTTTTACCCGCTTTGGCGGCGTCAACCAGCATCTGGTTGGTGTCGTGCTGCGGCACCGAGTGCTCGCCAGCCCGTTTGCCGACGCAGATTTGCTCCGCGTCGCGACGGATCAGCTCGCGCACGCCGTCGGTGACCAGATGGTCGTAGAACACCACGTCCGCGTCCTGCAGCACCTGCAGGCCGCGCAGCGTCAGGAGCCCGGCATCGCCCGGCCCTGCCCCCACCAGAATGATCTCCCCGCCCGTGCTGCCGGGGTTATCCAGTTCGTCCTCGAGGATTTTCTGCGCCGCCGTCTCATTACCGGCATGCATCAGGCTGGCAAAGCGGCCGCGAAACACGCGCTCCCAGAAGCGACGGCGTTCCGTTACGCTGGTCAGGCGCGTTTTAAGGTGGTTGCGCCAGAAGCTGGCTTTTTCCGCCATGCGCCCGAGGCTGGTCGGCAGCAGCGCCTCGATTTTTTCACGCAGCACGCGCGCCAGCACCGGTGCGGTACCGCCGGAGGAGATCGCCACCAGCAGCGGAGAACGGTCAACGATCGACGGGAAGATAAACGAGCATAACGGCTGGTCGTCCACCACGTTCACCAGGCGGTAACGGGCCTGAGCGGCGTCGGAAATCCGCCGGTTCAGGTCGCGATCTTCGGTCGCCGCAATCACCAGCACTACGGTATCGATTTGTGATTCGTCAAAATCCGCTTCTGCCACTACCCGCACCTGCGCCCCTGCGCGCTGCAAAAACGCGATTTTGCGATCGGCAATTTCACCCGTGCCTACAACCAGCACCGGCTTCTCTTTTATCGCGGCAAATAAGGGCAGATAGTCCACAAGCAACAACTCACTAACAACGAGGAATAAAGGGACTATAGGGGGCGGCTTAGACCGAATGAAATTACGAATTGGAATGAGTAGTTACTCAATGGAATAACGCCGTGAAAAAGCTAATACCAAAAAGTGCTTAACACGCGAAATTTCGGGCATTTAAGAGCAATTCAAATTGTGTATGGGCGATCACAGTTTCATACTAGGCGGGTTAATATTTTGCTCTGTTTTTAAGGACTCACTATGTTTTCCGCAACGCGCCACCGTATTGCTGCCCTGGCGCTCGGCGTTTGCTTTATTCTTCCTGCCCAGGCAAAAAACCAACCTTATGGTGAAATCGCCACTATGCAGGCGCGGCATATTGCCACCGTCTTTCCAGGCCGCATGACCGGTTCGCCTGCGGAGATGCTCTCCGCGGACTATCTTCGCCAGCAGTTTGCCGGGATGGGCTATCAGAGCGATATCCGGTCGTTTAACAGCCGCTACGTCTATACCTCACGAAATAAAACGAAAAACTGGCATAACGTGACCGGCAGTACGGTTATCGCGGCGCATGAAGGTAGCGCGGCTGAACAGATTATTATTATGGCGCACCTCGATACCTACGCCCCGATGAGCGATGCCGATACGGATAACAACCTCGGCGGGCTGACGCTGCAGGGCATGGACGACAACGCGGCGGGCCTGGGCGTGATGCTCGAACTGGCCGAGCGGATGAAAGATATTCCAACCCAGTATGGCATTCGTTTCGTGGCTACCAGCGGTGAAGAAGAGGGCAAACTCGGGGCTGAGAATCTCCTTAAGCGCATGAGCGCTGAGGAGAAGAAAAATACGCTGCTGGTGATCAACCTCGATAACCTGATCGTCGGCGATAAACTTTATTTCAACAGCGGGCAGAGTACGCCGGGACCCGTGCGGAAACTGACGCGCGACCGGGCGCTGGCGATTGCCCGCAGCCATGGCGTTTATGCCACCAGCAACCCTGGCGGTAACCCGGATTATCCGCGAGGAACGGGCTGCTGCAACGACGGGGAAGTGTTCGATAAGGCGGGCATCCCGGTGCTGTACGTGGAAGCGACAAACTGGGCATTGGGCAAGAAAGATGGCTATCAGCAGCGGGCTAAATCGAAAGCCTTCCCGGACGGGACAAGCTGGCACAATGTGATGCTGGATAATCAGCAGCACATTGACAGCGCGCTGCCTCAGCGCATTGAGCACCGCAGTCGTGATGTGGTGAAGGTTATGCTGCCGCTGGTTAAGGAGCTGGCGAAGGCGGGTAAAGCCTGAGGTTTTTAAGGCCTGATGCCCTCACCCCAACCCTCTCCCACAGGGAGAGGGAGGATAAGCCTTTGTAGGCCCGGTAAGCGCAGCGCCACCGGGCAAAAAGGTTATCACCCTTCATGCAGCCCGCACTCGCGCTTCAGCCCAAAGAATCGCGTCTCTTCTTCCGCCATTCCCGGTTCCCATTTGCGCGTGGTGTGGGTGTCGCCCACAGACAGATAGCCCTGGTCCCACAGCGGATGGTACTTCAGCCCGTGTTTTTGCAGATACTGATACACCGTCCGGTTATCCCAGTCGATAATCGGCAGCACTTTAAACACCCCGCGCTGGACCGCCAGCACCGGCAAGGTTGCACGGCTGCCGGACTGCTCGCGACGCAGGCCCGCAAACCACGTCTGCGCATTAAGCTCTTTCAGCGCCCGGTTCATCGGCTCGACTTTGTTGATCTCATTGTATTTTTCAATGCCCTCAACGCCCTGCTCCCACAGCTTACCGTAGCGCGCCTCCTGCCAGGCCGCGCTTTCCGTCGCGCGGTACACTTTGAGGTTCAGCTTGAGCTTGTCCGTCAGCTCGTCAATAAACTGGTAGGTTTCCGGGAACAGGTAGCCGGTATCGGTGAGGATCACCGGAATGTCCGGACGGATCTGATTCACCAGATGCAGGCTGACCGCCGCCTGAATACCAAAGCTCGACGAGAGCACATAGTCTCCCGGCAGGTTTTCCAGCGCCCACGCCACGCGCCCTTCGGCGTCCAGCTTTTCAAGGTGGGCATTGGTTTCTGCCAGCGCCAGAATGCGTTCGACTTTGGGCAGATCGTTAATGGCGTTTAGATCGAGTACGGACATAAGAACCTCGTTTACCTGTTTTGCCGGGCGGCACTGCGTTTGCCCGGCCTACAAAACCCGTAGGCCCGGTAAGCGAAGCGCCACCGGGCAAAGGATGGGTTACTCCCAGAAATCCCTTGCGGGATCGAGCACCGGGCGAATGATGCCCGCACGCACCGTAAAGTCGCCGAAGCCTTCACCCACTTCGCGCTCTTTCGCCCAGCGCCCGACAAGCTCGTCGATGGAATCAAGGATTTCCGGCTCGGTAATGTTCTCGCGGAACATACGCGGAATGCGCGTGCCGATACGGTTACCGCCCAGGTGCAGGTTATAGCGCCCCGGCGCTTTCCCCACCAGACCCAGCTCGGCCAGCATCGCGCGACCGCAGCCGTTCGGGCAGCCGGTGACGCGCATAACAATATGCTCGTCCGGAATACCGTGTTTTTCCAGAATCGCTTCTACCTTGTCAGTGAATGACGGCAGGAAACGTTCCGCTTCGGCCATCGCCAGCGGGCAGGTCGGGAACGACACGCAGGCCATCGAGTTTTCACGCTGCGGCTTAACCGCATCCATTAACCCGTGGTCGCGCGCCAGCTTCTCGATCTTCGCCTTCTGGCTCTCCGGCACGCCGGCAATAATGAGATTCTGGTTAGCGGTAATGCGGAATTCGCCTTTATGGATCTTAGCAATTTCCAGCAGACCGGTTTTCAGCGGACGGCCCGGATAATCCAGAATACGGCCGTTTTCAATAAACAGCGTCAGGTGCCATTTATTATCGATACCCTTCACCCAGCCAATACGATCGCCGCGACCGGTGAATTCGTAAGGGCGGATCGGCTCAAACTTGATGCCTGCGCGACGCTCCACTTCCTCTTTGAACGTCTCAACGCCCACGCGCTCCAGGGTGTATTTGGTTTTCGCGTTTTTACGGTCGGTACGGTTGCCCCAGTCGCGTTGGGTGGTTACTACCGCTTCCGCCACGGCCAGCGTGTGCTCCAGCGGCAGGAAGCCGAACTCGCTCGCGGTACGGGCGTAGGTTTTCTTATTACCGTGCTCAATGGACAGGCCGCCGCCCACCAGCAGGTTAAAGCCAATCAGCTTGCCGTTTTCGGCAATCGCCACGAAGTTCATGTCGTTGGCGTGCAGATCGATATCGTTCTGCGGTGGGATCACGACCGTGGTTTTAAACTTACGCGGCAGATAGGTCTGGCCAAGGATCGGTTCTTCGTCCGTGGTGGCGACTTTTTCCTGATCGAGCCAAATCTCCGCATAGGCGCGGGTGCGCGGCAGCAGATGCTCAGAGATCTTCTTCGCCCACTCATAGGCTTCGGCGTGCAGCTCGGACTCATACGGGTTCGAGGTGCAAAGCACGTTACGGTTCATGTCGTTGGCGGTCGCCAGCGCGTCCAGCCCGACCGAGTGCAGCATCTGATGCACCGGCTTCACGTTCTTCTTCAGAATGCCGTGGAACTGGAAGGTCTGACGGTTGGTCAGGCGGATGCTGCCATAAATCGTGTTTTCACCGGCAAACTTGTCGATCGCCTGCCACTGCCTGGTGGTGATCACCCCGCCCGGCAGGCGGCAGCGCAGCAGCATCGCATGGCGCGGCTCCAGCTTCTGTTCGGCACGCTCGGCGCGGATGTCGCGATCGTCCTGCTGGTACATACCGTGGAAGCGGATCAGCAGGAAGTTGTCGCCTTTGAAGCCGCCGGTGAGACCGTCATTCAGATCTTCAGCAATGGTGCCGCGCAGATAGTTGCTTTCCAGCTTCATGCGCTCGGCGTCTGTCAGTTTACCTTCGACCACCAGTGGCCCTGGATGTTTTTCGCTCATTAGTAGACATCTCGCTGATAACGGCGCTCAACGCGCAGCTCACTTAAAAATTCATCCGCCGTTTCGGCATCCATACCGCCGAATTCGGCAATCACTTCCAGCAGTGCCTGCTCAACGTCTTTCGCCATGCGATTGGCGTCGCCGCAGACATAAATGTGGGCGCCGTCATTGATCCAGCGCCACAGCTCTGCGCCCTGTTCGCGCAGTTTGTCTTGTACGTATACTTTTTCTTTCTGGTCGCGGGACCAGGCCAGATCGATGCGGGTCAGTACGCCTTCTTTAACATAGCGCTGCCACTCAACCTGGTAGAGGAAATCTTCTGTAAAGTGCGGGTTGCCGAAGAACAGCCAGTTTTTACCCGGCGCTTCATCTGCCGCGCGCTGCTGCATGAAGGCGCGGAACGGCGCAATGCCGGTGCCTGGGCCAATCATGATGACCGGCGTTTCCGGGTTCGCCGGCAGGCGGAAGTTGTCGTTGTGCTCGATAAAGACGCGCACTTCGCCCTCTTCTTCCACGCGATCCGCCAGGAAACTAGATGCCCCACCCGCGCGGGCGCGGCCTTCGATGTCGTAGCGCACCACGCCGACGGTAATATGCACTTCACTCTCCACTTCGGCCTGCGAAGAGGCGATGGAGTACAGACGCGGGGTCAGCGGACGCAGTAAGCCGATCAGCGCATCGGCATCCAGCTGAGCCGGAGAGAAACGCACCATATCAACAATTGGCGTCGTCGCGGCGTAATGCTGCAGCTTCGCTTTGTCACCCACCAGCGGCAGCAGGGATTCGCTGCGCGTTAAGGTGGCATAATTTTCGACGATATTCGGGGTGTTCACCGTCAGTTCGAAATGCCACTGCAGCGCCTCTGAAATCGGCTGGGTTTTGCCGTCAACGGTGACGGGCTCGTCACCCTTCAGCCACAGCAGCTCAACCAGCTCTTTCACCAGCGCCGGATCGTTCTGGTACCAGATACCCAGCGCGTCGCCCGGCTGATAGCGCAGGCCAGAGTCGCCGAGATCGATTTCGATATGGCGCACGTCTTTTTCCGAGTCGCGTCCGGTAATTTTCTGGTTCACCGACAGGCTCGCCGTCAGCGGCGCCTCTTTGGTGTACGGGCTGGTGTGAATGTCGTTGACGACACCCGTCGCGGTGAGCGCGGCCTGCGCCGACGTCTCTTTCGGCACGCGCGCTTTCAACACCTCAACGATGCGCGCACGCCATTCGGCGGCGGCGGTCTGGTATTCGACATCCGCGTCAACTCGGTCCAGCAGGCGCTCCGCGCCCAGCTCCGCCAGCCTGCTGTCGAAGTCTTTACCGGACTGGCAGAAGAATTCATACGAGGTATCGCCAAGGCCAAATACGGCAAACGCCGTGCCATCCAGCTTCGGCGCTTTTTTCGAGAACAGGAACTTATGCAGCGCCACCGCTTCTTCAGCGGGTTCACCTTCGCCCTGGGTAGAGGCGACCACCACCAGCAGTTTTTCTGACGCGATTTGCTTAAATTTATAATCCCCGGCGTTGACCAGGTTCACGTTCAGTTTGGCGGCCAGCAGGTCGTCACGCAGCGCTTCGGCCACGCGGCGCGCATTACCCGTCTGCGAGGCGGAAATCAGGGTAATGGCCGGAATTTCAACGGCCGTTGCCGGTGCACCCGCCACAGCGCCAGGCTGCTGATTGAGCATTCCCCAGAAATAACCGGAGACCCAGGCAAGCTGAGTGGGAGAAAAATCAGAGGTGGCAGCCTGAAGGCGCGCCAGTTGCTCCGGGTTCAGGGGAAGCAAATTTGAAGGTGGGGCCTGTGTTGTCATGCGTCGTTATGTTCCAGTAGCCAAGCGGACTTTAAGCGAATAAATCCAAACTGAAGATAAGGTTAACGGCGAGGATAATAACAATTAAAGAAGGGATGGAAATAATAAATAACCAAATGGACTAACCTGTTTTAGTTGTCATACTTAACGATAAAACCGATTAATTAACCCACTGAAAATTATCGATAAAACCCACAAAAAATGCCCGTTAACGAGACGCCTGGCTTCAGAGCCGTTTTAGTTAATGCTAAAAATTGTGCTTTCCGGTACTATGCGGCGGTTTTTTCCGCATTACTGAGAGCGATCATGTCCACCACACTGTTTAAAGATTTCACCTTCGAAGCCGCCCACCACCTTCCGCATGTCCCTGAAGGGCATAAATGCGGCCGTCTGCACGGGCATTCGTTCATGGTGCGTCTTGAGATCACCGGTGAAGTTGATCCGCATACCGGTTGGATCATGGATTTTGCCGAGCTGAAGGCGGCGTTTAAGCCGACCTACGATCGTCTGGATCATTACTACCTGAATGATATCCCGGGCCTTGAAAACCCGACCAGCGAAGTGCTGGCGAAATGGATTTGGGATCAGATGAAGCCGCTGGTGCCGCTGCTGAGCGCAGTGATGATCAAAGAGACCTGTACCGCCGGCTGTATCTATCGCGGGGAGTGATGCTTGCCGGGTGGCGCTGACGCTTACCCGGCCTACAAGAGCCTCGAACCGTAGGCCCGGTAAGCGCTAGCGCCACCGGGCTTTTTTATGCAATATTCAGGTATTTGTGCGTCTGCATCGACAGGCGCCAGTTACGCGCAATACAGGTTTCAATGCACAGGCGCGTCGCGTCGTCTTTCTGGCTGATCGGCTGTAGCGCAATGACGCGCTGCTTTTCATCCGTCAGCGTGGCCAGCAGTTCATCCAGCGCTTCGATATCACGCACGCGCCCTACCGGGTGCTTAATCTCATCCGCGCGTTCCAGCGCCTGAGACAGCACGTCATACCCGCCGCGCATATTCACTTTTGGCGATACCGTTACCCAGGTCGTGTGTGAACAGCGCACTTCATGGGTGCCGCTGGTCTCAATCTGGCAGCTGTAGCCGTTCTTTTCGAGCAGCTCGGTCAGCGGCGTCAAATCGTGGATGCAGGGTTCACCGCCGGTGATCACCACGTGGCGCGCCGTCCAGCCCTGACGACCAATAATGGCCAGCAGATCTTCAGAACTGCCCGCGCCCCACTTATCGCTCTCTTTGGTTTTCGCCAGAATGCTAAACAGCGACACTTCCCGATCTGCGAGCTTATCCCACGTATGTTTGGTATCACACCAGGCACAGCCAACCGGGCATCCCTGTAAACGAATGAAAATAGCGGGAACGCCGGTAAAGTAACCCTCGCCTTGCAGGGTCTGGAACATCTCGTTAATCGGGTACTGCATAGTCATCTCAGTAAAGGGGATAAACGATAAGTATCGCAGATCCCCGCCGGATGGTCATGCTCCATCGGTGCTTTGCGCGCCAATCGCCGCCATAAAACGCTCGGTAATTTGCTGTGGACGGGTGATCGCGCCGCCGACGACGACCGTATGCGCGCCCAGCGCCAGGCATCTGGCCGCGCGTTCAGGCGTATCCACGTTGCCTTCGGCAATCACGGGAACCGTCACGGCGGCCAGCACGGCCTTCAGGAACGCGCAGTCATTTTCCGGAAGCGAATGGCCCGCCGTTTCCGCCGTATAGCCGTAAAGCGTGGTGCCGACGCAGTCAAAGCCAAGCGCCTGCGCCGTCACGGCTTCGCCCACGGTGGAAATATCCGCCATCAGCAGTACCGAGGGATAGCGCGAGCGAATGCGCGTGACCAGCGTTTCCAGGGATTCACCACCGGGACGCTCCCGCGCCGTCGCATCAAGCGCAATGATTTCCGGAGAGGCGGCCATCAGCTCATCCACCTCTTTCATCGTGGCGGTGATAAACACCTCGCTTTCCGGGTAATCCCGTTTGATGATGCCGATAACAGGCAAAGAGACCTGCTGCTTAATGGCCTCAATATCCACCACGCTGTTGGCACGAATGGCGGCGGCCCCGCCCTGTGCCGCCGCCAGCGCCATCCGCGACATAATAAACGGGCTGTGCAGTGGTTCATTTTCCAGCGCCTGACAGGAGACGACCAGTTTTCCCTTCAGGTTATCCAGTACAGTTTTCATTACGATAAGATCTCTTCCACTTCGTTTTTGATAATCGTGACGTGCGGGCCATAAATGACCTGAACACCGTTACCGCGCACGATAACGCCGCGCGCGCCGGTGGCTTTCAGCGCCGCGTCATTCACTTTGCTGCCATCTTTCACCGTGACGCGAAGCCGCGTGGCGCAGCAGTCCACCTCTTCCAGATTCTCTTTTCCGCCTAATCCCGCGATCACCGCAACGGCGCGCTCGCTCTGCGAGAAGGTCACTTCGCTGGCCATCGCCTCCTTTTCCCGACCCGGCGTGGCAAAATCAAAGCGGTTAATCAGGTAGCGGAAGGTGAAGTAGTAAAGGAAGAACCACGGCACGCCCACCAGCGGAACGAACATCCAGTTGGTTTTGGCCTCTCCCTGCAAAATTCCGAACAGCACGAAGTCGATAAAACCGCCGGAGAAGGTTTGCCCGATGGTGATATGCAGCATGTGCGCGAGCATGAACGCCAGCCCGTCAAACAGCGCATGAATCACGTAAAGCACCGGTGCAATAAACAGGAAGGAAAACTCGATAGGCTCGGTAATCCCAGTCAGGAACGAGGTTAGCGCCGCAGAGAGCAGCAGTCCGGCAACGCGCTTTTTGTTCTCCGGTTTTGCCGTGTGGTACATCGCCAGACACGCGCCGAGCAGGCCAAACATCATCGTAATAAAGCGCCCGGACATGAAGCGCGACGTTCCCTCATAGAAATGCTGCGTGTTCGGGTCGGCCAGCTGGGCGAAGAAGATCCGCTGTGTGCCCTCAACCAGGTGACCGTTAACAATCTCACTGCCGCCGAGCGCGGTAGTCCAGAACGGCAGATAGAAGATGTGGTGCAAACCAAACGGGCCCAGCATGCGTAAAATAAAGCCGTACAGCAGTGTGCCCAGATAGCCGGTGGCATCCACCAGCCCGCCGAGACCAAAAATCAGTTTCTGGAAATGCGGCCAGACCACGGTCATGAGCGCGCCGACGAGTATCGCCGCCAGCGAGCTGATGATGGGAACAAAGCGCGAGCCGCCAAAGAATCCGAGGAACTGCGGAAGCGCAATTTTATTAAACCGGTGATGGAGCGCGCAGGTCACCAGCCCAATCACCACGCCGCCAAACACGCCGGTTTCCAGCGTCTGGATCCCCAGCGTCATGCCCTGCCCAACTGCACCCGGATTCTCATGCGCCAGTTTGCCGGTGAGGATCAGCAGCGCGTTGATGGTGGCATTCATCACCAGAAACGCGAGCAGCGCCGCCAGCCCAGCCGTGCCCTTATCGCTTTTTGCCAGCCCGACGGCGACCCCAACCGCAAACAGCACCGAGAGGTTTGCAAACACGATTGAACCTGCGCTGCTCATGATGGTGAAAATGGCCTGAAGCCAGCCCACGTCTAAAAACGGATAAGCCGCCAGCGTATTGGGATTCGATAACGCGCCGCCTATCCCCAGCAGCAGACCCGCCGCGGGCAGCACGGCGATAGGCAACATAAAGGATTTACCAAAGCGCTGCGCTTTTTCAAACCATCCCCCCGAAGAAGCGCCACTGAACATTTGCATCATTTTTTCATCTCCCCATTAAACGATGAAAATTTTTACCACATAAATTACACACAGTGAAAATCATCATCAAAAACCAGGAAGCCGATCATACTTTTTCAAAATGACTGGCATCTTTCCCCTCCTTTCCGCCACACTAGTCGCAGCGAAACACATTAAGGACGTGGCATGTCGGACCATGAAAATCTGCTGCTGAAGCTCCGCCAGGAGGCTTCCGGGTACAGCCCAACACAACAAAAACTCGGCGAGTTTGTCCTCAGCGATCCTGCCCGGGTGCTATACCTGACGATCACTGAACTGGCGCGCGAGAGCCACACCAGCGAGGCAAGCGTCACGCGCCTTTGCCGGACGCTGGGCTGCAAGGGCTATAACGAATTTAAAATGGCGCTTGCTCTGGATATTCAGCAGGGCCAGCCCGCGCGTCAGGCGGGGGATGAGATTGATAACGTCGTGGATGAGTCGGTTCAGGCTTTGCAGGATACCGCCAGACTCCTCGACCGCACGCTGCTTGAAAAAGCGGCGCTGGCGCTGCATCAGGCGCAATCCGTGCAGATTTATGGCGTCGCGGCCAGCGCGATCCTCGGCGAATATCTGCATTACAAGTTGCTGCGGCTTGGCAAACCCGCACAGCTGTTTAGCGATATGCACCGCGCGGCCATGAATGCGACAACGCTTTCGAAAGAGACGCTGGTTGTGGCCATCTCCAGTTCAGGTTCAACGCGGGATTTACTCCACGTGGTGAAGCTTGCCCGCAAGCGCGGCGTTAAGGTTCTTGCGCTCAGCAATACGCCCCGCAGCCCGCTGGCCTCTCTGAGCGACATGCAGCTGGTTGCCGCCAAACCAGAAGGCCCTCTAAGTGCAGGCGCGCTCAATGCTAAGGTTGGAGTCATGCTGCTGGTCGAGCTGTTGACCACGTCCATGATTGCGCTGGATGGTCATTACGGCGACGTTAGTCAACAAACCGCCAGCGCCACGCTTCCCCTTTTGCTCTGAAAATAATTCGCAGGCTAAATAAATCGGCCTGCGACTTATGTTGTCTGATTTGAGTTAAGTGGTATTTAAAACATTTATTCGATAAATGTTTGGTGTAACAAATTATTATATTTATTACATTTTGAATTACGTTCACCATTCGGCGCAGACCTCATAAAAATATTTAAATTCAGATAGTTAAAATTTAAATTTTAATAGAGTGAATTTTTACCCTTGCGATAATGTCCAATATCTCCACCGAATTTCCTTTCCTTAAAATAAGCTTAAGACGCCATTGATTTAGGCGTTTTATTATTTAAATGCCGTTTACTTTTGCACGCCTACAATCCGCCTCATCAATCATAATGAGACGGTATTAATGAAGATGTTATTGATTACAGGCGTGACCGGATTTCTGGGCGGTGCAGTTCTTGAAAAAATCCTGACCAGCGATCAACCCGCAAAACTCCTTTTGCTTGCGCGTGCCAGCGATCCGCAGAGCGGGCTGGAGCGCGTGCTCGAGAACATGCGCAAGTTCAACGTTCCCGAGGACAAACTGGCCTCCCTGAAGGTGGATAATATCCTGATTGGCGACCTTAGCCAGCCTGAAGCCTTTCTCAACGATCCCCGTCTGGATCGGGTCACGCACGTGGTTAACTGTGCGGCCGTCGCCTCATTTGGGAATAACCCGCTGATCTGGAAGGTCAACGTTGAAGGTACGCTCGCGCTGGCGCGCCGTATGGAGCAGGTCGCAGGACTGCAGCGTTTCCTCCACGTTGGCACCGCGATGTCATGCACGCCGGAGCAGGATTCACTGGTCGCCGAAAGCGCTGAATTCAGAGAGAATGCAGAACACCTGGTGGAATACACGTTTTCGAAGTCAACCATCGAACAGCTGATGCGCCAGGAGTGTCCGAACCTGCCGCTGCTCATCGCCCGTCCCTCCATCGTCGTCGGCCATACCCGTCATGGCTGCACGCCGTCGAGCAGCATTTTCTGGGTCTTTAGCATGGGCCTGATGCTGCAGAAGTTTATGTGCTCAATGGAAGACCGGATCGACGTTGTTCCGGTGGATTATTGCGCCGACGCGATGTTAATGCTGCTCAACAGCAACGCTCGTCCGGGAGAAGTGGTACACATTTCTGCGGGAGAAGAGAACAGCGTTCGCTTTGCGGATATCGATCAGGCAATGGCACAGGCGCTGGAGAAAGCCCCCGTCGGGGATAAATATGCGCAGGTCAGCTACGAAACGCTGGTAAGAATGCGCCGCGAGCTGAAACATATTTTTGGCCCGTGCAACGAACGTCTGATGCTGAAAGCCATGCGTTTATACGGTGCGTTTGCCACGCTTAACGTGCGCTTCAGCAACGATAAGCTGCTGAGCATGGGGATGCCGAAGCCACCCCGGTTTACGGACTACATCGCCCGTTGCGTGCAGACCACCCAGGGGCTGACCATTCCGGAGCAAATGGCGGTCGATTTTAAATAGCCAAAAAAAATGCCAGTCATTCGACTGGCATTTTCATTTTAAGGCTTAAGCAATTATGCCTGGCCTTTGATCTCTTTCAGACCGTTGTATGGTGCTTTTTCGCCCAGCGCTTCTTCGATACGAATCAGCTGGTTGTATTTAGCAACACGGTCAGAACGGCTCATAGAACCGGTTTTGATCTGGCCTGCAGCGGTACCCACAGCCAGGTCGGCAATGGTTGCGTCTTCAGTTTCGCCAGAACGGTGAGAGATAACAGCGGTGTAGCCAGCGTCTTTCGCCATTTTGATCGCAGCCAGAGTTTCGGTCAGAGAACCGATCTGGTTGAATTTGATCAGGATGGAGTTAACGATGCCTTTCTCGATGCCTTCTTTCAGGATCTTGGTGTTGGTTACGAACAGGTCGTCACCAACCAGCTGGATTTTGTCGCCCAGTACTTTAGTCTGGTATGCGAAGCCAGCCCAGTCAGACTCGTCCAGACCGTCTTCGATAGACACGATTGGGTACTGTTTGGTCAGGTCTTCCAGGAAGTGAGTGAACTCTTCGGAGGTGAACGCTTTGTTGCCTTCGCCAGCCAGAACGTATTTACCGTCTTTGTAGAATTCAGATGCTGCACAGTCCATCGCCAGGGTGATGTCTTTGCCCAGCTCGTAGCCAGCAGCTTTTACTGCTTCTGCGATAACAGCCAGTGCTTCTGCGTTAGAACCCAGGTTTGGCGCATAGCCACCTTCGTCACCAACAGCAGTGTTCATACCTTTAGCTTTCAGAACTTTAGCCAGGTTGTGGAACACTTCAGAACCCATACGTACCGCTTCTTTCAGGGATTTCGCGCCAACTGGCTGAATCA
The DNA here is from genome assembly GCF_003688535.1 of Enterobacter sp. WP_7_1. Taxonomy (NCBI): domain Bacteria; kingdom Pseudomonadati; phylum Pseudomonadota; class Gammaproteobacteria; order Enterobacterales; family Enterobacteriaceae; genus Enterobacter; species Enterobacter sp. WP_7_1. The sequence continues at coordinate 467,185 of NZ_REFK01000003.1, read as the reverse complement.
TGAATTCCTGAATATCAACGTTGTTGTCTGCGTGCTCACCACCGTTGATGATGTTCATCATTGGTACAGGCATGGAGTATTTGCCTGGGGTGCCGTTCAGTTCAGCGATGTGCTCGAACAGTGGCATACCTTTCGCAGCAGCAGCCGCTTTGGCGTTCGCCAGGGAAACTGCCAGGATTGCGTTCGCACCGAAGTTAGATTTGTTTTCAGTACCGTCCAGATCGATCATGATCTTGTCGATGCCAGCCTGGTCTTTGGCGTCTTTGCCAAGGATTGCCTGAGCAATAGGACCGTTTACAGCGCCAACCGCTTTCAGTACGCCTTTGCCCAGGAAGCGGGATTTGTCGCCATCGCGCAGTTCCAGCGCTTCGCGAGAACCAGTAGAAGCGCCTGATGGAGCAGCAGCCATACCAACGAAACCACCTTCCAGGTGAACTTCGGCTTCAACGGTCGGGTTACCACGGGAGTCGATGATTTCACGACCGATGACTTTAACGATTTTGGACATTAGATTTTCCTCAGTACAAGTTAAACTAAAACTCCAGACAAACAACGCGTACCAAAGGTACGCGTTGCCGTTCTAACTTTATTTACTTCGCCTGACGCTTCTGGTAGTCGCTGGCGGCCTTCACGAAGCCTGCAAACAGCGGATGCCCGTCACGTGGCGTTGAAGTAAATTCCGGGTGGAACTGGCAGGCGACAAACCACGGATGGTTTGGCACTTCAATGATCTCGACTAACTGATCATCCCCGGAGCGGCCCGCAACACGCAGGCCCGCGGCTTCAATAGGTTTCAACAACATGTTGTTGACTTCATAGCGGTGACGATGGCGCTCGGTGATGACCGGCTCGCCATACAGCTTGCGAACCACGCTATCGTCAGACAACTGGCAGGCCTGTGCGCCAAGACGCATGGTGCCACCCAGATCGCTCTTCTCGGTACGGACTTCGACGTTACCTTCTTCGTCACGCCATTCAGTGATAAGCGCCACAACAGGGTACTTACAGTCTGGCACAAATTCCGTAGAGTTCGCGTTTTCCATTCCCGCTACGTTGCGCGCAAATTCGATCAGCGCAACCTGCATACCCAGGCAGATGCCGAGGTATGGAATATTGTTTTCACGCGCATAGCGCGCGGTGGCGATCTTGCCTTCAACACCACGGTAGCCGAAGCCGCCAGGGATGAGGATAGCATCCAGATCTTTCAGGATTTCAACGCCACGCGTTTCAACATCCTGCGAATCAATCAGCTTGATGTTCACGGAAACACGGTTCTTCAGACCACCGTGTTTCAGCGCTTCGATCACTGACTTATAGGCATCCGGCAGTTCAATGTATTTGCCGACCATACCGATAGTCACTTCGCCTGCCGGGTTGGCTTCTTCATAAATAACCTGTTCCCATTCAGACAGGTTCGCTTCCGGACAGTTCAAGCTGAATCGTTTACAAATATAATCGTCCAGGCCCTGAGATTTCAACAGGCCCGGGATTTTATAAATGGAATCGACATCTTTCATTGAAATAACGGCTTTTTCAGGCACGTTACAGAACAATGCAATTTTCGCACGTTCGTTCGCCGGAACCGCGCGATCGGAGCGGCAAACCAGGATATCTGGCTGAATACCAATGGAGAGCAGTTCTTTCACAGAGTGCTGAGTCGGCTTGGTTTTCACTTCACCTGCGGCGGCCATGTACGGCACCAGAGTCAGGTGCATGAACAGCGCGTGCTCACGGCCAATATCTACCGCCAGCTGACGAATCGCTTCCAGGAATGGCAGGGATTCGATATCACCCACGGTACCGCCGATTTCAACCAGCACCACGTCGTGGCCTTCGCCACCCGCAACAATGCGTTCTTTGATTGCGTTAGTGATGTGCGGGATAACCTGAACGGTTGCACCCAGGTAGTCACCACGGCGCTCTTTACGCAGAACGTCGGAGTAGATGCGGCCAGTCGTGAAGTTGTTACGACGGGTCATTTTGGTGCGGATGAAACGCTCGTAGTGGCCAAGATCCAGATCGGTTTCAGCGCCGTCTTCAGTAACGAACACTTCCCCGTGTTGGATTGGGCTCATGGTGCCCGGATCGACGTTGATGTACGGATCCAGTTTCATCATGGTCACATTGAGGCCACGGGCTTCAAGAATGGCTGCGAGGGAGGCTGCGGCAATGCCTTTACCCAGAGAGGATACGACCCCGCCGGTCACAAAAATATAGTTCGTTGTCATGCTGAACCTGAGAAGTTAGGGTGAAACGATGGAATAACCAGGACGGGAAAGTAGTATACCCGAACACGGCGAGCGCCACAAACTTTCATTCTCCGTCTCCATTCCAGGCCATGACAAACATAAGGAGTGAGAAAATAGCCCCTTTTGGGTAAATGTTTTTGACGCAAATCAAGCGCTTGTCATTTAAAAAATCACACAAATTGCGCTTGATCGCAAAATCTCGTTAGAGATCAGATTCCTGGCGCTTTACTTCCTGCCAGACTTCTTCCATTGCCTCGAGGTCAATTCCGCTCATTTCCAGGCCTCGCGAGGCGACAATCCGCTCAACTTCGCGAAAGCGTCGTTCGAATTTGAGGTTGGCTTTTTGCAGGGCGGTTTCCGCTTTTACACCCAGGTGGCGAGAAAGGTTGACGGTCGCAAACAGCAGGTCGCCCATCTCTTCCTCAAGCTTTGCTTCATCCACTACCGCCTGCTGCGCTTCGTGCATGAATTCGTCAATCTCTTCGTGCACTTTATCCAGCACCGGGCCGAGGGAGGTCCAGTCAAAACCGACGGCGGAACAGCGCTTCTGGATTTTATGCGCGCGCATCAGCGCGGGCAGGCTCAGCGGAATATCATCCAGCGCCGAGTGCTGGGATTTTTCCGCTCGCTCGGCGCTTTTGATCTGCTCCCAGCGGGCCAGCACCTCCTCGCTGTTCCCTGCGGTGGCATCGCCAAAGATATGGGGATGACGGCGCTCCAGCTTGTCGCTTATAGCAGCGCAGATATCGTCAAAGTTAAAGCGCCCTTCTTCCTGCGCCATTTGCGCATAGAACACCACCTGGAACAGCAGATCGCCCAGCTCGCCGCGCAGGTCGTCAAAATCTTCGCGGGAAATGGCGTCCAGCACCTCGTAGGTCTCTTCAAGGGTATACGGGGCGATGGTGGCGAAAGTCTGCTCTTTGTCCCACGGGCAGCCGTTTTCCGGGTCGCGCAGGCGTTTCATGATGCCGAGCAGGCGGTCGATTTGAGTCATAGTGTTTTCCATTAAAAAAACAAGCCGGGTGGCGGCAAAGCCTTACCCGGCCTTCAGAAGAGTGTGTTTAGCCGCCGTGCAGACGACGCGCGTCAATCACATCCGGCACCTGGTTCAGTTTGCCGAGCACGCGGCCCAGCACCTGCAGGTTGTAGATTTCGATAGTCATATCGATGGTGGCAAGCTGCTCGCGGGTATCGCTGCGGCTGGCGACGCCCAGCACGTTAACCTTCTCGTTGGCGAGAATGGTCGTGATGTCGCGCAGCAGGCCGCTGCGGTCATTGGCAGTGACGCGCACCACCAGCGAGTAGCCGGCGGAATAGCTCTCACCCCAGACCGCTTCTACGATACGCTCCGGCGCATGCGACTGCAGCTCGGCAAGCTGGTCACAGTCGGAACGGTGAATCGAAATCCCGCGTCCCTGGGTGATAAAGCCGACGATATCGTCGCCCGGGATCGGCTGGCAACAGCGGGCAATGTGGTGCATCAGGTTACCTACGCCCTCGACCACCACGCGGCCGTTGTCTTTGCTGCGCTGCTGCGGCGCGTAGGTTTTCTGCTGCAGCTGCTTCAGCGCCGCCGCGTCCTGCTCTGCCGCGCTTGGCTTATTGAACTGCGCCTGCAGGAAGTTCACCATCTGATTCAGACGGATATCGCCGCCGCCAATGGCCGCTAGCAGCTCGTCAAGCTCGTTGAAGTTGTAGCGCGGCAGCAGGAATTTCTCCGCCTCTTTCAGGCTTATCCCGATATGCTCCAGCTCGTCGTCGAGGATCTGGCGACCGGCAAGGATGTTCTTGTCACGATCCTGTTTACGGAACCAGGCGTGAATTTTCGAGCGCCCGCGGCTGGTGGTGACGTAGCCCAGGTTCGGGTTAAGCCAGTCACGGCTCGGGTTGGGCTGCTTCTGGGTAATGATTTCAATCTGGTCACCCATCTGCAGTTGATAGGTGAACGGTACGATTCGTCCACCGATTTTCGCGCCGATGCAGCGGTGTCCCACATCGCTGTGGATGTGGTAGGCAAAATCGAGCGGCGTAGAGCCCGCCGGCAGGTCGACAACGTCCCCTTTTGGGGTAAAGACGTAGACGCGATCGTCAAAGACCTGGCTGCGCACTTCGTCGAGCATCTCGCCGGAGTCGGCCATCTCTTCCTGCCACGCAATCAGCTTGCGCAGCCAGGCAATGCGGTCTTCGTGGCCAGAACGCGCTCCGCCGGACGTGCCTTCTTTGTATTTCCAGTGCGCGGCTACGCCCAGCTCGGCGTCTTCGTGCATCTGTTTGGTGCGGATCTGAATCTCGACCGTTTTGCCGCCTGGGCCAAGCACAACGGTATGGATAGACTGATAGCCGTTCGGTTTGGGGTTGGCGACATAATCATCGAACTCATCGGGAAGATGACGGAAGTGAGTGTGTACTATCCCCAGCGCGGCGTAGCAGTCCTGCAGACGCTCCGCCACGATACGCACGGCGCGCACGTCAAACAGCTCGTCAAAGGCGAGGTGTTTCTTCTGCATTTTGCGCCAGATGCTGTAGATATGCTTGGGCCGGCCGTAGACTTCGGCGCGCACGTTCTCTTCTTTCATCGCCTGGCGCAGCCCGCCGACAAATTCCTCGATATAGTGCTCGCGGTCGATACGGCGCTCATGCAGGAGTTTGGCAATACGTTTATATTCCGCCGGGTGCAGATAGCGGAAGCAGTAATCTTCCAGCTCCCACTTCAGCTGACCAATCCCTAAGCGGTTCGCCAGCGGCGCGTAGATATTTGTACACTCTTTGGCCGCCAGCACGCGCTCGTCTTCCGGCGCATCCTTCACCTCACGCAGGTGGGCAATCCGCTCGGCAAGCTTGATGACCACGCAGCGGAAGTCATCCACCATGGCCAGCAGCATCCGGCGAACGTTATCGACCTGTTCTGAAGAGACGGAATCGGTGTGCGCGGCTTTGAGCTGGCGGATGGCCGCCATATCCCGCACGCCGTGGATCAGCTCGACGACGGATTTCCCGACGCTGTCGCGCAGCACGTCTTCGCTGACCACGTCCGCATCCGCGAGGGGGAAGAGAAGCGCGGCCTGCAGCGTTTCAATATCCATGTTCAGCATGGATAAGATTTCCACCATCTCCACGCCGCGCCACAGGAGAAGATCGGCATCCGGATGCCCCTGCGTAGTGCGCAGACAATAGGCCCAGGTTTCGGTTAAGCGTTCACACGACTGCTGGCTGGAAATTCCCAGACTTGCGATCCATTTTTGTGGGTCAAATTCCCCAGCTTTATTAAGATGTGCACTTCTTACCGCAACCATTGTCCTCTCCTTTAGGGACCTGGGCCTGTCGAAGTCGACAAGCCAAACAAATTAGATGTGCTCGAACAACACCATCGATTCCAGATGTCCAGTGTGCGGGAACATGTCCAGCATTGCCAGACGCTGAATCTGGTAACCCGCGCTGATTAATGCCTCGCTGTCCCGGGCAAGCGTTGCCGGGTTACAGGAAACATAGACCACACGCTTCGGCGCGAGTTTAATAATATGTGCCATCACACCCGGGGCACCGGCACGCGCCGGGTCGAGCAAAATTTTATCAAAGCCCTGTTTTGCCCATGGCTGTTGGGTGACATCTTCCTCAAGATTTTGATGAAAGAATGTCACATTTTGCAAGCCGTTCTGCTGCGCGTTCTCCTGCCCTTTAGCCACCAGCGCCTCAACGCCTTCCACGCCGACGACGCTGGCCGCTTCTCGCGCCAGCGGCAGCGTGAAGTTGCCCATTCCGCAGAACAGGTCGAGCACCCGATCGCTTTTCTGAACGTCCAGCCACGTCAACGCTTTCTCAACCATCAGTTGGTTAACGCCATCATTCACCTGAATGAAATCCCGCGGGCTGAACGTTAAGCGTAGCCCGTTTGACGCATACCAGGGCGCCTCACCGGTAACCTGCTCAAGTATCTCGCTTTGTGGTGCAAGGAAAAGCGCCAGGTCGTGGGAATGCGAAAAGCGTTCCAGTTTTTCGCGATCTTTTTTCGACAACGGCGCGGTATGGCGCAGGACCATCAGCGGTCCATTGTTTGCCATGACCAGTTCGACATGCCCGAGGTGGCGAACGCCGTCCAGCCCGGAAAGACAGGTGCGCACTTCCGGAAGCAATGCCTCAAGATGGGGCACCAAAATGGGGCACTGCTGCACATCGACAATGTCACTGGAACCGGCCTTGCGAAACCCCATCTCCAGACGAGCCGTTTTTGGCTGATAGCTGAGGCTCAGGCGCGCGCGTCGACGATAGCCCCAGGGCACATCGGCGAGAATTTCGTTAACGTCGTGTTTAAGCTGACGCGCCAGCGCGCGGCTTTTGCTTTTTTGCTGTAATTCTGTGCTCGCATGCTGTTGCTGGCAGCCCCCGCAAACGCCAAAATGTGGGCAGCGGGGCTTCACGCGCTCCGGGCTATCGTTGAGGCGACGCTTAACCTGTCCGCGCGCGAACTGGCGTTTATCTTCCGTCAGCGTAATTTCTGCTCGTTCTGTTGGCAGTAAACCTGTTATAAACAGAGCCTTACCATTGTGACGTGCCACTCCCTGACCAAACGGATCGAGGTCCGTGGCTTCAACAGTGATGATTTGACGCGTCGTCACGCGTCGCTTTGCAGAGTAGAATTGCGCCATCGCCGAGATTTTTCTCACATAAACATAATTATCTTAATTGTCCCATAACGGAACGCCATGACCAACTACAGCCTGCGCGCGCGCATGATGATTTTGATCCTCGCCCCCACCGTTCTCATCGGTTTGCTGCTGAGTATCTTCTTTGTGGTGCACCGCTATAACGATTTGCAGCGGCAGCTGGAGGATGCAGGCGCCAGCATTATCGAACCGCTTGCCGTTTCCAGCGAGTACGGCATGAACCTGCAAAACCGCGAATCCATTGGTCAGTTAATCAGCGTGCTCCACCGCCGTCACTCGGACATCGTACGCGCCATTTCCGTTTACGACGAACATAACCGCCTGTTTGTCACCTCGAATTTTCATCTCGATCCGGCGGCCCTGAAGATCCCGGACGGTACGCCGTTCCCGCGCCACCTCACCGTACTGCGGCGCGGTGATATCATGATCCTGCGCACGCCGATCGTGTCGGAAAGTTATTCACCCGATGAGTCTGCGCAATCAGACGCCAAATCCAGCAACAATATGCTGGGATACGTGGCGCTGGAGCTGGATCTCAAGTCGGTCCGGCTACAGCAGTACAAAGAAATTTTCATCTCTGGCGTGATGATGCTGTTCTGCATTGGCATTGCGCTGATCTTCGGCTGGCGCCTGATGCGCGACGTGACGGGTCCCATCCGCAACATGGTTAATACGGTTGACCGCATCCGCCGGGGACAGCTCGACAGCCGGGTGGAAGGGTTTATGCTGGGCGAGCTGGACATGCTGAAGAACGGCATCAACTCGATGGCCATGTCGCTGGCGGCGTATCACGAAGAGATGCAGCACAACGTTGACCAGGCCACGTCCGACCTGCGCGAAACGCTGGAGCAGATGGAGATCCAGAACGTTGAGTTGGATCTGGCGAAAAAGCGCGCCCAGGAAGCGGCACGTATCAAGTCGGAATTCCTTGCCAATATGTCGCACGAGCTGCGTACGCCGCTCAATGGCGTGATCGGCTTTACCCGCCTGACGCTGAAAAGCGAACTCAACCCGACTCAGCGCGATCACCTGCACACCATTGAACGCTCGGCCAACAACCTGCTGGCGATCATCAACGACGTGCTCGATTTCTCCAAGCTGGAAGCGGGCAAGCTGATCCTGGAGAGTATTCCGTTCCCGCTGCGCAGTACGCTCGATGAGGTGGTGACGCTGCTCGCGCACTCGTCGCACGACAAAGGTCTTGAGCTGACGCTCAACATTAAAAACGACGTGCCGGATAACGTCATTGGCGATCCGCTGCGCCTGCAGCAGGTCATTACCAACCTTGTCGGGAATGCGATTAAATTCACCGAAAGCGGTAACATCGACATTCTGGTAGAAAAACGCTCCATCAGCAGCAATAAGGTGCAGATTGAAGTCCAGATCCGCGATACCGGCATCGGTATTCCTGAGCGGGATCAGTCGCGTCTGTTCCAGGCGTTCCGCCAGGCGGACGCCAGTATCTCCCGCCGTCATGGCGGTACCGGCCTGGGGCTGGTGATCACGCAGCGCCTGGTGAACGAGATGGGCGGCGATATCTCTTTCCACAGCCAGCCGAATCGCGGTTCAACCTTCTGGTTCCACATTAATCTGGACCTCAATCCGAACGTGCTAACCGATGGCCCGGTGACGGACTGCCTGAAAGGCAAGCGTCTGGCCTACGTCGAACCTAACGCGGCGGCAGCGCAGTGCGCGCTCGATATTTTAAGCACCACGCCGCTGGAGGTGGTCTACAGCCCAACCTTCTCGGCCCTTTCCGTTGAGCACTACGACATTCTGCTGATGGGGATCCCGGTCACCTTCACCGGCGAACTGACCATGCAGCAGGAGCGGCTGGCGAAAGCCGCGTCAATGACCGACTATCTGCTGCTGGCGCTACCCTGCCACGCCCAGATTAATGCAGAGGAGTTGAAAAACGACGGAGCCGCCGCGTGTCTGCTGAAACCGCTCACCTCGACCCGCCTCCTGCCCGCGCTTACGGAGTATTGTCGTCTTAGCCAGCATGCTCTCCCGCTGATTGACGACGAGCAAAAATTGCCGATGAGCGTGATGGCGGTGGATGATAATCCGGCCAACCTGAAGCTTATTGGCGCGTTGCTTGAAGACCAGGTTCAGCATGTGGAGCTGTGCACCAGCGGCGCGCAGGCGGTTGAACAGGCGAAGCAGATGCAGTTTGATTTAATACTGATGGATATTCAGATGCCGGGCATGGATGGCATTCGGGCCTGCGAGCTGATCCACCAGCTGCCGCATCAGCAGCAAACGCCGGTCATTGCGGTCACCGCGCACGCGATGGCCGGTCAGAAAGAGAAGCTGCTGAGCGCCGGAATGAATGATTATCTGGCGAAGCCCATCGATGAAGAGAAACTTCACAACCTGCTGTTACGCTATAAGCCGGGTCATATTGGCGGGACGTACACGGTTTCCAGCGAGCCGGTTGAAATCAGCGTTAACCAGAACGCCACCTTTGACTGGCAGCTTGCGCTGCGCCAGGCGGCAGGTAAACCCGACCTGGCCCGCGAAATGCTGCAAATGCTGGTCGCGTTTCTGCCGGAAATTCGTAATAAGGTGGAAGAGCAGCTGGTGGGTGAAGACCCGGAAGATCTGCTGGAAGCAATCCACAAGCTGCACGGCAGCTGCGGGTACAGCGGCGTGCCGCGGCTGAAAAACCTCTGCCAGCTGCTGGAGCAGCAGCTGCGTGCCGGCACGCCGGAATCGGAGCTTGAACCGGAGTTCCTGGAGCTGCTGGATGAAATGGATAACGTAACGCGGGAAGCGACGAAGTTGCTGGGGAGCTGAGGTAAAAGCCCGGTGGCGCTAAGCTTACCGGGCCTACAATTGCGGGTGCGGCCTGATGCCCGCACCCCGCCCCTCTCCCGCAGGGAGAGGGAGAACTACATTCCCTGCCCCACTTTCAGCACCGCCGCGATATTCCTGGCGGCCATCCTGACGTTCTCGCTGGCATTTTCCAGCGCATCCTCCAGCGAGCAGATGGTGTAGATCACGCTAAACACCGCATCAATGCCGTGATCGTGTACCACGCCAACGTCCGCCGTCAGGCTGCCTGCAATGCCGATGACGGGTTTGTTAAAGCGTTTCGCCACTTTCGCCACGCCCACCGGGACTTTGCCGTGGATCGTCTGGCTGTCGATGCGGCCTTCTCCCGTGATCACCAGATCCGCATCGGCCACCTGGTCGGGCAGGTGTAGCGCATCGGTCACGATCTCAATGCCCTGGCGCAGCTCCGCGCCGCAAAAGGCGTACAGCGCGGCCCCCATGCCACCCGCCGCGCCGCCGCCAGCAAGGTTTAGCACGTCGATATCCAGATCCCGGGCAATGACTCTCGCATACTGCGCCAGCGCGTTGTCCAGGGTGACGATCATCTCGGGTGTGGCCCCCTTTTGCGGGCCAAATACGGCTGACGCGCCATCCTTACCGGTGAGCGGATTCGTCACATCACAGGCGACCTCTATCCGGCACTCCGCCAGACGTCTGTCCAGCCCGCTCAGGTCGATACGCGCGAGTTTTCCCAGCTCGCCCCCGCCCTGACCAAGGGGCTGGCCGCTGGCGTCCAGCAGCTTTGCCCCCAACGCCTGCACCATCCCTGCTCCGCCGTCATTGGTAGCGCTGCCGCCAATACCGATGATGATATGCTTAACGCCCGCATCCAGCGCGTGACGAATAAGTTCGCCCGTGCCCCAGGAGGTGGTTTTCAGGGGATTACGCTGCGAAGGGACGACCAGCTCCAGGCCGCTTGCCGCCGCCATTTCAATAAAGGCACTCTGCTCGTCACCGGATAAGCCATAAAACCCTTCCACGCGCTCACCCAGCGGACCGGTCACCGGAACATGCACAATGCGTCCCTGCGTTGCCGCGATCATCGCCTCAACCGTCCCTTCGCCACCGTCCGCGACCGGCAGTTTGACGTAAACCGCCTCGGGGAAGATCTCGCGAAAACCACGTTCTATCGCTGTCGCAACCTCAAGCGCACTCAAACTTTCCTTATACGAGTCCGGTGCGATAACAATTTTCATAAGCCATCCTTACGCATAGTCGTTACGTTAAGCATACACCACGTAAAAGACCGCTCATGGGAGCGGTCCCAATGCGTTTATCGTACCATGCACGGGCGTTTATTGTCGAATGTCCAGTCCGGGATCAGATACTGCATCGCCATCGCGTCGTCGCGCGCGCCCAGACCGTGTTTCTGATACAGCTCATGAGCCTTCATGACCTGGTCCATATCCAGCTCAACTCCCAGCCCCGGCGTGGAAGGCACCTGCACCATGCCACCTTTGATCTCAAACGGCTGTTTAGTCAGACGCTGATTACCTTCCTGCCAGATCCAGTGCGTGTCGATAGCGGTAATCGTGCCCGGAGCGGCGGCGGCAACGTGCGTGAACATCGCCAGCGACACGTCGAAGTGGTTATTAGAGTGCGAGCCCCAGGTCAGGCCAAACTCGTGGCACATTTGCGCCACGCGCACCGACCCCTGCATCGTCCAGAAGTGCGGGTCAGCCAGCGGAATATCGACGGACTGCAATGACAGGGTGTGTCCCATCTGACGCCAGTCGGTGGCAATCATATTGGTCGCGGTCGGCAGCCCCGTGGCGCGACGGAATTCCGCCATGACTTCACGGCCCGAGAAGCCTTGCTCGGCCCCACACGGATCTTCCGCATACGCCAGCACGCCTTTCAGCTGCTTACCAATTTTGATCGCTTCATCAAGCGACCACGCGCCGTTCGGATCCAGCGTCACGCGCGCCTGCGGGAAGCGTTTTGCCAGCGCGGTGACGGCTTCCGCCTCTTCCTCACCGGCCAGAACGCCGCCCTTCAGTTTGAAATCATTAAAGCCATATTTTTCGTACGCGGCTTCCGCCAGGCGCACCACCGCATCCGGGGTCATCGCCTCGTCGTGGCGGAGTCGATACCAGTCGCATTGTTCATCCGCCTGGCTCTGATAAGGCAATGGCGTCAGCCTGCGGTCGCCGACAAAGAACAGATAGCCCAGCATTTCCACTTCGCTGCGCTGCTGCCCCTCGCCCAACAGCGACGCAACGTTAACGCCCAGATGCTGACCCAGCAGATCCAGCATCGCGGATTCAATCCCGGTCACCACGTGAATGGTGGTGCGCAGATCGAAGGTCTGCAGGCCACGCCCTCCGGCATCGCGATCGGCAAAGGTGTTGCGCACGGTGTTGAGGATATTTTTGTACTCACCCAGCGTTTTGCCCACGACCAGCGGAATGGCATCTTCCAGCGTCCGGCGGATCTTCTCCCCGCCCGGAATTTCGCCCACGCCCGTATGGCCGGAATTGTCTTTGATAATGACAATATTGCGGGTGAAGAATGGCGCATGCGCGCCGCTCAGGTTCATCAGCATGCTGTCATGGCCCGCAACCGGAATGATTTGCATGGAAGTGACGACAGGGGTCGTAAAAGTACTCATCGTGTAATCCTTTTATCAGTGACGTCCAAAAACAGGGCGCTTACGGTCAAATGTCCAGCCGGGTATCAGGTATTGCATCGGGCCCGCGTCGTTACGCGAGCCACCCGGTAGCTTTTTATACGCCTCATGGGCTTTATGGATCTGATCCCAGTCAATCTCCACGCCCAGCCCCGGCGCATCCGGTACGGCAATCTTGCCATTGATGATTTCCAGCGGATTTTTCGTCAGGCGGGCTTCCCCTTCCTGCCAAATCCAGTGGGTGTCGATGGCGGTCGGGTTACCCGGCGCCGCCGCGCCAACGTGGGTAAACATCGCCAGCGAAATATCAAAGTGGTTGTTCGAGTGACAGCCCCAGGTCAGCCCCCAGTCATCGCACAGCTGCGCCACGCGCACTGCACCTGAAAGCGTCCAGAAGTGAGGGTCCGCCAGCGGAATGTCGACGGCGTTCAGCATCACCGCATGACCCATTTCACGCCAGTTGGTGGCGATCATATTGGTCGCGACAGGCAGCCCGGTGGCGCGGCGAAACTCGGCCATGACTTCACGGCCCGAGAAGCCCTGCTCCGCGCCACAGGGGTCTTCCGCATAGGTCAGGACATCCCCCAGCCCTTTGCACAGGCTAATCGCTTCGTCCAGCAGCCATGCGCCGTTGGGATCGACGGTGATCCGTGCATCCGCAAAGCGTTTTTTCAGCGCCCGGGCCGTTTCAATCTCCTGCTCGCCGGGCAGCACGCCGCCCTTCAGCTTGAAATCCTTAAAGCCGTAGCGATCCTGCGCCGCCTCGGCCAGACGCACTACCGCGTCGCTGGAGAGCGCTTCCTGGTGGCGCAGGCGATACCAGTCGTGATCGCCCGTGGATCGGGCCAGATACGGGAGATCGGTCTTATTGCGATCGCCAACGTAGAACAGATAGCCCAGCACCGTTACCGCATCGCGCTGTTTGCCTGGCCCCAGCAGCTCGCAAACCGGAACATTGAGCGCCTTACCCAGCAAGTCGAGCAGGGCGGCCTCCAGCGCGGCAACCGCGTTGACGCGCAGTTCGAACGTCCAGGCACCTTTACCGAACGTATCAAAGTCTGCCGACTGATTGCCCTTATGCACCCGCTGAACCACCTTGTTCAGACGGGCGACCTCCTGCCCCACCACCTGCGGAATGGCATCAACCAGCGTCTGGTAAATCACCTCTCCGCCCGGGGCCTCGCCCACGCCGGTATTCCCTGCGCTGTCTTTCAGCACAACGATATTACGGGTAAACCAGGCGTTATGCGCACCGCCAATATTGAGCAGCATGCTGTCCTGTCCGGCCACCGGGATGACCTTCATCTCCGTAACGGTTGGACTCGATTGCGTTGTCATCATCCACGCTCCGCTACAGGTTTAAGTTCGACGCGTTTGATATCCCCCACCAGCACCAGGTAACTCAGTACCGCCACCAGCGCATGCACACCCACGTAGATTAGCGCACCGTTGAAAGAGCCGGTGGTGCCGACGATGTAGCCGATAGCTATAGGCGTAACAATCCCGGAGATGTTGCCGAACATGTTGAACAGGCCGCCGCTCAGGCCGCTGATCTCCTTCGGCGCCGTATCCGCCATCACCGCCCAGCCCAGCGCGCCAATGCCTTTGCCGAAGAAGGCCATCGCCATAAAGCCGATAATCATCCATTCGGCGTTGACGTAGTTACAGAACACCATGGTCATGGAGAGCAGCATGCCGAGCACAATCGGGGTTTTACGCGCGATGTTCAGCGAGCCGGTGCGGCGCATCAGCCAGTCGGAAATCACTCCGCCGAGCACGCCGCCGACGAAGCCGCAGATTGCCGGGACCGACGCGACAAATCCCGCTTTCAGAATCGACATGCCGCGTGCCTGCACCAGGTATACCGGGAACCAGGTGATGAAGAAGTAGGTTAGGGCGTTAATACAGTACTGGCCCAGATAGATACCGATCATCATGCGTGAGCCGACGAGCTGCTTGATCTGCGCCCATTTCTGGCTGAACGGGACTTTTGCTTTTGCGGATTTCTGATCCATATTGATCAGCGCGCCGCCTTCCGCGATGTACTCCAGCTCTTTTTTGTTCACGCCTGGATGCTGATTAGGTTCGTGGATCACTTTCAGCCAGACGAAGCTGATGACGATCCCAAGCCCGCCCATGAAGAAGAAGACGTGCGACCAGCCCACCTCATGCGTCAGCCAGCCCATTATTGGCGCGAAGATCACCGTTGCGAAGTACTGTGCGGAGTTGAAAATCGCCACCGCCGTTCCCCTCTCCTGCGCCGGGAACCAGGCAGCGACAATGCGGCTGTTCCCCGGGAAGGAAGGTGCTTCCGCTAAGCCTACCAGGAAGCGCAGCGTGAAGAGCGCCACGATAATGCCGAAGCCGCTGAAGATATCGACGAAACCCTGCAACAGGGTAAACATCGACCAGATAAAGATGGACCAGAAATAGACGCGTTTAGATCCAAAACGGTCCAGCAGCCAGCCGCCAGGAATTTGACCGATGACGTAGGCCCATGAGAATGCGGAGAAAACGTAACCCATGCCCACCGGATCAAGGCCGATATCTTTTGCCATTTCCGAACCGGCAATCGACAGCGTGGCGCGGTCACCATAGTTAAAGGATGTGACGATAAACAGCATCACCACTATCCAGTAGCGGGCATTGGTGCGCTTTTCAGCGCTGCTCGCTGCGTGGCTTAATGTACTCATTGTTGCACTCCTGAAACATAGCTTTCGCCTGGTTCATTCTGTACAGCACCGGTAGGGTAATCAGAATGAGATTGGTGTTTTGTCGTTTTGGTACGGCCTGACGCCGTTTTATAGTGACCGGAAAAGTATATGAAGGAGTGCCTCATCACCTCACCGTGCAGAAACACAGTATTAAAGGGTGTATGAGAGGTTGTTTATGGCATAAGCCCAGGGGAGTGGAAGGTGGTTCACGGAATTGGCGTTTGGTGCGGGGTGTATCGCCGGGTGGCGGCTACGCCTTACCCGGCCTACACAACTATTTAAGGAGAGTTGCCCAGTGCTCGACCCATGGGTTTGATTCGCTTTCTGGCTCCGGATGCTCTCCAGCATCAATCAGCAGCATCTCGCCAACGCGCTGAGCGCTCTGTTCCTGCAGGAGCGCATCGAACTGCTTGCCGCCGCCGCAGAAGTTGGCGTAAGAACTGTCGCCCAGAGCAATGATGCCGTAGTGCACGTCCGGCTGATAGCCAAGCTGGTCTTTAATGCCCTGGAAAAGCGGCACGATGCTGTCCGGCAGATCGCCCTGCCCGGTGGTGGAGGTCACCACCAGAATGTATTTATCTTTATACTTTTCCCAGTCTGCCAGTTCCGGATCTTCATAGACCGTGGCTTTATGGCCCTGGCTGGCGAGTATTGCCTCAGCCTCTTCCGCTACCAGCAGCGAGTTGCCGTACATTGTGCCGACAAAAATGCCTACTTCAGCCATGATATTTTCCCATAATGAATGCGTTTATCGTTCATCCTGAACGTTGCCCGATACAAACTCAACCCTTTCATTTTCGGGGAGTTGTCCCAGCCAGCCAAACTGTGACAGCGCCTGCATCCAGACGTCGTCCAGCCCCGCACGAATAGTCAGCGGCTCGCCGGTAAACGGGTGCGTCAGGCTCAGCTCGCTGGCGTGCAGCATCAGACGATGGCAGCCAAAGTGTTCGGCCGCACTGCGGTTCTGGCGCAAATCACCGTGTTTGCTGTCACCAATAATCGGATGGCGCAGGTGCGCAAGATGGCGTCGCAGCTGGTGCTTACGCCCGGTTTTAGGCAGAAGCTCAACCAGGCTGTAGCGTGTGGTCGGAAATTTGCTGGTTGCAACCGGCATTTCGGTCGTCGCCATGCCGCGATAATCCGTTACTGCGGGCTGCGGACCTTTGTCATCGCGGGCAAATTTATCGGCGATTTTGTCCAGCTCCTCTACCAGCGGATAGTCCAGCGTGGCGGCTTCCGTCAGCCAGCCGCGCACGATCGCGTGGTAGCGCTTTTGCATCTGATGCTGTTCAAACTGCTGTGACAGCAGGCGTCCCGCCTCGCTGGAAAGCCCCATCAGCAGCACGCCGGAGGTCGGCCTGTCGAGACGATGGGCGGTAAAAACATGCTGACCAATCTGGTCGCGAACGGTCTGCATCACCACCACTTTCTCATCGCGATCGAGCCAGCTGCGGTGTACCAGCCAGCCTGACGGTTTATTCACCGCCACCAGCCACTCGTCCTGATAGAGGATCTCAAGCGTCATGCATCTTCACCGGCAAACAGGGCATCCAGTTTTTCCAGTTCGACCAGCATCACGTCGCGCGCAGGGTGCGTCGCCTCTAGCGCCATTTCATAGTAGGGAGAGACAGCAAACGCCTGCGGCAGCGGGTGGCTACCCTCAAGCAGGGCGTGCATGCGGGGAATTAACACCCACTGCAGCCACTCAAACGGGGCCAGCGTATCCAGGCAGAAGGGCTGGGTGCTCGCGAACGCTTCTGGCTGCGGCGCGGTCTCCTGCCACAGCTGATGTTGGCGCAAAAGGGCTTCGATGGCGTGCAACTGAGCACGAACGCTATCGTGTTGCGTCATAGTAACCTCAACTGAAAAAGTGAACGGCGCGCAGCATAGCATTGCGGAAGGCAGAAATAAAAAAAGGGAGCACTGTAAAAACAGTGCTCCCGGTTCGTTTCGCAGCATTCCAGCTACAATTCGTGCTCCCTGCTCATCCGTGACAACTTTTCCTGAAGCCCGAAGGCCTGGTCATCCGTAAGCCAATGCATCCTGCACACATCTTCCTGACGTGTTTGTTTCATCCCGAAACGTCCTGGCCTTCCTGACCCGCCGACCATCCTGACCGGCTCTCGTTCTCCTTCCTGGAGGTGTCCCTTACGCATCCTGCGTTATCCACTTCGCTTCATCATGAAGCCTTCCTGCAGCGCCATCCTGACGAGTCCTGTGTGAGAAACGCCGTCATCCTGATGTTCGTTTCTCGTGTCGGCGTCCTGTCGACGGAGATAGAATCCGCTATTCCGCTTCGTCTTACAACCCACCCTTTCTGGGTTGTAAGCCGTAATAAATCCCTAAAAACAATACGATGAACAGGTAATCCATTGAAAAACAGAGTGATATTAATCTGAATTAAATGAGGTAATACTGAATCTTCAGCGATCTCTCACAAACGTTGTAAGAGATCTCTCACACGCGCTATAGCATCATGGATTACAGAAGTGGCTCAAGTCGGGTAAGGAAATCCGCAAGAGAGGGGGCGAGAGTCTCGCGATTGCGGGTGCCGATAGTCTCTTTAACCACTTCACCTGACAGGTTACAGACGGATAACACATCCAGTTCACTGTCCAGCGTGGCAATAAAGAGCGTCGGAGAAAGCTTAAGGCGTTTTTGCGTGACCAAATGACCAATCAGGTTTTCCTGAACACGCTGCAGATCGTCTTCGTTCCAGGTCTGCAACAGCGTCAGCGTAACATCAGCAAAGCGCGCGGGCATATCCCCTGCGAACTGCGTGGTATAAAACGCATGAACCGCTGGTTGTACCACAATGTCCATTGCCCGTTCAACCGCATTTACATTTTGCTCGCCGTCGAAAGGTTTTGGCTGCCAGATAACGTAATCGTCGACTGAAGAGATAATGCACGGCGAAGGTACACCATACAAATCAGCACTTTGCGGCCAAGTCTGGTCCTTTTCATGCCATGCGTCGCAATAGCGGGCCGTGAAGGTAGTGAGGGCATTTGCAGTTTCGATGTCCACCGATTTCTCTCTTCTTGTCAGACAGGATAAACTCAGGCCATAAGTGTACCTGTAAAGTGGCTATGAAACATGTCTTACGAAAATCATCAGGCGTTAACCGGCTTAACGCTGGGTAAATCGACCGATTACCGCGATACCTACGATGCAAGCCTGCTTCAGGGCGTGCCGCGCAGCCTGAACCGCGATCCTCTGGGCCTGCATGCAGACGCATTGCCGTTTGTCGGCGGTGACATCTGGACGCTGTACGAACTCTCCTGGCTTAACGCGCGCGGTCTGCCGCAGGTGGCGGTGGGCCACGTTGAGCTGGATTACGCCAGCGTTAATCTCGTCGAGTCCAAAAGCTTTAAGCTCTATCTCAACAGTTTTAACCAGACAAAATTCAACAGCTGGGACGACGTTCAGCACACCCTGGAACGTGATTTAAGCGCCTGCGCGCAGGGAAAGGTGAGCGTTTCACTGTATCGCCTGCAC
Source organism: Enterobacter sp. WP_7_1 (assembly GCF_003688535.1). NCBI lineage: Bacteria > Pseudomonadati > Pseudomonadota > Gammaproteobacteria > Enterobacterales > Enterobacteriaceae > Enterobacter > Enterobacter sp. WP_7_1. Next base: position 448,596 of record NZ_REFK01000003.1, on the reverse strand, counting down.
GAGCTGGAAGGGCAGCCAGTCGCCCACTTCAACGGGACCTGCATCGACGATCAGGATATTGAGGTGGAGAATTATGAATTCAGCGCCGATTACCTCGAAAATGCCGCGAGCGGAAAAGTGGTCGAAGAGACGCTGGTCAGCCACCTGCTGAAATCCAACTGCCTGATCACCCACCAGCCGGACTGGGGCTCGGTGCAGATCCAGTACCGCGGCCCGAAAATCGACCGGGAAAAATTGCTGCGCTACCTGGTGTCGTTCCGCCATCACAACGAATTCCACGAGCAGTGCGTGGAGCGTATTTTTAGCGATATTCAGCGTTTCTGCCAGCCAGAAAAACTGAGCGTTTACGCGCGCTACACCCGCCGTGGCGGTCTGGACATCAACCCGTGGCGCACCAACACCGATTTTGTGCCGGCAACGGGACGGCTGGTGCGTCAATAATATAAATATTTTCACAATATGCGCGGTATCTTCCGCGCTTTAGGTTGTGAAACGTCACGCGCCAGGGCTATTGTAATCAACAGGGAAAGACGATAATCGTCCCGTAAGGAGCTCACTTGATTACACATATTAGCCCGCTTGGCTCAATGGATATGTTGTCGCAGCTGGAAGTGGACATGCTTAAGCGCACGGCCAGCAGCGATCTTTATCAACTGTTTCGTAACTGTTCACTTGCCGTACTGAACTCCGGAAGCCTGACAGATAACAGTAAAGAACTGCTGTCCCGCTTCGAAAGCTTTGATATCAACGTGCTGCGCCGCGAGCGTGGCGTGAAGCTTGAAGTCATCAACCCGCCGGAAGAGGCCTTTGTCGACGGGCGCATCATTCGTTCACTTCAGGCTAACCTGTTTGCCGTGCTGCGTGACATCCTGTTTGTTAACGGGCAGATCCACAACGCAGGCCGTTTCCAGCATCTCGACCTGGAAAGCTCAGTCCATATCACCAACCTGGTGTTCTCCATTTTGCGTAACGCCCGTGCCCTGCACGTTGGCGAAGCGCCGAACATGGTCGTCTGCTGGGGCGGCCACTCCATTAACGAAACCGAATACCTTTATGCCCGTCGGGTAGGAACGCAGCTCGGCCTGCGCGAGCTGAACATCTGTACCGGCTGCGGTCCGGGTGCGATGGAAGCACCAATGAAAGGTGCCGCAGTGGGACACGCGCAGCAGCGTTATAAAGAGGGGCGGTTTATCGGCATGACCGAGCCGTCAATCATAGCCGCTGAGCCGCCTAACCCGCTGGTTAACGAGCTGATTATCATGCCGGATATCGAGAAACGTCTTGAAGCGTTTGTCCGTATCGCCCACGGCATTATCATCTTCCCGGGCGGAGTGGGGACAGCGGAAGAGCTGCTCTACCTGCTGGGTATTCTGATGAACCCGGCCAACAAAGATCAGGTTCTGCCGCTGATCCTGACCGGGCCAAAAGAGAGCGCCGACTACTTCCGCGTGCTGGACGAGTTTATCGTGCACACGCTGGGTGAAGCCGCGCGTCGTCACTATCGCATCATCATTGACGATGCCGCGGAAGTGGCGCGCCAGATGAAAAAAGCGATGCCGTTGGTAAAAGAAAACCGTCGCGATACCGGCGATGCGTACAGCTTTAACTGGTCAATCCGCATCGCGCCGGACCTGCAGATCCCGTTCGAGCCAACGCATGAAAATATGGCGAACCTGAAACTCTACCCGGACCAGCCGGTGGAAGTCCTGGCGGCCGATCTGCGTCGTGCCTTCTCCGGGATTGTGGCGGGCAACGTCAAAGAGATGGGCATCCGCGCCATTGAACAGTACGGTCCGTACAAGATCCACGGCGACCCGGAGATGATGCGCCGCATGGACGACATGCTGCAGGGCTTTGTCGCTCAGCACCGCATGAAGCTGCCAGGATCCGCCTACATTCCTTGCTACGAAATCTGCACCTAACGCTCAGCAGCATCTGATCAAAGCCGGGTCGCCCTGTTGTGCGTCCCGGCTTTTTTATTACCGAGGTAATTCATACGCATCACTTATGTCTTTTACAAACTATGCGCAAACGCAAACGATTACCTTGTTTTTCCAACCGTAAATTATCAGCCTTAATCCAAATTACCTGCCAGAAAATACTAAAAACCCATTTCTTTACAGCTAAAGACACCTATATCACGGGTCAGTCTTTCAGCTCACATGTCGTTGGTGGTAGCCTTCGCGCCCGTAAATTCTCTTTGATGTTTTTTTAACAGATAAATGGTCTAAAGATGCCCACATCATAAGTGGATTATTGCATTTGGGATCAGGATCACTGATAGATTCATAACTAGAATGTATCTTTCCGCCCGCCAATAGTTACGGGCGAAAATTATTAAAAAACCGTCACTGAACGAATTTCATATTACCGTCAGGCACTTTTTCATCGGATTTGACTAAAAAACCTGACAATTCGCTTCCTCCAGGAGATACAGATGGAAACCACTCAAACCAGCACCGTTGCTTCGATTGAATCCCGAAGTGGTTGGCGCAAAACGGATACCATGTGGATGCTTGGCCTTTACGGCACGGCAATCGGCGCTGGTGTACTGTTCCTTCCTATCAACGCAGGCGTCGGCGGTCTGATCCCGCTGATCATTATGGCTATCATTGCTTTCCCGATGACCTTCTTTGCACACCGCGGTCTGACCCGCTTCGTGCTGTCCGGTAAAAACCCGGGCGAAGACATCACTGAAGTTGTTGAAGAGCATTTCGGCGTTGGCGCAGGTAAACTGATTACCCTGCTCTACTTCTTCGCGATTTACCCTATTCTGCTGGTCTACAGCGTGGCGATCACCAACACCGTTGAAAGCTTCATGATGCACCAGCTGCACATGACGCCGCCGCCGCGTGCGATTCTGTCTCTGATCCTGATCGTGGGCATGATGACTATCGTTCGCTTCGGTGAGCAGATGATTGTGAAAGCAATGAGCGTACTGGTCTTCCCGTTCGTTATTGCTCTGATGGTGCTGGCTTGCTACCTGATCCCACAGTGGAACGGTGCAGCGCTGGAAACCCTGTCCCTGAGCAGCGCATCGGCAACCGGTAACGGCCTGCTGATGACCCTCTGGCTGGCGATTCCGGTGATGGTGTTCTCTTTCAACCACTCCCCAATCATCTCTTCTTTCGCTGTGGCGAAACGTGAAGAGTACGGTAATGGCGCAGAGAAGAAGTGCTCCAGCATCCTGGCGCGCGCTCACATCATGATGGTACTGACCGTGATGTTCTTCGTCTTCAGCTGCGTACTGAGCCTCTCCCCGGTGGATCTGGCGGCAGCGAAAGAGCAGAACATCTCTATTCTGTCTTACCTGGCGAACCACTTTAACGCACCGGTCATTGCGTGGATGGCACCTATCATCGCGATTATCGCCATCACCAAATCCTTCCTGGGCCACTACCTCGGCGCGCGTGAAGGCTTCAACGGTATGGTGATTAAATCTCTGCGCGGTAAAGGCAAGAGCATTGAAATCAACAAGCTGAACAAAATCACTGCGCTGTTCATGCTGCTCACCACCTGGGCGGTAGCGACCCTGAACCCAAGCATCCTGGGCATGATTGAAACCCTGGGCGGCCCGGTCATCGCGATGATTCTGTTCCTGATGCCGATGTACGCGATTCAGAAAGTCCCTGCTATGCGCAAGTACAGCGGTCATGTGAGCAACGTGTTTGTAGTTATCATGGGTCTTATCGCAATCTCTGCGATCTTCTACTCCCTGTACACCATGTTCTGATTATCACCCGCGCCGTCTTCGGACGGCGCACTCCTCCCTCTCTGACTGAAAGCAATGGACGCATCATGATTAGCGTATTCGATATCTTCAAAATCGGTATTGGTCCTTCCAGCTCTCACACCGTCGGACCAATGAAAGCCGGTAAGCAGTTCACGGATGACTTGATTGCACGCGGCATCTTGCATGACATTACCCGCGTGGTTGTCGATGTATACGGCTCGCTTTCCCTGACCGGGAAAGGCCACCATACCGATATCGCCATTATCATGGGCCTGGCGGGAAACCTGCCGGATACCGTTGATATTGATGCGATCCCTGGCTTCATCCAGGATGTGAACACCCACGGTCGCCTGCTGCTGGCGAACGGTGAGCATGAGGTTGAATTCCCGGTTGACCACTGCATGAATTTCCATGCGGACAACCTGTCGCTGCACGAAAACGGCATGCGCATTACCGCACTGGCCGGCGACAAAGCGGTATACAGCCAGACGTATTACTCTATCGGCGGCGGTTTTATCGTCGACGAAGACCACTTTGGTCAAATCGATAACGCTTCTGTCGAGGTGCCGTATCCGTACAAAACGGCGGCGGATCTCCAGCGTCACTGTCAGGAGACGGGCCTGTCCCTTTCCGGCCTGATGATGAAAAACGAGCTGGCACTTCACAGCAAAGAGGAGCTCGAACAGCACTTCACTAACGTCTGGGAAGTGATGCGCGGCGGTATAGAGCGCGGGATCACTACCGAAGGCGTTCTGCCGGGCAAGCTTCGCGTGCCGCGTCGCGCTGCTGCACTGCGCCGTATGCTGGTGAGCACCGACAAAACGACGACGGACCCGATGGCCGTTGTAGACTGGATCAACATGTTCGCCCTGGCGGTAAACGAAGAGAACGCCGCAGGGGGCCGAGTGGTCACCGCGCCGACTAACGGCGCCTGCGGTATCGTTCCGGCGGTGCTGGCGTACTACGACAAGTTTATCCGTGAAGTAAACGCGAACTCGCTGGCGCGCTACCTGCTGGTCGCCAGTGCGATTGGTTCGCTGTATAAGATGAACGCGTCTATCTCCGGTGCGGAAGTGGGCTGTCAGGGTGAAGTCGGCGTGGCGTGCTCCATGGCGGCGGCGGGTCTGGCCGAACTGCTGGGTGCAAGCCCGACACAGGTGTGCATTGCTGCGGAAATCGGCATGGAGCATAACCTGGGACTGACCTGTGACCCGGTTGCCGGACAGGTACAGGTACCGTGCATCGAACGTAACGCGATTGCCTCCGTGAAGGCGGTGAACGCGGCACGTATGGCGCTGCGCCGTACCAGCGAACCGCGCGTCTGTCTCGATAAGGTTATCGAAACCATGTACGAAACCGGTAAAGATATGAACGCCAAATACCGCGAAACCTCTCGCGGCGGCCTGGCGATGAAGATCGTAACCTGCGATTAAGCCCCTCAGGAAGCCTCGTTTTGCGAGGCTTCTTCCTGTTTTCCCCACCATTCATAGTTTCACGCTGCTGACAGTGTTACCCTTCACGCATGAGATAGAAGGGAGATTATCTGTGGCCGTTCATTTACTTATCGTCGATGCTCTTAACCTGATTCGCCGTATCCATGCGGTACAGGGGACGCCTTGTAAAGACACCTGCCTGCACGCGCTGGAACAGCTTATCCGCCACAGTGAGCCCACCCATGCGGTCGCGGTATTTGATGACGAAGCCCGCAACACGGGCTGGCGACACCAGCGTCTGCCCGACTACAAAGCCGGACGCGCCCCGATGCCGGACGATCTTCACGCCGAGTTGCCCATGCTGCGCGCTGCATTTGAACAGCGGGGCGTTCCCTGCTGGGGCGCACAGGGAAACGAAGCCGACGATCTCGCAGCCACCCTGGCCGTAAAGGTGGCAAGTGCCGGATATCAGGCCACTATCGTTTCAACTGACAAAGGCTATTGCCAGCTGCTCTCTCCGACTATTCGCATTCGTGACTATTTTCAAAAACGCTGGCTGGACGCGCCGTTTATTGCCAGCGAGTTCGGCGTATCGCCCGAGCAACTGCCGGATTACTGGGGGCTGGCAGGCATCAGCAGTTCTAAAGTTCCGGGTGTCGCCGGTATTGGGCCGAAGAGCGCCGCGCAGCTGCTGACCGATTTTCAAAGTCTGGAAGGGATTTACGCCCGTCTGGATGAGGTACCGGAAAAGTGGCGCAAGAAGCTGGAGGCGCATAAAGAGATGGCGTTTATCTGCCGGGAAATCGCAACGCTACAGACGGATTTACAGCTGGACGGGAATTTACAGCAGTTGCGATTAGAACGTTAATATCCCCTCACCCTAACCCTCTCCCCATGGGGGAGAGGGAACTGCCCGGTGCGGTCTTTTCCCCCCTCGCCCCTTTGGGGAGAGGGCCGGGGTGAGGGGCAATCAGCGGACTATCGCTCGTCGCGACGTCCGCCAACCGCAGCCCACCAGCGACGAATATGCACCGTCACCTCTTCACGGTCGTGATACAGCTGACGCGCCTGGATCTCCACGTTAATACCGTGTTCATCCATCTGCTCCTGAATGTAGGCCAGGTTCTGCGACACTTCCTCATAGCGCTTTTTCATCGGCAGCTTGAGGTTGAAAATGGTCTCACGACACCAGCCGTTGACCAGCCAGGAAGCCATCAGCGCGGCGACTTTTGCCGGCTTCTCAACCATATCGCACACCATCCACGAGATGTTGTTACGGTTCGGGCGATAGCGGAAACCGTCTTCACGCAGCCAGGTGACCTGCCCGGTGTCCATCAGGCTTTGCGCCATTGGACCGTTATCAACGGACGATACCCACATATTGCGTTTCACCAGCTGATAGGTCCAGCCGCCCGGGCACGCGCCAAGGTCGACGGCGTACATGCCGTTTGCCAGACGCTCATCCCACTCATCTGCCGGGATAAAGACGTGGAACGCCTCTTCCAGCTTGAGCGTGGAACGGCTTGGCGCATCGGACGGGAAACGCAAACGCGGAATACCCATAAAGAAGGGAGAGTTGTTGGTGGTGTACGAATAGCCTGTGTAGCAGCAGCCCGGTGCGATAAAGAAGATATGCACCACCGGACGCTTCGGCGTTTCGTAGTTCGTCAGCACGCCCGCATCACGCAGCGCCGCACGCAGCGGCACGGTGAACTTACGGCAGAACTTCATCAGCTCTTTACTTTCGTTGGTATCCGCCACTTCAACGCGCAGATCGCCGCCCTTCTCCACCACGCCCTGCAGCATGCCGACAATAGGCGTGATGCGGTCTTCCGGCGGAAGATCCTTCAGCAGCTCACCCGCGACAAACATCTGGCGAGCAAAGATCAGCGAGCTGAACGGCAGCTCGCGCGCCAGCTTGTCTGCGTCTTCAGGCTGATAGCACTCGAATACCACATAGCCCGCGTTTTCTTTTACGCGGGCAAAGCCGAAGACTTCGCGCTTCGCCGCTTTATCGGTAATTTCCGCGGCGCACTCTTTCTCAAACCCCGGGCGACAATATAAAACAACCTTATTCATGAACAACGCCCTTGCGTTTCAGACGGATAGCTCCGATAAACATTAATACCCAACCCGCCAGGAAGCTGAAGCCGCCGACAGGTGTAACAAACGCCCACAGGCGCAGATGTGAGAGCGCAAGGCAGTACAGGCTACCGCTGAACAACACGGTACCCAGCGCCATAAACACGCTGCTCCAGTAAAACCAGATACTGATACGACGCTGCATCGCCACCGCCAGCCCAAAAATCGCCAACGTGTGGAATGCCTGATATTCAAGGCCGGTCTGGATCCAGCCCATCTCTACTGCGCCCAAAGACTTGCTTAATACATGTGCGCCAAAGGCGCCCAGTGCAACAAAAATAAAGCCACTCACCGCGGCAAAAATCAGCATGAATCGGCTGGTCATGTTTAAGTCCTGAATTGATGCGTGCCCGGCACACAAACGTTATTGCTCATACCTGAAGCGGAATTTTTCTTGCTCGGTTGCCGCTTTCGCCAGTATCCACTGCCGGAAGGCGGCTATTTTACCCAGTTCTGCCTGACTGTCATGACAAACCAGATAAAACGCATTCTTGCTGACCAGTACATCATTAAAAGGGCAAACCAGGCGGCCTGCCTCAATTTCGGACTGCGCCATGACGTTGTTCGCCAACGCCACGCCCTGCCCGTGAATGGCAGCCTGTAACACCATCGCACTGTGGCTAAAAATGGGTCCCTGCTGCACGTTAATATGTGTAAGACCTAATTGACGGGTATAAGTTTGCCAGTCGCGGCGAGAGGCATCATGCAAAAGCGTATGCTGAGCCAGATCAGCGGGTGACTTCAGCGCCTTCTCGCCTGTTAACAGCAGAGGAGAACAGACCGGCAGGAGATATTCTGCGTATAATTTTTCAACGCGCAAGCCCGGCCAGTTACCGCGACCATAAAAAATGGCGACATCCACGTCATCGGCCAGCTTGTCCTCCTGACGATCTACCGCCTGGATTCGAACGTCGATCCCCGGATAAGCTGAGTTAAAGCTTGAGAGTCTTGGCACCAGCCAATGAATGGCAAAACTGGGCAATAAACTGACGGTCAGAGCACCTTTTGCACTGCGAGCCTGCAGCTTACGCGTGGCTTCCGTAAGCTGGGAAAAAATCTCTTTAATATCCTGAAAATAGCTCTGCCCCTCTTCGGTCAACAGCAACGAACGGTTGCGTCGACGAAACAGCTTAAGGCCCAGAAAATCCTCCAGAGACTTGATTTGGTGACTTACTGCGGCCTGTGTCACAAAAAGCTCATCTGCTGCGCGGGTAAAGCTCAGGTGACGTGCTGCTGCATCAAAAACACGTAATGCATTAAGGGGTGGCAATCGCTTTGACATGGTTATCTGGCTTAGATGTTAACGGATTTTAACAAACAGGAAACAACGTTTAACCTATTAGTTTTTTTTATCTGAGCCATTATAATTTGTCCGTTGAGGAACTACCAGCAAATACCTATAGTGGCGGCACTTCCTGAGCCGGAACGAAGAGCTTTTTTCGGAATGCGTGTTCTGAAGGGCTTTTGGCTTACGGTTGTGATGTTGTGTTGTTGTGTTTGCAATTGGTCTGCGATTCAGACCACGGTAGCAACGCTACCAATTTTTCACTTCCTGTACATTTACCCTGTCTGTCCATAGTGATTAATGTAGCACCGCCAATTTGCGGTGCTTTTTTTTCGCCTGCGATCTGTTAATGCTCGATCTCTTTCATCTCTTTAACGTCCGTGCGGTTGATCTGCTGCTTGTTCCCGTTAGCATCTTTGTACGAAATCATCCCGGTATCATTATCGGTAGTCGGTTTCCCTTCCGAAACGATAGAACGACCATCGTTGGTGTGCATCACGTAGTTATTACCAGAACAGGCGCTCAGGGCAAAAGTAAACGCACAGGCAGAAATGATTGCAGCTGTCTTATTCATGATTATTCTCCTTTAGCAATTAATGCTATTCAAACCTCGATTTATAACAGGCTAAAACATCCGCCTAACACTATTTAGCATAACCTGCTTTTTTGAGGTCGTAAGGATAAGCAGACAATTCTGATAGATATCAACCTCCTTGCCCTGCCGCTGAAATTGCGCGACGATCGCTATATTGAAATGAGGAATCCCATGAACGCTTTCAGTCCTGCGCAGTTCCGCGCACAGTTTCCGGCCCTGGCCGATGCCGGTATTTACCTGGATAGCGCCGCCACCGCCCTTAAGCCACAGGCGGTGATTGAGGCCACGCAGCAGTTCTACAGCCTGAGCGCCGGGAACGTGCATCGCAGCCAGTTTGCCGAAGCGCAGCGATTAACCGCGCGCTACGAAGCCGCACGCGATCAGGTCGCGCGTCTGATCAATGCCGAAAGCGGGAAAAACATCGTCTGGACGCGCGGCACGACCGAGGCCATCAATATGGTGGCCCAGTGCTACGCGCGCCCGCTGCTTCAGCCGGGCGATGAGATCGTCGTCAGCGAGGCGGAACATCACGCCAACCTGGTGCCATGGCTGATGGTGGCGGAGCAAACGGGCGCACGCGTGGTGAAGCTTCCACTGGGTGCAGACCTTCTTCCCAACGTGGCCCGTCTCCCCGAACTGATTACCCCTCGCAGCCGCATTATGGCGCTCGGACAGATGTCGAACGTCACGGGAGGTTGCCCGGACCTGGCTCAGGCTATTCGCATTGCCCATGCCAGCGGGATGGTGGTGATGGTCGACGGCGCTCAGGGCGTGGTGCACTTCCCCGCTGATGTGCAGGCGCTTGATATCGACTTCTATGCCTTCTCGGGACATAAGCTCTACGGGCCAACCGGTATTGGGGCGCTGTACGGCAAGCCAGAACTGCTGGCAAAAATGACGCCGTGGCTCGGTGGCGGCAAAATGATTACCGAAGTGTCGTTCGATGGCTTCAAAACTCAGGATGTTCCCTATCGTCTGGAGGCCGGTACGCCGAACGTGGCGGGGGTGATTGGCTTAAGCGCGGCGCTGGAGTGGCTGGCAGAAACCGACATTGTCCAGGCTGAAAGCTGGAGCCGGGGGCTGGCGACGCTGGCAGAGGAAGAGCTCAAAAAGCGCCCGGGCTTCCGCTCGTTCCGCGTTCAGGACTCAAGCCTGCTCGCCTTTGATTTTGCGGGCGTTCACCATAGCGACATGGTGACGCTGCTCGCTGGGTACGGCATTGCCCTGCGTGCCGGACAGCACTGCGCCCAGCCGCTGCTGGCGGCGCTCGGCGTTAACGGTACGCTGCGCGCCTCGTTTGCGCCGTATAATACCCAAAGCGATGTCGACGCGCTGGTTGCCGCCGTTGACCGCGCCCTTGAAATACTGGTGGATTAATGACTAGCGCTGCTTTAGCCGGACATCCGTTTGGCACGGTCATCACAGAAGAGACCTTAAAACAGACCTTCGCCCCGCTCCAGCAGTGGGAAGATAAATATCGACAGCTGATCCTGCTGGGTAAACAGCTCCCTGCCCTTTCAGACGATCTTAAAGCGCAGGCGAAAGAAATAGCTGGCTGTGAAAACCGCGTCTGGCTGGGCGTGAGCGTCTCCGGCGAGAAGCTGCACTTCTTCGGCGACAGCGAAGGCCGCATCGTCAGGGGCCTGCTGGCCGTATTGCTGACCGCTGTGGAAGGGAAAAGCGCGGCGGAATTGCTGACGCATTCGCCGCTGGCGTTATTTGATGAGCTTGGGCTGCGCGCGCAGCTCAGCGCCTCGCGCGGTCAGGGGTTGATCGCGCTCAGCGACGCGGTACTGGATGCCGCACGTCAGGCTCAGGCCTGACGTTCCGCCTTCGCCATCATTTTCTTGAGGGCGTGAGACACCGCCACAAAGCCGAAGGAGGCGGTCACCATGGTGGCCGCACCAAAACCTGAGGCGCAATCCATTCGTTTTGGCCCTTCCGCCGTGCTCTTCATTGCGCAGACTGAGCCATCCGCCTGCGGGTAGACCAGCGCTTCGGTCGAGAACACGCAGTCGACGCCCAGCTTGCCTTTGCTGTTCTTCACCACGTTAAAATCGCTCTTCAGGCGCTCACGCAGCTTGGCCGCCAGCGGATCCTGGATCGTTTTCGCCAGATCGGCCACCTGGATCTGCGTCGGATCGATTTGCCCGCCCGCGCCGCCCGTCGTGACCAGCGGCACCTTGTAGCGACGGCAGTATGCGATCAACGCCGCTTTTGGCCGCACGCTGTCGATGGCGTCAATCACATAGCTGTAGCCTTTGCTCATGTACTCCGCGACGTTATCTGCCGTCACAAAGTCGTCGATCACCGTCACGCGGCACTCCGGGTTGATGAGACGAATACGCTCCGCCATCACCTCGGATTTTGCCAGGCCGACGCTATCGCGCAGGGCGTGGATTTGACGGTTAGTGTTGGTGACGCAAACGTCATCCATGTCAATCAGGGTAATTGCGCCAATACCGGTTCTCGCCAGCGCTTCTGCCGCCCACGACCCCACACCACCAATGCCCACGACGCAGACGTGCGCATCCGCAAACAGCTGCAGGGCTTTTTCACCATATAAACGTGCCGTTCCGCCAAAACGCTGGCGCCAGGCGTCGCTGATTACCACAGACATAAAACCTCAGATGTAAAAAGGGTGAGGTTTTCCTCACCCTGAACAGTAATCCGTATTTTGCTCAGAATACCACAATCAGCCGCTGAATACGTTTCCAGCACCCGGCGCCGCCTTCAGTACCCACACGCGTCCGTAGTGGTTATACCAGCCCGCGCGATGGCCTGCGTCAGGGCCAATACCCTGATAGATGTCGAAGTGCTGGCCTTTAATTGCCCCGCCGACGTCCAGCGCCACCATCAGACGCAGCTCATACTGACCGTTGAACTTGCCGTTATTGTCCAGTAGAGGGACCTCAGCAAGCAGCGTGGTGCCTGCAGGAATAATCGAACGATCCGATGCTACCGACGCGCGGCCAATCAGCGGAACCGCGCTGGCCCCTTTCACCGGCGCGAAGTTTTGCGGTTTGAAGAAGACGAACGACGGGTTCTGCTCCAGCAGCTCGCGCACCTCGGCTTCGCTGTGTTTCTCGCCCCACTCGCGGATCGCCTGCATCGACATATCTTCTTTCTTCACTTCGCCGCGGTCGATCAGCACCTTGCCGATACTGCGATAGGCGTGGCCGTTTTTACCGGAATAGCTGAAGAAGTTAAGCGGCGACCCGTCGCCAAAATCAATGTAGCCGCTGCCCTGAACGTCCATGATGAAATTATCCATCAGGGAGTTGCTGTAGGCCAGAACGTAGTTTTCGCTCAGCGCACCGGCGTAGATCTCAGCGCGAGACGGCAGACGACCGCGTTTTGGCGGCATACGGTAGATAGGATACTGGAACTCGCCCTGACGGGAGTGTCGTGCCTGGATAACCGGGGTGTAGTAGCCGGTAAACTGGACGTTGCCGTAATTATCGGCCCCTTCCATTTGCCAGGCGTCGATACCAAACTGGCGCATATTGCGCGTATCGCCGCCTGCTTTCAGCCAATCCTGGACCGCGTTATACACGCTACTCTGGGTGCCATACAGACGCGGCGACGCGTTGCGGATCTGGTAGACCTGCTCGGAGAAATCACCGGCATTAATCGGTGCGCCGACGGCATCAGGCTGATTAACTAAAGAGAAAGGCTGGGATAACTTCCCGTCTTTATACTGTTGACCGCGATCGGTCGGTTTGGAAGAACAGGCCGCAAGAATCGCTACCATTGCGCCCGCCATCAGATACTTCGCCCAACGTCCTTTCATTATATCTCGTCTTTAAGTTGCCCATTTCCGCGTGATGAAGATAACAAACCGCCAGGGCTAATGAAATGCGATCGCATGCCCTTTGGCAAATTTTGCGCAAAAAATAGTCCAAACAGAGCCATGTCGTTCAATTTGCATACAAAATCATGATTTATGTGAAAAAGGGGTTGCATCACAAACCTATCCGAGTATAGTGCGCATCCACGGACGCGGGGTGGAGCAGCCTGGTAGCTCGTCGGGCTCATAACCCGAAGGTCGTCGGTTCAAATCCGGCCCCCGCAACCAATTAAAATTTGATGAAGTATCTTCTACGACTGTAGAAAGACGGACGCGGGGTGGAGCAGCCTGGTAGCTCGTCGGGCTCATAACCCGAAGGTCGTCGGTTCAAATCCGGCCCCCGCAACCAATCAAATTTGAAGAAGTAAGTTTCTACACGAGTAGAAAGACGGACGCGGGGTGGAGCAGCCTGGTAGCTCGTCGGGCTCATAACCCGAAGGTCGTCGGTTCAAATCCGGCCCCCGCAACCAACACTTCTGAAAACAATAAACACCCTCAAGGGTGTTTTTTTGTATCTGTCGTTTGTGAATTTGCCGGGCATTTACCCGGCTGAAAGATTTACCCGCGCCGCGCCAGCGTCGCCCCGTCAGAGAAATACGCCCGTATCCCCGCCAGAATCGACTCCGCCACTTCCTGCTGGAATTTTGCCGTCTTGAGCTTGCGCTCCTCTTCGACGTTACTGATAAACGCGGTTTCGACCAGAATCGACGGGATATCCGGTGCCTTGAGTACCGCAAACCCGGCCTGTTCAACGCTGTTTTTATGCAGCTTATTGATATTGCCCAGCTTGCCCAGCACCGCTTTACCAAACTTCAGGCTGTCGTTAATGGTCAGCGACTGCACCATATCGAACATAGTGTGGTCGACGTAGCGGTCGCCGCTTTTGCTCACGCCACCAATCAGGTCAGAGGCGTTCTGGCTGTCTGCCAGGAATCTTGCTGCGGTACTGGTCGCGCCTTTAGTTGAGAGCGCGAATACCGACGAGCCGCTTGGCTGGCGGCTGGTGAAGGCATCCGCATGGATCGACACGAACAAATCGGCGCGCTGCTTCTGCGCTTTCGCCACCCGGACCTTCAGCGGAATAAAGATATCTTCATTGCGCGTCATATAGGCGCGCATATTGCCTTCTTTATCAATCAACGCCTTCAGACGACGGGCAATTTGCAGCACCACGTCTTTTTCACGCGTGCGGTATTTCCCCACCGCACCGGAGTCTTCGCCGCCGTGGCCTGGATCGAGCATGATCACAATCGGACGATCCCGCCCTGCTTTTCCGGGCTGCGGGCCACTTTGCGCAGGCGGCACCTGACGCTGAAGATCGCCCTTATTGTAGTCCTCCAGCAGAGCAAGAAGCGGATCCTGGATATCCGTTGCGTTGGACGGGTAGAGATCCATCACCAGGCGCTCTTTAAACGTCGCGACGGGCGCCAGGGCGAACAGCTGCGGCTTAACGTTCTGTTTAAGCTCAAACACCATGCGCACGGTTTGTGGATCAAACTGCCCGACGCGCGCCGATTTAATAAACGGATCGTCGCCGCGGATCTGCGCCGCCATCCCTTTCAGCACGGAGTTGAGGTTAACGCCTTCGAGATCCACCACCACGCGTTCCGGGTTGCTGAGGGCAAATTGCTTATATTTCAGCACGCGATTGGATTCGACCGTCACGCGCGTATAGGTCGACGACGGCCAGACGCGCACCGCCACCACCTGACTGGTGGCGGCAAGACCGACCTGACTGACGCTAAGCAACCACATTGCCCCGGCCCCTTTTAACAAACGGCGGCGGCTTATTGCTGAATTGGATCCCGACATGCTTCTCCCGAGCAAGAACACTGACTGATATACAAAATGTCCAAATTGACCGAAAACTTTAACGAATGACGCATAAACTGTCATCTATAAAAGGGTAAACAATCATACGCTAACGCACGGATTACTTACCAATTTCTGTGGGTCGCGGAAAATTTGCACTTGCACACGCGACCACAATCGAATAAAAATACAGAAATTACGAATAAACATTCATTAAGGGTTGTGCCATGGTGAAGGAACGTAGAACCGAACTGGTCCAGGGATTCCGCCATTCTGTTCCCTATATCAACGCCCATCGGGGAAAAACGTTTGTCATCATGCTTGGTGGCGAAGCCATTGAGCATGAAAATTTTTCCAGCATCGTCAATGACATTGGCCTGCTGCACAGCCTCGGGATCCGCCTGGTGGTGGTGTATGGCGCGCGTCCGCAGATCGACGCCAACCTGGCCGCTCACCACCACGAGCCGATTTACCACAAACACACCCGCGTCACCGATGCCAAAACCCTGGAGCTGGTGAAACAGGCGGCGGGTCTGCTGCAGCTGGATATTACCGCGCGTCTCTCCATGAGCCTGAACAATACGCCGCTGCAGGGCGCGCATATCAACGTCGTGAGCGGCAACTTTATCATTGCCCAGCCGCTCGGCGTGGACGATGGCGTGGATTACTGCCACAGCGGCCGCATTCGTCGTATTGATGAAGAAGCTATTCATCGCCAGCTGGACAGCGGTGCCATCGTGCTGATGGGCCCGGTCGCCGTTTCCGTGACCGGCGAAAGCTTTAACCTGACGTCCGAAGAGATCGCCACGCAGCTGGCGATCAAGCTGAAGGCGGAAAAAATGATTGGGTTCTGCTCCTCGCAGGGCGTCGTGGACGCTGAAGGAACAATCGTACCGGAACTCTTCCCGAACGAAGCCCAGGCACGCGTGGAAGCGCTGGAAGCCGAAGGCGATTACCACTCCGGCACCGTCCGCTTCCTGCGTGGCGCCGTGAAGGCCTGCCGCAGCGGCGTGCGCCGCAGCCACCTGATCAGCTATCAGGAAGACGGGGCCCTGCTCCAGGAGCTGTTCTCCCGCGACGGTATTGGTACACAGATTGTGATGGAGAGTGCGGAGCAGATCCGCCGCGCCACCATCAATGACATCGGCGGCATTCTGGAGCTGATCCGCCCGCTGGAACAGCAGGGTATTCTGGTGCGCCGCTCACGCGAACAGCTGGAAATGGAGATCGACAAATTCACCATTATTCAGCGCGATAACCTGACCATTGCCTGCGCCGCGCTCTATCCGTTCCCGGAAGAGAAGATCGGTGAAATGGCCTGCGTGGCGGTGCATCCTGATTACCGTAGCTCTTCACGCGGCGAAATGCTGCTTGAACGCGTGGCGTCACAGGCGCGCCAGATGGGACTGAGCAAGCTGTTCGTCCTGACGACGCGCAGCATTCACTGGTTCCAGGAGCGCGGATTCACGCCGGTGGATATCGATTCTCTGCCCGAAACGAAGAAAGAGATGTACAACTATCAGCGCCGTTCAAAAGTGCTGATGGCTGACCTGGGATGATATGACGCCCTCACCGTCCGGCGGGGGCTTTCATTCAGAGGGACTCAAATATCGCGCCCAGCCCGCTTCGGCGTTCCGTTCGGGTGGCGATCGCCTGCACCAGCACCCGTTCATCGGCATAAAGAGACAGGCGCTGACGCGCGCGCGTAATGGCGGTATAGATCAGCTCGCGGGTAATGATGGGTGAAAGCTGCGTGGGCAGGATCAGCGCCGCATGGTTAAACTCGGAGCCCTGGGATTTATGCACCGTCATCGCCCAGGCGGTTTCATGCTCGGGTAAACGGTTGGGCTGGAAGGACTTCACGCTCCCGTCCGGCATCTGGAACCAGACGCGCAGGCCCTGACCGCAGTCGAGCGCAATCCCGATATCCCCATTAAACAACCCCAGCGTGCTGTCGTTACGGGAGATCATCACCGGTCGCCCTTCATACCAGCGCGAGTGCGGGGTACGGTTAATTTTGCGTTTTTGCGCCAGCAGCTGTTCCAGCCTGTCGTTCAGACCCCGGACGCCAAAGGGGCCTTCCCTCAGCGCACAGAGCAACTGATACTCGCCAAACGCGGCAATGACCTGCTCCGGCGTACTTTGCTGTTGTACGCCCGTCAGAAAGTGCTGGTACCCCTGCAGGGCGTCGTCCAGCATTGCCTGATACTCTTCCCCACTTTGCAGCGATTTTTTCTCAATATCCGTAAAGGTACCGTCGAATACCGCAGTGGTTGTGCGCCGGTCGCCCCGGTTCACTGCCGCCGCAAGCTGGCCGATGCCGGAGTCGCTGCCGAAACGGTAGCTTTTTTGCAGCAGACACAGGCTGTCGCGCAGCGCCCCTGCAAGCGAATGGTTTTCAGAGGTGAGCGAACATCCGGTGAGACGGGCTAACTCCTGAGCGCGTTCCGCGGTATATCCCAGGCTGGCATAGGTGCAGATATCCCCCAGCACGGCCCCCGCCTCCACGGAGGCAAGCTGGTCGCGATCGCCGAGGAAAATGACGCGCGCGTGCGGCGGTAGCGCATCGATCAAACGCGACATCATCGTCAGGTCAATCATCGATGCTTCATCCACGACCAGCACGTCAAGGTGCAATGGGTTACCGGCATGATAGCGCAGACGCTGGCTGCCCGGCTGTGCGCCTAGCAAACGGTGCAGCGTGCTGGCTTCATTGGGGAAAAGCGCAAGCTGATCCCCGGTTAGCGGCAGTTTTTGCAGCGCGCCGCCTAACGATTCCGTCAGACGTGCCGCCGCTTTACCGGTGGGGGCCGCCAGGCGAATACGGCACTTTTGCTCACCCGATAGCTGAATCAGGGCAGCAAGCAGTTTTGCCACTGTGGTCGTTTTCCCGGTGCCCGGGCCGCCAGAAATCACCGAGATCCGTCGCGTTAAGGCCACGGCTGCCGCCACTTTCTGCCAGTCTGTCGCGTCGTCAGAGGTAAACAGCGTATCCAGCGTTTGCCGGAGCTGCGCTTCATCGCAGGGAAGCGGGGCGTTGGTCTCGCTGAAGAAGCGCGCTACCGTCAGTTCGTTACGCCACAGCCGGTTAAGATACAAACGCTCGCCGACCAGAATCATTGGCGTCCCGGTATCGGCTCCGCTAACGGCAGGCGAGCCGAGTAATATCCCCTTCCAGTCCACCGTATCACCCAGCAGCGCGAAACACGCCTGTAAAGCCGGAGGCATTTTCTCATCCACCGCCAGACGCGACAGCGGCAGACATACGTGCCCTTCCCCCGCGTCTTTGCTCAGAATGGCGGCGGCAAGCATGACGGCAGGCTCCTCGCCAGCCACCATCATGGCGAACTGCACATCCAGGTGGCGCAGTAATCGTTGTTCAACCGCGTCCAGCAGAAGCGCCTGCATCGTCATGCCACCTCCTCCGTGCTTGCAGCAAACAGGTTATCCATTTTTTCAATCAGTTCCGCTGCCGGACGCGTGCTAAAGACGCCGGAACGCGGGTCATTTGCATCCACTCCGCGCAGGAAAAGGTAAATGACGCCGCCAAAATGCGTTTCGTAGCGATAATCGGCCATGCGATGGCGCAGGTAACGGTGCAGCGCCAGGGTGTAAAGCTGGTACTGCAGATCGTAGCGATGCATTTGCATTGCCGAGGCCATCGCGTCCTGGGTGTAGGCCTCGCTGCTTTCACCCAGCCAGTTCGATTTGTAGTCCAGCAGGTAGTAGCGCCCTTCGTGGCGGAAAACCAGGTCGATAAAGCCTTTGAGCATCCCCTGCACCTGGCGGAAGTTCAGCGGCGGGCACCCGGCGGATAACGGATCGTACTCGCGGATCAGCGCATCAAGCGCCTCGGCCCTGAGCGGGCTGGCGATGGGAAGATAAAACTCCATCTCCACCTGCTTATCTTTGGCAGTCAACTGGTTCAGGGAGATCCCCTGTGTCGTGAGCGGCGCGTGCAGTATAGCGCGGATCCAGTCGGTGAGAACCGGCTGCCACTGTGCGTCGTAGCCGCCGCTCTGTAACATCTTCAGTACCCACTCTTCGGATACCGGCTGGGTAAAATCCAGCTCTTCAAACAGGCTGTGCAAAAACGTGCCCGGCGAGGCGCCGCGCGGAAACTGGTGCGGCGTGAGCACCGGCTCAGCGGGTACGCTACCGGCTCCTGCGGCATCCACGTCCAGTTTTGGCATCAGATCTTGCGCAATACTCTGCCCGTGCTGCTGTAAACCGGAGTAGCTGGTGACGCGCCAGTCGTCGGCAATGGTACGTACAACCTGGCGGGCATGGAGCGCTGACTCACGCAGCTCCGGCATCTGCCAGCGGCTGTTGTCGGGCTGCGACGGAATATGCAGGGCAACATGCTCTGTGCAAAGTGATTCGATGCACTGGCGCAGGCCTGCCGCGTCTTTGGGTTCACCGTGCTGAATAAGCCGCCCCAGCGCGCTCAGATGAAAATCGCTCTCCCCGGTCTTTTCGCCACGGCGACGGAACAGAGGCGCAACGCCCAGGCTGCAGTGCCAGACCGAACGGGTCAGCGCCACGTAAAGCAGGCGCAGGTCTTCCGCCAGACGCTCGGCTTCGGCCAGCTCAACGCTGGACTCCGCGTTGCTGAGATCGAGCACCGCCTCAAAAGACTCGCGATCGTGGTAAAAGGCCTGATCCTGCACGCGATAATTGGCAATAAACGGCAGCCAGACCAGCGGATATTCCAGGCCTTTCGACTTGTGAATGGTGACGATCTGCACCAGATGTTTATCGCTCTCAAGGCGCATCTGCTGGCTGGACGAATTGCTGTTCGGATCGGCAATCTGCTGCGCCAGCCAGCGTACCAGAGCGTGTTCGCTCTCCAGCTGTGTACCGGCTTCCTGCAGCAGTTCGCTGATATGTAAAATATCGGTCAAACGGCGCTCGCCGCCTGCTGTCGCCAGCATGTTCTCCGCAATGTGGCGCTGCGCCATGAGCTCACGCACCATCGCCATCACGCCGCGCTTCTGCCATTTTTCGCGGTAGCGAACAAACTCTTCTACCACGGCATCCCACGCGGCTTCGTCATTGTTGAGCGCATCAATATCCCGCGCGTTCAGCCCGAGCATCGCGCTCGCTAATGCGCTACGCAGCGTGCTTTCCCGCTCCGGAGCCAGCACGGCCTGCAGCAGCCATAGCATCTCCTGCGCTTCCAGCGTTTCAAAGACGCTGTCTCGGTTTGAGAGATAGACGGAGGGGATATTCAGTAACGTCAGGGCATCGCGGATGAGCGCGGCTTCCTGACGGCTGCGAACCAGCACCGTGATATCGGATGCCTTTACCGGCGCAGGTTTATCCCCCTTCCACAGCAGCGCTTTTCCGTGCGCGCCCGCACTGAGCCAGTCGCGGATTTGCGCGGCACAGTGCTGGGCCATCGCATTTTGATAGTCGGCAACGCCATAGCCTTCCCCATCCAGCAGCCAGAAGTTCATGGCAGGCTGCGTCTCGCCGTTGAACTCGAAGCGCAACGAGGCATTTTTCTCGGCAAATTTTACCGGCTGAAACGGGATCTCCCGGAACATAAACGCCGTATCCATGCGGCTGAAGAGCGCGTTGACGCTTTCCACCATGCCGGGAGAGGAGCGCCAGTTGGTGTCGAGCGTATAGTGCGCGTCAACCTCGCTGCGGGCTTTCATGTAGGTGAAAATATCCGCACCGCGGAAGGCATAAATGGCCTGTTTCGGATCGCCGATTAACAACAGCGCGGTACCGGGCTGCTGGCGCCAGATACGACGGAAAATGCGGTATTGTTGAGGGTCGGTATCCTGAAATTCGTCAATCATCGCCACCGGGAAGCGGGTGCGAATCGCGGCGGCAAGCGCTTCGCCATTTTCACTGCACAGCGCCGCATCGAGTCGGCTCAACATATCGTCAAACCCCAGTTCACCCCGGCGGCGTTTCTCACGCGCGACGGCGTCGCGAATTTCCGTCATGGCGCGGGTAATCATCAGATCGTTGAGCGTTAAAGGCTCAGCCAGCAGGGTTTCAATCGCCACAAACAGAGGATGCTCAGGCCCAATGCCGTCGGCTTTGGTCCGCTCAACCAGGAAACGCCGGGAGAATTTCTCCAGCGCGTCCGGGAGCTGGTAGCCTCGCGTCTCTTCCTGCGCCCAGGTGCTGATCTTGTCGATCCATTTACCCTGATTGCCACGGTTAAACTTGCGTCGGTCAATCCCGGAATTTTCGATGATTGCGTCAATCTCGCCAACGGACTCAATCCATTTTTGCTTGATGTCGGCAATTCTCGCGATGATTTTTTCATGCCGTGAGGCCAGGGTTTCATCCGCTGGCGGCGGGGATTTTATGACCGGCGCTTCACCCTGCAGATAACGATCGATAGCGCGCAGCAGCGCCTCCGGCCCCTTCCACAGCGCATGTACCGCTTCGGCGATATCGCGCTGTAACGGGTAGCAGTGGCGACGCCAGAAATCCGCGCAGGCCTGATAGCGAAGCACGGATTCATCTTCAATGAGCTGCTGTTCAAACAGCATTCCGGATTCAAATGCATTCAGGCTCAGCATACGCTGGCAAAAACCGTGAATGGTGAAGACGGACGCTTCATCCATCTGCCGTTCAGCGAGGAGCAGCCACTGGGCTGCCTGTTGCTTATCGGCAATCTCTTCCAGAAGGCTCGCGTAGAGGGGGTTATCCGTGCTCTGACGCAGACAGGCGATGCGCAGCTCGTGGATATTGCTGCGAATACGGCCCCGCAGCTCAGCGGTGGCAGCCTCGGTGAAGGTCACCACCAGCAGCTCCTCCACGCTCAAAGGGCGTGGAAAAGCGGCGTTGCCGCCAAGCCCCAGCAGCAGACGCAGGTACAGGGCGGCAATGGTGAAGGTTTTTCCCGTTCCCGCTGAGGCTTCAATCAATCGTTCACCCTGCAGAGGTAAACGTAAGGGATCAAGGGACTCAGCGGTATCGGTCATTCTTTCTTACTCCAGGGCATAGATTGCTGCAGCGCGCTGACGCTCTTCCAGACTTTCCAGCCTTTCGGGTTCACGTACTCCGTTTTCCCGTTCTGGCTACCGGAAACCTGAGACAGGATGGTGATTCCCTGCGGCTTAATGACCGCCTGATGGAAGAAGTCGGCAACCTTCTGCGGCGTCAGCTGTTTTATCTCGGCCACTACTTTATCACGCGAATCAAATTTCAGATTACCGCGATCGAAATCTTTGCTCAGCTGCGAGGCTTCTTCACCCAGCGTCTGCGGCGGCTGCATCACCTGTGCGATGACGGCCTGCTGGATCTGCGCAAACTCTTCCGGCTTCATGGCGCGGAGTTTTGCTTCCACCTGCGGGAAGAAGGCCTGGTAACGCTTCCAGAGATACGCCGGCTGTTTATCGCTGCTTTGCAGCAGGAAACCCAGCCCCCACTGTCGACCTACGTTCATGGAGAAGGCAAACACCGCGTAGCCAAGCTGCTCCTCTGTGCGTAACTGGTTATAGAACCACGGCTGAATAATTTGCCCCAGCACGGCACTCTGCGCCGAGCTGGCGAATTCATCATAGCCCGTTGGCACAAATATCGCGGCCAGCGCGGAATCCGTGCTGTTACCCGACTTTTCAAAAATCACATTCTGTTTTTTCTCAACCAGCACGTCCTGGTTGCGGCACCACTCGTCGCCTTTCGAACCGAGCTGAGTGCGCACATTCTCCGCCAGGGTTTTGGCCTGATCCTCACTCATGTTGCCGACGATCAGGAACTCCGGACGCGTGTTGGTTTTCAGCGCGTCACGGTAAGCCAGCACATCTTTTAAGGTGATCGAAGGCAACAGCGCGCGGCGGTCCTCTCGCTGGAAATAAGGAACTTGTGACAGCATTTGCGCCGGCATAAGCGCCAGATCGTAAGCTTTGCCCTTCTCCGCAGAATCCATCATCTGCGCATACCATGATTTGGCCTGCTCAAGCTGCTCTTCCGTCGGCGTGTAGCTGAAATACCCTTCCAGCAGCGCCTGGAACAGCTGAGGCAAACGCTGGGTATAGCCGTTTGCATTGAGCATCAAACCGTTGTTGGCGTTGGTGGAGAAGCTGATCCCGCCCACGGCCGCCTGGTTGCTGAGCTGATCGAGCGCAATCCCGGCGAGATAGTCATTGAGCGCGAACATCACCTGATTTTTAGCGCTGTTCATCGCTTTCGGGTTACGCAGCACCACGCTGACATCGGCCTTTGGCTCGCTTGCGAAGTAGCGGCTGGGGGTGTACACCACGCGCAGCGTCGGCTCATCAACGATCAGCGCCGGGTGCGGGTAATCTTTAGTCGTTTTGATCAGCGAGAAGTCATCCGGAATATAGGGGTTCAGCTCCGGCAGCTTCAACGCAATCTCCCCGGCCTTCTTCTGCCAGTCGGCGAAGGTCTGCGCGCTGATTTTGTCCACCTGATAAGGAGCATCGACAAAATACGCCGTCTTGTTATGCGGTTCGTTCGGGCTGATGTACCAGATGCGGGCATTCTCCGGCGTCATCATCGCCAGGCGGGCTTTTACCGCCTCGGCGTCATAGCGGTCGGCAATATTCACCGCATCGAGGGTGTGTTCCACCGGCACGCGGATCATGGTATCCGCCAGCCACTCAACGTAATCCATATCGCGGGTAATGGACGGGTAACGGAAATCGAGATCCAGCACGTGCGCGAGCTCATCAAAGTAGTGCTTATCGACGCCTTTCTCACGCAGTAAAGAGAGGTAGCTGAAGATCGCCGCCACCACTTCATCACGGTTTGCCAGGCCCTTGTCGGTCAGGGTGGCGGAGATCGCCAGCACGCCGCTATTGCCGTTCACAACCGGATCGGAGTCGGCGCGAATACCTTCCACGAGCCCCTGTTTTTGCAGCCAGTCAGAAAGCGTGCCCGGACTACGGTTACCGATCAGGTAGGTCACCAGCTCATCGGTTTTACTGCGAAACTGTGCGGTGTTGTTATCGATACGGAATTCCACGCGCAGCACTTTGCGCGGCAGCGCCGGCACGTAGTGGATAACGATCCCTTTTTGCGCATCCGTGACAACCGGTACGTCTATCTGCGGCAGGTCGATATTTTTATTCGGCACCCGGCCAAACGTTTTAGCCGCCATGCCTGCCAGTTCCGGCAACGGTTTATTGCTGTAGATGACCGCTTTCATCAGGTTGGCGGAGTAGTATTTATCGCGAAACGCGTGCAGGGCATCAAGCACCGGGCTGTTCGGTTTGTCGCTTAACGTCTCCAGGTTACCGCCGGAGAAGCGCGAACCCGGGTGCGCAGGGTTGATGGTTTCGGCGCTGACCTGGGCCATGCGCATACCGTCTCGCGTGCGGGCAAGGGTCAACTCAGCATTGACGGCATTGCGTTCACGGTCGGCATATTTTTTATCCAGCAGGGGGGCGGCGATGGAATCAGCAAGGCGATCGACCGCGCCTTCCAGCGCATCATTTTCGACTTCAAGATAAAAGGCCGTGCGGTACGGCGCCGTGCTGGCATTGTGGCTGCCGCCATGCATTTTCAAAAATTCGGACAGGCTATCAGGCTGCGGGTATTTTTTTGACCCCATCAGCGTCATATGTTCCAGATAGTGTGCAAGCCCAGGATGCGCGTCAGGATCTTCCAGCGATCCAACCGGCACCACTAATGCCGAGAGGGACTTCACCGCCTGCGGATCGGAAACCAGCAGCACAGTCATGCCGTTATCAAGACGAATAGCCTGATATTGACGGGTATCTTTTTCGCTTTTACGAATAGTTTCCTGAACGGGTTGCCAACCGGAGTCTGCCTGAGTGACAGGTACCCAGAGGGCGAAAAACAAAACAAACGCTTTAAACAAGGTGCTACCTCTTTATCACGGCTACATCATTAACACATTGCGTGCTGGACACGCCAACATCTCTTTATTGGGTACATCAGTCCGTGATAAGAAGTGCATCATAAATGAACACCCCATACTGCGCAATTTTTATACAGCGCTCAGGACTGATTAAATTTAAACAACGGCAGCAGGTAGCGCTGCGCCTCTTCCGTGATGGCCTCAAAGTACTCTGGTTCAAGCGTTCGCCATAAACGCTGATACCAGACATCTTCACCTTCGCCCCGCACCATCATGTTACCTTCGTAGGCCTGCATAAATTTACTGCGCGCTTTCTGCAGTGACGCCTCATCCGTTAACATCGCATCATTCTGTGCGTCATAACAGGCTTTTATCCAGTCCCCGCCACTTTCCGGCAGTAGCAGGAGCGGTTTGTTCATTCCCTGACGGTAGCCCTCAATGTACAAAGACAGATACCGTAACGCCTGCTCAGACTCCATCGGCGGGAAGCGCCATTCGCCCTCTTTGCGCACGAAAATCCGACTTTCACCTTTATGACCATCCGCACTGTAGACAAGATGTTCCAGCCAGAGTTGCAAACCCTGTGAAACGCTAAGCATAGAGGGTCGCCAGCGCAGCAGCCCGTCCGGCTGAACCTGGGTTAACCAGCCCGTGAGCTGTACACCATTGCAGTTGAGATCGATTTCAATGCTTTTTCCTGGCTGTCGGCACTCTCTTACGCGCTCTGCCAGGGCGGCCATCTCCTGACACTGCGCCTCCCACACAATTTCTCCGAACGCCCCATAGGGCAGCTGTCCTGCAGCACGGTAGCGGCGGTAAAGTTTGTCCGCATCTTCCTCTTCAACCAGCGCATTCAACAGCTGCAGGTTTAACTGGTAGCGCTCCAGCCCTTCCAGAGTAAAGGGCTCTGCATCAGGAATTTCACTCTCTTCAGAACGGAAATTGACCTGCAATCGCTGCTGGAAGAAGGCGCGCACCGGATGCGCCCAAAACCGCTGAAGCTGTTCGAAGGTAAGGGTATCGACAGGGCGCGGGTCAAGCTCCTGTATGAAGTCGGTATGCGCACTCCCCTCCTTTTTCGCTGCCGGTAACCACTCCTGCGCATAGCTCTGGCGCTCGCTGGCCGTGTAGTTCACCGGATCAAACGGCATGCGGCTGTGGAAACAGGTGATATGAGCTTTCACCCTCTGCTCGCTTTCATCGCAGTTGCGCTCTTCATCCCCCGGCAGATAGTGGCTCTGGCCGATATAGTCCACCAGCTCCTGCACCAGAACGGAGGGAAAACGCTCGCTGTTGTCCTGAATAGAACGGCCGATATAGCTGATATAGAGCTTACTCTGGGCGGAAATGAGCGCCTCAAGGAAGAGGTAGCGGTCATCATCGCGGCGGCTACGGTCACCCCGTTTTGGATCTGCACTCATCAAATCGAACCCCAGCGGTGCCAGCGCTCGCGGATAAACGCCGTCGTTCATGCCAAGCAGACAGACCACTTTAAACGGGATAGAACGCATTGGCATCAGGGTGCAGATATTGATGGGGCCAGCCAGGAAACGCTGGCTGATTCGCTCCTGATCGAGCCGCTGCGTCAGCTCATCCCTCAACAGCGACAGCGGGATGGCCTCCTGATAGTGGGAATTCACGCCTTCATCGATGATCGCCTGCCACTGCGTTTCAATCAGTGCCATTGCCGCTTCGGTGTCACTGTCTGGCAGGAAGAAATCATTAAGCAATGCCCTGCAAACCGGGAGCCACGCTTCAAGCGGACGCGGCTGCATCAGCTCGTGTCGCCAGCGGTTAAGCTGCATCAGGAGTGACGCTAAATGCCCCACCAGTTCAGCTATTAACCCGCTGGACTCATCGTAAGGCAGCACCTCATTCCACTCGCCCTGGCTGCTCTCCATGGCGTAGCCCAGCAGCATACGCGTCAGGCCAAAACGCCACGTATGCTGCCCGGTAGGAGGAAGTTCGAACTCCTGAACGTTATCGTCATCGATCCCCCAACGAACGCCAGATTCGTTCACCCACTGACGAAGGTAGCGCAGCCCCTCTTCAGTGATGCTGAAGCGTGCAGCCAGCACGGGAACATCCAGTAACGCCAGGACATCTTCGGAGATAAAGCGGCTATCCGGCAGTGAAAGCAGAGTGATAAAGGCCTGCAATGCCGGATGCGACTGGCGAGCACGACGGTCAGAGATAGCGTAAGGCAGATATCGCTCGCCCGTCGCACTACCAAAGACAGCCTGAATGAAGGGACTGTAGCTGTCGATATCCGCCACCATCACCACAATATCGCGTGGCGTCAGTTCGGGATCGTCCTGCAGCATCGCCAGCAGCTGGTCGTGAAGCACTTCGACCTCACGCTGAGGGCTATGGCAAACATGGATCGTGATGCTGCGATCGTCAGCATCCAGCTTGCGCTTGCTGTCGCTGCGTTCGAATTCGTTCGCCGTCACGCCCATCACGGCACGGTTTTCCAGATCGAGGATATCCAGCTGAATATGATGCAGCAGGCTATCCGGGGGAATGTCGACAAAGGCATCCACGTCACCTTCGCCTGATGAAGTGATATCTGAAAGCATGTGAATGTAGTCACGCCCCAGCTTCCCCCATGAGGCAAGCAGTGGATTGGGCAGGTTCTGGATACCGTCTTCATCAAAAAGCTGCCCGGCAGTCGAGCCGTCTTTAAACAGCGGGACGGAACGTTCTTCAAAAAGGCGCTTTCGTTGGCGAGTTACCAGCCGCGCAAACCAACGTTCGTCGAGGATATCTCCCCAATACTGTCGGCAAGGGTTGGTGAACAAAATATGGATATCAATATGTTTACCCAGCGCGTTCAACGCCTTCAGATAAACAGGCGGTAATGCGGATATCCCGCAGATAAAAACGCGTGACGGCAGTCGGGCCGGGCGCTCCGGAGCATTCTCGAGTATGGAGATAAACCGCTCGTACAGGTTGGCACGGTGCCACTTAGGCTGCCCAAGTTTCTCCGTATGCTCTACCAGTGCTTTCCACAGCGGTGCCTGCCATATTTGCGCCTCCGGTAGCCCTTCAACCAGCTCGCCCGCTTCCCAACGAATTAACCAGTCAGAACGGTAAACAAGGTATTGGTCGTAGAGATCGGCGGTGCGCGACGCCAGCTGGAACAGCTTGCGCTTATCGGTATCGTCATTGAGGTAGTGGCGCAGCATGGCGAATTCATCGTGCTGCAGCATTTCCGGCAGCAGAGCCATGAGCTTCCAGCTCATGCCTTGTTTATTGAAGGCGCTCTGCTCCGGGATGTCCGGCAACACGCGCACAAACATCTCCCAGATAAAGCTCGCGGGGAGCGGGAAATCAATATTTGCGGCTATGCCAAATTTACGGGAAAGCGACATTTGCAGCCACTGTGCCATACCGGTGCTCTGCACAAGCACCATTTCAGGCTCAAAAGGATCGTCAAGCCGCTCGCGCTCAACGATAAATTCCATCAGCGCTTCCAGCACATCCAGACGATTTGAGTGGTAGACCCTTAACATAGACGCTCCCGACTACTGGCTAACCGGGCAATGCAGGCGCGTTATCTCACCGCGCCGCCCCAGAGGAGAAATAAGTGTGACCGTGATGCTGACACATCCTGCGTGCGTTGTCTGCCCCCGACTGGCCTGCCAGCCTGCCGGGAGAACATTTGTTGAGAGCTGAGACTGATTCCAGACATGGTGCCAGAGCTGGCGATACTGATTAAATAGGGTAAACCGCGCCGCCAGAGCCCGGTGATAACCCGACAGAGCCGTCACGACGATAACCAGCAGAATCATCGCCAGCAGTACCTCAACCATGCTAAACCCTTTTTCTCTGTTCACGGCAGCTGGCATAACGCGCTCTCCTTAAGGGGACAAAAATCACTCCAGCCGTGAGGCGAAAAGCGAACTTTCCCGTCGACAATTTCTCCTGCGCGCCAGAGCAGCAGGTCGCTGTCTCCGGCAATCAGCAGCACACGCGCCCCACTCAGCTGGCGCAAACACACTCGCCACGCCGGTGTCTTTTTGCACTGAACCTGTATCTCTGACGACCAGTTCTGAACTCGTCCCCACTCAAGCGCGGACTGCACCGTCGCCTGCTGCTGAAGCGAACGGCTCTCACCGCCGACGAGCGCGCTAAAGGTTGTGAGCTGCTGATTGAGACCCGTGAGGATCAGGGTACCGAGCACCAGTAAAAGCAGAACCAGCGCCAGCGAAGACATTCCGCGTTGACGATTCACAGGTTGTACCCCGTGACCGTATACAACGCCTGCCAGGGCTCCCCCTGCTCGCCTTTATAAATCGCCGCCAGTTCGATATTCACCTCTGGCGCAAAACCGGCATGCTCCACTTTTCTCACCACAAAATGCGCGATCGTAAGCATGTCCGGGTCCGTGAGCTTTTCCCATCCTTTTCCTTCACATGAGGTCGCTCCACGCTGGGTTTCAAGCGCACCAGACTCCAGTCGAAAACCGGTACTGTCATTTTCTGATGCGCTGTTATCCCAGCTGCCGTTACTGTTGGCATCCCACCGCACAATGACGCAACTTCCTTGCCTGGCTGTCATCAGCGCCTGTCCCTGACAGTTTCCCGCGCAGTACCCCGCACGCTGAAGCTGTTTGCCCATGGCAAACAGGTGGTGCCAGACCTCTTCCTCCAGTTGTCTCTGGCCAGATTGCACTAAGACCGCCCGCTGCAAGCCGGGTAAAAAACGCGATGCGCTTATCAGCAAAAGGCTGCTAATCACTGTTGCAATCAGAACTTCAGTCAGTGAGAAACCTCGCTGCTTCATCGACATGAACCTCCCGCAGAGACCTTACACATCCTGATTCGTCCTCCATTTGAGACAATAATCACCCATTCTCCTGCGCGGCTTTGAACGCGTATTCGCCCTGCCCATGCCGTATCCTTTAATCCATAGAACGCGAGCGACGGCGTTACCTCGCCGATCGCGACCTCAGGCCAGAGTGGTATCAGCACAAAGGGACTGCCCTTCTCACAGCCTTGCGCGGCAGAGCTCACCAGACAATCCATGCCTCCCACCCGCAGACGGGTAATTTGATGGTCGCGGTTGTAGCGGTTGGCATGATTGCGCAGAAACAGCAGGTAATCTCGCACCTGACTGGCGGTTTGCCACAGCCGCTGCTGCCGCTGCCAGCTGTCCCAACCGTACAGCCCTGAGGCGCTGAGGATAACGACAAGCGAAATCGCGATCAGCGTTTCGATAAGCGTAAAACCGTTCTCTTTTTTCATACCGGGAGTGTGGCGAAGCGCCGTGAACATGACGAGCGACGGTTCTTCGTTTTACGAGGCGTTATCCGGAGAATTGAGAGTGTTGCAGCGCGTTGCACGCTTTCTGGATAGCGCTTCGGGAAATGGGATAAAGGCGAAAAAAAACCGGCGCTAAAGAGCACCGGTTGTGTCACGCTTTATCGCATCAGATAGCGACGGGCGCTTTGATGCCCGGATGCGGGTCATAGCCCTCTATCTCGAAATCATCAAAGCGGTAGTCGAAGATTGATGCCGGTTTGCGCTTGATAATCAGCTTCGGCAGCGCACGCGGTTCGCGAGTCAGCTGGAGATGCGTCTGTTCCATATGGTTGCTGTAAAGATGGGTGTCCCCACCGGTCCAGACAAAATCACCCACTTCCAGATCGCACTGCTGCGCCATCATGTGGACCAACAGCGCATAGCTGGCAATGTTAAACGGCAGGCCGAGGAACACGTCACAGGAGCGCTGGTAGAGCTGACAGGAAAGCTTTCCATCCGCTACATAGAACTGGAAGAACGCATGGCACGGTGCCAGCGCCATTTTATCCAGCTCGCCGACGTTCCAGGCGGAAACGATGATTCGGCGCGAGTCCGGATCGTTTTTCAGCTGGTTCATCACGGTGGTGATCTGGTCAATATGGCGACCATCAGGCGTTGGCCAGGCGCGCCACTGCTTGCCGTAAACCGGGCCCAGGTTGCCATTTTCATCTGCCCATTCGTCCCAGATTGAGACGTTATTTTCGTGCAGATACGCAACGTTGGTATCGCCTTGCAGGAACCAGAGCAGTTCATGAATGATCGAGCGCAGGTGGCAGCGCTTTGTCGTCACCAGTGGGAAGCCTTCTTGCAGATTGAAGCGCATCTGGTGGCCAAAAATGGAGAGCGTACCGGTGCCGGTGCGGTCGTTTTTCGGCGTGCCCTCGTCGAGCACTTTTTTCATCAATTCAAGATACTGTTTCATGGTTCCTCAGGAAATTTGTTGCTGTGGACGACGACGATACGCCCAAATCATCATAATGGCACCCGCGACAATCATCGGAATGGAGAGGATCTGCCCCATGCTGATGTACTGTACCCATTCGCCGGTAAACTGTGCGTCTGGCTGACGGAAGAACTCGACGATAATACGGAATGCGCCGTAGCCAATCAGGAACAGGCCGGAGACAGCGCCCATCGGACGCGGTTTGCGGATAAACAGGTTGAGGATGATAAACAGCACCACGCCTTCCAGCGCCAGCTCGTACAGCTGAGACATATGGCGCGGCAGAACGCCGTAGGTATCGAAAATGGACTGCCACTCCGGGTGTGATGGCAGCAGCGCGATATCTTCTGCGCGGGAGCCCGGGAAGAGCATCGTGTACGGCACGCTCGGGTCGACGCGGCCCCACAGCTCACCGTTGATAAAGTTACCCAGACGGCCAGCGCCGAGACCAAACGGGATCAGCGGTGCGATAAAATCTGAAACCTGGAAGAAGTTGCGTTTGGTGCGTTTGGCAAAAATCACCATCACCAGGATCACCCCAATCAGGCCGCCGTGGAAGGACATGCCGCCGTCCCACACGCGGAACAGATAGAGAGGGTCATTCAGGAATACCGGGAAGTTATAGAACAGCACGTACCCAATACGGCCACCGAGGAACACGCCGAGGAAGCCCGCATAGAGCAGGTTTTCAACTTCGTTTTTCGTCCAGCCGCTGCCCGGACGACTGGCGCGACGGCCAGCGAGCCACATGGCAAAAATGAAGCCCACCAGGTACATCAGACCGTACCAGTGAAGCGAAACAGGTCCTACTGAGAAAATGACCGGATCAAATTCCGGAAAATGCAGATAACCACTGTTCATCTGTCACCACAAGATGTTGTTATTCCGCTGAAAGTGGACAGCGGTAGAAATGCGATTCTGCCGTAAGCAGAGGCTCCAAAGTTGCGAATCATAGCACAAGGCGGGCGCGGAGGATGCGCCAGAGATGTAAAAGATGTGTATAGGGTTTTATGCGCGCTGGAGCCCTCCCCCACAGGGAGAGGGCGAAAGATGATTAGCGGCCGCCGCGGATCAGGCCGCCCATACCGCGTCGTTCCATAAACGCTGCGACCTGATGACGAACCTCTGCTGCCAGCTGCGCGTCAAGGCTGCGTTCAGCCAGCTCGCGGGCATCATTGATGTCGATATGTCGCAGCAGGTACTTCACGCGAGCAACAGCGCGACCGTTCATCGACAGATGGCGGTATCCCAGACCAATCAGGATCGCAACGCACATTGAATCCCCGGCCATTTCACCGCACAGGCGTAAATCAATGCCGTACTGTTCCGCTTCACGGGCAATCATCGCTAACGCGCGAATGATCGCCGGATGCAGGCTGTCGTAGATACTGGCGACACGCGTATTGTTACGGTCGACGGCCAGAATATATTGCGTCAGGTCGTTTGTGCCGACAGAGATAAAATCAACACGGTTTGCCAGCTGCGGCAGCATAAAGACCATAGACGGCACTTCAAGCATCACCCCGATCCGCGGTTTCGGGATCGCATAGCCGATCATCTCTTCCACTTCACGGCCTGCACGTTCGATCAGTCGCCGGGACTCGTCGATCTCATCGATGCTGGTGACCATCGGGAGTAAGATGCTGAGATTGCCCGTCGCCGCGTTGGCGCGCAGCATTGCACGCACCTGGATCAGGAAGATCTCCGGCTGATCGAGCGTAATGCGGATCCCACGCCAGCCCAGGCACGGGTTTTCTTCGCTGATCGGCATATAGGGCAGCTGTTTATCCGCGCCGACATCGAGGGTTCTCAGGGTGACAGGTTTGTCGTTAAACATCTGCAGCATCCCCTGATACTGCGCCACCTGCTCCTCTTCGGAGGGGAAACCGCTCTGCAGCATGAACGGGATTTCAGTACGGTACAGGCCAATACCGTCGATGCGGCTGCCAAGCTTTTCTTCATGCTCAGGGCTTAAACCGGCGTTGAGCATGACTTTGATCCGCTCTCCGCTCTTAAGCTGTGCGGGCAGGTTAACGTCATCCTCCGCCAGCTTGCTTAATTCATTCTCTTCGCTGATAAGGCGCTGGTATTCCTGGAGCAGAACCGGCTCAGGATCGACCAGCAGCTCACCGCGATAGCCGTCAACTACTAGCGTACGGCGGTGCAGTACCGACGGCTGGATATCCGCTCCCATAACAGTTGGGATACCCAGCGCGCGCACCATAATGGCGGCGTGTGAGTTGGCGGCACCATCGCGCACCACCACACCGGCCAGCCTGTCCTGAGGCAGTTCAGCCAGCGTCGTTGCCGAGAGCTCATCGGCGACCAGAACAAACCGTTTTGGCCAGGCATTCGGCCCCTGAATGGTGTCATCGAGATGAAACAGCAGACGCTGTCCCAGGGCGCGGAGATCGCCAGCCCGCTCCTTCAGGTAACCGTCAGTCAGTGCCGCAAATTGGTCGGCAAATTTTTCGATGACCTTCTTAACCGCCCACTCTGCGACCGAGCCTTTATCCACTTCCGCAAACAGCTCACGACGCAGACGCGCGTCGGAGAGCAGGTGCGAATAGAGGTCGAAGATGGCCGCCGTCTCTTTCTGTGCGCCTGCGGCAAAGCGCTTGCTGTAACGACGAAATTCGTTCGCCGCCTCTTCCAGCGCGGCGGTAAGACGCTCGCGCTCAAGCGCTTCATCAAGCGTTGAGGCTTCGTAAACCTGCTCCATAAGCGGCAGCGTGGCGTCCATCCAGCCTTCCGCGATCGCTACGCCTGGCGATGCAGGAAGGGCACGAATGCGCGTATGGCGATATTGACCAAAGAGCGCGGCAAGCTGGGACTGGGAGAGGATCGCCGCCATCTGCGTGGCCAGCGTGACGAGGAAAGACTCTTCGCTTTCATCGTACTGACGAAGCTCGCGCTGCTGGACAACCAGCACGCCGAGCAGCTGGCGACGCTGGATAATCGGCACGCCAAGGAAAGCGCGGAAGCGCTCTTCTTTTACGGAAGGGATGTATTTAAAGCTGGGGTGTTTTTGCGCATCAGCAAGGTTGATGGGTTCAGCCAGCCGCCCAACCAGACCCACGATACCTTCATCAAATGCGAGCGTGACGGTGCGTCCACGTGGTTTTTTTAAACCACGGGTCGCCATCAGGTAATAGCAGCGCCGATCGTGGTCGGCCAGATACACCGAACAGACCTCGGTCTCCATCGCAAGACAGATGTCAGTGACCAGAATATTCAGCGCCTCGTTCAGACGCGGAGCACTAGCCACCTTCTCGACTATTTCTCGCAAGCGGGTGAGCATGATTTGCGTAGCTTAACCTCTTTTACGTCGCCATGCAGGTGCGCTCTGCGGCTTAGGCGGGATCTCCTGAAGCTGCATTACCACACTTGCAAACTCTTTCATCACCCTACGGTAAACATCGCGTTTAAATGACACGACCTGACGAACAGGATACCAATAGCTCACCCAGCGCCAGCCATCGAACTCCGGCGTACTGCTGGTTTGCATATTGATGTCTGAATCGTTGCCCACCAACTGCAACAGAAACCACTTCTGTTTCTGGCCGATACAAACCGGCTTTGTGTCCCAACGCACCAAACGTTTCGGTAACTTGTAACGCAACCAGTTGCGGGTCGAAGCCAGGATGCGAACATCTTTTCGGCTTAAACCGACCTCTTCAAAAAGCTCCCGGTACATCGCTTGTTCTGGGGACTCTCCCGGATTGATCCCGCCTTGCGGGAACTGCCAGGAGTGCTGACCATATCGCCGGGCCCACATTACCTGGCCCTGACGATTACAAATTACTATTCCTACGTTCGGGCGGTAGCCATCGTCATCAATCACCGGACTACCCCAAACTAAACCTTATATATGAATGATTGTTTCACACTACAGGGAGGCGGTAAACCACTCTCTTACAGGGCTGCAACCTAATAACATTTGAATAACTCACAAATAAGTGCTGAGTTATAAACAGATGAGAGGCGGCGAAGGGAATTTTATTCACCTTTTCTGTGGATATAGTTGTGAAGAAGTGTCTGATTACCGATGAACAACCTCAAACCCTGCCTTACCAACGCTTTCGTATCATTTAAATAATCCAATATTTTTCATAAAGTTAAATGTATTTTTATGCACAAAAAACAGAATGGCGTGACGATCGTCACATCAGGGATCGTCGTGCTGATGAAAGATCGAACAGCGTCGGTTTTATCCACAGATTGTGCCAATAAGTTAGTCACAATTTGTTTGAAAATTCGATTTTCATCGCACGTCAAGGCTGTAAATTGAAACAGTAGTCAGGGTTATGCCCAGTTATCCCATTTTTCTGTGGATAACATGGTGTAAGATCCTGTTCATTGTCAGTGACCAGATTTGAACAACCGGTTTTCTGAGTCTGGTGAAACGATTTCAAAAGAATAAAAAAACCTATAAATCATAGACATGGAATATTGGTACAGAAATAGTTAAACTCTATCCACAGGGGACAATTTCTTAGTTTATTTTTTAATCAAAAGGTTACCTTCATGCATCCGCTTACACCCTTGCTCTCACCGCCGTCCAGCGAGGGCCAGTTGCTACAGCAGGCACAGCGTCTGGCAGGCTTTTCGCTTGGCGAGCTGGCGGCAATGGCAGGGCTTCAGATCCCGAAGGATCTGAAACGGGATAAAGGCTGGATCGGCATGCTGCTTGAGCTGTGGCTGGGTGCCAGCGCAGGGAGCAAACCCGAGCAGGATTTTGCAGCGCTTGGCGTGGAGTTAAAAACCATCCCCATAGACAGCCAGGGCAAGCCCCTTGAGACCACCTTCGTCTGCGTAGCGCCATTAACCGGCAACACCGGCGTGACGTGGGAAACCAGCCACGTTCGCCATAAGCTTAAGCGCGTGTTGTGGGTACCGGTTGAAGGTGAGCGTCAGATCCCCCTGGCTGAGCGTCGCGTTGGCGCGCCGCTGCTCTGGAGCCCGAACGACGATGAGGAGCAACAGCTGCGTCTGGACTGGGAGGAGCTGATGGACATGATTGTGCTTGGGCAGGTAGAGCGCATCACCGCCCGACACGGAGAAGTATTACAGCTGCGCCCGAAAGCGGCCAACAGCAAAGCGCTTACCGAGGCAATCGGCGCGAAGGGTGAGCCGATACTGACGTTGCCGCGCGGTTTTTATCTCAAAAAGAATTTCACCGGCGCGCTCCTTGCCCGTCATTTCCTGCTAAAAACATAGTTTTTTACTTTTTTTGCGAGCTCCCAAACATAATCGACTGCTTTTTAAGATTTTACCGCTTCCTCCTGTTGCAATATCGGGTTAAAACTAAACTATGATTTGATACGCGCCAGATGAGGACGATAACGATGAAAAAATGGGCAGTGTTAGTTTCAGCAGTCGGTTTAGCGTTTGCCGTATCGGGCTGTAGCAGCGATTACGTTATGGCGACAAAAGACGGTCGAATGATCCTGACCGACGGCAAACCCGAAGTCGACGATGATACCGGTCTGGTCAGCTACCGCGACCAGGAAGGCAATAAAATGCAGATCAATCGCGACGAAGTATCGCAAATTATCGAGCGATAAACAGAGAGAGGTCAGTCGCTTGCTGGCCTTTTTGATTTTTTTCTTCCCCTTTTGCTTCCCCTCTGCCATGTTTATATTCCTTTGTCGGGCACGCCCTGACGCGGTCTATAAGTCTACTGAGGAAGCCGGCTATGCATTATCACCGTATCCCCCACAGCGCTCTTGAAATAAGCCAACTGGGGTTGGGCACGATGACATTTGGTGAACAAAACAGCGAAGCCGATGCCCATGCACAACTCGATTACGCCGTCAGCCAGGGGATTAACCTGATTGATGTCGCGGAGATGTACCCTGTTCCTCCACGTCCGGAAACGCAGGGACTTACCGAAACCTACGTCGGTAACTGGCTGGCAAAACATGGCAACCGTGAAAAGCTGGTGATTGCCTCAAAAGTCAGTGGTCCCGCGCGCAACAACGATATCGGGATCCGCCCGAATCAGATCCTCGATCGCAAGAATATCCGCGCCGCACTGGACGCCAGCCTGAAGCGCCTGCAAACCGACTACCTCGACCTGTATCAGGTGCACTGGCCGCAGCGCCCAACCAACTGCTTTGGTAAGCTCGGCTACAGCTGGAATGAGAGTGCCCCCGCCGTAACGCTGCTGGAAACGCTGGAAGCGCTGACCGAGTGCCAGCGCGCGGGAAAAATCCGCTACATTGGCGTCTCTAACGAAACGGCCTTTGGCGTAATGCGCTATCTGCACCTGGCGGATAAACACGATCTGCCGCGTATCGTCACCATTCAGAACCCGTACAGCCTGCTTAACCGTAGCTATGAGGTTGGTCTGGCCGAAGTGACGCAATATGAAGAAGTGGAACTGCTCGCCTATTCCTGTCTCGGCTTTGGTACGCTGACGGGGAAATACCTGAACGGCGCGAAACCGGCCGGGGCGCGAAATACCCTCTTTAGCCGCTTTACCCGCTACAGCGGCGAGCAGACGCAGAAAGCCGTTGCCGCCTATGTGGATATCGCAAAGCGTCACGGTCTGGACCCTGCCCAGATGGCGCTGGCCTTCGTGCGTCGTCAGCCGTTTGTTGCCAGTACCCTGCTGGGTGCGACCACGATGGAACAGTTGAAAACCAATATTGAGAGTTTCCATCTGAACCTGAGTGAAGAGGTGTTAGCGGAGATTGAAGCGGTGCATCAGGTTTATACGTATCCTGCGCCGTAATAAAAGCAAAACGGCAACGCACGTTGCCGTTTTTAGGGTTTGCTCCCTCTCCCTGTGGGAGAGAGCCGGGGTGAGGGCATCAGGCCGCACTTATCAGCGCCGACGCTGCCAGACCCACAATCCCGCAATCGCCAGCGCAAACAGCCCGCCAAACCCGACGCCAATCCCCACCACTGGCACACCGACTTTTACCGCCAGCGAGTAGAGCCCCAGCATTAGCAGCATCGCCAGGTTTTCACCCAGGTTTTGTACCGCGATAGCGTTCCCCGCCCCGACGGTCTGCTTACCACGTTCCTGCAGCAACGCGTTCAGCGGTACCACGAAGAAACCGCCCAGAATACCAATCAGGATGAGGAGGGCATACGCAGGCAATAATGCATGTTGCAGCGAGAAAATCAGCACCACGACGCCAATCAGGATCCCTGCGGGCATGCAGCGTGCTACCGTCTCGAGCGTCACCAGCTTCGCCGCCGCGCCTGCTCCCACCACAATGCCGATGGCCACCATCGCATTCAGATAGGTCGGCGTCGCGTTGTCGGTAATTCCCAGCGCCACCGGCACCCACAGCACCAGCAGGAAACGCAGCGTGACGCCCGCGCCCCAGAACATACTGGTTCCCATCAGGGAGAAACGCGTTTCTCCGTTACGCCACAGCACGCGACAGGCGGTAAAGAAACTGCCGGTCATCGGTTTAAAGCGCCAGGATTGCCCCGGGCGAGCCACTGGTAACTTAGGAATAAACAGGTTCGCCACAACCGCCCCGCCATACACCACCGCGCAGATGCCCAGTGCAGCCAGGACATGCCAGTCGGCCAGGACGCCGCCCGCGACGGATCCGAGCAGGATTGCGGCGATGGTTGACGACTCCATCAGGCCGTTGGCTTTCACCAGCTTATCGCCCGTGGTCAGCTCCCCGAGAATGCCATACTTCGCCGGGGAGTAGGCGGCGGCGCCAATGCCCACCAGCGTGTAGCCAATAAACGGGTTGAAGCCA
The DNA here is from genome assembly GCF_003688535.1 of Enterobacter sp. WP_7_1. NCBI lineage: Bacteria > Pseudomonadati > Pseudomonadota > Gammaproteobacteria > Enterobacterales > Enterobacteriaceae > Enterobacter > Enterobacter sp. WP_7_1. Next base: position 409,947 of record NZ_REFK01000003.1, on the reverse strand, counting down.
AAGCAAATGCTGGCGGCACCCAGCAGCTTGAGGCCGTTGGCAAACATCATCACCCGGCCTTTTGGGAAACTGTCTGCCACCTGCCCTACAAACGGAGCAAAGATAATGTAAGCGCCCACAAACACCATCTGTAGGATCGGCTGGCTCCAGTCGGGGTAAAACTCGGCCTTCAGCAGCGCCAGCGTGGCAAACAGCAGCGCGTTATCACCAAACGCAGAGAGAAACTGCGCGGCGATAACGGCCATCATGCCTTTCGATCTGAGCGATGTGTTAGTGTGTACTGACTCACGCATTTTGCTGTTCCGCCTCTTCAACCATGCCTTTGAGGGTCACGAAATCGGGTTTCCCGCTACCCAGCACCGGGAGCTGCTTCAGGAGGCGAATATCGCGCGGCACCGCCAGTTCAGGGATACCGTGTTCACGCGCATAGCTCAGTAACCTGTCGCGTTTAAGCTCAGCGTCGGTCGTAAACAGCACCAGCGCCTCGCCTTTGCTGGCATCACTCTTCACTACCGTCGCATGCATCTTATCCGCGGACACGGCCGTCGCCAGCTGCTCAACCATTTCCAGAGAGACCATTTCACCGGCGATTTTGGCGAAGCGCTTCGCGCGTCCCTGAATCTGTACAAAGCCTTGTTCATCAAAACGGACAATATCACCGGTGTCGTACCAGCCGGTTTCAATCTCGCCGTTGATGTTTTCCGCCGTTGGCACCTCCAGCACGCCTGGGTTTTCCACGCGCAGATAACCGTTCATCACGTTTGGCCCTTTCAGCTGCAGACGGCCACCGTCCTCAATGCCCGGCACGGCCAGCAGACGCGCGTCCATCCCCGGCAGAATTCGGCCCACCGTACCCGGTTTTGCCGCCATCGGTACGTTAATCGAGACCACGGGAGCACACTCGGTAACGCCATAACCTTCGAGAATACGCAGGCCAAACTTGTCCTGCCAGATCTGACGCGTGCTCTCCTGCAGTTTTTCCGCACCGGCCACCACATACCGCACGCGATAGAAATCGTAGGGATTAGCAAAACGCGCGTAGTTGCCGAGGAACGTTGAGGTGCCGAAAAGCACGGTACAGTTACGGTCATACACCAGCTCCGGCACAATGCGGTAATGCAGCGGGCTTGGATAGAGGAATACTTCTGCGCCGGTCAGCAGCGGCGTAAACAGCCCCACCGTCAGGCCAAAGGAGTGGAACAGCGGCAGCGCCGACATAAAACGGTCATCCGCGGTAAAGTCGGCAATGCTTTTGATCTGCTCAACGTTCGCCAGAATGCTCTTGTGGCTGTGGACGACGCCTTTCGGGTTGCCCTCCGATCCCGACGTGAAGAGGATAATCGCGTCATCTTCCGGCTGCTGTTTGACCTGCGCCAGACGCGGCATCAGCAGGTGAGCAAAAATCCACAGCTTGTCGCCGGTGGTTACGTCCGCTTTCAGATCCTCCAGGAAGACCCAGCGCACCTGAGTGAGCTGCTCGGGAAGATGCCAGAGCTTGCCTTTGTCCAGGAACTGACGAGAGGTAAAGACGGTATTAATCTGGGCCGCGGTGATGGCGCTGGTCAGCCCTTTCACGCCCGCCGTGTAGTTCATCATTGCCGGGATGCGCCCCCGGGAAACCGCACCAAAAATCACCGCCGCGCTGATGCCCGCGTTAGGCAGCATCAGGCCAATTTTTTCGCCCTTTTTGCTGTACTTCTCAAGAATGCGGCCCACAAACAGGGTCTTAGTCAGCAGCTTGCGATAGGTATCCGGGGTAAAGTTGATGTCTTCGATGCAGTTTTTCTTCGCGCCATAGCGGTGCTGCGCGGAAAGCAGGGATTCGTACAGCGTTTCGCGCGGGCGCACGGCCATGCGCGCTTCCATCATAATCTGATGCAGCATTTCCCCGGCGATTTTACGGCGATCGCGGGCACGCGGCGCGTCCGGCATTGGTAACGACGTGGGCGGCAGAATATGCAGCGTGATTTTTGGGAACAGACGCTGCTTCACCAGCCCTTTCAGGCGACTGAAATGCGTTAGCTCGGCACCTTCAATGCGCAGCGGCACCACGGTCGCTTTTGATTTCGCTGCAACAAACCCCGCGCCGTCGTAGATTTTCATCAGCGAACCGGTCACTGAAATACGCCCTTCCGGGAAAATAACCACCGGACGCCCCTGCTCAACCAGACGTACCAGATGCTTAATCATCATCGGCTTTGTCGGGTCAAGCGGTACAAAATCAATTAGCGGCGTGAGCCAGCGCATGTACCACTGCTGGCTGATAGAGGTATAGACCGCAAACACCGGGCGCACGGGTAAAAATAGCGCCAGCAGAATGCCGTCTATAAAGGAAACATGATTTGGCGTGATGAGAACGCGTTCGCCGCGAAGCGCCTGGGCATCGCCAGTGACGCGGATGCGAAAAAGAATACGGAACAGTGTACGGAAGAACCCAAATAGCATCTCAACTCCCTTTGCCAGCCAGTGTGGAGGGTTGATAGTAAATGGTGGCAGATTACACGAGAAGTGATACGGGAGCGACAGCAAAAGTGGAGGCGAAAAAAAACCTGCGCATCCGCGCAGGTTGGTGCAAGAGATGAGTACGAAACCGTACTAAGAATTCTCACCAATCAATACCTCTGGGATCTTGATTGTGGTCGTTCGACCTGCGCTTCGCCAGCAGGAAAACGCAAGGGAATGAGCCGAAGTGCAACCAGGTGTGAATATTTTCTATTGCTGTTACAGGTTGAACTTTCAGGCAAAAAAAAACCTGCGTAAAAACGCAGGCTGGTGTAAGCGTGTTAATCAACCGGAGTTGACTCCACCTATCAATACCTCTGGGATTTCGACTGTATCAACCTCTCTAATATCCTTGCCATCGGACAATCGCAACAGCCTGACGCAAAGTGTAACCAAAGGTTCAGATTGACATTCTTCAGACATGACTGCGCGTGTAACGATTACACTACCAGTGTTGTCCTGCGTCACGTTTGTGGAGAGCGGAAATCCGCTCCCCTTGAATGCGCGGCGCTTTTCCGCAACACTATTTGGTGTGTAAACGCTTACCCCCAATAAGAAGGTAATGAATGGCGACAATAAAGGATGTGGCTCGTCTGGCAGGTGTGTCGGTGGCAACCGTCTCTCGAGTGATTAACGACTCCCCAAAAGCCAGTGACGCATCGCGCCAGGCGGTACAAACCGCCATGGAATCCCTGAATTATCATCCCAATGCCAATGCCCGCGCGCTCGCCCAGCAGTCCACCGAAACCATTGGGCTGGTGGTGGGTGATGTTTCTGACCCCTTTTTCGGCGCCATGGTGAAAGCGGTTGAACAGGTCTCTTATCAGACGGGCAATTTTTTGCTGATCGGCAATGGCTATCATAATGAGCAAAAAGAACGCCAGGCCATCGAGCAGCTGATCCGCCACCGCTGCGCCGCGCTGGTGGTTCACGCCAAAATGATCCCGGATGCCGAGTTGATTCACCTGATGAAGCAGATGCCCGGAATGGTGATCATCAACCGCATTATTCCCGGGTTTGAAAAACGCTGTGTGGCCCTCGATGACCGCTACGGCGCCTGGCTTGCGACCCGTCATCTGATTCAACAGGGCCATACCCGGATTGGCTATCTCTGTTCCAATCATCCGATTTCTGATGCGGAAGACCGCCTGCAGGGCTACTACGATGCCCTGCGCGAAAATGGCCTGCCGTGTAATGATCGTCTGGTGGCCTACGGTGAACCGGATGAGAGCGGCGGTGAACAGGCCATGACCGAGCTGCTCGGTCGCGGGCGGAATTTCACGGCGGTTGCCAGCTATAACGACTCGATGGCCGCAGGGGCAATGGGGGTGCTGAATGACAACGGGATTGAGGTACCGGCAGAAATTTCGCTGATTGGCTTCGATGACGTGCTGGTCTCTCGCTACGTGCGCCCGCGTCTGACCACCGTGCGCTACCCGATTATCACCATGGCAACGCAGGCCGCCGAGCTCGCGCTAGCTCTGGCTGAACAGCGCCAGCCGCCGGATATTACGCATCTGTTTAGCCCGACGCTGGTTCGCCGTCACTCCGTTGCATCACCTGCGGAAGCGCAGAGCGAATAACGGTAGAGGTGGACCAGGGTGTTGGGGTATTCCAGCCCATCACCGATATACTGCCAGCCGTAACGTTCGTAGAAGTCGCGGCAGGCAGACCAGAGGTGCAATTCTTCATATCCCGCCTGTGCGGCCCAGGTAATAACGTGCTGCTGTAGCTTTCCTGCCAGCCCCTTGCCACGCGCCGCGTCGTCAACGTAGAGCGCCGCCAGCCACGGAAAGAGATCCTGACGGGTGATCAAATCGCAGCGCCAGAGCCCTACCGTACCAACAAGCTGCTCGTCTTCAACGGCGATAAAGGTCAGCGGTAATGCTCCCGGCGTCTGGCTGTGCTCAATAATGCTGTGGAAAAATTCCCGAGAAAGCCCTTCGCCAAAGGCCTGCCAGAGCCAGTCGGTCACCTGCTCCGCATACTTCGGTGCCTGGTAAAGCGGGAGGATGGCTATCTTTTTCACGTTTCACCTGCGTTTTATCATGTATTTGCTGGCCTGTCGCCCCAGCTCGGTTCGGCGATTATTTTACCAGAGTCAGACTATTTAGTTTTACTTCAGGCATGCATGACGAATCGTGACCAAAAAGCGTGATCGTGGCAGAAGTTTACGCTTCCCGCATCGCCTATACGCCGTGAGGTCTGTGTTAAACTGCAAACCATTACGTGGAAGCAGGAATGTAGAATGGCAACAATGCTGGATGTCTCACTGCGTGCGGGCGTGTCGAAGGCTACCGTCTCGCGCGTGCTGAACGGCACGGGTCAGGTTAAAGAGAGTACGCGTCAGCAGGTCTTTGCTGCGATGGAAGAGCTGGGATATCGCCCGAACTTTCTCGCGCGTTCGCTGGCTAACCAGACCAGCAACAGCATTGGCCTGGTCGTCTCGACCTTCGACGGCTTTTACTTTGGTCGTCTTCTCCAGCAGGCGTCGCGGCAGACGGAAACTCACGGAAAACAGCTGATCGTCACCGACGGTCACGACGCGCCGGAACAGGAAGAACAGGCGGTGCAGATGCTGGCCGATCGCCAGTGCGATGCCATCGTGCTTTACACGCGCTACATGAGCGAAAAAGCGATCGTCAAACTGATGAACACCGTGAAAACGCCGCTGGTGGTCATTAACCGTGAAGTGAGCCAGGTGCCGGATCGCTGCGTGTTTTTCGAACAGCAGGATGCCGCGTTTAAGGCCGTGGATTACCTGATCGCCCAGGGCCATCGTGAGATCGCCTGTATCACCGTTCCGATCCACACCCCCACGGGTAAAGCGCGGCTGATGGGCTACCGTAAGGCGCTGGAAAAGCACGGCATCCGCCTGGACGAGCGTCGGATAAAGTACGGCGATGCGGGAATGACGCGGGGATACGAGCTGTGCAAGGAGTTGATTGCCGACGGTGTGCCCTTTAGCGCCCTGTTTGCCTGTAACGACGATATGGCCCTGGGGGCGTCCAAAGCGTTACATCAGGCGGGGCTTAAAATTCCGCAGGATATTTCACTGTTCGGCTTTGACGATGCCCCAAGCGCGAAATGGCTGGAGCCTGCGCTCTCATCGGTTTATCTGCCCATCGACAATATGATTGTCACGGCCATCGATCAGGCGATCCGGCTGGCAAAAAACCAGCCGGTCGATGCCATCCCGCCGTTTACCGGCACGCTGGTGTTACGCGATTCGGTTACAACGGGGCCGTACTTTCATCAGATGAGTTCTAAAGCCAGCAGTTCCTGAATGGTCTGACGACGACGGATCAGGCGTGCCTTGCCGTTATCAAACAGCACTTCCGGCAGCAGCGGGCGGCTGTTGTAGTTAGATGACATCGACGCCCCGTAGGCACCGGTATCATGCAGCACAAGATAATCACCCGGTTTGACCTCTGGCAGCGCGCGGGTCTCCACTTTGCCGCCTTCCTGCTGGGTGAACACGTCACCCGATTCGCACAGCGGTCCCGCAACGACCGTCTCAACCCGCGGCGCCTGCGTTAAATCGCGGCCGTCGGCAGCCAGAACTGTAATGTGGTGATAGCTGCCGTACATGGACGGACGCATCAGATCGTTAAAACCTGCGTCAATCAATACGAAGTGGCGAGACCCCATCTCTTTGACGCTGCGCACCTGCGAAACCAGCACGCCGGCTTCCGCCACCAGGAAACGACCCGGCTCAATTTCCAGCTTCACCGCGTGGCCAAGATGCGCGGCGATTTGGTCACGCGCGGCGCTCCACAGACCGTAATAGTGATCGGTATCGATCGCCTCTTCGCCTTCGCGATAGGGAATGGAGAGACCGCCACCGGCAGAGATCGCCTCCAGATCCTGACCGAAGTCGATAACCTGGCGCACCATCGCGCCGCACACCTGCTCCAGGTGGCCGTAATCGACGCCAGAGCCAATGTGCATATGAATACCCACCAGCTTCAGGCCGTAGCGCTGTAATACCTCCAGCGCGGCAGGCATATCGGCATACCAGATCCCGTGCTTGCTGTTTTCGCCGCCGGTATTGGTTTTTTGACTATGCCCATGACCAAAGCCCGGATTCACGCGCAGCCAGACTCGATGGCCGGGAGAAACCTGACCCAGCTGCTCCAGCATATCTACAGAACCGGCATTCACCGGGATCTGCAGTTCGTGGACGCGCGCAAGCGTCGCATCGTCGATCACGTCTGCGGTAAAGACGATCGCGTCGCCGTCGGCTTTCGGATCGAATCCGGCCACCAGCGCGCGCTCGATTTCGCCAAGCGAGACGGAGTCCACCTTCACGCCCTGCTCACGCATCAGGCGCAGAATATGAATATTGGAGCACGCCTTCTGGGCAAAGCGCACCACGTCAAACTGATGCAGGGCGGCGATCTTCTCGCGAACGATCTGCGCGTCGTAGACCCACACCGGGCAGCCAAACTCGGCGGGCAGGCGCAGCAGGTTGTCGGCGTTCAAATCGGTATCAGTCTGGTTCAGCGGGCGTGGCATGGTCTTCTCCGGGTAAATGCGTTTTGAAGATTACGCCACAGCGCGAAGAGAATAAAAAATATCGTTTTATCGCGAGTCTATGCAAAAATGATATGGACAGTAATCTGCTTTCAGGTGCCCTATGCCCGCCGTCAATTTACGCCACATCGAGATTTTTCACGCCGTGATGACCACCGGCAATCTCACCGAAGCCGCACAGATGCTGCATACCTCGCAGCCGACGGTCAGCCGCGAGCTGGCCCGCTTCGAGAAAGTGCTGGGGCTGAAGCTGTTCGAACGTACCCGGGGCAGGCTTCACCCTACGGTGCAGGGGTTACGCCTGTTCGAGGAAGTTCAGCGCTCCTGGTACGGACTGGACAGAATAGTGAGTGCTGCGGAAAGCCTGCGCGAGTTTCGCCAGGGGGAGCTGTCGATCGTCTGCCTGCCCGTCTTTTCGCAATCTTTTTTGCCGATGCTGCTGCAGCCCTTTCTGGCCCGATACCCGGAGGTCAGCCTCACCATCGTGCCTCAGGAATCACCCCTGCTTGAAGAGTGGCTTTCGGCCCAGCGCCATGATTTAGGCCTGACCGAAACCCTCTCCACGCCAGCGGGAACGGCGCGCACGGAGTTGATCTCGTTAGATGAAGTGTGCGTTCTGCCCGCCGGGCATCGGCTTGCCGGTAAGGCGGTGCTCACACCGGAGGATTTCCACGGGGAAAACTACATTAGCCTGTCGCAGACCGATAGCTACAGACAGCTGCTGGATACGCTATTTGCCGAGCATCAGGTCAAACGGCGAATGGTAGTGGAAACGCACAGCGCGGCTTCGATTTGCGCGATGGTACGTGCAGGCGTCGGCATCGCGGTGGTGAATCCGCTCACGGCGCTGGACTATGCCGGAAGCGGGATCGTCATCCGCCGCTTTAGCGTCTCCGTCCCGTTCACCGTGAGCCTGATCCGCCCGCTGCACCGTCCGGCTTCCGCGCTGGTGGACGCTTTCACCGAACACTTAAAGGAGCACGCGCGTCAGGTGGCGCTTCGCTTACCTGACCTGCAAAACCCGTTATGACAGCATAAACGCCACGGCATCCTCGGCATGGATGGCGGTGGTATCGAATACCGGGACGGGGCTTCGCTCGGCTGGCACCAGCAGGCCGATCTCGGTGCAGCCGAAGATCACCCCTTCAGCCCCCTGCTGCGCGAGTTTATCGATGACGCTGACGTAATACGCGCGGGAAGATTCGGTGAAAGTACCGAGGCAGAGCTCGTCAAAGATAATCTGATTGATGCGCGCCCGATCTGCTTCATCAGGGATCAGGCTTTCGATCCCAAATTCACTGTGCAAACGTCCACGATAAAAATCCTGTTCCATGGTGTAGCGTGTACCCAAAAGCGCTACGCGGCGCATTCCGGATGCCGCAACCGCACGCCCGGTTGCGTCCGCGATATGCAGAAACGGCAGCGCGCAGCGGTTCTCAATATGCGACGCCACTTTGTGCATGGTATTGGTACAAAGCACGATTCCCTCGGCGCCGGCGCGCTCCAGCCCCAGCGCCGCCTGGGCCAGGATCTCCCCGGCTTTATCCCACTCACCGCTCGACTGGCAGGCTTCGATTTCATGGAAATCAACGCTGTGCAACAGCAGGCTGGCGGAGTGCAGACCGCCCAGACGCTGTTTTACCCCTTCATTAATCAGGCGGTAATAAGGGATTGTCGATTCCCAGCTCATTCCACCTAACAGGCCGATCGTTTTCATCATCCCTCCTTATCTGTGTTTCTTTTTTAACACAACCGATGCACATAAAAAAAGGCGCTGTATTCAGCGCCTTTTTAAACTGCAGAGCTTATTCCGCTACCGGCTCCGGCGGTGAAGTACGGGCGAGCATCGCCTCGCGCAGTAAAACGCTACCGCAGGCAAACAGGCCCCCCAGGAGCGCCGCCAGAACGACAATCAGAGCCTTGCCCGGGCCATCCTTTTTCACCGGCATGGAGGGAGAAAGCTGGTACCTGAATGGCTCAAGTTTAACATCGGCAAAGGAGAGCTTTTTCAGCTGTGCGAGGTAGTATTCCCGGTTCTGGAACTCTGCATTCAGCTCGGTCACGTCCTTCAGATTTTTTTCGATCTGCAGCTTTTGCGCGATACCGTCAGCGCCGAGCGCAACGGAGTAATCCGGGTCATCTTTTACGGCCTGCCCGTTGCTGTAAACCGGTTTCTTAATGCCTGCGGCATTTGCCACTTCCAGCGAATAATTCAGTCGCTGCAGGTTGGTATTGTGAATATTAGTCAGACGGACACGATCCAGTTCCAGCTGCTGCTCAACGACGTTCTTTTTCAGGGCGATCTGGTTGCGGATATTCTGCACCGTCTCTTTTTCAACAATAGCCGCGATATAGTCAATGTATCCATCCAGGACGGCTTGCGCATCGTCAGCTGTCGGCGCAGTGAAGCTCAATGTCCAGGAGACAAAAGGCGCTTTATCCGCGTCTTTTCCCTGAGCGTCATTCACCGCTTTCATTCTGTCTGAAATGTTAACTATCGCCCGATGCAGCTCAAGCGGATCCACCTCGGCATCTTTAAGTTGTGACATCACGTAAGGAGAGGATTTCAGGTACTCTTCGAGCAATGACTGCGACTGAAACTTTTTAATAAACATGTCAAAGACTTCCGGACGGGAAATTTTCGCGTCCACGTCAAGTACCTGCAACGCTACCATCATCTGGCGCAGCGGGTTCCACTGCGACGATTCTGCCTGAGTAATCACTGCTTTACTGGTCCACTTCTGCGGCAGTAAAAATGAAATGGCCAGCCCCGCCAGTGCAAAAGCAAGGGTAATGGTGACAATGCGTTTTTTGGCCGCCAAAAGGACCGCTAATAAACCGAAAAGATCAATTTCTTTAGCGTGTATTGCCGGGGAGGTATAACGGGGAAAATCAAGATCGGTGCTTTTTTTGATATCCATCTCAGACATAGACATTCTTCTTTTTAGGATGCGTTTCATGTTGCGCAAATAACAGCGGTGTTCCGATGATACATTATCCTAAGAATTATCCTAAGTTCAAATCCCTCTATTCATCCTACCCTGCCAGAGTTGGTAGTGAATTTCATTACGTTATTATTGTAATTACTAACCATTTTACCAACTCTGACTTGTATTGAACGCTTAAACAGGCATTACGATCGCACGCCGATATTCCGCAGTTTTTCTCCAGCCATCAGCTTGCGCTCGATATGTTCCAGCGTCACGCCTTTGGTTTCCGGGATCAGCCAGAACGTGACGCCAATAAACGCTACGTTCAGCACCGTATAGAGCCAGAACGTTCCCGCTGCGCCAATCGCGTCCAGCAGCGTCAGGAACGTCGCGCCGATGATCATGTTCGACACCCAGTTGGTGGTCGTGGAACAGGTGATGCCAAAGTCACGGCATTTCAGCGGCTGAATTTCGGAGCACAGGATCCACACCACGGGCGCGGCGCTCATCGCGTAACCTGCGATACACATCATGGTCATACCGACAGAAAGCCAGGAAAGCCCGCTTGAGGCCGTACCGTTATCAAACTGCATCAGGCAGTAGCCGAGGATCAGCGTGCCGATCGCCATTACGCTAAAACCGATTTTCAGCGCCGGTTTACGGCCGGCTTTGTCCACGGTGAATACCGCAATAAAGGTGGCGAACATGAAGGTCAGCCCGACCACCAGGGTTGCGATCATCTGCTGTTCCGTAGTGGTGAATCCGGCCATTTTGAAAATGCGCGGCGCGTAGTACATGATGATATTCATGCCGGTGAACTGCTGCATCGCCTGCAGCAACATGCCGAGGAAGACGGCGCGGCGCACGTTGCGGTTGATCTTAAACAGCGCCCAGCCGCCCTGCTTTAACTTCAGGCTTTCGCGGATTTCGTTCAGCTCTTCGCGCGCTTTTTCCGAGGTATCGCGCAGCATGCGCAGGACCTCTTCCGCCTCCACGTGACGCCCTTTTTGCGCCAGCCAGCGCGGACTGTTTGGCAGGAAAATCACCAGGACGATCAGCACCAGCGCCGGTAAGGCCAGCACGCCCAGCATCGCGCGCCAGTTGCCGCTGTAGCTGAAGTAGGTGTCGGACAGGAACGCCAGCACAATACCCAGCGTGACCATCAGCTGATACATGCTGATCATCTTGCCGCGCACGTTTTCACTCGCCATTTCGGAGAGATAAAGCGGCGCGGTGTAGGACGCAATCCCCACCGCCACGCCCAGCAGCACGCGGGAGAGCAGGAGGATTTCAACGTTAGCGGCAAACGCCGAGCCAATGGAGCCGGCAACGAACAGAATTGCCCCGACCATCAGGCTATATTTGCGCCCCAGACGGAACGACAGCCAGCCGTTGAACAGCGCGCCAATGGCCGCGCCGAGCATCATGCTGCTCACCACCCACTCCTGCAGACGGTTGCTGAGGGTAAAGTGATCGGTAATAAACGGCAGCGCGCCGGCAATGACGCCGATATCCAGTCCAAACAACAGGCCCGCCACGGCGGCGGCAATGGAGACAAACTGGTTCATGCGGCGAGTATCGCGCAGCGCAGCGGGCATTAGGGTAGAGTCATTTATAGATGTCATATTTTTCCTGCCTCAACAGCAAAATTCGTTAACTGAAATTACGAGAAAGCGAGGAAAAGTGTCAGGCAGGAAATCGCGAAGTTATGGATTATTCCGCTACGGCATACGGTTCTGTGATGGACATTACAATTTCAACTCGTGGCGAATAATCACGTATTTTTACTAATCAGTTAATATTTAAGCAATAAAAGTGTGATTGCCGTCATTTGTGATTTTTCAGTATGGATTTTTCATCTTTATCGATATGGACTAAGCCAATTATTGCGCAAAAAAAACCTCCGCCCACGGGCAGAGGTTCTTAATACGGGTGGAATTAACGCGCCAGCCAGCCGCCGTCTACAGCCACGGTGTAGCCGTTGATGTAATCCGATGCGGAGGAGGCCAGAAAGACAACCGGCCCCATCAGATCGCCCGGCAGACCCCAGCGTCCCGCAGGGATACGATCCAGGATCGCCGCGCTGCGCTCTTCGTCTGCGCGCAGCTGCTGCGTGTTGTTCGTCGCCATGTAGCCCGGCGCAATCGCATTCACGTTGATGTTATGCTTCGCCCATTCGTTTGCCAGCAGGCGGGTCACGCCCATGACGGCGCTTTTGGACGCGGTGTAAGACGGCACGCGGATGCCGCCCTGGAACGAGAGCATAGAGGCAATATTGATGATTTTGCCGCCTTTCCCCTGCGCAATAAAATACTTCGCCGCCGCCTGGGACATGAAAAATACGCTCTTAATGTTCAAATTCATCACGTCGTCCCAGTCGCGTTCGCTGAAGCTGATAGCGTCTTCGCGGCGGATCAGCCCGGCGTTGTTCACCAGAATGTCGATATGACCGAATTCAGCCACCGCGCGGTCCAGCAGTTCAGGAATGGCATCGATTTTACGCAGGTCAGCGGTCAGGCTCAGGAAACGGCGGCCCAGGGCCGTCACGCGTTCGATGGTTTCAGTCGGTTCAACGATATTAATTCCGACGATATCGCAGCCCGCTTCCGCCAGGCCTAACGCCATCCCCTGACCCAGCCCGGTGTCGCACCCGGAAACCACAGCCACTTTCCCCTGCAGAGAGAATGCATCCAGAATCATGTTTATTCCTTACTCTTTCAGAGCCTGTCACTCACAGGCAGGTTTATGCTTCACCGTCCGCGACTAGCGCAGATCGCTGACAGCAACGTGGTCCATATCATCAAAGACCTGGTTTTCACCCACCATTCCCCAGATAAAGGTGTAGGCTTTCGTCCCTACGCCGGAGTGAATGGACCAGCTCGGTGAAATCACCGCCTGTTCGTTGTGCATCACGATATGGCGCGTTTCCTGCGGTTGCCCCATCATGTGGAACACGCAGGCGTCCTCATCCATATTGAAGTAGAAGTAGACTTCCATGCGGCGCTCGTGGGTATGGCACGGCATGGTGTTCCACAGGTTGCCTGGCGCGAGCTCGGTCAATCCCATACTGAGCTGGCAGGTCTCCAGCACGTCCGGCACGAAGTATTTATTGATGGTGCGGCGGTTGCTGGTGAGGTTGTCGCCCAGCGTCACGGGTGCGACGTCTGCCGGGGTCACTTTTTTGGTTGGGTAGGTGGAGTGAGCCGGCGCGCAGTTGTAGTAAAACTTCGCAGGCCTGCTTCCGTCGATGCTGGCAAAGACCACGTCTTTCGCCCCTTTACCCACGTACAGCGCCTCGCGGTGGCCAATCTCATAGCACTGTCCGTCTACGGTGATGGTGCCCGGCCCACCGATGTTAATCACCCCCAGCTCGCGACGCTCGAGGAAGTAGCTCACGCCCAGCTGTTTACCGACCTCACCGCCCACGGAGACGCTTTTCGTGACGGGCATAATCCCACCCACAATAATGCGGTCGATATGGCTGTAAACCATGGTGTACCTGTCGGCCTCGAATACCTTCTCGACTAAAAATGCATTGCGCAGCCCCTGAGTATCCAGCGTTTTGGCGTGCGCATTGTGGATGCTTTCTCTGACGTCCACGGTAACCTCCAGATGTGGTCATGCCCGAAGGCGGAAATAAACGAAACAGCGTTCCGTTTTTCATGATGAGCACATACTATCGGCATAAAGTGGGCTTTTCAATTATATTTAAAACAACGTTTCATTTTTATTTTTGTTTATAGCGGAAATGATGTTCGGATCACAATTCATCCGCCGGGAGAATAAGGACGCGAAAAAAAACCTCCCGGAGGAGGTCATTTTGATTGAGAAGAGGTTAGCGCTCGATGGCCAGCGCCACCCCTTGCCCGCCGCCTATACAGAGTGTGGCAATCCCTTTGCGGGCATTGCGCTTTTTCATTTCGTGGACCAGCGAAACCAGGATGCGGCAGCCGGACGCACCGATAGGATGCCCCAGCGCGATCGCGCCGCCGTTAACGTTGACCCGCAGGGGATCCCACTCCAGCATTTTTCCGACGGAGATCGCCTGCGCGGCATAGGCTTCGTTCACTTCGATCAGATCCACATCCGAAAGCTGCCACCCCGCGCGCTCCAGGCAGCGGCGGGTAGCGTAGACCGGTGCGATCCCCATTAACGCAGGATCAACCCCCACGCTGGCGAATGCTTTAATGCGGGCTAGGACGGGAAGATCGAGTTCAAGGGCTTTGCTTTCGCTCATCATCATGACGGCGGCAGCGCCGTCGTTAATGGAAGAGGCATTTCCCGCCGTCACCGAGCCCTGCATTTCAAACGCGGGGTTCAGCCTCGCCAGGCCTTCAGCGCTGGCGTCGGTGCGCGGCTGTTCATCGGTATCCACGAGGATACGCTCGCCGCTCTGACGCTGCGTGCTGACCGGGACAATCTCGTCGCGAAAACGACCGGAATCAATCGCAGCACGCGCTTTTTGCTGCGAGCTTAGCGCGTAGGCATCCTGCACCTCACGGCTGATGCCGTACTCGCGCGCCAGGTTTTCCGCCGTCACGCCCATATGATAGTCATTGAACGCATCCCACAGCCCGTCATGCACCAGGCTGTCGAGCAGCTGACTGTTGCCCAGCTGTGCGCCGGTCCGGCTGTCGGTTAACACGTGCGGCGCGCGGCTCATATTTTCCTGCCCGCCCGCGATGATCACGTCCGCTTCGCCACACTGAATGGCCTGCGTAGCGAGATGCAGCGCTTTTAATCCTGAACCACAGACGTCGTTGATGGTGATGGCGGAAACGGTATTGGGCAGCCCACCCTTCAGCGCCGCCTGACGCGCAGGGTTTTGCCCGGCACCGGCCGTGAGGACCTGTCCCAGGATCACTTCATCAACTTCATGTGCTGCGATCCCGCTGCGTTCCACCAGCGCTTTTACCACCACGCTGCCCAGGTCAACCGCCGAGTGACGCGCGAGCGCTCCCTGAAAACAGCCGATAGCTGTACGCAACGCACCCACTATTACGACATCTTTCATCACGACCTCTGTGTTAAATGACATGACGATAGTAGAGGATTGTTACTGGCAATTATCTTAATTGTTTAAAAATAGTGAGTTTAATCACAAGGATCAGCGCGCATCCTGCAGATACTGCCGCAGCCAGCTTCCGGCAACGCCGGGAGGGGATCGTTTATTCCACAGCAGATCGATGCCGATCGCCCGTGGCCAGCCGGGAACATTGAGCTGTACCAGGGATTTCGCGGCGGCAAATTCATCCACCAGCGCACACGGCAGCACGCACCAGCCAAATCCCTGTACCGCCATACTCAAGAGTAACAGGTAATTCGGGGCTGACCAGACGGGCCCGCGCGCGATCTCAGCCTCACGCTCAAGATAGGTGCTGAGCCGCAGCTCCCGCCAGCCGTGCAGCTCGTCATGCTGAACGTCATGTTGTCCGGCCAGCGGATGCGCGATCGCGACGTAGATCGCCATGCGGGTCTGCATCGGCAACCGGGTGACGCCAATATCCGTAGGGTAACTGTCGCGCGCTTCCGTCAGGCCAATCTGCGCTCGCTCCTTTTGCAGCAGATCGATCACGTCCTCTTCCTCGCCAATCAGACATTCGAATTCCGTATGGGGAAAACGCGCGTCAAACTGTTTCATCATCTCTTCCAGCACGTCCGGGTTGAGGGTATCGGAAAGGACAAACGTCAGACGCGCCTCCGTTTGCGCCGTTAGCGACACCGCCAGCTCGTCCAGCCGCGTGCTGGCGGCCAGGATAGCCTGCACGTAGCCCAGCACCTGTTCTCCCTGGAGCGTTAACACCGGCTGACGCGCCGACCGGTCAAACAGCTCGAAACCGAGATCGGCTTCAAGATTGGCAATCGACGTGCTGATCGTCGACTGGCTTTTACGCAGCCGGCGTGCGGCAGCAGAGAAAGAGCCCGCCGCAACGGTCTCGACAAACGCCTTAAGGGCTTCAGGTGAATAGCGCATAACCTATCTACTTTAGCGATGGATACTATCTTTAATATATCAGCTTTAGCGATAAAAATAGGCTGCATCAACGCCCATACCGGCGAATTAATGAGGTCTATGACTATGCAACATCAGGATGCACTCCAACGTAAACTGCCGGAGCGGATCTTTCATGCTGTCTGTTTTGAAGGGATTGCGACGGCGATCCTCGCCCCTACGGCGGCGTGGCTCATGCAGCGTTCCGTGGTGGAGATGGGTGGGTTGACCATTATTCTGGCCACCACCGCCATGCTGTGGAACATTATTTATAACTTCGGCTTCGACCGTTTCTGGCCGGTTCAGCGCGTCAAACGTACGGCAAAAGTGCGCGCGCTGCATGCGCTGGGGTTCGAATGCGGGTTTATCGTGATTGGCGTGTCGATTGTCGCCGCGGTGCTGGGCGTCACCCTGCTTCAGGCATTAACGCTGGAAATAGGTTTCTTCCTGTTCTTCCTGCCGTACACCATGTTCTATAACTGGGCATACGATTGCCTGCGCGAGAAATTTCTTAAGCGTCGCCAGCAACGGCGCGCCCTGGCAGGCTAAACCGCCTTTGGCCGGACGCCCGTTCCGGCCAAACTCCGTCGAAGCAACTGCGCTCTTCAGGCATAACTATGGTAAATTGCACGCCATTCCGATGGTTTGATAGTTGATACGTTGCTCTAATGTCGAAAATTTGGTCAAAAGATGAGACTCTCTGGAGTTTCGCTCTCTATGGCACGGCCGTGGGCGCAGGAACGCTGTTCTTGCCCATTCAGCTGGGCTCCGCAGGCGCTATCGTCCTGTTTATTACCGCCCTCGTGGCCTATCCCTTAACCTACTGGCCGCACAGAGCGCTGGCGCAATTTATCCTGTCGTCAAAAACAAAAGGCAATGAAGGGATCACCGGCGCCGTCTCGCACTACTACGGCAGGAAGATTGGCAATCTGATCACCACGCTCTATTTCATCGCCTTCTTTGTGGTGGTGCAGATTTATGCGGTGGCCATCACCAACTCGCTCACGGAGCAGCTGGCAAAACACCTGACGGTGGATACCGCCGTTCGCGTGCTGGTCAGCCTGGGGGTGGTGCTGGTTCTGAATCTGATCTTCCTGATGGGACGCCATATCACGATAAAAGTGATGGGCTTCCTGGTGTTTCCGCTGATTGCCTATTTTCTGTTTGTCTCGCTCTATCTGACCGGAAGCTGGCAACCCTCGCTGCTGACCAGCCAGATGGCTGTCGATCGCCATACCCTGCATCAGGTGTGGATTTCGATTCCGGTGATGGTATTTGCTTTCAGCCATACCCCGATTATCTCAACGTTTGCCGTTGATCGCCGCGAGAAGTTTGCCGACGGTGCTATGGATAAATGCAAGAAAATCATGAAGGTGGCGTACCTGATCATCTGCCTGAGCGTGCTGTTCTTTGTCTTCAGCTGCCTGCTCTCAATTCCGCCGTCGTACATTGTGGCCGCCAAAGAGCAAGGGGTAACGATCCTGTCCGCGCTGTCGATGATGCCTTCTTCACCGGCGTGGCTGGGCATTTCCGGGATTATCGTGGCGATTATTGCGATGTCGAAATCGTTCCTCGGCACCTATTTTGGGGTGATTGAAGGGGCGACGGAGATCGTGAAGTCGTCGCTCAATCAGGTGGGCGTGAAAAAGAGCCGCGCCTTTAACCGCGCGATTTCCATTATGGGGGTGTCGTTAATCACCTTTGCCGTCTGCTGCATTAACCCGAACGCCATTTCGATGATTTACGCCATCAGCGGCCCGCTTATCGCCATGATCCTGTTCATCATGCCGACGCTGTCGACGTATCTGATCCCCTCACTAAAACAGTACCGCTCCATTGGCAACCTGCTGACGCTGATCGTCGGCGTGCTGTGCGTGTCGGTGATGTTTGTCGGCTAAACGCCCTGCATGCCCGGCGTTCTGCCGGGCATGCCTCTCAGTCTCGCCCAGCTGATTCCAGCGGAAAAGGTCTGTCCTGCACCACCGTTTTCATGACAAGCGTAGATCGAAGGTGCTGCACGCCGGGCATGGCGGAGAGCTTCTCGTCGTAGAGTTTCTGGAAAGCCGACAGGTCACGGGTCACGACGTGCATCAGATAATCGGGATCGCCAAACAGGCGCTGTGCCAGCACGATCTGCGGAATGTCCTCCACCGCCGCTTCAAACGCGCTAACCGCCTTGCGGTCACCCTCCTTCAGCGTCGCAAACACTATCGCCAGGAAGTTGAACCCCATTTTGGCGGGGTCGAGGCTGGCACGGTATCCCGTTATCGCCCCGCTTTGCTCCAGCGCCCGCACGCGACGATGGCACGGCGAGAGGCTCAGATTCACTCTTTCCGCCAGCTCGGTAAGGGATAAACGGCCATCAGACTGTAGCTCAGCAAGAATTTTTCGATCGATGCTATCCATGTGGAATATTTTCTCAATTACACGGTGTTATGAGCATAACATTGAAAGCCTATTTCGCAGGGTTAGCGATATTCTTTTTCTCAACCTTTGACGCACTGCGGGAGTCTTCAGGACGATGGAAATGAGTATTGTGGCTGGCTTTTGGGTGGTTTCTTTTCTGCTTATCATGACGCCGGGCGCCGACTGGGCCTACGCCATTAGCGCCGGGATTAACGGGCGACGCGTGGTGCCGGCAGTGATGGGGTTAATGTCCGGGCATCTGTTAGCCACGCTGGTTGTGGTGGCTGGCGTGGGCGTAGTGATTGCTCAACATCCGCTGGCGTTAACCGGGCTGACCGTCGCGGGGGCGGTGTATCTCCTGTGGCTTGGAATCGGGCTGTTGCGTCACCCTGCCGCACCGGAAAAGGCCACCCACCATGCGGGAAACTGGAGGCAGTGGGCGGTGAAAGGGCTCTGCATTAGCGGCCTTAACCCGAAAGTTTTTTTACTTTTCCTGGCGCTGCTTCCGCAGTTTACAGACCCGACCGGAAGCTGGTCGATAGCGGTGCAAATGTCCGCGCTTGGCGTGATGCACCTTATCACCTGTACGCTGGTCTATCTGCTGGTGGGGTATGGTTCGAAAGCGGTACTGGCGACCCGGCCACAGGCGGCGCGTCTGATAAGCATGGCATCGGGAGGGATAATGGTGCTGATCGCGTTGATATTGCTATTTGAGCAGGCGAGATGAAAAAACACCGGCCATCGCCGGTGTTATTTACGCCCGAATATCGTCATATTCCCGCGTTTTATCAAACTCATGTTTCGCGAACGGGCACAGCGGGATAATTTTACGGTTCTCACCGCGCATCTTCTCCACCACTTTCGCCACCAGCTGTTTACCGACGCCCTGCCCTTTCAGGCTCTCATCCACGTCGGTGTGCTCGATAATGCTCAGGTGCTCGCCGGTCGGTACGAATACAATCTCCGCGACCTGATTGCCGTTCGCATCATTCACGTAAAACTTGTTATGGCCTTCCAGAATATCCATGGTTCCTCGCTTATTTTTGGCGATACTTCAGCGCACCACTCGGGCAGGTATCAATCACGCGTACAACCGTTTCTACGTCCACTTCATCGGGAATGATCCACGGCTTACGTTTCAGATTAAACAGCTTTGCGCTCCCACGCACGCAATTACCTGAGTGTTTGCAGATCCCGGTATTGAAGTAAACGTCAATTTTCTCGCCGGTATAGGCCCGGTAACCCGCATCCAGTAGTTCTTTATCCATGACATTGCCTCTGTAATTATTATGGTGCTGAATGAAGCATAGCCTTACGGGATCCTGATGGCTATAACGCCGAAAACGAAAAGCCAGGTCACAACTCTTTTCTCGCCAGATTGCGTCCGCTATTGGCACATGTCAGGCTCGGCAAATGTCACTTTTGCATAACTTCCGCAGGTTGAATGAAACGCAGACTCTCTTTTCAGGTAAAGCTGTTTTTAGCGCTGGTGTGCTTCTCCTGCCTGCTGTTAGTTCTGCTGGGAACAATCCTGTTTCATTTTATTGACCGACAGCTCCATCACGATCTCGGCCAGCGCGCCCGGGTTCAGGCCAGCCAGATCGCGCTGATGCCGGGTCTGGCGGCAATGGTTGCGGCCAGAGATATCCCCGGCATCGCCCGTTTAATTCAGCCCCTGCGCGCCGAAAGCGATGCCAGCTACATTGTGATTGGCGATACCGAGGAACAGCACCTTTATCATTCGGAATCCCCGGAGCGTATTAATTTACCGATGATCGGCGGGGATAATGCGGAGGTGTTAAAGGGTAAAACCATTATTTCCGTGCGTCAGGGCGGGATTGGCGTGTCGCTTCGCAGCAAAGCCCCCATCTTCAACGCGCAGCATCAGGTGATTGGCATTGTCTCGGTCGGCTATCTGACCTCGTATATTGCCAATATTAACGCCCGCATTCTCTGGCAGTCCGGGCTGTACGGCGCTGCGCTTCTGCTGCTGCTGTTTATTTTCTCCTGGCTGTTTACCCGCAACCTCAAAAAACAGATGTTCAGACTGGAGCCAAAAGATATCGCTCAGCTGGTTTTACAGCAGCGCGCGCTATTGGAAGCCATGTACGAAGGGGTATTTGCCGTCAACGGTGAGAAGCAGCTGATTTTAATTAACCGCGCGGCACGAGAAATGCTGGATATAAGGCAAAGTGAGAAAGAACTCATCGGTAAACCGCTGGAAGACATTTTGCAGACGTCGCCGGGATTTTTATCCCAGCGCTACACCTCGGTGAGCAGCGGGAGCCACGACCAGATTGCGGTGCTGAACCAGCGCGAGGTGATCGTCAACCGGGTTGCGATTGAGGTCGAACCGGGCGTTGAAAGCGGCTGGGTGTACAGCTTTCGCGACAAAAATGACATCAACACGCTCAGCAGCCAGCTCAGTCAGATCAAACGCTATGCGGATAACCTGCGCATTATGCGCCACGAACAGCTGAACTGGACCGCCACGCTGGTCGGGTTACTGCAGATGAAACACTATGACGAGGCGATCCGTTACATTCAGGTGCAGTCAGAAGGCGCGCAGCGCGTGCTGGACTTTGTCTCAGCCCATTTTGCCTCCCCGGCGCTGTGCGGGCTTCTGCTCGGAAAATACGTCAGCGCGCGCGAAAAAGGCATCGAGCTGCTGTTTGATCCCGCCTGCCAGCTCACCCGCATGCCTGCCGTGCTGAGTGAAACGGAGCTGATGTCCATTATTGGTAACCTGCTGGACAACGCCGTGGAGGCGACCCTCAACGCCCCGGTTCACGCGCCGGTAGAACTCTACATTTCTGACCGTAACCAGGAGCTGCTGATCGAGGTGGCCGACCGGGGCTGCGGGGTGGACGATGCGTTGAAGCCGCACATTTTCCGCCAGGGGTTCAGCAGCAAGCCGGACAGCGAAAACGACATTGTGGGTACCGAGCACGGTATTGGCCTGTTTCTGGTGGCAGGATATATCGACAAGGCCGGCGGCAGTATTGAGATTGCCGACAACACGCCGCAGGGCACGATTTTTTCTGTGTTTATTCCGAATGGGCAACAGCATGACCCGACCACTTGACGTTGTGATAGTTGAAGATGAGCCGCACCTGGCGGAGCTGCATCGCGAGTATATCGAGCAGAATTTCCATTTGCGCGTGGTAGGCATCGCCGCGTCGATTGAGCAGGCGTGCAGCCTGATTCGTCAGCATAAGCCGCGGCTGATCCTACTGGACAACTATCTCCCGGACGGTAAAGGCGTTGAGCTCATCGATAATCCGCTGCTGAAAAGCTATGAGTGTTCGGTGATCTTCATCACCGCCGCCAGCGATATGCAGACCTGCAGCCACGCCATGCGCAGCGGCGCGTTTGACTACCTGATTAAGCCCGTCTTTTTCCAGCGCCTGCACGCCTCTCTGGAGCGGTTTATGCGTTTTATCCACACCGTGCAGCAGGTGAAGGTGGTCGATCAGCATGCGCTGGATCGCCTGTTTAATCTTCCCGCCGCGGAAGCCTCCATTACGCCGTCGACGAAGGGCATTGAACCCCAGACGCTGGAACGGATTAAACGCCTGTTCGCCGAGCATCCCGACGATGCGATGTCGGTTGAAGAGGTGGTGGAAAACGTGGGGATCAGCAAAACCACGGGGCGTCGCTACCTTGAATACTGCGTGGAGAGCGGGTTAATCAGCGTCGAAATGCTGTATGGCAATATTGGTCATCCGCGAAGGTTATACCGCAAAGCGCCCGATAAACCGTAATCCAGAACCGTTTACAGGCTAACGTTCGCGGATTTTATGGTGTTAATTGCTGAAACGACGGCGACAATCACACTTCGGAATCATTGCCCGCTTCTCCCTCTTGTGGGTGAAGCCCGATACGCTATGTTGACAATTAGTTCCTCAAATGTAACTAAAAGGTTAACTATAATGTCGAACACGTTCCGAATTTCTCTGCTTACCGCTACTGTACTGTTCTCTGCTTCTGCACTTTCTGCCCTGCCGCAGGGGTATCCTGCTGAGTATCAAAAAGTGGTTGATGCCGCAACGAAAGAGGGCAAGGTTGTTATTTACTCCACCACCGACATCAAGGCCGCCGGACCGCTGATCCAGGGCTTCGAAAAAACCTACCCGGGCATTAAAGTCGAATACAACGACATGAACAGCACCGAGCTGTACAACCGCTTCATCAGCGAACAGGCCTCCGGTGGCGTGAGCGGCGACGTGGTCTGGAGCTCCTCTATGGACACCGGGCTGAAGCTCGCCACCGACTACGCCATGGAGTATAAATCGCCGGAGCAAAGCCAGCTGCCGAAATGGGCGGTCTGGAAAGATAAGGCTTACGGCACCACCTATGAGCCGGTGGTCTTTATCTACAACAAGCGCCTGATCCCGGCCGGCGACGTGCCGGACTCTCATGCCGCGCTGGCGAAGCTGATTGCCAGCCAGACGGACAAATTCAAGGGCAAAGTCACCACCTACGACATCGAAAAATCGGGTCTGGGCTTTATGCTCTCGGTTCAGGATCACAACGCCGATCCTAATTACTTTAAAACCCTGGCCGACGTCGCCAAAGGTGGCTTATCGGTGCAGTCGTCTACCGGCACCATGATGGAGCGCGTCTCCTCCGGTGAAAACCTGATCGGCTTCAACATCCTCGGTTCCTACGCGGAAGCGCGTGCGAAGAACGATCCGTCGCTCGGCATTTCCTATCCGAAAGATTACACCCTGGTGCTGTCGCGCGTGTCGTTCATCAGCCAGCAATCGCAAAACAGCAACGCCGCGAAGCTGTGGCTGGACTATGTGCTGTCTGAACAAGGGCAAAACATTCTGGCCAATCAGGCGGATATTCCCTCCATTCGTAACGATATCGAAGGGAAAAACGATATCGACGGCCTGACCAAAATCCTCGGCAACGCGCTGAAGCCAATTCCGGTTGATGAAACGCTGCTGGAATACCTGCAGCCGAAAAAACGCCTGGAGTACATCAAAGAGTGGCGTACCGCCGCCGGTAAATAAGCGTCTGAGCGCGGCGCAGGACGCCGCGCTCCCTTATCGACTGAGTTCGTTTTTCTGGGCTGCAACACCAGGGATACCCCATGAATACATTACGCAGAAAGTGGCAAAGCCTGCCGCGAGGCATCGTCGTGCTGATAACCGCCCTGGTTATCTACACCCCGCTGTCGTTTATCGTGATACAGAGCTTCCTGTCCGCCCCGTTCTTTTCGCCGTCAAAAGAGTGGAGCTTTGAATCATTTGAATTTATTTTCACCGACCCTGATTTTTATAAGGCCCTGAAAAGCGGCTTTATCCTTGCTTTCGGGCTGGTCTTTATCTCCATTCCGCTGGGCGGCGTGCTGGCGTTTCTGATGGTGCGTACCGACCTGCCCGGCCGCCGGTTGATTGAGCCGCTGATCCTGGTCCCGATTTTCGTTTCACCGATGGTGCTGGGCTTCGGCTACGTGGTGGCCGCCGGTCCGGTGGGCTTTCTCTCCCAGTGGGCTCAGGCGCTGATTGGCTTTGTGCCGTGGAATATCTACGACATGTCGAGCATTGTGGTCATTGCCGGCCTGACGCACGTCCCGCACGCCTATCTGTATATCTCGTCTGCGCTGCGCAGCGTGGGCTCCGATGTGGAAGAAGCCGCGCGCACCGCGGGGGCGTCGCCCTGGCAGGTGATGACCTCCGTCAGCCTGCCGATGGTGCGCCCATCCATTCTGTACGCCACCGTGCTGCTGTTCTTCCTCGGGCTGGAAGTGTTCGGCCTGATGCTGGTGCTCGGCGATCCGGAAGGCAACATGGTGCTGGCGACCTATCTCTATAAGCTGACGAACAAGATGGGCACCCCATCCTATAACCTGATGGCAGCGGTTGCCGTGGTGCTGATCTGCATCACCATCCCGCTGGTGATGCTCCAGCGTCGCCTGATGCGTACCGCCAACCGCTTCGTCACCATGAAGGGCAAGGCCTCGCAGGCCCGCGCGCTGCCGCTGGGTAAATGGCGCTGGGTGGCTGGCGGAGTGATTGCCTTCTGGCTCACCGTCACCATCGGCGTTCCGCTGCTCGGCGTGGTATTGCGCGCGTTTATCTCCAACTGGGGCGTGGGCGTTTCGCTGTGGGACGAGCTTTCACTGAACACCTTCCGCACCATCTGGGCGCAGCCCAATCTGCTGCGCGCCATCGTCAACTCCATGGCGATTGGCGTGATTGGCGGCGCGCTGGCCGTGGTGTGCTACCTGTTTGTCGGCATTGCCATGCACCGCAAGCCGGATAACACCACGCGTTTCCTGGACTACAGCGTGCTGGTGCCGCGCGCCGTGCCTGGCCTGCTGGCGGGTCTGGCGTTCCTGTGGGTGTTCCTGTTCCTGCCGATGTGGCTGGATAACTCGCTGAAATCCGGCTGGCTTTCCGGATTCGCCTGGACCGACTGGATGCGTGAAAACGTCATCGTCTGGCTGCGTTCGCTGCGCAGCACCATTTTCAGCGTCTGGCTGGCCTATACCGTGGTGTGGATGGCTTACGGGCTGAGGCTTATCTCTTCCACGCTGCTGCAGGTGGGGCCGGAGCTTGAAGAGGCGGCGCGCAGCACCGGTGCGACGCGCGGGCAGATCACCCGCCACGTCACCATTCCGCTCTCCCGCTACGGTCTTATCGGTTCGTGGCTGCTGATGTTCCTGATCTTTGAGCGCGAATATTCAACCGGTGTGTACCTGCTTTCACCCGGCACGGAGACCATCGGCTCGATGTTGGTTTCCCTCTGGGCCGCGGGTGCCATCGATATCGTGGCGGCGCTCTCTTTCATTAACATCCTGCTGGTCGTGGTAGGTCTGGGCATTGCCCTTCGTTTCGGAGTGAAAATACATGATTGAATTAGCGGTTGACGATCTGCACTTAACCTACGGCGACAATCCTGTTTTAAAAGGTGTCTCCATGAACCTGAAGCGCGGCGAAGTGGTCTCCCTGTTAGGCCCCTCCGGCAGCGGTAAAACCACCCTGCTGCGCGCCGTTGCGGGTCTGGAAAAACCGACGCAGGGGTCGATTGTCATTGGCAACAATAAAGTTTACGACGGCACGCCGCGCAGCGAGGTCCCGGCGGAAGAGCGTAACCTGGGGCTGGTATTCCAGTCCTATGCCCTGTGGCCGCACAAGACCGTGTTTGAGAACGTGGCCTATCCGCTCAAGCTGCGTAAAGTCCCGGCCAAAGAGATTCAGCAGCGCGTGCAGGACGTGCTGGACCAGCTGGGTCTGGGCCATCTTGGCAAACGTCACCCGCACCAGCTCTCCGGTGGGCAGCAGCAGCGCGTGGCGATTGGCCGTGCGCTGGTGTACAACCCGCCGGTGATTTTGCTGGACGAACCGCTCTCTAATCTCGACGCCAAGCTGCGTGAAGAGGCCCGCGTGTTCCTGCGCGAGCTGATTATCAAGCTCGGGCTATCGGCGCTGATGGTGACGCACGACCAGAACGAAGCGATGTCGATTTCCGACCGCATCCTGCTGCTTAACAACGGCAAAATTGAGCAACAGGGCACGCCGCAGGAGATGTACGGCTCGCCGAAAACGCTGTTTACCGCCGAGTTTATGGGCAGCAACAACCGTCTGCACGGCAAGGTCACCGAAGTGCGCGACGGCAAAGCGCGCATCGAGGGGAAAGGCTGGGTACTGTGGGGTCAGGCCGGTGAAGGGGTACAGAGCGGTGATGAAGGCACGGCGGTGATCCGCGTCGAGCGCGTGGCGGTGGTCGAGGGACCAGGGGAAAATCAGCTTGAGCTGCCGCTGCTCACCAGCATGTATCTCGGCGACCGCTGGGAGTACCTGTTCCGCACGGTGGGGGATGATTTTGTCATTCGTGCGTATGGGCATGAGGTTCGGGATCCGCAGCACTGCCATCTTTCGCTGCCTGAGAAGCATGTTTGGGTGTTCCCGAAAGGGTGATGAGTCAATAATTAATCTGTCATGGCCCGGTGGCGATTCGCTTACCGGGTCTACGGAATAGAGGAATGCAGAGAAGCCGAGGCTGGCGGAATAAGTCATTTTTTTAATCAGGAGAATTCGTTTGGCGAGAAAAAACGAAGATCTGAGGCGGAGTCAGCCCCAAGAGTTTGCATTGTTACGGCTTCGATCCTGGCATTAGCAAGTTCAAAAAACAGGTTATCTAACTCAAGTTAAGCGTGCCCCAGTTTATCACTGTTATTCGCCAGCTTCAGAGTGATCCTAACCGCCTTATCAAAAATCCCTACCACTGCTGCTGTGTTTGCCAATACACCAGCCATAACATTCCCTGCCTGAGATTTATTGAAGATTAACGCTCACCACTTTACCGCATAACTTTCTGTTACGAAACGCAGTTTCACTTAGGTCTAATACTTGTTGCGCATGTTGTTATTGATTGTTAAATAACCTTTATAATTATTTCCATAACAAGCAGAGGGACTTATTAAGCAATATACCAAGGCTTTTTACTACAGAAAGACAGCGTTTCTCCTGTTGTAATAAAGCGAGGCAAATTGCAACACATGCAAAGCTGTGTGACGCAGTGGCAACACTAGGATATTTGATGCAGATTCAGTGAAATTATTAGGCGGCTAATCGTTCCACTCAGCGGATCTATAATAGAGCCGAGGATATTTAGGCAGGAGGACGTAAAATGGCTCAAGAAAGAGTCATGACACCCACGGGGCTGATGTGAAAATGAAGGCGGTTCTACTTTGTGGTGTACTGGCTCTTATGCCGCTAACTGCACAGGCTGGACGTATAACCATGCAATTGACGGAACAGACCGAAACCGCCGACGGGACCCTGTGCCGCTATTCCAACTCAATCTATGATTTTGTTTATAAAACGAACAGTAAACCCTGTGCCAGCATAAAAATATTCGATACCAATGTCCCTATCTAGCCGCTCTTATTTTGTTCGAAATGACAATGATAGCAGCACCAATAACTGCGTGCTCGAATCCCCCAATCAGGTTCTGCTTCAGTATATTGAGACCTCATGTGTAGTTTTTTGCCTGCTCCCTCATAACATTTCGGGCAAAATGCTATCTCGTCACCTTCTTTCCAGTAAACGCCATCACGGAAGTGGAAGTTCTTATTGTCCTTTAACTGGTCTTCAAGTTGCTTGTACTTCTGTTCCGATTCAAACAACAGCGCTTGAGTAGTGATGACTTCCATCTTGACACTTGCAAGCTCACTCATTAGGTTTGCAAGCTCAAGTTTGAGAGTTGCCCTATCAAGCTCCCCGCCATCATCAGCTAGTTTCTTTGCAATTCCTACAGCTTTATCAATGATCCCAACAGCGGCGGCTGTGCTAGCTAACATTCCAGACATTACTGTTCCCTCAAACTCTTGTTAACATCATTATTGGTTTATTTCTGTGATTTTTTGGAGTGCATTATGTTTCTAGCCTCCCAATAATCACTTAATTTGAAGCGTGTGTGATGTATCAAAGTAAGGATATCGTTCAGGGAATCAATGCTAAACTGAATATATTCTTGGTTAATTCCTTCCTTGGTAATTTTAACCCCCAGATAAGTATATCCTTCAAGGTCCGTATTATTCCAATCTGCATGTACAGTGAGATTCCGTAACCGACCACATTCCTTAAGATCCTTTATCAGCGAGTCATACTCACTGTAAGATTCTTGTAAAGCGAGGTGCAAGAGGTCAGAGTACCTTTTGAAAAGGTCTATCTTCGCTGAGTAGTTCATACTGCCTATAACAATAATACCTAATTGATCAGAGCGGTCACTGAAACTTTCGTAGATTATACTATCCAAGTCCTTTTCCAATGTATTGAAATACATCACAATCTGGCCAATCAAAGGGAAAGCGGCTTTTAGATATGCCTCCTCCAAATCTCCATTTAACGCTTCTATGTCGTGCATTAAGAATTGCTCAAAGGGCTTTCGCTTAATTTTCATACACTCATTCCATAGTCGCTTTTGTCTGATAACATCATCTTTCACGCAATGATAGCCATTTAGCGCCGTGTTGGGCATACCAACATTCAGCGCCGAAGGCGTATCCTCATTTTGTCAATTAACAGCTCTCTTATCGAGTACCGATCATTTATGGCTCGGTGAAGACCACGGCAGAGCCAGCCCCTTTCACGGATTGGTTAGGCTTCCCAACATTTGCTCGTTTATCCGTGGCGTGTCATCACGACAGGCTGTAACGGGACACCGCGCTAAGTGTGGAACGGTTAAAAGTGTTGGGAGTTACGCCTGGTATGCGACTTTTTGTTCGTTGTTGTGCTGTCGCGGTAAGAACCTGGAACCACCGCAAGCGTGATGATGTGCTCCCTTGAACCACAGATCAATAACGCGACAGGTGCGGGCAAAGAACAATCGGAAGTTTAAGTTGTACTTGCTAAAGCGGGGCAACGTAACTAACTCATAAATCATAACTTATTGATTTATCAGGATACTGGAGCGGGCGAAGGGAAATCACCCCCGCTCCAAAGTTCTCGTAATCCCATGGATTTATTAACAAAAACGTGATGCATTGTAGGAGGGTTTTGTAGGAGGAACTACAACGTTTTGCAAACCGCTTCACTCCAGAACGCTGATAAGTTTTAGCGCGTCATTTCTGACAGAATCTTGCATTCGCTCAGAGTCAGCGATCAACGCCAAAGCCTCAATACTTAAACCATCCCTGATCACTTTTCGCGCTTTACTGAGACGGCCCCGGCAACTTTTCTCTGTATAACCCTCACGTGAGTGCATTTGCTCAATGATATAAGCGCTTGGTAAATTTGAATCGGCAAAATGATGGTAGTAGTTTACGAAGCACTCCATCCCAATAGCCTTAAGGAGGCTGACCAGGGTAACACTACTCGTTATCTTCTCTGGTTGATTCAAAACCTCTTCCAAAGGTTCGGGTGGAAGGGTTTGCATAGCCGCTTCATTGACTGAAGCCGAACTCCTGACAATCAAGTCTTCTTTGATGGAACTAACTCGGGGATCAGTAAGAATCGCGCCCTTGAGGTTAACGATATGTGCGTTAACGTGGTCACTATGCCGTGCATAATCTCGTATTACTTCATGTGGGATTTTGTAAGCATCAAGAATGTTGTAAGTCTCATCGAAAATAACCGCGATTAAATAATCAAAATCGGCTGCCTCATAGTTACGCAAGGCACTAAGCTGCCGGGAAGGATTATCCGGCGTAACTCTCCTAGCTTTGATCTGCACTTTCAGGCCATCAGCATCAATGGCATCAGCACCCGCCGACGAATTACTGAGAAGAGTCATACCCAGTGCATTAGAAACCAGCCATTCAGCATAGTCACCAACAGGATTATTCTTGGTGCGAATGACACCTCTAGAACGCAACTGCGTTAAAATTTCGGAATGAAGTGAAAGCAATTCAAGATTATTCAGCGCATTTAGCCAATCATATGATGTTAAATGATTATTTTTCAAAAACACTCTCCATTGCCGAAGTGAAATGCCACTGTAACGCCTACGTAACGCACCTGGATTTTGATGTTTTGTCGACTCTTATAGAAGAGTAAGACTGATTCATAGGTGTCTCATCTTTTGCCAAAGAAGACTGTTCATTAATACAGCATCCAGAATTTATAAACTTACACTTACTTCACTTTCTCAGTTTGCCCCACCGCACTGCCGAAACAATACCCCAGTTGCCACTGGCATTGGGCCTACGCCATTTTGCTGTCTCCATGCTACGGAGATACTCAA
This sequence comes from Enterobacter sp. WP_7_1, assembly GCF_003688535.1. NCBI lineage: Bacteria > Pseudomonadati > Pseudomonadota > Gammaproteobacteria > Enterobacterales > Enterobacteriaceae > Enterobacter > Enterobacter sp. WP_7_1. The sequence continues at coordinate 379,878 of NZ_REFK01000003.1, read as the reverse complement.
GAGCTTCAGAAAACGTGCCAAAACGCTTCTGAGCCGCTTTATCACCTACGCCAAACGAACCATCACGGGTGCTCGCCAAACCGGGGTGAAAACAGGAACCATCGGCCGCGTATGGAACCAACAGTTCCGGGTCGTTATCTTCAGATGAGCCAGACGCTAATAACTGCCACGGCTCAACGCTCAAAGCGTTAGCCAGCACCTCAATCGCGTCCAGAGACGCATTAGAGCCACCACGTTCAATTCTGCTCATATAGCTACGTGCAAACCCACACCGATCAGCAAAGGCTTCCTGGCTCATTCCGGTGGCAATGCGCAACTCTTTTACTCGTTGTCCAAACAGTTTTCTCAGGGTCATTTTCATGACCTGAATTTGCGCAGATGTCCACTAAAGAGCCACGCTCCAATAGTGACATTTCGAATCAATCGTCTATGATGCGATAACTGACACCGCTGGGGTGGATTCTGAGGGATAACAATATGTCAAAAACACGGCTTAATAAGCCCGGTTTTTCAGCCAAGTCTGTGCTGACCATTATGTTAATCGCTGCGTCATCTGCATCTTATGCAGCAGAAAGCATCGATCAACTGGCGACGCGCATCGGTATGGATCACTTCCGGGAAGCGATCAAAAAGGGTGATCGCAGCGCCTTCAAAACGCTGCCGGCAAAAGGCTATAAAAACGGACTTACCGGGCTGCTCATCAAAACTAACACTTACGTTAACCCCGAATACAGCTTTGCTGATTGCGATACGGACACCGTTATTGTCTCGGTGCAAGAACACAAAACGCTCCCCGGTTGCCGCATATCTCTAAAGCTAGCGACTAAAGATGCTGACGGTAGCTATCACGATAATGGCATTCGCATCGAATATGGTATTGCGACCGGATCCAAAAAGTTTATCGCCAACAATTCAGCGTGGGCGCAGCATGCCATTACAGGTGATAAGGCGCTGGAAAGCTCGTTGAAGAGAGATGCTAACGATACTGTATGCACTGCATGGTCAACGATGGCAAAAAATATTGCCATCGGGCGAGACGAGCACAACCCAATTTCTGTCTACCAACAACAAATTGAAGATCTCAGAGGCAAACCCGGCATCACTGAGAGTAATATTGTTTTTGCCCATGCCCTTGCTGGCATGGTTTACAAAGACATGGCCGCAAAAAAACCGCAAGAAGTTGAAGCATTGGTTTATCAAACCTGCCAATCAGGTATGTGAAAAATTCAAGATTAATCAAAGATTGCGGTAATAGTTGCTCTGGAAACGCCGTATTCGCGCGCTAAAGCACTGACACTGGTTCCATTATTCTTTTTCTCGGTAATCGCTCTACGGTCTTCTGGGGCGATTCTCGGCGGTCTTCCCAGTTTCTTACCTTCGGCTTTTGCCCGCAACAAACCAGCCTGGGTCCGCTCAATCAGCAGGTCACGTTCCATCTCTGCAACCGCTGCCAGCATTGACAGCAGAAGCTTACCCGCAGCGGAGGTGAGATCAGTCGTGCCAAGCTGGTGGACAATAACCTTGATGTTTCGATCTGCCAACTTTCTGACCGTTTGCAGAACATCAATCGCATCACGTCCCAGACGGTCTAGTTTTGCAACTACCAATGTTTCACCATCGCGGATTTTGCTGAGCATTTCAGAAAACGCTTTGCGTTGCACCGCAGGAACCTTCCCGCTAACAACATCAGTAAACCAAAAGTCGAAAGTCCATCCAGCTTGCTCAAGTTCCAGACGCTGGTTCTCAGTATCCTGCTGCGATGTCGAAACACGCCCGTAGCCAAAAATCGCCATAGTCATCTCCTCATCCGGCCCCTGCCGGAAAACGGTGATGAAAATAGGATGGCCTGCCAAAAAAGCCAAGGCTAATTTTCCAACAGTGTTAAAGCGCATGATTGAAAGGTGCCAGAAAACGGTCGTTTGTTGGCACTAACTTACCCACCAATGCGGATATCAACTTTCAGCTTTTCCATATACGGAACTAAATTCAAAAAAGTTCCGCTGATGTTCATAGAAGCTTGAGTCAACATTTGGAAAAGCCATAGCAAGCTTCCTCTCTGCACAGTTGCAGCGACCCACTTAGCTTTCGGCATCTTTCCTCGAGCTTCATCATTCAAAAATCCGATTGGAAAATTATCGAATGTAACGAAGCCTCTATCTAGTAAAAATACTCCATCAATCGATTCACTTGGGACGCGTATTCTCTGCTCTCCTAGAGGTAAATCGTTTCCAGCAAAACCTAATTTATTCTCTATTTCGATAATCCAACCAAGAACCGTATCCATCTGCTGAGGCCCATCATAAGCTACAACAAAGTTGAGAATGGCTGGAGGGATATAACCACTACTGAAAGACCACTGTTCATTTTTTTTAAGCTTCTTCGCCTGGTAGGCAGCAGTAATAGCTTGCTCCATTCCCGCTTTATCAAGGGTGGACTTAACTTCTATCGTTGCGATCACTGACTCCACAAGAAAGCCACTCACACCACCACCAAAATCAAGCTTAGGAAGGTTACGTTTATAAATCACAATATCAAACTGCCGTCGTGCCGAATTTGGCGAGGACTCACTGTCGATTATTTCACCTGTGCCAATGGCAAGTGTTGAAGGTAAGTGGGCCTCTAAAAATTCTCTGATGAAAGCTTCTCTCGGCGTTCCTTTGTGCAAAGAGTGACCAGAGTTTGCAGGGATTTTAGAAGTGGCAAGAAGTTGTTCTTCCACTGCCGACATATGAGCTAATAACATTGAGCCACCTGTTAACCTGTTGTATTAATGTTAATTAATTATAATGGCAAGCCAAACCGACTACGGTGTCGACAATCAATTATACCGATACTGATGCTATGTGTTGTTCTACATCATTGAAGTGCTTTCAAAATATGAACGCACTTCACTGATATATAACACTTTTATTGAAGTTAAGCCTATGCTATTTTGGTCGTGACATCTATCTCATGCGGTAAACCGGTCCGGATAGGTGGAGCATTACCGCTCTTTTGCGGAAAACGTCAGGATGGGAACTCTGCGTAACGTTGATCGTGGTAGGTAGGGCGCGCAAGCGTTTGATGCAGCCAAGCAGAGGGTGAGAGTAGCTATCGGCGGATTCTTGAGTAGCTTCTTTTGCGCATAATGCATCTTTCAAGAAAGGTCGTCACACCACGAGGAAGACTTAATCTTCATCTGGCAAGGGGAACCGAGCAAACCTACAGGCTATCTTCTCAGATGGCCTTAGGGTTGATATGTCCGGCTTCCCCCCCGAGGAAGGGTTTACATCTTAAAGAACACTTTATGTTTTAACATTTTTAACAATTATGCTTTTCTCTTGCTCGTTGTATCAAACTCTTCCTTTCAGTAATCCTGCCGTTTCTCTCACCTTCGCAAAACACAAACCTGAACCGAACGTTATTAGCTTTTAGCGTGTTCGCGGTGAAAAGCAGCCGGATAAGTGTCCTAGGTTTGCCAGCCCCACTTTCAGGCATTGCGTCCGAAAATTTCCGTGGCGGCGAGACAGTCCTTATAGAGCCAAACTGACTCAAAAGTTAAGCTGCGCAGTAAAGCTAAAGCTCGCCCAGATTTCTCATTGATTGCTCGATCTCCGCAACCCATTTATCAGGGCAAGGATAAACACGGCTTTCGGTGCTAATGCGGTTTGGAGATACGCGGCGGGTTAGCCCATGCAATGACTTAACATGCGCTATCCAACATGTTTTGACTGTTCTCCCCGTTCGGGATTTAACATCATCGGCAATTTGCCTGTAGGTCGCCATTAACATCCATACTCCGCTAGTTGTTTAAATATTGCGAAAGAAGCTGCTTGTTGAAGGTTACATCTGATTCATCTAGTTGCGCCAGTCGAGCTACGAAAGCGCCGCGAATTCCGCACCGTGATTTCTACTACCCTTGATAAAAAACGCGTCACAGAGCTTCCTGGCGCGTTTGGCACATCTCACGACTTATGTCTGCGCCGTGCGTCACTGACCGCTTTGATACCTGCTTGCGAGTCGAATTGTGCAATATCAGGCAAGTTGTAGCGAAGCTGCGAAATCACGCCCAATTGCTCTCCCACATAAGCATCCTTACGATAGGTTGTCATCGCAGTAGTGCTGCCCCGGACATGTCCAACAAGCTGCGCAATCGTGCGTTCGTTGGTCTCATACTTGTCGACGGCGTTGATGAAAGTATGCCGCAGCGAATGGAACGTTTTCTTACCGTCACGGGTAAAACCGAGGACTTTGCCAAAGTAGTTTTCGTTAAACCATTTTGAGGCAGCGGCACGATACCCTTTGATTTTGTTATGCTTCAACTCAGGGAAAAGACGATCATACCCGGCAGCTTTCAACGCATCCACATACTCAAGTAGCCCTAGTTCGAGCAGTCGTGGATGTAGGGGAACCTGACGGATAGCATTCACCGTTTTCAAGGATTTATCGCCACCAGCCAGCGCCTCTTCATCCATCATCTTATCCGGTGCATCAAGATTAAAATCAATATAGGCAACACCGTTTTTGTCCACACGAATGTCCGCCAGATAAAGCTGGCAAAGCTCATTGATGCGCCCGCCCACATATAATGCCAGTAGGGGCAACCAGTAGTGAAACGGGCGAAAGCTCGTGTAACGTCCGTATTGGTTAGGTTTTCCTGCACCAGTTTTGAACCAGTCAGCAGAGAAAATACGCAATAGTTCATCCTCCGTGAAGAGGTCTCGGCGATCCTGCTCGCGCACCATCACGCGGCGCTGAGCGAGCACATTCTCGGCTGGATTATCAAGCAGGTAACGCACCTTCTTGGCCCATTTGAACATCGAACCCAGTGACTCAATATGTCTGCCAATCGCATCTCGGCTCATTACCGGCTGACCATCAGCCAGAGCCTTTTCGATCAACATTCGCGTGTCGGAAATCTTGTATTTCCGCCGCATCAAATACAGATTGCCGGGCATTTTCTGCATTCTACTGACGTAATCCTTCACGACCTCACGATCCAGCTCACCTAAGGACATGTCACCCATAATCTCCGTAAAGTGCTCGATTTTGGAACGAATTTTCCCCTCACTGGCTAACTTGATATCACCTGTATTTTTATAGGCCAGAAACTCTTCCAGCACTGCTGAAACCGTCATGCTTGCATGCATCGGATTACAATACGGGTTGATAGTAGCGGCAGCAGAAATCGCTGGTGTTACACCTACCGGAGCGCATGGCAGAGCACTTAATGTTGGCTCCGATTTCGTAAGCGCCTTATCCCAAGCGCTACGCAGTTTTTCAGCCTGCACGTTGTTGATGAACAAAGAACTTGCATTCAGCGCCACCCCGGGTAAATCCAACAACCAGAGGGAAAGAGGATTGCCGTTGTTAGCCCTGAATGCCGTAACCTCAACCTCTCGTCCGTTCAGCAATTCAACAAGGGCAAACTGAGGCTGGTAAAGCTGCATATAGCCGTTCACCGCAGCCTCAGCACCGTCATACGCAATGTTATTCAAAACGAACCCATGCGTATCAGGATCACGCTCAAGACTGCTGGAATCATCAATCAGAAAGCCACGCTGGTTCGACACAAGGGCATACAGCGGCACATTGTCTGCCAGAATATGCTGGACGACAGTCTCAACCCCAACCCCAAATGAATCGCAAAACAATGCCAGGCTGATTTTGCCAGCGCCAGTCAACAATGAGGCATTGCCCCTGATCTTCTCTTTATCCACTTGCCTGAACTCTTCCAGAGACGCATACCACTTCTCCAGCAAACGCGCGGCAATAGCTCTGGCATTTGCAAGGTTGGTTGTGCGGGTAGATGCATGAATTTCACGCTGCCCTATCAGGGCACGATAACGAACCGGAACGGTGATCCGCAGAACATAGATACCGCTTGGACGTCGATAGAGATTATCACGCTGCGCCATCGGCTGTATGACCCCTTTGTAGGAGGATCACGAGTGCCGTCACATATGAATCAGGAAAAGGCTGAGGAATGAATACGTTAGGGGAATTCTGGAGCGGGCGAAGGGAATCGAACCCTCGTATAGAGCTTGGGAAGCTCTCGTTCTACCATTGAACTACGCCCGCTTTGAGGTGCGTAAGGCATTATAGTCCTTACACACCTTCATACAAGCCTCTTCACAACTAACCGGCGATAAAATAATCACTTAGCACTTCGGTTTGCTGCCTGCCGCAGGAAGATAACGCTGCGGATCGATGGCCGTCGCCTTATAGCGAATCTGGAAATGCAGCTTCACCGCGTCCGTACCGGTGCTGCCCATGGTGGCAATCTTCTGCCCGGCTTTGACGTTCTGCCCGTTGTTGACCAGCATCGTGTCGTTATGAGCATAGGCCGTGATGTAGTCTTCGCCATGCTTAATCATGATCAGGTTACCGTAGCCGCGCAGCTGGTTACCCACGTAAACCACCTTCCCTGCCCCGGAGGCATAAACCGGCGTACCGCGCGCAGCGGCGATATCAATACCCTTGTTGCCGCCTTCAGAGAGTGAGTAAGGGGCGACCACTTTACCGCTGGCAGGCCAAATCCAGCAGCGCTGTCCAACCGGCGGCCATGACGATTGCGGCACCTGATAGGACGGCGTCACTTTGGCAGTTTTGCCCTTCGAAGAGGATTTTTTGCCCGAGGACGATCCGCCGCTAACCTTCAGCTGCTGCCCCACCTCGATAGTGTAGGGCGGAGAGAGGTTATTCAGCCGCGCCAGATCCTTCACGCTGGTTCCCGTTGCGCGCGAAATCCGGTACAGCGTATCCCCGCGCTTAACGGTATAGACCGAACCGGAATAGCTGCCCATATCCGAAGATTTGCTCCCTGAACAGCCCGCCAGCAATAGCGTCAGCGTCAGGCAAAAAATGGCGGTGATGGGGTTTCTCGTCAGGCTTCCTGCAAACAAAACAGATCCTCGGTCAGCGTGAATGGCGCACTATGATAACAGCCAAAACGAATATGGGTCATGCCCTTTTCCGCTCTACGCGCCAAACCGTTCGTATAAGAATGCAGTATAATGATCCGGCTGATGGTGCTGAACCACTCGGCATTTTGGCACTGGAGCATCAATGAGTATTCAAGAACACGTTATTTTGGTAAACGACCAGGGAATGGTGATTGGCACTCAGGAAAAATATGCCGCGCACACCTTACATACCCCGCTGCATCTGGCTTTCTCCTCCTGGCTTTTTAACGCAAACGGCGAATGTCTGATCACCCGGCGCGCCTTAACCAAAAAAGCCTGGCCCGGCGTCTGGACCAACTCCGTCTGCGGCCACCCGCAGTCCGGCGAAGAGACGATACAGGCGATTATCCGCCGCTGCCGCTTTGAAGTGGGCGCTGAGCTGTCCGATATCACCGCCGTCGCCCCTGAATTTCGCTATCGGGAAACCGACCCGTCCGGGATTGTGGAAAACGAAATTTGCCCGGTATTCGCTGCCCGCATCACCAATGATGTGACGATAAACGAAGATGAAGTGATGGACTATCAGTGGGTTGAGCTGGACGCGTTATTCCGCGCGCTGGACGCGACGCCCTGGGCCTTTAGCCCGTGGATGGTCATGGAAGCGACAACCGCCCGCGAAAAACTCAAAGCCTTCGCGGCGCAATAAAAAAGCCCCTTTCGGGGCTTTTTTTACATCTTAACGCCTTATTTCACCGGGCGCATCGCCGGGAACAGGATCACGTCGCGGATGGTGTGGCTGTTGGTGAACAGCATCACCATACGGTCGATACCAATCCCCAGGCCCGCCGTTGGCGGCAGACCGTGCTCCAGCGCGGTCACGTAGTCTTCGTCGAAGAACATCGCTTCGTCGTCGCCTGCGGCTTTCGCGTCTACTTGGTCCTGGAAACGCTGAGCCTGGTCTTCCGCATCGTTCAGCTCGCTAAAGCCGTTGCCGATTTCACGGCCGCCGATGAAGAATTCGAAGCGATCGGTGATTTCCGGGTTCTCGTCATTACGACGCGCCAGCGGAGAGACTTCAGCCGGGTATTCGGTGATGAAGGTCGGCTGAATCAGATGCGCTTCGGCCACTTCTTCGAAGATCTCGGTCACGATACGGCCCAGACCCCAGCTCTTCTCAACCTTGATACCGATGCTTTCGGCGATGGCTTTCGCAGAATCGAAGTTATCCAGATCCGCCATGTTGGTTTCCGGACGGTATTTCTTGATCGCTTCGCGCATGGTCAGTTTTTCGAACGGCTTGCCGAAGTCGAAGACTTCTTCACCATAAGGAACCTGCGTGGTGCCCAGAATGTCCTGCGCCAGGGTGCGGAACAGGGATTCGGTCAGCTCGATCAGATCTTTGTAATCCGCGTACGCCATATAGAGTTCCATCATGGTGAACTCTGGGTTATGACGAACGGAGATACCTTCGTTACGGAAGTTACGGTTGATTTCGAACACGCGGTCGAAGCCGCCGACCACGAGACGCTTCAGGTACAGTTCCGGCGCGATACGCAGGTACATGTCCAGGTCTAGGGCGTTGTGATGGGTGATGAACGGACGCGCAGACGCGCCGCCAGGGATCACCTGCATCATTGGGGTTTCCACTTCCATAAAGTCGCGGTTGACCATGAACTGGCGGATACCGGCCATGATCTGGGAGCGAATTTTGAAGGTCTTACGGGAGTCATCGTTAGAGATGAGATCCAGGTAGCGCTGACGATAGCGCGCTTCCTGATCCTGCAGGCCGTGGAACTTGTCCGGCAGCGGGCGCAGGGCTTTGGTCAGCAGACGCAGCTCGGTGCAGTGGATAGACAGTTCACCGGTTTTGGTTTTGAACAGTTTACCTTTCGCGCCCAGGATATCGCCCAGGTCCCACTTTTTGAACTGCTCGTTGTAGATGCCTTCCGGCAGGTCGTCACGGGAAACGTACAGCTGAATACGGCCGCCAACGTCCTGCAAAGTCACGAAGGAAGCTTTACCCATGATACGACGGGTCATCATGCGGCCTGCAACGGCCACTTCAACGTTCAGCGCTTCCAGCTCTTCGTTCTCTTTAGCGTCGAAGTCAGCGTGCAGTTGGTCTGAGGTATGGTCACGACGAAAATCGTTCGGGAACGGCACGCCCTGCTCGCGCAGCGCTGCCAGCTTCTCGCGGCGGGTTTTCAGTTCGTTGTTAAGATCGACTACCGCGTCAGCGCCCTGTGCTTGTTGTTCAGACATGTTGGTTCCTCATAACCCTGCTTTCAAACTTGCTTCGATAAATTGGTCCAGGCTGCCGTCCAGCACCGCCTGCGTGTTGCGGGTTTCAACCCCGGTACGCAGGTCTTTGATGCGGGAGTCATCAAGGACGTAAGAACGGATCTGGCTGCCCCAACCGATGTCGGACTTGTTGTCTTCCATCGCCTGTTTCTCAGCATTTTTCTTCTGCATCTCCAGCTCATAAAGCTTCGCTTTCATCTGCTTCATGGCCTGGTCTTTGTTCTTATGCTGGGAACGGTCGTTCTGGCACTGTGTTACCAGCCCGGTTGGAATGTGGGTAATACGCACCGCCGATTCCGTACGGTTAACGTGCTGACCACCCGCGCCGGATGCGCGGTAAACGTCGATACGCAGGTCCGCCGGGTTAATTTCGATATCAATATCTTCATCAACTTCCGGATAAACAAACGCGGAGCTGAAGGAGGTATGACGACGACCACCGGAGTCGAACGGGCTCTTACGCACCAGGCGGTGAACGCCGGTTTCGGTACGCAGCCAGCCGTAGGCGTAATCGCCAATGATCTTGATGGTGACGGATTTCAGACCCGCAACTTCACCTTCAGACTCTTCGATAATTTCGGTTTTGAAGCCGCGCGCTTCTGCCCAACGCAGGTACATACGCGTCAGCATGCTGGCCCAGTCCTGCGCTTCGGTGCCGCCAGAACCAGCCTGAATATCGAGATAGCAGTCAGCGCTGTCGTATTCGCCGGAGAACATACGGCGGAATTCCAGCTGCGCCAGCTTCTCTTCCAGCACGTCGAGTTCTGCTACGGCTTCGTTAAAGGTTTCTTCGTCGTCGGCTTCGACGGCCAGCTCCAGCAAACCGGAAACATCTTCCAGCCCCTGGGTCATTTGATCCAGCGTATCTACGATAGCTTCGAGAGAGGAACGCTCTTTACCCAGCGCCTGTGCGCGTTCAGGTTCGTTCCAGACGTCCGGCTGTTCCAGCTCGGCGTTTACTTCTTCAAGACGCTCTTTCTTGGCATCGTAGTCAAAGATACCCCCTAAGAACGTCAGAGCGCTCCGTGAGGTCCTGAATACGGTTTTTTACCGGATTAATTTCAAACATGGTCTGTTTTCTTTTATGGACTTGTCAAAATGCGGTGATAAGAGCGGGATTGTACCGAATCCACGCCCTTTTTTATAGAGATTACTGCCGCTAAATTGGCCAGATATTGTCGATGATGATCTGAAGGGTGCGGTTACCGCGAAACTCGTTGATGTCCAGTTTGTACGCCAGCTCAACCTCGCGCACGCCGTTGTCCGGCCATACCGCCGTGTCAACGTTGAAGGCGATGCCGTCCAGCAGCGGACCTCCGCCCACGGGCTCGACCATCACTTTCAGATGACGTTCGCCAACGATACGCTGCTGCAGCAGACGGAAACGACCGTCAAACAGCGGTTCCGGGAACATCTGCCCCCACGGACCGGCATCGCGGAGCATTTGCGCCACGTCCATCGTCATCTCAAGCGGTGAAAGCTCGCCATCGGATACCACTTCCCCCTGCAGCAGGGCCGGGTCGATCCAGTCGGTGACCAGTTCACCAAACAGACGCTGAAACTCGTCGAACTTCGCCTCTTCCAGAGACAGACCCGCCGCCATCGCATGGCCGCCAAACTTGATCATCAGACCCGGATACAGCGTATCGAGACGCTCCAGCGCATCGCGCATGTGCAGACCCTGAATCGAACGGCCAGAGCCTTTCAGCGTGCCGTCGCCCGCGGGGGCGAACGCGATCACCGGACGGTGGAAACGCTCTTTAATGCGCGACGCCAGAATACCGACCACGCCCTGATGCCACTCAGGATGGTACATCGCCAGGCCGCCCGGCAGCGTATTGCCGCTGCGCTCAAGCTTTTCGCACAGGGTCAGCGCTTCGGCCTGCATCCCCTGCTCAATCTCTTTGCGTGTCTGGTTCAGCGCGTCCAGCTCGTTGGCCAGCACGCGCGCTTCACCGATGTTATCGCACAGCAGCAGCGCCACGCCGACGGACATATCGTCCAGCCTTCCGGCTGCGTTAAGACGCGGCCCGAGAGCAAAGCCCAGGTCGCTTGCCGCCAGCTTGAGCGGATCGCGGTTGGCAATCTCCAGAAGCGCCTTGATCCCCGGACGGCACTTGCCCGCGCGAATGCGGCTTAGGCCCTGCCATGTCAAAATACGGTTATTAGTATCGAGCGGTACCACGTCCGCGACGGTGCCCAGCGCCACCAGATCGAGATATTCTGCCAGGTTAGGTACGGCAATACCGCGAGAGTCGAACCAGCCCTTATCGCGCAGCAGGGTCCGTAACGCCAGCATCAGATAAAACGCCACGCCCACGCCCGCGAGGGATTTCGATGGGAAACCGCAGTCGCGCAGGTTGGGGTTAATAATCGCTTCCGCATCCGGCAGCGTTTCGCCCGGCAGGTGGTGATCGGTGACCAGCACCGGGATCCCCAACGCGTGAGCATGATCGACGCCCGCATGGGAAGAGATCCCGTTATCGACGGTCATGATCATCTGTGCACCACGGGCGTGGGCCTGATCGACCACTTCCGGACTGAGGCCATAGCCGTCTTCAAAACGGTTCGGCACCAGATAGGTGACGTTATCGCAGCCCAGCGCGCGCAGGCTGAGCACGCTCAGCGCGGTGCTGGTTGCGCCGTCGGCGTCGAAATCGCCCACCACCACAATCCGCGTTCCCTCACGAAGCGCGTTGTAGAGCATTTCGGTGGCTTTTTCGATACCACTCAGCTGCTGCCACGGCAGCATCCCTTTCACGCTGCGTTCAAGATCCTCAGCGCGACGCACGCCGCGGCTGGCGTAGAGGCGCTTAAGCAGCGCCGGGAGATCGTCTGGCAAATCAACCGGTTCAACCGCCTCGCGGCGGCGCAATTTTATCGGGGCTTTCACGCGGATTATTTACCACCAAACTGTTTCTGGTGCGCGTCGAGGAACTCTTTCATCTCTTTCGGTCCCTGATAGCCCGGAACGACATAGCCGTTGCTCAGGACAATCGCTGGCGTACCGCTCACGCCAAACTGCACGCCGAGCGCGTAGTGGTTAGCAATATCAATGTCGCAGGAGGCCGGCTTAACGCCTTTGCCATTCATCGCGTCGTCAAACGCTTTGTTGCGGTCTTTCGCACACCAGATAGCCTTCATGTCCTGCTCTGGCTGGCTCTGCACGCCCGCGCGCGGGAAGGCCAGGTAACGCACGGTAATGCCCAGCGCGTTGTAGTCTTTCATCTCTTCATGCAGCTTGTGGCAGTAGCCGCAGGTGATGTCGGTGAAGACAGTAATGACGTGTTTTTCCTGCGCCGCTTTATAGACGATCATCTCTTTTTCGAGCGCGTTCAGGTTTTTCATCAGCAGCTGGTTGGTGACGTTTACCGGCTGCGCGCCGCTCACGTCGTACATTGGCCCCTGAATAATGTGCTTGCCGTCTTCGGTGACGTACAGCACGCCGCTGTTGGTCAGTACCGTTTTCATGCCGGCAACCGGTGCAGGCTGAATATCGCTACCGGTGACGCCAAGCTTAGCCAGCGACTGTTTGATGGCGGCGTCGTCCGCATGGGCGAAACCGGTAAATGAGGCTGCCAGCAGGGTGAACAGCGCGAAAGACTTTTTCATATGTGATCCTGTTACAATTCGTCGGCACTCACGCACGAGGGTGGTGCTGTTGGTGTAGCTGCCGCAGGCGTTCCGTCGCGACATGGGTGTAAATTTGCGTCGTGGAAAGATCGCTGTGCCCCAGCAGCATCTGCACCACGCGTAAATCAGCGCCGTGGTTTAACAGATGCGTCGCGAAGGCGTGACGCAATACGTGCGGCGAAAGCTTTTCACTGTCGATACCCGCCAGTGTGGCGTAATGCTTGATGCGATGCCAGAACGTTTGCCGCGTCATCTGCTGAGCGCGCTGGCTCGGAAACAGGACGTCGATAGACGTACCATTGAGCAGCCACGGACGACCGTGCTCCAGGTACGTTTCCAGCCAGTAAACCGCCTCTTCCCCCAGCGGAACCAGCCTTTCCTTGTTGCCTTTACCAATGACGCGCACCACGCCCTGACGCAGGCTGATGTCGCTCATCGTCAGACCAACCAGTTCCGAAACGCGCAAGCCGGTAGCATACAATAGCTCAAGCATGGCTTTATCGCGTAACTCCAGCGGCAGGTCAACAGCCGGTGACTGTAATAATCTCTCAACTTGTGCTTCGCTGAGATCTTTCGGCAGCCGCTGCGGGAGCTTAGGGGATGCCAGCAGCGCGCTGGGATCGTCTTCGCGAATCTTCTCACGGTAGAGATGCTGGAACATCCGGCGCATGGCGCTAAGCAAACGTGCGGAGCTGGTGGCTTTGTAGCCCCCCGCGATACGTTCCCCCAGCAGCGCCTGCAGGTCGTCACGCTGTGCGCTCGCAAGGGATAATCCCCGGTGCGCAAGCCACTCCACCAGCATGGTGAGATCGCGACGGTAGGCGCTGAGGGTATTCTCGGCCAGATTTTTCTCCAGCCACAGCGCGTCGAGAAACTGTTCGATCAGTGCGAGATCCTTTTCCACATCAGCCCCTTTGATTCTGCAGTCAGGCCATTATGCCTGATTGCGACCGGTTTCTGGTACACTACGCGCATAGTCAAAGCAAGAATTGAGATAGTTACGCGATGAATATTGGTCTGTTCTATGGTTCCAGCACCTGCTACACCGAAATGGCGGCAGAGAAAATTCGCGACATCATTGGCCCGGAACTGGTGACGTTGCATAACCTGAAAGATGATGCGGTCGCGCTGATGGAGCAGTATGACGTGCTGATCCTCGGTATCCCGACATGGGATTTCGGCGAGATACAGGAAGACTGGGAAGCTATCTGGGATCAACTCGGTTCAGTCAATCTCGACGGCAAAATCATTGCCATGTACGGCATGGGGGATCAGCTGGGTTACGGGGAATGGTTCCTGGACGCGCTCGGCATGCTGCATGACAAGCTGGCGCCGAAAGGGGTGTCGTTTATCGGCTACTGGCCAACCGAAGGTTACGAGTTCACCAGTAAAAAACCGATTATTGCCGACGGCGAGCTGTTTGTTGGACTCGCGCTGGATGAAACCAACCAGTACGATCTCAGCGATGAGCGCCTGCAAAGCTGGTGCGAGCAGATCCTGGGCGAAATGGCTGAAAAGTTTAGCTAACGCGCATTATCCCTGCGTCGTCTGTTGCAACAGCATCCGGCGCAGGTCTCGCCACTCGGCAGCATCCATACTGTCTGCCGCCAGCCACAGATGCTGGCAACGCCCGCCGTCCACCTTGCGTAACCGTAACATCATGCCGCAGTTGAGCATCCAGGGCATACCGAGAATATCCCACTCTTTACCCTGCCAGCGCAGGCGGGAATCCATCAGTAATTTAATCTCTCCCTGACGGGCATTAATGCGACGCTGGCTGCGTACGCTGTCAAAAACGACAAACGACAGTAACAGCAGCCACAGAGGCGTATAGCTCAGCGGCCACGGCATCAGTAACACAAAGGCCGCAACCAGGCCGTGGAGCAATAAAGACATCCACTGCGAGCGCCACGAGACGCGAAGATCAGATTGCCACAGGACCACGTTCCCGATTCCGTGTTTGAATTAATTGCACCATCCGTTGCAACTCGGTGTCGGCGGGTTTGCCGTGGTTCATCAGCCAGTTGAATAAATCCGGATCGTCAGACTCAAGCAGGCGAACAAACAGACGCTTATCGTCATCGCTTAAGCTGTCATACTCATATTCGAAGAAAGGCATGATGGAAATATCAAGTTCACGCATGCCGCGACGGCACGCCCAGTGAATACGGGCCTTGTTGTTAATATCCATGTTCAGTTTCCTGCATTACGTTTGGCACAGTCGGTACCCCGTTCAGTGTTCTTTATTTCTCTACGGGGACACCAGCTAGTGTAACGTGTTTTTGACCGTTTCATTACTGGAATATTGCGATCGCCGAGCAGGCTTCCAGAATAATCCCTACAAAGACAGCGGATTACATTATTTTGCGTAGCGCTACGCATAACCGGTTTAGGGCACAAATGGTCTGTTGAAAGCGCTTGCATTGCCTGCAGGCTCTTTTACCATTAGGCATTATCAAAGCGTTAAGCAATTCAGGATATCGTTATGGCATTTACACCATTTTCTCCTCGCCAGCCCGCCGCCTCTGCGCGTCTGCCGCTGACGCTTATTTCTCTTGATGACTGGGCACTGGCAACGCTCACCGGTGCCGACGCCGAAAAATATTTGCAGGGCCAGGTGACCGCCGACGTCAGCCAGATGACCGAACACCAGCACCTGCTGGCCGCGCATTGCGACCCAAAAGGCAAAATGTGGAGCAACCTGCGCCTCTTCCGCCGTCAGGACGGCTTTGCTTTTATTGAGCGCCGCAGCCTGCAAGAGGCCCAGCTCAAAGAGCTGAAGAAGTACGCAGTCTTCTCCAAAGTCACTATCGCCCCGGACGACGAACATGTCCTGCTGGGTGTGGCCGGTTTCCAGGCCCGTGCGGCCCTGAAAAATCTCTTCAGCGAACTGCCGGATGCAGAAAAGCAGGTGGTCAGCGAAGGCGCGACCTCCATCCTGTGGTTTGAACACCCGGCGGAGCGTTTCCTGTTAGTCACGGATGCGGCAACGGCCGAACGCGTGACCGAAGCGCTGCGCGGCGAAGCGCAGCTCAACAACAGTCAGCAGTGGCTGGCACTGAACATCGAAGCGGGTCTGCCGGTGATTGACGCAGCAAACAGCGCGCAGTTTATTCCTCAGGCAACGAACCTGCAGGCGCTGGGGGGTATCAGCTTTAAAAAGGGCTGTTACACCGGCCAGGAGATGGTGGCGCGTGCAAAATTCCGCGGCGCAAACAAACGAGCGCTGTGGACGCTGGCGGGCCATGCCAGCCGTGTACCTGAAGCGGGTGAAGACTTAGAGCTGAAGATGGGTGATAACTGGCGCCGCACCGGCACCGTGTTAGCCGCCGTACAGCTGGATGATGGACGCCTTTTGGTACAGGCCGTCATGAACAACGACATGGAAGCCGACAGCGTGTTCCGCGTGCGTGACGATGCGAATACGTTGAGCATCGAGCCGTTGCCATATTCGTTAGAAGAGTAATCGTATCCAGGTGTCCTCCCTCTCCCTGTGGGAGAGGGCCGGGGTGAGGGCAACCGCCCGCACGGTGGAAAAAACTACACCTGCCCCACGTACAAATAGATCGCCAAAAAGTGGCATACGCTGCCGCCGAGCACAAAGCCGTGCCAGATGGCATGGTTGTACGGGATGCGTTTGCAGACGTAGAAAATCACGCCGAGCGAGTACACCACACCGCCTAAGGCCAGAAGCGTTACGCCTCCTACCGACAGTTTGACCGCCAGTTGATACACCACAATCAGCGACAGCCAGCCCATTGTCAGATAGGTGACCAGTGACAGCACCTTAAACCGGTGCGCGATGGTCAGCTTAAACAGGATCCCCAGCAGTGCCAGGCTCCAGATAACAATCATCAGGCCACGCGACAGCGGTGAGTTAAGCCCCACCAGCAAAAACGGTGTGTAAGTGCCTGCAATCAGAAGATAGATAGCACAGTGGTCAAATTTCTTGAGCCACATCTTGGCGCGCTGATGCGGGATCGCGTGATACAGCGTCGAGGCCAGGAACAGCAGGATCATACTCCCGCCATACAGGCTGTAGCTGGTAATGGCCATCGCGCTGGCATTGGCGTCCACCGCCTGCACCAGCAATAACACTAAACCGACAATCCCAAACACCAGGCCAATGCCGTGGCTGATGCTGTTGGCTACTTCCTCAGCCAGCGAATATCCCTGTGCGATTAATGGTCTACTCACCATACAAAACTCCGGGAAAACAAAAGATGATTATTCATCGCATAACTATGCTAACTGAGAATGATTCCAGTGAACACCTGTTAGCTAAAATAAAGTTAAACATAACGTTTCTAAATTACAATCAGACAGTTACACTTTAATTTCAGCGAACGTGCGTTTCGATTTTAATTATAAACATTTAAAATCAATCACATAAAACTGGTTCTGCCTGGGGTAGATCTCTGCGATCACGCTTTTCAATGCATCCAGGGTCATGTTTTCCTGTTCAGCATGTTTTTGCGTCAATGTTGCGAACGTAACGGTTGACGTTCCCGTTACTTCGATGGTGCAAAAATAACCATCATCCTCATAACGCCCCACCCGCAGGATATCGCCGGTTTTGAAATGGGATTCACTTTTATCCCGGATAGTGATGGTTTTACGCCCGGCCAGAATGTCGTCCTGAAAGCGCTGAAAAAAAGTGATGTCGTTTGGCTGCATGTTATTATTCCCTGAAGAAAAGTCTGATGAGTGAGTGTAGTCATTGTGAGCATGTTCTCCCATTCCGCCATTGCCAGTCTCAATAACCTGGAGATGATGGTCTACAACTATGTCATAAAAAATCGTGACAAAGTGATGTACATGACCATCCGCGAGCTGGCGGATGCGGCAGACGTCTCAACCACCACTATCCTGCGCTTTTGCCGCAAGCTTAACTGCGAAGGGTATTCTGAATTTCGGGTGCGCTTTAAGCTTTATCTTGAACAGAACGAGCCCCAGCAGGCGAATTTCGGTGCCAGCGAAATTATCAGCTTTTTTAAAAGCGTGAATAATGAAGAGTTCGACGCGCTATTAGATAATGCGGTAGATATTATTCTATCGTCCGAGCGAATTATATTTGTCGGTGCCGGAACATCGGGTTCGCTGGCAAAATATGGCGCACGCTTCTTTTCTAATATCGGAAAATTCAGTAACCATATTGATGACCCTTATTTCCCGGTCACCAACGATATGGCGAAAAATGCGCTGGCGATTGTGCTTTCCGTCTCGGGCGAGACCGAAGAGATCCTACGCTTCGCCAGCCAGTTCAGCCTGCATCACTGCAAGGTGCTCTCCATTACCAGCCACGAGCACTCGCGTCTGGCAAAGCTGGCGGACTTTAATCTCTCCTGGCACGTTCCTCAGACGCGTATTGCAGGCGTCTACGACATCACCACGCAAATTCCCGTCATTTATATTCTGGAGTCTCTCGGACGTAAACTGGCGAAGAAACTCACAGAATAAAACACCCTGTTTTTTTGATGTAACAAATCACATTTACTGTGAATTGTTATATCGTGACATTCAATTTCGCTTTGCTAGACTCGATGCCAATAAGCCATTTATTGAGAAGAGCAGCGATGAAAAAATTAACCTTACCAAAAGATTTTTTATGGGGCGGCGCGGTTGCCGCTCACCAGGTTGAAGGCGGCTGGAACAAAGGCGGCAAAGGGCCAAGCATTTGTGACGTATTGACCGGCGGCGCGCACGGCGTCCCGCGCGAAATCACGCAGGAAGTAGTACCGGGTAAATACTACCCAAACCACGAGGCCATCGACTTCCACGGCCACTATAAAGAAGACATCAAGCTGTTTGCCGAGATGGGTTTCAAGTGCTTCCGCACCTCTATCGCCTGGACGCGCATCTTCCCGAAAGGTGACGAAACGCAGCCAAACGAAGAGGGGCTGAAGTTCTACGACGACATGTTCGACGAGCTGCTGAAATACAACATCGAACCGGTGATCACCCTCTCCCACTTCGAAATGCCGCTGCACCTGGTGCAGGAGTACGGTAGCTGGACCAACCGTAAAGTGGTCGATTTCTTCGTGCGCTTCGCGGAAGTGGTTTTTGAGCGCTACAAAAACAAGGTCAAATACTGGATGACCTTCAACGAAATCAATAACCAGCGTAACTGGCGCGCGCCGCTGTTCGGTTACTGCTGCTCGGGCGTGGTCTATACCGAACATGACAATCCGGAAGAGACCATGTACCAGGTCCTGCACCACCAGTTTGTGGCCAGCGCCCTGGCGGTGAAAGCCGCGCGCCGCATCAACCCGGAGATGAAGGTCGGCTGCATGCTGGCGATGGTGGCGCTCTATCCGTTCTCCTGCAAACCGGAAGACGTGATGTTCGCCCAGGAATCCATGCGCGAGCGCTATGTCTTTACCGACGTCCAGCTGCGTGGTTACTACCCGTCCTACGTGCTGAACGAGTGGGAGCGCCGCGGCTTCTCCATCAAAATGGAGGCAGGCGATGAGCAGATCCTGCGTGAAGGTACCTGCGACTACTTAGGTTTCAGCTACTACATGACCAACGCGGTGAAAGCGGAAGGCGGTACCGGCGATGCGATTTCCGGCTTCGAAGGCAGCGTGCCGAACCCGCACGTGAAGGCGTCCGACTGGGGCTGGCAGATTGATCCGGTGGGCCTGCGCTATGCCCTGTGCGAACTGTACGAACGCTATCAAAAACCGCTGTTTATCGTGGAAAACGGGTTTGGCGCCTACGATAAGGTGGAAGAAGACGGCAGCATCAACGACGACTATCGCATCGACTACCTGCGTGCCCACGTGGAAGAGATGATCAAAGCCGTGACGCACGACGGCGTGGATCTGATGGGCTACACGCCGTGGGGCTGCATCGACTGCGTGTCGTTCACCACCGGCCAGTACAGCAAGCGCTACGGCTTTATCTACGTGAACAAGCACGACGACGGCACGGGCGACATGTCGCGTTCCCGCAAGAAGAGCTTTAACTGGTATAAGGAAGTGATTGCCAGCAACGGCGAGAAACTTTAACGCCGGGCGGCGCTACGCTTGCACCGGCCTACGATTGATCCCCTCTCCCTTTGGGAGAGGGTTAGGGTGAGGGGCTTATTTCCCGCCAGCCAACTCAATAAAACTGCCCGTTACGTACGACGCCTTCTCGCTCAGCAGCCAGACAATCGCCTGCGCCACCTCTTCCGGCTGGCCGCCGCGCTGCATCGGCAGCAACGATTTCACGCGATCTACCCGCCCCGGCTCTCCGCCGGACGCATGAATATCGGTATAAATCAGACCCGGACGTACGCAGTTGACGCGAATGCCCTGCGCCGCCACCTCCAGCGATAGCCCGGTGGTCAGCGAATCCACCGCCCCCTTCGACGCGGCATAATCCACATATTCACCCGGCGCGCCCAGGCGCGACGCGGCGGAAGAGACGTTCACTATCGCACCACCCTTGCCGCCATGCCTGAAGGACATGCGTTTTACCGCTTCCCGGCAGCAGAGAAAGTAGCCCGTGACGTTGGTCGCCAGAACGCGGTTAATGCGCTCTGCGGACAAATTCTCGATAGTGGATTGCTCAAACAGAATGCCCGCATTATTGACCAGCGCACGAAGCGGCTCGCCTTCACGATCGAGGCTGTCAAACATCGCCAGCACCTGGGCTTCATCACTGATATCCGCGCGGACGGCAAACGATTTACCTCCCGCATCCACAATCTGCTTGATGACGTCCGTCGCGGCTTTAATGTTGTGGTGATAGTTCACCGCCACGGTGTAGCCTTCGCGCGCCAGCTGCAGAGCGGTGGCTTTCCCAATTCCCCGGCTGGCGCCGGTGACCAGTGCAATTGCCATTCGCTTCTCCCAATAAAAAAGCCGGGTGGCGGCTTCGCCTTACCCGGCCTTTATGACTACACCAATAATATTACTGGTATTCGCTCATCGGCACGCAGGAGCAGAACAGGTTACGGTCGCCGTAGACGTCATCAAGACGCTTCACGGTCGGCCAGTATTTGTTTGCCACGCCTGCCGGGAAGACCGCCAGCTCGCGGGAATAGCCGTGGTTCCACTCTGCCACCATCTCGTGCTGGGTGTGCGGGGCGTTGACCAGCGGGTTATCTTCCAGCGTCCACTCGCCGTCCTGCACGCGGTCGATCTCCATGCGGATGGCCAGCATCGCGTCGATAAAGCGGTCCAGCTCGGCTTTGCTTTCAGATTCCGTTGGCTCCACCATCAGCGTACCCGCAACCGGGAACGACATGGTTGGCGCGTGGAAGCCGTAGTCGATCAGACGCTTGGCGATATCCAGCTCGCTAATGCCGGTCTGCTCTTTTAGCGGACGAATATCGAGGATGCACTCGTGCGCCACGCGACCGTCGCGGCCGGTATAGAGCACCGGGAAGGCAGACTTCAGGCGAGTCGCAATATAGTTGGCATTCAGGATCGCCACCTGGCTCGCCTGCTTCAGCCCTTCCGCGCCCATCATGCGGATGTACATCCAGCTGATTGGCAGGATAGAAGCGCTACCGAACGGTGCCGCAGAGACCGCGCCCTGACGGGTCAGCATGCCTTCAATCTGCACCACGCTGTGGCCAGGCACAAACGGTGCCAGGTGCGCTTTAACGCCGATTGGGCCCATGCCCGGGCCGCCACCGCCGTGAGGGATGCAGAAGGTTTTGTGCAGGTTCAGGTGCGACACGTCCGCGCCGATAAAGCCCGGAGAGGTAATGCCCACCTGGGCGTTCATGTTCGCGCCGTCGAGGTAAACCTGACCGCCGAACTGATGCACCACTTCGCACACTTCACGGATAGTCTCTTCGTACACGCCGTGGGTAGACGGGTAGGTCACCATGATGCAGGAGAGCTTGTCGCCCGCCTGCTCGGCTTTCGCACGCAGGTCGGCCAGATCGATGTTGCCGTTTTTATCGCAAGCAACCACCACCACTTCCATGCCCGCCATCTGGGCAGAGGCCGGGTTGGTACCGTGGGCAGAGCTTGGGATCAGGCAGATATCGCGGTGACCTTCGTTGCGGCTTTCGTGATAGTGGCGGATCGCCAGCAGGCCCGCGTACTCGCCCTGCGCGCCAGAGTTCGGCTGCATGCAGAGCGCGTCATAACCGGTCAATTTCACCAGCCAGTCGGAAAGCTGGTTGATCATCATGTGATAACCTTCCGCCTGCTCTGGCGGGCAGAACGGGTGCAGCTCGGAGAATTCAGGCCAGGTGATCGGGATCATCTCTGCCGCGGCGTTCAGCTTCATGGTGCACGAGCCCAGCGGGATCATCGCCTGGTTCAGCGCCAGATCCTTGCGCTCCAGAGAGTGCATATAGCGCATCATCTCGGTTTCGCTGTGATAGCGATTAAAGACCGGATGCGTCAGGATCGCATCGTTACGCAGCATGCTTTCCTGAATGGAGCGGCTGTCGAGCGCGACCTCTTTGTCGAGCGCGTCAACGTCCAGACCGTGCGCGTCACCCAGCAACACGCTGAACAGGTTCAGGATATCGTCGCGGGTGGTGCTTTCATCCAGCGTAATGCCGACGGCGTTGTGGATGTCGCTGCGCAGGTTGATCTCTGCCGCATTCGCGCGCACCAGCACGGCCGCTTTGTCCGCCACGTCCACACACAGGGTGTCGAAGTAGTGAGCGTGGCGCAGCTTAAGGCCTTTTTGCTGCAGACCGCAGGCCAGAATATCGGCCAGGCGGTGAATGCGGCTGGCAATACGCTTCAGGCCTGCCGGGCCGTGGAATACGGCGTACAGGCTGGCGATGTTTGCCAGCAGCACCTGAGAGGTACAGATATTGGAGTTCGCTTTCTCGCGGCGGATGTGCTGCTCGCGGGTCTGCATCGCCATGCGCAGCGCGGTGTTACCGGCAGCGTCTTTTGAGACGCCGATAATACGGCCTGGCATAGAGCGTTTGAATTCATCTTTCGCACCGAAGAACGCCGCGTGCGGGCCGCCGTAGCCCATCGGCACGCCGAAGCGTTGCGCAGAACCGAAAACGATATCCGCGCCCTGTTTACCCGGCGCCGTCAGCAGCACCAGCGCCATAAAATCGGCGGCAACGCTGACAACCACTTTGCGGGATTTCAGCTCGGCAATCAGCGTGCCGTAGTCGTGAACTTCACCGGTGGTGCCTACCTGCTGAAGCAGTACGCCGAAGACGTCCTGGTGATCCAACACTTTGTCAGCGTCGTCGACGATCACGTCAAAGCCGAAGGTTTCCGCACGGGTGCGCACCACGTCCAGCGTCTGCGGATGCACGTCCGCCGCCACGAAGAAGCGGTTGGCATTTTTCAGCTTGCTCACGCGTTTGGCCATCGCCATTGCTTCGGCGGCAGCGGTCGCTTCATCCAGCAGCGAGGCGGAAGCGATATCCATACCGGTCAGATCCAGCGTCACCTGCTGGAAGTTCAGCAGCGCTTCCAGACGGCCCTGGGAGACTTCTGGCTGATACGGAGTGTATGCGGTGTACCAGCCCGGGTTTTCCAGCATGTTGCGCAGGATAACCGGCGGCAACTGCACGTTGGTGTAGCCCATGCCAATGTAAGACTTATAGCGCTTGTTCAGGCCTGCGATAGCCTTCAGCTCCGCCAGCGCGGCGAATTCCGTAGTGGCTTCCCCCACCTGAGGCGGCGTGGCAAGCTGGATGTCTTTTGGCACAATCTGGCCGATCAGTGCGTTTAATGAATCCGCGCCAACTGTCTTCAGCATCTCCTGCTGTTGCTGAGCATCCGGCCCAATGTGACGTTCAATGAAGGCGCCACGGTTTTCAAGCTGGCTTAAAGTCTGTGTCATGAGCGATGGTTCCTGAAACGTGCAGTGAATTTAAGTTCCCTCTCCCTCTGGGAGAGGGTTAGGGTGAGGGGAAGACTGGCACCCTCACCCCTGCCCTCTCCCAGAGGGAGAGGGGGATAAACAATTACTCGTCTTCTAACAGTGCTTCGTACGCGGTCGCATCCAGCAGCGCGGCAACCTGAGATTCGTCGCTGGCTTTGATCTTGAAGATCCAGCCGCCTTCATAAGGCTCGCTGTTCACCAACTCTGGCGAATCGCTCAGCGCGTCGTTGACGGCAACGATTTCGCCGCTCACAGGAGCATAGATGTCGGATGCCGCTTTTACGGACTCCGCCACGGCGCAGTCGTCGCCCGCGCTAACGGTCGTGCCCACGTCAGGCAGGTCAACAAACACCATGTCGCCCAGCAGCTCTTGCGCGTGCTCGGTGATCCCTACGGTGTAAGTGCCGTCCGCCTCTTTGCGCAGCCACTCGTGTTCTTTGCTGTATTTCAGTTCTGCTGGCACATTGCTCATTGAAGTTCTCCTGATAAAAATGATTAGGCGACCGGCTTACCGGCGCGAACAAAAATCGGTTTGGTCACGTTGACCGGCATTTCGCGGTTGCGGATTTGCACCACCGCCGTTTCGCCAATGCCCGCCGGCACGCGTGCCAGTGCAATACTGTAGCCCAGCGTCGGGGAGAAGGTACCGCTGGTGATCACGCCTTCGCGAGGATTGCCGTCAGCATCGGTAAAGCGCACCGGCAGTTCACCGCGCAGCACGCCCTTCTCGGTCATCACCAGACCCACAAGCTGTTCAGTGCCCTTCTCGCGCTGCATCTCCAGCGCTTCACGGCCAATAAAGTCACGATCGGCCGGTTCCCATGCGATGGTCCAGCCCATGTTGGCGGCCAGCGGAGAGACGCCTTCATCCATCTCCTGACCGTAGAGGTTCATCCCCGCTTCCAGACGCAGCGTATCGCGCGCGCCCAGACCCGCAGGCTTCACGCCCGCTTCCACCAGCGCACGCCAGAAATCAGCAGCCTTCTCGTTCGGCATCGCAATTTCATAGCCCGCTTCACCGGTGTAGCCGGTGGTGGCGATAAACAGATCGCCCGCCTGCACGCCGAAGAACGGCTTCATGCCTTCGGTTGCTTTACGCTGCTCGTCGTTAAACAGAGACGCGGCTTTCGCCTGCGCGTTCGGCCCCTGCACGGCGATCAGCGACAGATCGTCACGGACGGTGATGTCGATGGCATAAGGTTCGGCGTGTTGGGTGATCCAGGAGAGGTCTTTTTCGCGGGTGGCGGAGTTGACAACGAGGCGGAAGAAATCTTCAGTGAAGTAATAGACGATAAGGTCATCAATCACGCCGCCCGAGGCATTCAGCATGCCGGTATAGAGCGCCTTACCCGGCGTCTTCAGTTTGGCGACGTCATTTGCCAGCAGATAACGCAAAAACTCCCGGGTGCGGCTACCGTGCAGATCGACAATCGTCATGTGGGACACGTCGAACATACCGGCATCGGTGCGCACCGCGTGGTGCTCATCAATCTGCGAGCCGTAGTGCAGCGGCATCATCCAGCCGTGGAAGTCCACCATGCGGGCGCCGCATAACACGTGTTGTTCGTACAAAGGAGTCTGTTGAGCCATCTTGTCCTCGTTGAAAAATTCACCGTGAAACCCGGTATCGGCCCCGTTACCTGGCGCCGACGCAAACGTTCTCTTTTACCCGAACTTACCACCGAAACCGGCGGTTAACCATAAGGTAAAACGGGTCATCACATTAGCTTATGACCAAAAAACGCTAAAAAGCCTACAGAGTTATTCACTGGAAAAATGCGATTAACCCCGCACAAAATTAACAATGATCTAACAGGATTTAGCACATGGTGATATTTCGTGCGGAAAAATGGGCCGAATTTCCGTAACATAAAATCTCGTAGATTAGATTTTCTAATGCGAAAAATGACGTGAAATTAGAATATTTCAAACGAGGGAATTTCCCCGGCGCAGAGGCCGGGAAAATAAAGTGTGACGGGGGTCTAAATTAACGTAGCCAGTCCGGCAGGTCGTTAAGACCCATCGCCTGACGGAGGAGTTGAGGTTTAACACCCGGAAGGGTGTCAGCAAGCTTGAGGCCAATGTCGCGCAGCAGTTTTTTTGCCGGATTCGCGCCGGCAAACAGCTCGCGGAAGCCCTGCATGCCCGCCAGCATCATCGCCGCACTGTGCTTGCGGCTGCGCTCGTAGCGACGCAGGTAGAGATGCTGGCCGATATCTTTGCCTTCGCGATGCAGGCGACGCAGCTCCTCAACCAGCTCCGCCGCGTCCATAAAGCCAAGGTTGACGCCCTGCCCGGCCAGCGGATGAATGGTATGCGCCGCATCACCGACCAGCGCCAGACGGTGCGCGGCAAACTGACGCGCGTAGCGGCCGGTTAACGGGAAGACCTGACGCTCGCTTTCAAGCGTACACAGGCCAAGGCGGTTATCAAACGCCACGCACAGCGCCTGGTTAAAGGCGTCCGGCGCCGCCTCCTGCATCTGCTGGGCTTTCTCCGGCACCAGGGACCAGACAATCGAGCACAGGTGCGGATCGGCAAGCGGCAGGAACGCCAGAATGCCGTCGTTGTGGAAAATCTGCCGCGCCACGCCGCCGTGCGGCTCCTCTGTTCGGATCGTTGCCACCATCGCATGATGGCGGTAATCCCAGAAGGTCAGCGGGATATCGGCTTTATTCCGCAGCCAGGAGTTGGCACCGTCAGCACCGACCACCAGACGCGCGGTCAGCATGTCGCCGCTTTGCAGGGTGATAAACGCCTCGTTTTCACCCCATGCCACCTGCTGGATCTGCGCAGGCGCAATCAGGGTCACATCGCTGCACTGCTGCGCTTTCTGCCACAGCGCGTGGTGGATCACCGCGTTTTCGATGATATGACCCAGATGGCTATAGCCCATACTTTCATCATCAAAAGCAATATGACCAAAGCTGTCTTTATCCCACACCTCCATGCCGTGATAGCAGCTGGCGCGCTGCGCCACAATATCTGCCCAGACGCCAAGGTGCGTCAGCAGTTTCTCGCTGGCGGCATTGATCGCCGAGACGCGGAGTTCCGGCGGGGCATCTGGCGCAACGGGCTGAGGCTGCTTTTGCTCCAGCACCGCCACGCGCAGGCCGCTGCCCTGTAAACCACAGGCAAGCGCCAGCCCGACCATACCGCCGCCAACGATGGCAACATCAACATTTTGCACGGTGATAACTCCTTAACGCGCGACCCAACCAAGAGTCCGCTGCGCCAGCACGTCACGTGCCGGAATGAATAATTCCATCGCCATCAGCCCGAGGTTGCGGCCTGCAACCAGCGGCGCCCAGCGATTGGCAAAGAGATGGACTAAGCCGTCGGTAACGCCGATTGTCGCCTCTTTATCGGCCTGACGTCGCTTCTGGTAATGGCTTAGCACCGAATAAGCGCCGCAATCTTTTTGCTCACCCCATGCCAGCGCCAGCGATTCCGCCAGGCTCATGACATCACGCAGCCCAAGGTTAAATCCTTGTCCGGCAATAGGATGTAATGTCTGCGCGGCGTTGCCGACCAGCGCCACGCGGTGAGAAACAGACTGCGATGCGGTGGTTAACGACAGCGGATAGACCGCACGTTTCCCCGCATGGGTAATACGTCCCAGCCGCCAGCCAAAAGCTTTCTGCAGCTCGGTACAAAAACGTTCGTCTGACCAGGCTTTAACCTCTTCAGCCTTATCCTGCGGATGACACCAGACAAGCGAACAGCGCCCGTCTGACATCGGCAGCATCGCCAGCGGGCCATGTTGCGTAAAGCGTTCAAACGCCCTGCCGTGGTGGTCTGCTGCGGTAGAGACGTTCGCAATGACCGCAACCTGCCCGTAAGGCTGCTGACGCCACTCGACGCCGCACTGCGTGCCGAGCGCCGAACGCGAGCCGTCCGCCGCCACCAGAAGCTGACCGTCGAGAACGGTGCCATTATCGAGGGCTACGCTGACCGCATCTTCGCTGCGGCTAAAACTGGCCACGCGCGCCGGACAGTGAAGCGTGACGCCCGGCGCATCCTGTAACAGACGGAACAGACGCAGGCCAACGTCGTGGAGTTCAACAACCTGACCCAGCGCGTCGATACGGTAATCATGGGCATCCAGCGTCACAAAGCCAGCATGGCCACGATCGCTTACGTGAACGGTTTTAATTGCCGTCGCGCAATCGGCGATGGCCTGCCAGATGCCAATGCGGGACAGCTGCTGGCAGGTACCCTGTGCCAGGGCAATGGCGCGGGAATCAAAACCGGGATGATTCTTTGTCTGCGGCGCGACGGCTTCCACCAGGTGCACCGGAAGCTGGCCTTTCGTCAAATGCGAAATGGCCAGCGCCAGCGTGGCCCCGGTCATGCCGCCGCCAACGATAATCACGCTCATGCGCGTGCCGCTGCCATCAGCGCCTCGATATCGTCAGCGTTTTTCACGACGCTCGCGGTCAGGTTTTCGTTACCGGTTTCGGTAATAACGATGTCGTCTTCAATACGAATGCCAATGCCGCGGTACTCTTCAGGCACGTCGGCATCCGGCGCGATATACAGCCCCGGCTCCACGGTTAACACCATGCCCGGCTCCAGCACTCGCGAACGGTCCGTGCCGTACGCGCCAACGTCATGTACATCCAGCCCCAGCCAGTGGCTCAGGCCGTGCATGAAATACGGTCGATGCGCATTTTCAGCGATCAGGGTGTCGACCTCTCCTTTCAGGATCCCGAGCCTGACCAGGCCGGTAATCATGATGCGCACCACTTCGCCGGTCACTTCCTGCATGGAGGTACCGGGACGATACAGCCTGAGCGCCGTCTCAAGCGACTCAAGAACGATGTCGTAAATCGCGCGCTGCGCCGGTGAGAATTTACCGTTCACCGGGAAAGTACGGGTGATGTCCCCCGCGTAGCCCTGGTATTCGCAACCGGCGTCAATCAGCACCAGATCGCCGTCGCGCAGCGCGCTTTCGTTTTCGGTGTAGTGCAGAATGCAGCCGTTTTCTCCGCCGCCAACGATGGTGTTGTAGGAGGGATAACGCGCGCCGTGGCGGTTAAATTCGTGGTGAATTTCGCCTTCCAGCTGGTATTCGAACATCCCGGGACGGCACTTTTCCATGGCGCGGGTGTGCGCCAGGGCGCTGATTTCGCCCGCACGACGCATCAAATTCAGCTCTTCTTCAGACTTGAACAGGCGCATCTCATGCACCACCGGACGCCAGTCCGTCAGCGTGGCGGGCGCGGACAGATTCTGACGCGAGCCTTTGCGCAGCTTATCCAGCGCGGTGAAAACAATCTCATCGGCGTACGCATATTCGCCCTGCGCGTGATAGAGCACGTCGAGGCCGTTAAGCAGCTGATAGAGCTGCTGGTTGATTTCGCTAAACGCCAGCGCGCGGTCAACGCCCAGCTTCGCCGGTGCGGCCTCCTGACCCAGGCGGCGGCCAAACCAGATTTCGGCCGTCAGGTCGCGCACGCGGTTGAAAATTACGCTGTGATTGTGGGTGTCATTGCTCTTAATCAGCACCAGCACCGCTTCCGGCTCGTTAAAGCCGGTGAAGTACCAGAAATCGCTGCTCTGGCGATAGGGATATTCGCTGTCGGCGCTGCGCGTGACTTCGGGCGCAGCAAAAATCAGCGCGGCGCTGCCCGGCTGCATTGTTGCCAGCAGCGCCTGACGGCGGCGCGAATACTCTTGACTCGAGATAACCATGACACCCTCCTGTGCGTTATTTTTCTTAATGTAAGGTTGGCTTGCGGACTTCCGGCGCGGTCGGCTGTGAGCGCGTGAAGTTGTCGTGGCACAGCAGTGCCGCCACGCGCACGTACTCAATAATCTCTTCAAGAGACATTTCCAGCTCTTCCTGGTCTTCGTCTTCATCGTAGCCGAGCTGGGCAATGTTACGCAGGTCGTCGATCGCCTCACCCGCTTCGCCGGTCACTTTATCCAGTTTAGGCTGCGTCACGCCGAGCCCCAGCAGATAGTGGTTTACCCAGCCGGCCAGCGCATCGGCGCGATCGAACACGCTGACGTCGTCGCCTTCAGGCAGATAAAGCTGAAAAAGGAAGCCATCGTCTTCCAGCGAATCGCTGGTTGCGGCGTGCATTTTACGCAGCGCTTCCGCCAGCTCGTGACCAAACGCCAGCCCTTCATTCGTGAGGTCGTGGATCAGCGGCTGCCATGAGCTGTCGCTGTTTCCGCCGCACAGCATGCCACTGATCAGACCGTGCATTTCGGCAGGGGTTAAACCGACTCCCTGCTGGTTCAGTAACTGGTTTAAATCCTTGTAACCAGGCATTTCGTTCTGTATAGACATGAGCATTCGTCATCAAAGGGGGGAAGTTTCATGATATGCTACCACTTTGGACCCTGGTGATACCAGAAAAGGGCTTGTATCTTCACATCAGGGTAGCTATAGTGTCGCCCCTTCGCAGCCCCCGGGGCAGTAAGCGAAGGCAGCGCAGTCAATCAGCAGGAAGGTGGCATGTCTGCACAACCCGTCGATCTCCAGATTTTTGGCCGTTCACTGCGAGTGAATTGTCCGCCTGAACAAAGGGATGCTTTGAATCAGGCAGCGGACGATTTGAATCAGCGGTTGCAAGATCTAAAAGAACGCACTAGAGTCACAAATACTGAGCAGCTGGTTTTCATCGCCGCGTTGAACATCAGCTATGAACTGACTCAGGAAAAAGCGAAGACCCGCGACTACGCGGCAAGCATGGAGCAGCGCATTAAAATGCTCCAGCAGACCATAGAACAGGCATTGCTTGATCAAGGTCGCAATCCCGAAAGACCGGGACCAAAGTTTGAATAACACTTCTCAGTTGACTATGGTAGAGTAACTGTGAAGACAAAATTTCTCTGAGATGTTCGCAAGCGGGCCAGTCCCCTGAGCCGATATTTCATACCACAAGAATGTGGCGCTCCATGGTTGGTGAGCATGCTCGGTCCGTCCGAGAAGCCTTAAAACTATGACGACACATTCACCTTGAACCAAGGGTTCAAGGGTTACAGCCTGCGGCGGCATCTCGGAGATTCCCTCTCTTTTCTTCTACCGACTACCATGACCCAATTCCCTGAAGTTTCTGCTTCACGCCAGGACATCCGTCAGTTAATTCGTCAGCGCCGCCGTGCGTTAACCGCCGATGAGCAAGCGCATTTTGCCCAGCGGGCCGCCGCCCGTATGATGGCGTATCCCCCTGTCGTGATGGCGCATACCGTTGCGCTGTTTCTGTCGTTTGATGGAGAGCTGGATACCCAGCCGCTGATAGAGCAGCTCTGGCGCGCGGGGAAGAAGGTCTATCTGCCGGTGCTGCACCCGTTCAGCGAGGGAAATTTGCTGTTTCTGCACTACCACCCGCACAGCGAGCTGGTGGTTAATCGCCTGAAAATCACCGAACCGAAACTCGACGTGCGCGACGTGCTCCCGCTGTCACAGCTGGATGTGCTGATTACACCGCTGGTGGCGTTTGATGAACAGGGCCAGCGTTTGGGGATGGGCGGCGGCTTTTACGACCGGACGCTGCAAAACTGGCAGCAGTACGGATTGCAGCCGGTGGGCTATGCGCATGATTGTCAGGGCGTGGAGGCGTTGCCGGTGGAGAAGTGGGACGTGCCGTTGCCGGCGGTGGTGACGCCGTCGAAGTTGTGGGAATGGTGAATTAAACGTGCGGCCTGATGCCCTCACCCCAACCCTCTCCCACAGGGAGAGGGAGACAATATAAAAAAACGGTAACAACAGTTACCGTTTTGCATTTACCTCGCCACTATCAGTACAGCAGACGTGCGCGAATTGTCCCCTGAATCGCCTTCATGCTCTGCAGCGCTTTTTCGGCAACATCGTCATCCGCTTCGATATCAATAACCACGTAGCCCATCTGCGAGTTCGTTTGCAGATACTGCGCGGCAATGTTGACGCCCTGTTCAGCAAAGATCTGGTTGATCGCGGTCAGCACGCCTGGACGGTTTTCGTGGATGTGCAGCAGACGACGACCACCGTGCAGCGGCAGAGACACTTCCGGGAAGTTCACGGCAGAAAGCGTAGAGCCGTTGTCGGAGTATTTGCTCAGCTTACCCGCTACTTCAAGGCCGATATTCTCCTGTGCTTCCTGGGTAGAGCCGCCGATGTGTGGCGTCAGGATCACGTTGTCGAATTCGCACAGCGGAGAGGTAAACGGATCGCTGTTGGTGGCTGGCTCCGTCGGGAAGACGTCGATGGCCGCGCCCGCCAGATGCTTACTCTTCAGCGCATCCGCCAGTGCCGGGATATCGACAACCGTGCCGCGCGCGGCGTTAATCAGCAGCGAGCCAGGCTTCATCAGCGCCAGCTCTTCCGCGCCCATCATGTTTTTGGTGGAGGCATTTTCCGGAACGTGCAGGCTCACCACGTCGCTCATGTTCAGCAGGTCAGAAAGGTGTTGAACCTGGGTCGCATTGCCCAGCGGCAGCTTGCTTTCGATATCGTAGAAAAACACGTGCATGCCCAGGGATTCCGCCAGAATACCGAGCTGCGTACCGATGTGGCCGTAACCGATAATCCCCAGCTTTTTACCACGCGCTTCGAAAGAGCCGGACGCCAGCTTGTTCCACACGCCGCGGTGCGCCTTGGCGTTCGCTTCTGGAATGCCGCGCAGCAGCAGCAGCAGTTCGCCGATCACCAGCTCCGCCACGGAACGGGTGTTGGAGAACGGGGCGTTGAAGACGGGAATACCGCGTTTGGCGGCAGCATTCAGGTCAACCTGGTTGGTACCGATGCAGAAGCAGCCGATAGCCACCAGCTTTTCCGCCGCGGCAATAACCTCTTCAGTCAGATGAGTACGGGATCGCAGGCCAATGAAGTGGGCATCACGGATGGACGCTTTCAGCTCTTCGGTATCGAGCGCGCCTTTGTGAAATTCGATGTTGGTGTAACCTGCCGCACGAAGGCTATCGATTGCTTTTTGATGCACGCCCTCGACCAGCAGGAATTTAATCTTGTCTTTCTCCAGTGATACCTTTGCCATTTACCCGACCCTGTTATTGTCTGAACTGATGTTGTGCTGGATATGAATCCGCTGTAGCCAACATATCAAAAAAAACTATTGCAGCAATATGAACGTTTGCGTCGGCACTCTGAAGAAAAGTCATCCAGGGCAAAATGTCAGAGGAAAATGCTATGGAAATTTACAAACGCGGCAGGATCGGCAAAAGAGGTTGGAAAACGTGACACAAGTCACCGAATTTAGCTTTTAAAAAATTTTTTAGCGGGGGGAGGACTCCCCCCGTCAGATCATTTTACGATGGTTTTCACGCCGTCAGCGGTGCCGATCAGCGCCACATCCGCGCCACGGTTGGCGAATAGCCCTACGGTCACTACGCCTGGGATAGCGTTGATGGCATTTTCCAGCGCAATCGCGTCGAGAATTTCCAGACCGTGAACGTCGAGGATCACGTTACCGTTATCGGTGACTACGCCCTGACGATATTCCGGACGACCGCCCAGCTTCACCAGCTGACGGGCAACCGCGCTACGGGCCATTGGGATCACTTCGACCGGCAGCGGGAAATTACCCAGAATGTCGACCTGCTTGGAGGCGTCCGCGATGCAGATAAACTTGTCCGCAACAGAGGCGATGATCTTCTCGCGCGTCAGCGCCGCGCCGCCGCCTTTGATCATCTGCATGTGGCCGTTGATTTCATCCGCACCATCAACGTAAATCCCCAGACGATCCACTTCGTTGAGATCGAAAACGGTAATGCCGAGGCTTTTCAGCTTTTCCGTGGAAGCATCAGAGCTGGAAACCGCGCCCTCGATTTGCCCCTTCATCGTGCCCAGCGCATCGATAAAGTGTGCCGCGGTTGATCCCGTACCGACACCGACAATGGTACCCGGCTGCACGTACTGGAGAGCGGCCCATCCTACTGCTTTTTTCAGTTCATCCTGCGTCATGATCGTTTTGCCTGTGGTGTGAAAACTCAGGGCGCATTATAGAACACGTCGAATGGAATTCGTCTGCCACGAAGGGAAAATTGTGTCATAGTGCAGAATAAGCAAAATTAAGGAGCCAGCCAGAGCAATGAAACGTCCGGACTACAGAACACTACAGGCACTTGATGCAGTTATTCGTGAACGAGGTTTTGAGCGCGCGGCGCAAAAGCTTTGCATCACCCAGTCCGCCGTATCACAGCGTATCAAACAGCTTGAAAACATGTTCGGCCAGCCGCTGCTGGTGCGCACCGTGCCGCCACGTCCAACCGAGCAAGGGCAAAAGCTTCTCGCCCTGCTGCGCCAGGTGGAACTGCTGGAAGACGAGTGGCTGGGTGATGAACAAACGGGTTCTACGCCGCTGCTGCTCTCTCTGGCGGTCAACGCCGACAGTCTCGCAACCTGGCTGTTGCCGGCCCTTGCGCCGGTATTAGCGGACTCCCCTATCCGCCTGAATTTACAGGTTGAGGATGAAACCCGTACCCAGGAACGCCTGCGTCGCGGTGAAGTGGTTGGGGCGGTCAGTATCCAGCCTCAGGCGCTGCCAAGCTGTCTTGTCGATCAGCTGGGCGCGCTGGACTACCTGTTTGTGGGTTCAAAAGCCTTTGCCGAGCGCTACTTCCCGAACGGCGTCACCCGCGCCGCGCTGCTGAAAGCCCCCGCCGTCGCGTTCGACCATCTGGACGATATGCACCAGGCATTCCTGCAGCAAAACTTCGATCTGCCGCCGGGCAGCGTGCCGTGCCATATCGTTAACTCGTCTGAAGCCTTTGTGCAGCTTGCACGTCAGGGCACCACCTGCTGCATGATCCCGCATCTGCAGATTGAGAAAGAGTTGAAAAGCGGTGAGCTGATTGACCTGACGCCGGGGCTGTATCAGCGCCGGATGCTCTACTGGCACCGTTTTGCGCCGGAAAGCCGCATGATGCGCAACGTCACCGACGCGCTGCTGGCGTACGGGCACAAGGTGTTGAGACAGGATTAATCGATTGAATTCCCTCTCCCTGCGGGAGAGGGTTAGGGTGAGGGCAAATTACTGCGCCTTAGCCGCCTCAGTTTGTTGAGTTTGAGTTGGCTCCAGCTGGAAGACCACATCCACCTGATCGTCGAACTGAATGGTTGGCTGCTCATAGGTTTCCTGAGCGGACACCGGGGCTGCATCAGCCTTCATCATCCGTACCATCGGGCTTGGCTGGTAGTTAGAGACGTGGTAACGCACGCTGTAAACCGGGCCGAGCTTGCTCTTAAAGCCAGAAGCCAGCTGTTCCGCCTGGTGAATGGCATCATCAATCGCCGCTTTACGCGCTTCGTCTTTGTATTTTTCCGGTTGCGCAACGCCCAGCGACACGGAACGAATTTCGTTCAGACCCGCCTTCAGCGCGCCATCCAGCAGCGAGTTAAGCTTATCCAGCTGACGTACGGTCACTTCGACGGTACGCACGGCGCGGTAGCCTTTCAGGATGCTTTTACCATTCTGGTAGTCGTAATCGGGTTGAGTACGCAGGTTCGCGGAGTTGATATCTTTTTTACCGACACCGTTCTGCTCGAGGAAAGAGAGATATTGCGCAACACGATCGTCAGCCTGCTTCTTGGCAGTTGCCGCATCTTTCGCAGCGACATTGACTTCAATTGCCAGTGTTGCAACATCGGGTACCGCGTCCACGCTTGCGGTGCCTGAAGTGACGATGTGCGGGCCATCCGGCAGTTCACTTGCCTGCACCGACACCGCACCAAAACTTACTAATGCCGCCAGGGCCATCACCTTAAACTTCACTGTTATTCCTCCATGTTGCGAAGAGTGCCCATTAACAGGGCGCATGCCAGCAAGCTTAGCGGGTCTTGTTCAGTTGTCCATAAGACAAGGATTAGTTGAACAATTCCTGAACGTGGTGGATCCCCTCTTTTGCCAGCTGAAAGGCAATAAACCACATCACCAGCCCCACCAGCGTATTAATGATGCGCTGGGCTTTGGCCGTACGCAGACGAGGTGCCAGCCATGCAGCCAGAATGGCGAGGCCGAAGAACCAGAGGAAAGAGGCGCTAACCGTGCCAAGCGCAAACCAGCGCTTCGGCTCAACGTCCAGCTGCCCGCCCAGGCTGCCCAGCACCACGAAGGTGTCCAGATAAACATGCGGATTAAGCCAGGTGACCGCCAGCATGGTGACGATAATCTTCCAGCGGCCCTGCTTCATGACTTCCGCGCTCGCCAGTTCGAGGTTGGTGCTCATCGCGGTTTTCAGGGCACCAAAACCGTACCAGAGCAGAAACGCCACGCCGCCCCAGGTGACCAGCGCCAGCAGCCAGGGAGACTGCATCAGCAATGCGCTGCCGCCAAAAATCCCGGCACAGATCAGCAGTAAATCGCTAACCGCGCACAGCAGGGCAATCATCAGATGATACTGGCGGCGGATGCCCTGGTTCATCACGAACGCATTTTGTGGGCCAAGGGGGAGGATCATGGCCGCACCTAAGGCAAGCCCTTGAAAGTAATAAGATAACATGACGAAATTCTCACAGTGTTGTTCTGGAAGGAGACTATACTGCGCGAATCACATTAGAGGAAATGGATAATATTAATTGGGGATTAGCAGTGCTTATAAAAATAAAGCCCGGTGTCGCTAGCGCTTACCGGGCCTGTGAGTGAAGTTATTCTGCTTCTTTAACTTTTTTGACGTTTACGTCCATCTGCGGGTACGGGAAGCTGATGCCGTTGGCATCGAAGTCGCGCTTAATGCGCTCCAGCACGTCCCAGTATACGTTTTGCAGATCGCTGCTTTTGCTCCAGATACGAACCACGAAGTTAATGGAGGAAGCGCCCAGTTCGTTCAGGCGAACCGTCTGCTCTTTGTCTTTCAGAATGCGATCGTCTGAAGCAATGATGTTGCTAATCAGCGACTTCACCTGATCGATGTCAGAGTCGTACGCCACGCTGATAATCAGTTCGTTACGACGCACCGGTTCACGGGAGAAGTTAATGATGTTGCCCGCGATGATTTTCCCGTTCGGCACAACCACGATGCGGCCATCGACGGTACGCATGGTCGTTGAGAAAATCTGCACCTGCAGCACGGTCCCGGCAATGCCGCCAAGGTCAACGTATTCGCCGGAGCGGAACGGACGGAAGGTGACCAGCAGAACGCCTGCCGCCAGGTTTGAAAGCGAGCCCTGCAGCGCCAGACCAATGGCCAGACCGGCGGCACCGAGAACGGCAATGACGGAGGCGGTCTGTACGCCCACACGGCCCAGCGCCGCAATCAGCGTAAAGGCGATAATGCCGTAGCGCACCAGTGCGGAGAGGAAGTCAGCCACCGTGGCGTCAATGTGACGGGCCAGCATTACGCGGTTAACCGCGTTCGATACGATACGCGCCACGATCATCCCGACGATGATGATGGCAATCGCCGCGACGATGTTCACGGCATAGCTCAGCAGCAGCGCCTGGTTGCGCACCAGCCAGTTACCGGCGTTATTGATGCTGTCTACAACATCGAGTTGTTCCATTTATTCTTCCTTTTGTTAAATCAAAACACAAAATCCATCCCCCATGGAGACAGGCAGGTTCGTAAAGGGTAAACAAAAAGCGCAAGTATTGCCAAACAGATCACAAAAACCGGCCTGGCAGGGTATTGAAAAAGCATAAAAAAAGGCCCGCATTTGCGGGCCTTCTGATGCTGTTAGCAGCTCAAATTACAGAACGTCTACCGCGTTCAGCTCTTTGAATGCCTGCTCCAGACGAGTAATCATAGAAGTCTGGGCAGCGCGCAGCCATACGCGTGGATCGTAGTATTTCTTGTTCGGCTGGTCTTCGCCTTTCGGGTTGCCCAGCTGACCCTGCAGGTAAGCTTCGTTGGTTTTGTAGTACTGCAGGATACCGTCCCATGTTGCCCACTGGGTGTCGGTATCGATGTTCATTTTCACTACGCCGTAGCTTACGGAGTCTTTGATTTCCTGAGCAGAAGAACCGGAACCGCCGTGGAAGACGAAGTTCAGGCTGTTGTGCGGCAGGTTGTGTTTCTTAGAAACGTATTCCTGAGAATCACGCAGGATAGTCGGGGTCAGAACCACGTTACCTGGTTTGTAAACGCCGTGTACGTTACCGAAGGACGCTGCGATGGTGAAGCGTGGGCTGATTTTGCTCAGCTCGGTGTAAGCGTAATCAACGTCTTCTGGCTGGGTGTACAGTGCAGAAGCGTCCATGTGGCTGTTGTCCACGCCGTCTTCTTCACCACCGGTGCAACCCAGTTCGATTTCCAGAGTCATGCCCATTTTGGCCATGCGCGCCAGGTATTTGGAGCAGATTTCGATGTTTTCGTGCAGTGACTCTTCAGACAGGTCGATCATGTGAGAAGAGAACAGTGGCTTACCGGTAGCTGCGAAGTGTTTTTCACCCGCGTCCAGCAGACCGTCGATCCACGGCAGCAGTTTCTTCGCGCAGTGGTCAGTGTGCAGGATAACTGGAACACCGTAGTG
Organism: Enterobacter sp. WP_7_1; assembly: GCF_003688535.1. Lineage (NCBI taxonomy): Bacteria > Pseudomonadati > Pseudomonadota > Gammaproteobacteria > Enterobacterales > Enterobacteriaceae > Enterobacter > Enterobacter sp. WP_7_1. The sequence goes on along the minus strand of NZ_REFK01000003.1, from coordinate 341,826 downwards.
TTCAGCCATCTGGTGTACGTGGTGCGCACCAGAGATAGCGCCCAGGATTGCAGCACCCTGAGGAATGTCAGTCTTCACGCCTTTACCTGCGATGAACGCAGCACCGCCGTTAGAGAACTGAACAATAACTGGAGCTTTAACTTTAGCAGCAGTTTCCAGTACGGCGTTGATGGAGTCGGTACCCACGCAGTTAACTGCTGGCAGAGCGAAGTTGTTTTCTTTAGCTACCTGGAACACTTTCTGTACGTCATCACCAGTGATAACGCCAGGTTTTACGAAATCAAAAATTTTAGACATGTTGCTTAGTCCTGTATCTTCGGCCGTTAGAAAAGGTGCGAGCTCTTAAAAGCGCGCTGAAAATTGGGCAGGTTTCCCTGCCCTTGAATGGCTTACTTCTTAGCGCGCTCTTCGAGCATTGCTACTGCTGGCAGTACTTTGCCTTCCACGAATTCGAGGAATGCGCCGCCACCAGTGGAGATGTAGGAGATCTTGTCAGCGATACCGAACAGGTCGATTGCTGCCAGGGTGTCACCACCGCCTGCGATAGAGAACGCTTCGCTGTCTGCGATAGCGTTAGCAACGATTTCAGTACCTTTGCGGAAGTTCGGGAATTCGAACACGCCAACAGGACCGTTCCACAGGATAGTTTTTGCGTTTTTGAGGATTTCAGCCAGTTTCTGTGCAGAAACGTCGCCCAGGTCCAGAATCTGCTCTTCATCTTTGATGTCGTTAACAGATTTCAGGGTCGCGGTTGCGGTTTCGGAGAACTCGGTCGCAACGCGGACGTCAGTTGGAACCGGGATATCGCAGGTGCTCAGCAGGCGTTTGGCTTCGTCAACCAGGTCTGCTTCGTACAGGGATTTACCCACGTTGTGGCCCTGAGCGGCAACGAAGGTGTTCGCGATACCACCGCCAACGATCAGCTGGTCAGCGATTTTAGACAGGGAATCCAGAACGGTCAGTTTGGTAGAAACTTTAGAACCACCAACGATAGCCACCATTGGACGAGCAGGTTCTTTCAATGCTTTACCCAGCGCTTCCAGTTCGTCAGCCAGCAGAGGACCGGCACACGCTACGTCTGCGAATTTACCGATACCGTGGGTTGACGCCTGCGCACGGTGAGCCGTACCGAATGCATCCATCACGAATACGTCGCACAGTGCAGCGTATTTTTTGGACAGGGTTTCGTCGTCTTTCTTTTCGCCTTTGTTGAAGCGAACGTTTTCCAGAACAACCAGTTCACCGGCTGCAACTTCAACGCCGTCCAGGTAATCTTTCACCAGGCGAACCGGGTTGGACAGCTTGTCTTTCAGGTAATTAACCACTGGCAGCAGAGAGAACTCTTCGTTGTACTCGCCTTCAGTTGGACGACCCAGGTGGGAGGTGACCATCACTTTCGCGCCCTGCTTCAGAGCCAGTTCGATGGTTGGCAGAGATGCACGGATACGCGCGTCGCTGGTCACTTTGCCATCTTTAACCGGTACGTTCAGATCGGCACGGATGAAAACGCGTTTACCAGCCAGATCCAGATCGGTCATCTTAATTACAGACATGGTGAATCCTCTCGTTGATTCTTAAAGTTTTGCAGACGCACAATGCGTCTTACCTGAAACCTTGAGTGGCCATTGCTAACGTGGTGTCGAGCATTCGGTTAGCAAAGCCCCATTCGTTATCACACCAGACCAGCGTCTTGATAAGGTGTGCGCCACTGACTCTCGTTTGCGTGCCATCGACGATGGCGCTGTGCGGGTCGTGGTTAAAATCTACTGAGACCAACGGTAATTCCGTATAGTCAACTATACCATGAAATGCCCCCTGTGCCGCTTTTTGCAGCAACAGGTTGACTTCACAGGCTTTTACCGGTTTTTTCACCGTCACGCTAAGATCGATTGCGGTGACGTTAATCGTCGGGACACGCACGGCAATCGCTTCAAATCGGTCATTAAACTGCGGAAAAATTCGGGTGATCCCTGCCGCCAGTTTCGTGTCCACCGGAATGATTGACTGGCTCGCCGCGCGAGTGCGTCGTAAATCCGGATGGTAGGCGTCGATAACCTGCTGATCGTGCATGGCGGAGTGAATCGTGGTCACGGTGCCGGATTCAATACCATACGCATCGTCTAACAGTTTGATGACCGGAATAATGCAGTTGGTGGTACAGGAGGCGTTGGAAACAATGCGGTGTTCGGCCTGCAGCTCATGCTGGTTGACGCCAAACACGACGGTCGCGTCGAGGTCGTTACTGCCGGGATGAGAAAACAGGACTTTTTTCGCGCCGGCAGCCAGATGTGCTTCGCCATGTTCGCGGTTGCCGTAGACACCGGTACAGTCAAGCACCACATCCACACCCAGCTCACGCCAGGGTAGCCCGGCGATGCTGCTCTCATGCAGTACGCGGATGGCATCGTCGCCAACAAACAGCTGATCTCTTTCCTGGCGAACATCCCAGGCAAAGCGTCCGTGGCTGGTGTCATATTTCAACAAATGCGCCATGCCCGTAGCATCCGCCAGTTCATTGATTGCCACCACGGTTATTTCCGCCCGACGTCCGGATTCATATAAAGCACGAACCACATTACGTCCGATGCGACCGAAGCCATTAATCGCTACGCGTACGGTCATAGATCTCCTGCAAAGCAATCCCTGAGTTTGAGGTGGCTGAAAGAGTAATCCAGCTACGCCCGAAGGGGAATCCTTGCTGTCACAAACTGCGATTGATTGGTCAATTGTCGAACATTTAATCGACTGAAACGCTTCAGCAAGAATAAGCGAATCGGGGAATAAAAGGAATGTCTGTCCAGATGAATAAGCGAGCTATATGACTTGCGTCACATTTTAGGTGGAATAATGGCGGCAAGGTAAAAGCAAAACGGTAACCGAGAGGTTACCGTTTTTTAGTGTATGCACCCTCCCCCCGTGGGAGAGGGTTGGGGTGAGGGCATCAGCCCCCACCGTACAAACGATTACAGCAGTTCTTTCGCTTTCGCGACAACGTTCTCAACGGTGAAGCCGAACTCTTCGAACAGCAGCTCTGCCGGAGCAGACTCACCGAAGGTGGTCATACCGACGATGGCACCGTTCAGGCCCACGTATTTGAACCAGTAGTCAGCGATACCCGCTTCCACTGCCACACGCGCGGAAACCGCTTTAGGCAGAACGGATTCGCGGTAAGCGGCATCCTGCTTGTCGAACGCGTCGGTAGACGGCATGGAGACCACGCGCGCTTTCACGCCTTCGGCAGTCAGTTTTTCCCACGCTGCAACCGCCAGTTCAACTTCAGAACCGGTGGCGATGAAGATCAGCTCTGGCTGGCCCGCGCAATCTTTCAGCACGTAACCACCGCGAGCGATGTTCGCCAGCTGCTCAGGCGTACGCTCCTGCTGTGCCAGGTTCTGACGGGAGAGGATCAGCGCGGTTGGACCGTCCTGACGCTCAACGCCGTATTTCCACGCCACCGCGGATTCCACCTGGTCACATGGACGCCATGTGCTCATGTTCGGGGTCACGCGCAGGGAAGCTACCTGCTCTACCGGCTGGTGAGTTGGGCCATCTTCGCCCAGACCGATGGAGTCGTGGGTGTAGACCATCACCTGACGCTGTTTCATCAGCGCGGCCATACGCACGGCGTTACGTGCATATTCGACAAACATCAGGAAGGTAGAGGTGTACGGCAGGAAACCGCCGTGCAGGGAGATACCGTTGGCAATCGCGGTCATACCGAATTCACGTACACCGTAATGGATGTAGTTACCGGCAGTATCTTCGTTGATTGGCTTAGAACCAGACCACAGGGTCAGGTTAGATGGCGCCAGGTCAGCGGAGCCACCGAGGAATTCAGGCAGCAGAGGACCGAACGCTTCAATCGCATTCTGAGACGCTTTACGGCTCGCGATTTTAGACGGGTTCGCCTGCAGCTTAGCGATGAACTCGTTCGCTTTCGCGTCGAAGTCGGACGGCATGTCGCCTTTCATACGACGGGTGAATTCAGCCGCTTCCTGCGGGAACGCTTTCGCATAGGCAGCGAACTTCTCGTTCCAGGCCGCTTCTTTCGCCTGGCCTACTTCTTTTGCATCCCACTGAGCGTAGATCTTAGATGGGATTTCGAATGCAGGGTGTTTCCAGCCCAGTGCTTCACGGGTCAGTGCGATTTCCGCGTCGCCCAGCGGTGCGCCGTGGGAGTCGTGAGTACCCGCTTTGTTCGGGGAGCCGAAGCCGATGATGGTTTTGCACATCAGCAGGGACGGTTTGTCCGTCACCGCGCGCGCTTCTTCCACTGCACGTTTAATCGAGTCAGCATCGTGCCCATCAACGCCACGCACAACGTGCCAGCCGTAGGCTTCGAAACGTGCTGCGGTGTCGTCGGTGAACCAGCCTTCAACGTGACCGTCGATGGAGATACCGTTGTCGTCATAGAACGCAACCAGTTTGCCCAGCTTCAGGGTACCTGCCAGGGAGCACACTTCGTGAGAAATGCCTTCCATCATGCAGCCGTCGCCCATGAACGCGTAGGTGAAGTGATCTACGATGTCGTGACCAGGACGGTTGAACTGCGCCGCCAGCGTCTTCTCAGCAATCGCCATACCCACAGCGTTAGCAATACCCTGACCCAGCGGGCCGGTGGTGGTTTCTACGCCAGCGGTGTAACCCACTTCCGGGTGACCTGGAGTTTTAGAGTGCAGCTGACGGAAGTTTTTCAGCTCTTCAATTGGCAGATCGTAGCCGGTGAGGTGCAGCAGGCTATAGATCAGCATTGAGCCGTGGCCGTTGGACAGCACGAAGCGGTCGCGGTCAGCCCATGACGGGTTCTGCGGGTTGTGGTTCAGGAAATCACGCCACAGGACTTCGGCGATATCAGCCATACCCATAGGAGCCCCTGGGTGGCCGGATTTGGCTTTCTGTACTGCGTCCATGCTCAGCGCACGAATAGCATTAGCAAGCTCTTTACGTGAGGACATTTTAACTCCAGATCGGACTGTTAAAGGCCATGCCCTTGACGACAGCGCGTTTTGGGCTACGCCGGAAAAAAGTGCCAACAATGTAACCCAAGCCGCAAGTCATGTACATGGAGCATTCTTTTGCTTGTTAAGAAATCTCTGGATCATGCTCGCATGTTGCGCAATCTACTCGCCCGGCTCTGTCGATATTCCTTATACTTAGCCCGACACCGGCTTCGCTGACGGTGCACTTTTCGGATTTTATTCAGATTAACGAGTACGGAAGCAACCTCATGAAAATGCGTGCAATAGTGCTGGCCCTGGGTACAACGCTCCTGCTGAGCGGCTGTCAGAATATGGATTCTAACGGTCTGATGACGTCAGGCGCAGAGGCCTTTCAGGCCTATTCCCTGAGCGATGCGCAGGTGAAAGCGCTGAGCGACCAGGCCTGTAAAGATATGGACGGAAAAGCCACGCTTGCGCCGGCTAACAGTACCTACACGCAGCGTCTGAATAAGATTGCGTCCGCGCTGGGCGACAACATCAACGGCCAGCCGGTGAACTACAAGGTGTACATGGCGAAAGACGTGAACGCCTTCGCGATGGCGAACGGCTGTATCCGCGTCTATAGCGGGCTGATGGACATGATGACCGACAACGAAGTGGAAGCGGTGATCGGCCACGAAATGGGCCACGTTGCCCTGGGACACGTGAAGAAAGGGATGCAGGTTGCGTTAGGCACCAATGCCATCCGCGCAGCAGCGGCCTCAGCGGGCGGTATCGTTGGCAGCCTGTCGCAGTCACAGCTTGGCGATGTGGGAGAAAAACTGGTTAACTCTCAGTTCTCACAGCGTCAGGAGTCCGAGGCGGATGACTACTCCTACGATCTGTTGCGCAAACGCGGCATTAATCCATCAGGTTTAGCCACCAGCTTTGAAAAACTGGCCAAGCTGGAAGCGGGACGCCAAAGCTCCATGTTTGACGATCATCCGGCTTCGGAAGAACGTGCACAGCATATTCGCGACCGTATGGCCGCAGACGGAATTAAATAATTTTAGAAGGAGGCAGTTTTGCCTCCTTTTTATTTCGCATGAATTGTTAACTTAACAGCACGTATCGATAACACCTCTGAAAGCCCTGCCAAATCTGCCCTATCGCATTGAAATGTCTGGTCACATAATTATTGCAAAGGTCACTTTTTCCGGTAATTATCACCTCGCAGTTATTCAAATTAATATATCCAGACAGAGACGTTCCCTCCGTGAAAAAAGAATTATCATTAATTGCTTTAAGTTTATTTGCTGCATTACCTGCCGCTGCTAGCCAGCAATCCGACAGTCAGGGTTTTATTGACGACAGCCATCTGGATCTGTTTTTACGCAATGCGTATATCAGCCGCGACTACCATCAGGGCCAGCAGGACAAAGCCGAATGGGGTCAGGGGATCATCGCCACGTTTGCATCCGGCTATACCGAAGGGCTGGTGGGCTTTGGTGTGGACGGTATTGCTCAATACGGTGTGCGCCTGGACGGCGGTCGTGGCAAAAGCGGCGCAGGCGGCATCGACTTCTTTAAACAGGAAGATGATGGCCGGGCAAAATCCGATCTGGCAAAGTTTGGCGCCACCGCCAAAATGCGCATATCAAACACCGTGCTGAGCTACGGAAATCAGCGTCCTGAGCTGCCTATCATCAATGCCGACAGCTCCCGCCTGCTGTTTGAAAGCTACACCGGCACCATGCTGACCTCGAAAGAGATCGACGGTCTGGAAGTCAACGCTGGTTACTTCACCGACGAGCAGCGTAAAAGCGATGACCGCCACGACAGCGGGCTGAAGAGCCTCTCCTTCGGCGGTGCGAGCTATCAGTTTAACGATCAGTTCAGCGGCGCGCTGTACGCCTCTCATAATGAAGAGGTAATGAACAAGCAGTACCTGGGCATGAACTTCAAACAGCCGTTCAGCACCGGGCAGCAGCTGGTACTCGACTTCAACGGTTATAACTCCCGTCTGGACCAGGGCTACGCGGACAGCCTCGATACGGGCCGCAGCAACACCATCTGGAGCCTGGCGGCGAGCTACATCTGGAACATTCACACGTTCAAAGTGGCGTACCAGCAGAGCAGCGGCAGCACCGGCTACAACTACGGCGGCTATCGCGACAAGGGCGGCGTGGGTGACGGCGGTAACACCATCTGGCTGGCGAACTCCTACTGGTCTGATTTTAACGGCGAAGATGAACGTTCCTGGCAGGCATCCTACGGTCTGGACTTCGCCGGCCTTGGCTTACCGGGCCTGAGCTGGACCACCGCATACGTGCGCGGCGATAACATCAAAACCTCTGAAACCAGCAACGGCAAAGAGCACGAGTGGTTTAACCAGATCCAGTACCAGGTGCAGGATGGTCCGGCGAAGGATCTGAAGCTGAAATTGCGTTACTCCGTACTGCGCGTCTCCAGCAACGCCAGCGAGTACAACGTGGGCGGGGATGAGATCCGCGCTTACGTGGAATACCCGTTTAACGTGTTCTAAAGGCAATAAAAAACCTCTCGAGAGAGAGGTTTTTTTCACGCAAGGCGAGGCTTATTCGCCTTTTTTGGCTGCCTGAATGTAGAGCATTTCCAGCGCCAGAGTCGCTGCGGCCAGCGCGGTGATCTCGGACTGGTCGTACGCAGGTGCCACTTCCACCACGTCCATCCCGACAATGTTCAGATCCTTCAGGCCGCGCACCAGCTTAATGGCACGATCTGAGGTCAAACCGCCGATGACCGGCGTACCGGTGCCCGGTGCAAATGCCGGATCCAGACAGTCGATGTCGAAGGTCAGATACACAGGCATATCACCCACGATCTGCTTCACCTGAGCGATGATGTCGTCGACGCCGCGATCGTTAACCTGGCCCGCGTCCAGCACTGTGAAGCCGTTGTCTTTGTCGAACTCGGTGCGGATGCCGATCTGCACGGAGTGGTTCGGGTCGATCAGACCTTCGTTCGGCGCGGTGAAGAACATGGTGCCGTGGTCAAACTCACAGCCGTTCGCGTAGGTGTCGGTATGTGCATCGAAGTGCACCAGCGCCATTTTACCGAAGTGCTTTGCATGGGCGCGCAGCAGCGGCAGGGTCACGAAGTGGTCACCGCCGAAGGAGAGCATGCGCTTACCGGCAGCCAGCAGCTTCTCGGCGTGCGCCTGCAGCTTCTCGCTCATCTCACGCGCGTCGCCGAAGGCGTACACTAGGTCACCGCAGTCCACCACGTTCAGGCGCTCGCGCATGTCGAAGTTCCACGGGAAGCGGTTATGCTCCCAGGCCAGGTTCGTGGAAACCTGACGAATCGCAGCCGGGCCGTGACGACCACCCGCGCGGCCAGATGTTGCCATGTCGAACGGCACACCGGTGATCACCCAGTCAGCGTCGCTGTCGTACGGCTGGAAGTTCATCGGAAGGCGTAAAAAACCAAACGCGTTAGATACCAGAGAGTTATCGTACTGATGACCTAAAGTGCTCATGTCCTGACCTCTTTTAAAGTCGATACATTAAAAACAGCTGAAAAAAAATCCCCTCCGCGTCGTTAAACCCGACGAGGAAGGGATTGATTCGTAAATCGCTTATTGGGGCGAATTATCGCCGGTAATGCATACGGGTTCAAGTGAGTATAGCATTCTGCCGGATGACGGCTTCGCCTTACCTGGCCTACATTCGTAGGCCCGGTAAGCGCAGCGCCACCGGGCATCAGCGGCTACTCGTCTTCCAGGTAAGTGTACCCGTACAGACCCGCTTCAAACTCTTCCAGGAACTGCTGCTGGAGCGCATCGTCCAGCCCGGTGTTTTTCACCTGGTCGCGGAACTGGGTGAGCAGTTTTTTCGGATCCAGCTGAACGTATTCCAGCATGTCCGCCACGGTGTCCCCTTCATCGGACAGCTCGATTTCCACGTTGCCGTCAGGGAACACGAACACGTCCACCGCTTCGGTATCACCGAACAGGTTGTGCATGTTACCGAGGATCTCCTGATACGCGCCGACCATAAAGAAGCCCAGCATCGGCGGGTTCTCCGGGTCGTATTCCGGCATTGGCATCGTCGTTGCGATACCGTCGCCGTCGACGTAGTGGTCGATGGCACCGTCGGAGTCACAGGTGATGTCCAGCAGCACCGCACGGCGTTCCGGCGCGTGGTTCAGCCCTTCCAGCGGCAGAACCGGGAACAGCTGGTCGATACCCCAGGCATCCGGCATCGACTGGAACAGCGAGAAGTTGACGTAAATCTTATCCGCCATACGCTCCTGCAGCTCGTCGATAATCGGACGGTGCGCGCGGTTGCTCGGGTCGAGCTGTTTCTGCACTTCATGGCACATGTTCAGGTAGAGCTGCTCCGCCCACGCGCGCTCCTGCAGGCTGAAGGTGCCTGAAGAATAACCCACGTGAATGTCGTGCAGGTCCATCTGGCTGTCGTGCAGCCATTCGCGCAGGGAACGACGCGTGCCCGGCTCGTGCATCTCCTGCCAGGTTTCCCACATGCTTTGCAGGGAACGCGGGGCATCGTCTGCCGGAGGCGTCGCTTCTGAGATTTCGCTACGCTCAACGCCGATGATGTTAGAGACCAGCACCGTATGGTGCGCGGTCACCGCGCGACCGGATTCGGTGATCACCGTCGGGTGCGGCAGGCCGTTCTCTTCACAGGCATCGCCGATCGCCCAGATGATATTGTTCGCGTATTCGTTCAGGCCGTAGTTCACCGAGCAGTCAGACTGCGAGCGGGTCCCTTCGTAGTCCACGCCGAGGCCACCGCCCACGTCGAAGCACTGAATATTCACGCCAAGCTTGTGCAGCTCCACGTAGAACCGCGCGGATTCACGCACGCCGGTGGCGATGTCGCGAATATTGGCCATCTGCGAGCCGAGGTGGAAGTGCAGCAGTTGAATGCTGTCCAGACGACCGCGCTCGCGCAGGATTTCCACCAGCTGCAGCACCTGGTTTGCCGCCAGGCCAAACTTGGATTTTTCACCGCCGGAGGACTGCCATTTCCCGGAACCTTGTGACGCCAGACGCGCACGCACGCCAAGGCGCGGCACCACGTTCAGACGTTCGGCTTCTTCCAGCACGATGGCGATTTCGGTCATCTTTTCGATAACCAGATAGACCTTGTGGCCCATCTTCTCGCCAATCAGCGCCAGACGAATGTATTCACGGTCTTTATAGCCGTTACAGACGATCACTGAACGGGTCATGCCCGCATGCGCCAGAACCGCCATCAGCTCCGCTTTGGAACCTGCTTCCAGGCCCAGCGGCTCGCCGGAGTGGATCAGGGATTCAATCACGCGGCGGTGCTGGTTCACCTTGATCGGGTAAACCAGGAAGTAGTCGCCTTTATAGCCGTAGGATTCACGCGCGCGTTTGAACGCGGCGTTAATAGAACGCAGGCGATGTTGCAGGATCTGCGGGAAGCAGAACAGTGCAGGCAAACGCTGGCCCTGAGCCTCACGGGCTTTCACCAGTTTCGCGAGATCCACGCGCGCTTCAGGGACGTCCGGATCCGGGCAGACGCTGATGTGGCCCAGTTCGTTAACGTCGTAGTAGTTATTGCCCCACCAGGCAATATTGTAAGTGCGCAGCATCTTGCTGGCTTCCTCGGAGCTCATCGCAACCTCCTGCATAGAACGTAGTACACCCTGTTCGCCCGCTGACGAAGGCGAAAAAGAAGACATGTCGTCAGACATAGCGAACCTCAACTCTTTGTAATAAGTGTAAAACAGTTGACTACTATCGCAGCGTTATACGGCGATAACAACCCATAAACGGCTCCGTTTCCCAGCAGAGTATGCTGAAAACCAGACCGTGCGACCGGTTTCTTATTCATATCATTGTAAAACACGTATCCGAACTCTGTATGACAAGGTTCGGCGAAACCACGAGAAAACTCTTGTATTAACAAGAGCGCCCTTGTTCAGTTTTCACAAAGCGTGACCGGCCCTGGAATCCTGAGAAGCGCCGAGATGGGTATAACATCGGCAGGTTTGCAGACTAGAAATGCGGGTTGCGGGAATCAAATACGCGCCAGAACGGCTGCGCTGAATGTGCGGAAAACGATGGTTCATTATCTCGTATCACCTCCACGGCCGCCTCTATTGAAACGGACCACAAGCCAAAGCTAAAAGTTCACTGCTTAACCCGGCTGGAAGTGGCGACACGATGAGTTCATCGAGCGCTTATTTTATATGAGCCGCGCGCCGCGTTTTATACCGAGAACAGGGGTAAAAAGCAAAAGATAAATGTGCGTGTTGCCGGGGCCGTCAGGAATTATTGCCAGCAGCAATTTCAACCGAGTGAGAGGTTAGTCAAAAAAAACTGGAAATCGGGCGAAGAAGTGACCTAAAATAGCCATCCAGATGTTAATCCATCTATACTGATTAACACTCATACTGCCAGTGTCAAAAACCTGCAGGCCTTGGTAGAATTATCTCCTTTGGCTATTCCACACAGCAGCTTGAGCTAACCAAATTCCTCTTAGGTGAAATAAAACATGGCAAAACACCTGTTTACGTCCGAGTCCGTATCAGAAGGACATCCTGATAAAATTGCTGACCAAATCTCCGATGCAGTGCTGGATGCGATCCTGGCGCAGGATCCTAAAGCGCGCGTAGCGTGCGAAACCTATGTCAAAACCGGCATGGTTCTGGTCGGCGGTGAGATCACCACCAGCGCATGGGTTGATATCGAAGAGATCACCCGTAACACGGTGCGTGAGATCGGCTATGTGCATTCTGATATGGGCTTTGATGCCAACTCCTGCGCGGTTCTGAGCGCGATTGGCAAACAGTCTCCAGACATCAACCAGGGCGTTGACCGTGCCGATCCGCTGGAACAGGGCGCGGGCGACCAGGGCCTGATGTTCGGCTATGCAACCAACGAAACCGACGTGCTGATGCCAGCACCGGTCACCTACGCACACCGTCTGGTGCAGCGTCAGGCTGAAGTTCGTAAAAATGGCACCCTGCCATGGCTGCGCCCGGATGCGAAAAGCCAGGTCACCTTCCAGTATGACGACGGCAAAATCGTTGGGATTGACGCGGTAGTGCTGTCTACCCAGCACTCCGAAGATATCGATCAGAAATCCCTGCAGGAAGCAGTGATGGAAGAGATCATCAAGCCGGTTCTGCCGACCGAATGGCTGAGCTCTGCGACCAAATTCTTCATCAACCCAACCGGACGCTTCGTTATCGGCGGCCCAATGGGTGACTGCGGTCTGACCGGTCGTAAAATCATCGTTGATACCTACGGCGGCATGGCGCGCCACGGTGGCGGTGCGTTCTCCGGTAAAGATCCGTCTAAAGTTGACCGTTCTGCGGCGTACGCGGCGCGTTATGTGGCGAAAAACATCGTTGCAGCCGGCCTGGCTGACCGCTGTGAGATCCAGGTTTCCTACGCGATCGGCGTAGCTGAGCCAACCTCCATCATGGTTGAAACCTTCGGTACTGAAAAAGTGCCTTCAGAACAGCTGACGCTGCTGGTGCGCGAGTTCTTCGATCTGCGTCCATACGGCCTGATTCAGATGCTGGATCTGCTGCACCCAATCTACAAAGAAACCGCTGCATACGGTCACTTTGGTCGTGAACATTTCCCATGGGAAAAAACCGACAAAGCCGCCATGCTGCGTGAAGCTGCCGGTCTGAAGTAATCGACTGACATCTGCGTGATAAAAGGCCAGCCTTCGGGCTGGCCTTTTTTTGTTGGTGGCGCCGCAAAGGTGCACATATGGTACCGATTACACCGCACCGGATGCGTCTCGCTTTCAGAATATTCTCTTTGCATGATCGCCTTTCTTCTGCTGTTACATCTCCTTTCAGTTAAGTCTGAAATGTGTTCTTTCGCGATGCATATCACCTCGTTTACCTCTATATTTTCAAAGCTTTAATTATTTTTACGGTTGTACGTTAGTGTAACCGATTACACCTATGTGATTAATCTCACATATTTTTACGGGTCACTCACCTACCCTTTACATCAATAAAACTGATAACCCAACTGGAGGGCATAATGCCTGACAATAAAAAACAGGGGCGTACGTCCAACAAGGCGATGACATTCTTCGTCTGTTTCCTCGCCGCCCTGGCAGGATTACTTTTTGGCCTGGATATCGGCGTCATTGCCGGTGCATTACCTTTCATCACTGACGAGTTCCAGATCAGCGCTCACACCCAGGAGTGGGTGGTCAGCTCCATGATGTTCGGCGCCGCAGTGGGTGCCGTCGGCAGCGGCTGGCTCTCCTTCAAGCTTGGGCGTAAAAAGAGCCTGATGATCGGCGCGATCCTGTTCGTTGCCGGTTCACTCTTCTCTGCCGCTGCGCCTAACGTTGAGGTCCTGCTGGTTTCCCGCGTGCTGCTCGGTCTGGCCGTGGGCGTGGCGTCCTATACCGCCCCGCTTTACCTGTCTGAAATCGCGCCGGAGAAAATCCGCGGCAGTATGATTTCGATGTATCAGCTCATGATCACCATCGGTATTTTGGGCGCGTATCTTTCCGATACCGCGTTTAGCTACAGCGGCGCATGGCGCTGGATGCTCGGCGTGATCATCATTCCGGCCATTCTGCTGCTGATTGGCGTCTTCTTCCTGCCGGATAGCCCGCGCTGGTTCGCCGCGAAACGTCGATTCCACGATGCCGAACGCGTACTGATGCGCCTGCGCGACACCAGCGCCGAAGCGAAAAACGAGCTGGAAGAGATCCGCGAAAGCCTGAAGGTCAAACAGTCCGGCTGGGCGCTGTTTAAAGAGAACAGCAACTTCCGCCGCGCGGTGTTCCTCGGCGTGCTGCTTCAGGTGATGCAGCAGTTCACCGGGATGAACGTCATCATGTATTACGCGCCAAAAATCTTTGAGCTGGCGGGCTATACCAACACCACCGAGCAGATGTGGGGGACCGTCATCGTGGGTCTGACCAACGTGCTGGCGACCTTTATCGCCATCGGTCTGGTGGACCGCTGGGGACGTAAGCCAACGCTGACGCTGGGCTTCCTGGTGATGGCGGCCGGTATGGGCGTCCTCGGTACCATGATGCATGTGGGCATTCACTCACCAACCGCCCAGTACTTTGCGGTAGGTATGCTGCTGATGTTTATCGTCGGGTTTGCGATGAGCGCCGGCCCGCTGATTTGGGTGCTGTGCTCTGAGATCCAGCCGCTGAAAGGGCGTGATTTTGGTATCACCTGCTCTACCGCAACCAACTGGATTGCCAACATGATCGTCGGCGCAACGTTCCTGACCATGCTCAATACCCTTGGCAACGCGAACACCTTCTGGGTCTACGCCGGTCTGAACATCTTCTTTATTGTGCTGACAATCTGGCTGGTTCCAGAAACCAAACACGTTTCTCTGGAACATATTGAACGTAACCTGATGAAAGGTCGTCCTCTGCGCGAAATCGGCGCCCACGACTGATCCTCATGCGAGAGGCGCCTCTTGCGCCTCCCCGCTTCGCGCTTTATGCTCTGCCCCTATGAAAGCACCCCGTCTTCCCATCGCCCTTCAGCAAGCCGTTATGCGCAGCCTGCGGGAAAAACTCGCCCAGGCGAACCTGAAGCTCGGCCGCAATTACCCTGAACCTAAGATCGTTTATCAGCAGCGCGGCACCGCGGCGGGTACTGCCTGGCTCGAGCCCTATGAGATCCGCCTTAACCCGGTGCTGATGATGGAAAACCAGCAGGCGTTTATCGAGGAAGTGGTACCGCACGAGCTGGCGCATTTGCTGGTGTGGAAACACTTCGGACGCGTCGCGCCGCACGGGAAAGAGTGGAAGTGGATGATGGAAGCAGTGCTCGGCGTTCCGGCACGCCGCACCCATCTGTTCGAGCTGGAATCGGTGCGCCGCAATACCTTCCCCTACCGCTGCCAGTGTCAGCAGCACCAGCTTACCGTCCGCCGCCATAATCGCGTGGTGCGCGGCGAGGCGACCTACCGCTGCGTCAAATGCGGCGAGCCGCTGGTTGCGGAATAATCATCTGAACTTTCAGGAACTTTCCTGATCTGACTGATTGCATACGGGAACAACATTCGTTACGTTGCGGGCTCGTTTTGACACGGAGTGTAAGATGTCCCGTAATTTTTCTCTCGCGGTCGCCTTTCTGACGACGGCGCTCTCAGGCCATGCTCTGGCCGACGGTATCAACAGTTTTTCCCAGGCTAAGGCAGCAGGCGTGAAGGTGAACGCCGATGTGCCGGGCGATTTCTACTGCGGCTGTAAAATTAACTGGCAGGGTAAAAAAGGGGTCGTTGACCTTGAGTCCTGCGGCTATAAGGTGCGTAAAAACGAAAACCGCGCCAGCCGTATTGAATGGGAGCATGTCGTTCCGGCCTGGCAGTTTGGCCACCAGCGCCAGTGCTGGCAGGATGGCGGACGTAAAAACTGCGCCAAAGATCCGGTTTATCGCCAGATGGAAAGCGATATGCATAACCTGCAGCCTGCCGTAGGAGAAGTGAACGGCGACCGGGGTAATTTCATGTACAGCCAGTGGAACGGTGGCGAAGGCCAGTACGGCCAGTGCGGTATGAAGGTTGATTTTAAAGAGAAAGTCGCCGAGCCCCCTGCCCGCGCGCGCGGCAGCATTGCCCGTACCTACTTCTATATGCGTGACCGTTATGACCTCAACCTTTCACGCCAGCAGACGCAGCTGTTCAACGCCTGGGACAAGCAGTACCCGGTGACGGAGTGGGAATGCCAGCGCGACGAGCGCATCGCCAGAGTCCAGGGGAATCACAACCCTTACGTCCAGCGGGCTTGCCAGGCGCAAAAGAGCTAACCTACACTACGGCCATTCGCTTATATCGCATGACACATGGAATTTCTGACTATGCGCATTCCCCGCATTTACCATCCTGAACTGATTACCGCAGGCCGTGAAATCGCCCTGTCTGATGACGCCGCCAACCACGTTGGCCGCGTGCTGCGCATGGGCGCAGGTCAGGGAATACAGCTGTTCGACGGCTCGAACCAGGTTTTCGACGCGGAAATCACGCGGTCGGATAAAAAAAGCGTACACGTTAACGTGCTGCGTGGCGAAGTGGATGACCGGGAATCACCGCTGCATATCCATCTGGGCCAGGTGATGTCGCGCGGTGAGAAAATGGAGTTCACCATTCAGAAATCCATTGAACTGGGTGTAAGCCTCATTACGCCACTTTTTTCTGAGCGCTGTGGCGTTAAACTGGATGCGGAACGTCTGAACAAAAAGATCCAGCAGTGGCAGAAAATTGCCATTGCGGCTTGCGAACAGAGCGGCCGCAACCGTATTCCGGAGATCCGCCCGGCGATGGATCTGGAGGACTGGTGTGCAGAAGAGGAGAGCGGGCTGAAGCTCAATCTTCATCCGCGCGCCAGCGCCAGCATCAATACGCTGCCCCTGCCCGTCGAGCGCGTACGCCTGCTGATTGGCCCCGAAGGCGGCCTGTCGGCGGACGAAATTGCGATGACGGCACGTTACCAGTTTACTGATATTCTGTTGGGACCTCGCGTTCTGCGCACTGAGACAACGGCACTCACGGCCATTACCGCGCTACAGGTACGGTTTGGCGATCTGGGTTGAAGCATTAACGGAGAAGAACATGATCAAGCTCGGCATCGTGATGGACCCCATCGCAAACATTAACATCAAGAAAGATTCCAGCTTCGCCATGCTGCTGGAAGCGCAGCGTCGCGGCTATGAACTCCACTATATGGAGATGAACGATCTTTACCTGATCAACGGTGAAGCCCGCGCGCGCACCCGCATCGTTAACGTCGAGCAGAACTACGACAAATGGTACGAGTTCGGCACCGAGCAGGACATTGCCCTGGCCGATCTCAACGTCATCCTGATGCGTAAAGATCCGCCGTTCGACACCGAATACATCTACAGCACCTACATCCTTGAGCGTGCAGAAGAGAAAGGCACGCTGATCGTCAACAAGCCGCAGAGCCTGCGCGACTGCAACGAGAAGCTCTACACCGCCTGGTTCTCTGACCTGACGCCGGAAACCCTGGTGACCCGCAGCAAAGCGCAGCTGAAGGAATTCTGGCAGAAGCACGGCGATATCATCATGAAGCCGCTGGACGGCATGGGCGGCGCGTCGATTTTCCGCGTGAAAGAGAGCGATCCGAACATTGGCGTGATTGCCGAAACGCTGACCGAACTCGGCACGCGTTACTGCATGGCGCAGAACTATATTCCGGCGATCAAAGACGGCGACAAACGCGTTCTGGTGGTAGATGGCGAACCGGTTCCTTACTGCCTGGCGCGTATCCCGCAGGGTGGCGAAACCCGCGGGAACCTGGCGGCCGGTGGCCGCGGTGAGCCGCGCCCGCTGACCGAAAGCGACTGGGAAATTGCCCGCCGCGTTGGCCCAACGCTGAAAGCCAAAGGCCTGATCTTCGTTGGCCTGGATATCATCGGCGATCGCCTGACCGAAGTGAACGTCACCAGCCCGACCTGCATTCGTGAAATTGAAGCGGAATTCCCGATTTCGATCACCGGAATGCTGATGGACGCTATCGAAAAACGTTTACAGAAATAACCTAACAATACTATTAGTGACAGCGCCTGTGTTTGTCCCCATACTGGGCGCTGTCGCTTTTTAAACCAGGAAACAGTACCTCTGACAATGAATTTACAGCATCACTTTCTTATTGCCATGCCTGCTCTCCAGGACCCGATTTTTCGCCGTGCCGTGGTTTATATTTGTGAATACAATGAAGACGGCGCGATGGGTATTATCATCAATAAACCACTGGAAAATCTTCAGGTTGAAGGAATTCTGGACAAGCTGAAAATACCGGCTGAAGCGCGACTGCCGGAAATCCGGCTTGATAAACCGGTGATGCTGGGTGGACCTCTTGCAGAAGATCGCGGCTTTATCCTGCATACGCCGCCGGTATTCTCTTCCAGCATTCGAATTTCGGATAACACCGTCATTACAACCTCGCGCGACGTGCTTGAAACGCTGGGCACCGCAGAGCAGCCTTCTGAAGTGCTGGTGGCACTGGGCTATTCGTCGTGGGAGAAAGGCCAGCTTGAGCAAGAGATCCTCGATAACGCCTGGCTTACGGCGCCTGCGGACATGAATATCCTGTTTAAAACCCCTATCGCCGATCGCTGGCGTGACGCGGCGAAACTGATTGGCATTGATATCCTGACCATGCCAGGCGTTGCGGGGCACGCCTGATGAGCGGAACGCTTCTGGCCTTCGATTTTGGTACCAAAAGCATTGGCGTTGCCGTGGGTCAGCGCATCACCGGTACCGCGCGTCCGCTCACGGCCCTGAAGGCTAATGACGGCACGCCCGACTGGAATCTTATCGAACGTCTGCTCAAAGAGTGGCAGCCGGATGACGTGATTGTTGGGCTGCCGCTGAACATGGATGGTACAGAACAGCCGCTTACCGCCCGGGCGCGTAAGTTCGCCAATAAAATCCATGGCCGCTTTGGCGTCTCCGTGAAGCTTCACGACGAGCGTCTTAGCACCGTCGAAGCGCGTGCGGGCCTGTTTGAGCACGGCGGCTTCCGTGCGCTCAACAAAGGCAGCGTGGACTCCGCTTCTGCCGTGATTATCCTCGAAAGCTATTTCGACCAGGGCTTTTAACCACAGGGGCCTACAGCCGCCCCTGCGCCCGTCTCTCCGCCAGGCTCTGGTCAAAGTTCTGCATTCCTGCCTGCTGACCGGTTTGAATGATCCCGGGCAGTTGCCACGTTTTCCCTTCGCGAATCAAATTCGCCGCCGCCGCAGTGTTCACCAGCAGTTCATACAACGCGACGCGCCCGCCCTGTAGATCGGGAAGCAGCCTCTGCGCCAGCACCGCCCGCAGGCTGCCGGCCAGCTGGTTACGCACCGGATCTTTCTCCTGCGCCGGGAACGTATCGACCAGCCTTTCAATCGCCTGTGATGCCCCGCGCGTATGCAGCGTCGCCAGCACCAGATGTCCGGTTTCCGCCGCCGTCAGCGCCAGACGGATCGTTTCGCTGTCGCGCAGCTCCCCCAGCAGAATAACGTCCGGATCCTGGCGTAAGGCGCCGCGCAGCGCTTCAGCAAATGACGGGCTGTGCTGGCCTATCTCCCGCTGCTGGATCAGGCAACGTTCGCTCTGGTAGATAAACTCCACCGGATCTTCAAGCGTGAGGATATGACCGTCAGCATGGTGGTTGAGAAAATCGACCATCGCCGCCAGCGTAGTGGATTTGCCGCTGCCGGTCGCCCCCGTGACCAGAATCAGCCCGGCGTCATTGGACAACAGTTCCGGGATCGCCCGCGGCGCGCCCAGCGAAGAGAGTTGCGGACAGGTACGCGGCAACAGCCGCAGCGTCAAAGAGACACCTCTCATCTGCTTAAAGGCACTGCCGCGCAGCCGCTGGTCTCCCGTCACCGTCGCGGCAAAATCCACCTGCCCCTTTGCCCACCATGTTCCCTGCTGCTCATCGTTAAGCCATGCTTTTAATAACTCCCCAACGTCGGGAGGCGGAAAGGGAGCGGGTTCAAGCCGGCCTAATCTGCGCCAGCGCGGTGGCGAATCACTGCACAGGTGTAGATCGGAGACGTTATGCTTTACACTAAGGGCCACAATTTCTTCCACATCCATAGACTACTCCTCGGAAAATGAACGACATTGCGCATAACCTGGCACAGGTCCGGGACAAAATCTCAGCCGCCGCAGCGCGCTGCGGCCGTGCTTCAGAAGAAATTACGCTGCTTGCAGTCAGCAAAACCAAGCCTGCGAGCGCCATCGCAGAAGCTATTGATGCAGGCCAGCGGGCGTTTGGTGAAAACTACGTGCAGGAAGGCGTGGATAAAATTCGCTACTTCCAGGAACAGGGGAAGACGAGCCTGCAATGGCACTTTATTGGCCCGCTGCAGTCGAACAAAAGCCGTCTGGTGGCAGAGCACTTCGATTGGTGCCATACCGTTGACCGTCTGCGTATTGCTACCCGTCTGAATGACCAGCGTCCGGCAGACATGCCGGCACTCAACGTGCTTATTCAGGTCAACATCAGCGACGAAAACAGCAAGTCCGGCATTGCACTGAGCGAACTGGACGCGCTGGCCGCAGAGGTGGCCGAACTGCCGCGCTTAACCCTGCGCGGGCTGATGGCAATTCCGGCGCCTGAGTCAAGTTATGAAAGGCAATTTGCCGTGGCACAGCAAATGGCTGTAGCATTTGAGGCGCTTAAAGCGCGCTATAACACGGTAGACACGCTTTCTTTGGGCATGTCGGATGATATGGAAGCCGCCATCGCGGCAGGCAGCACTATGGTGCGCATCGGTACGGCAATTTTCGGTGCGCGCGACTACTCAAAATAATAAGGAAACCTGAGGAACGCCATGAAGACGTTGACTTTCCTGCTCTCAACAGTGCTTGAGCTGTATACGATGGCGCTTTTGCTGCGCGTCTGGATGCAGTGGGCCCGCTGTGATTTTTACAATCCTTTCTCGCAGTTTGTCGTGAAAATCACGCAACCTGTTGTTGGACCGCTGCGCCGCATTATCCCGGCGATGGGTCCCATCGACAGTTCGTCGCTGCTGGTGGCGTTTATTCTGAGCGTTATCAAAGCGATCGTGCTGTTTATGGTCATCACCTTCCAGCCGATTATCTGGATTGCCGCGGTCCTGATTCTGGTCAAAACCGTCGGCCTGCTGATTTTCTGGGTGCTGCTGGTCATGGCCATCATGAGCTGGGTAAGCCAGGGCCGTAGTCCGGTAGAATATGCGCTGATCCAACTGGCCGAGCCGCTGCTGCGCCCGATTCGCAACCTGCTGCCTTCGATGGGCGGTATTGATTTTTCCCCGATGATCCTGGTTCTGCTGCTCTATGTGGTCAACATGGGGATCGCTGAGCTGTTACAGTCCACGGGCAATATGCTGCTGCCGGGGCTGTGGATGGCGCTATGAGTGCCGTAAGCACCTGCGCTGACGGGCTGGTTTTGCGGCTGTATATTCAGCCAAAAGCCAGCCGTGACAGTATTGTTGGGCTGCATGGCGACGAGTTAAAAGTCGCCATCACCGCCCCGCCGGTTGACGGCCAGGCGAACGCGCATCTGACCAAATATCTGGCAAAACAGTTTCGCGTCGCCAAAAGCCAGGTCATCATTGAAAAAGGTGAACTTGGGCGACATAAACAGGTAAAAATCCTTAATCCGCAATCTATCCCGACGGAAGTCGCGGCTCTGAAAGAACAGGACTAAACCATGCAGAAAGTTGTTCTCGCGACCGGCAACGCCGGTAAAGTGCGCGAGCTGGCCTCGCTATTAAATGATTTTGGGCTGGACGTGGTCGCCCAGACCGATCTTGGCGTGGAGTCCGCCGAAGAGACGGGGCTGACGTTTATCGAAAACGCGATCCTGAAAGCACGCCACGCCGCCCAGGTAACCGGCCTGCCAGCGATTGCCGACGACTCCGGCCTCGCCGTGGATTTTCTCGGCGGCGCGCCGGGGATTTACTCTGCGCGCTATTCCGGCGTGGACGCCACCGACCAGCAGAATCTGGAAAAGCTGCTTGTCGCCCTGAAAGACGTCCCGGACGAGCAGCGCACCGCGCAGTTCCACTGCGTGCTGGTCTATATGCGCCACGCGGAAGACCCGACGCCGATCGTCTGCCACGGCAGCTGGCCTGGCGTGATTACCCGTGAAGCGGCTGGCAATGGCGGCTTTGGCTACGACCCGATTTTCTTTGTCCCGACCGAGGGCAAAACCGCTGCGGAACTGACCCGCGAAGAGAAAAGCGCGATTTCCCATCGTGGACGCGCACTGAAACTGTTACTGGAAGCACTGCGTAATGGCTAATTTGCCGCCTCTGAGTCTTTATATTCACATCCCGTGGTGCGTGCAGAAATGCCCGTACTGCGATTTCAACTCGCACGCGCTGAAGGGCGAAGTGCCGCACGATGACTACGTTGCGCATCTGCTGGCCGACCTGGACGCCGATGTCGCTTACGCACAGGGACGTGAAGTTAAGACCATTTTCATTGGTGGCGGTACGCCGAGCCTGCTGTCCGGCCCGGCGATGCAGACGCTGCTGGACGGCGTGCGCGCGCGCCTGAACCTGGCGGCGGATGCGGAAATTACGATGGAAGCCAACCCCGGCACCGTTGAGGCCGACCGTTTCGTCGAGTATCAGCGCGCGGGCGTGAACCGCATCTCCATCGGCGTGCAGAGCTTTAGCGAACCGAAGCTAAAACGTCTGGGACGCATTCACGGCCCGGAAGAGGCGAAGCGCGCGGCAAACCTGGCGACCGGGCTGGGCCTTCGCAGCTTTAACCTGGATTTGATGCACGGCCTGCCGGATCAGTCGCTGGAAGAGGCGCTGGACGACCTGCGCCAGGCGATCGAACTGAACCCGCCGCACCTGTCGTGGTATCAGCTCACCATCGAGCCAAACACGCTGTTCGGTTCCCGCCCGCCGGTGCTGCCGGACGACGACGCGCTGTGGGATATCTTCGAGCAGGGTCACAGGCTTCTAACCGCTGCGGGCTATCAGCAGTATGAAACGTCCGCGTACGCGAAGCCGGGCTATCAGTGCCAGCACAACCTGAACTACTGGCGCTTCGGCGACTATCTGGGGATTGGCTGCGGCGCGCACGGCAAGGTGACCTTCCCGGACGGGCGCATTCTGCGCACCGCCAAAACCCGCCACCCGCGTGGATACATGGAAGGCCGCTACCTGGAGCGTCAGCACGACGTTGAGGCGGCGGATAAGCCGTTTGAGTTCTTTATGAACCGCTTCCGTCTGCTGGAAGCCGCGCCGCGCGCGGAATTTGCGCGTTATACCGGACTGTCGGAGTCGGTGATTCGCTCGCAGATCGACGAGGCGCTGGCGCAGGGGTATCTCACCGAGAGTGAGGAATACTGGCAAATCACCGAGCACGGCAAGCTGTTCTTAAATTCCCTTCTTGAGCTGTTCCTCGCCGAAGAATCCTGAAGGCTTATTCAGGATTTTGCATCCCGTTCTGCCGGCTGAGGAAAAGGCTGGCAGAGTGTGGGGATGGAAAAATCAAAACAACTCCGCAAAGAAATGACGCCCGAAGAATTACGCCTCTGGTATTTGCTCAGAGGTCGTCGTTTCTTTGGGTATAAGTTTCGCCGTCAGATGCCGATTGGGGCCTATATCGTCGATTTTGCCTGCTTTAAGGCGAAACTGATCGTTGAGCTGGATGGGGGACAACATCAGGGTGAAGAGGACTATGATTCACGTCGTACCGCGTTTTTGAATACGAACGGATGGGAAGTCGTAAGGTTCTGGAATAATGAATTCAGGGCTAATGAGGAGGTGGTATTGATGGCTATTCTGCAGCGACTGCAATGCCTGATGCCCTCACCCTAACCCTCTCCCACAGGGAGAGGGAACGATTACACCCTCTCCCATGGGGAGAGGGCCGGGGTGAGGGGCCCAGCGCGCAGAGATCTTACTTAAGCGTCCCCACCAGCGCCTTCCGACTATCTTCCAGCGACACCACGCGTTTACACACGTCTTTGCCGAACTGCTGGAAATCATCTTCCTGGTTCTTCCACTCGTTCTGAATGGAGGTCTGCAAGCCGCCCAGACTGCCCAGCACGCCCTGCAGTGGGTTACCGCCGCCTTTCAGCACGGCTTTCGCCCCCATTTCGTTGATGCTGTCCTGCAGGATGCCGCCCATCGCCTGATTCACCAGCTGCTGCCCGTCAGCGCGGACCTGATCGATCGCCTTGTAGTGGAACGTCAGGCCGTCGGTGCGCGTCTCGATAATGCGGTTCATCTGCTCTTTAAGCTGCTTATCGAGCTTCGTCAGGCGGGTGCGCATGTTGCTGCTCTCACCCACTTCTTTAGTAATGATCTTATCCAGCGCGACGCGGCTTTTCTCAACGCGGGTCAGCGCGCCGTCGTTAATCCACGGCAGTGCGGTACGCAGCTCAGCCTGGTAATCCTTCGCCTGCTCGCGCTGCGCGGCAGTCAGGTTTTGCGGCTTGCCGTTAAACGTCACGTTACCATCCGGCGTAATCACCAGATTGCCGTTCTCGCCTTTGACCTGCACGGTTTGCGGGCTTAACACCACGTCATCACGCGGGGTGACGCTACATTGATAATCCGCATGGGCGGTGAATCCGGTTGCCATCAAAGCAACAGCCAGTAACGTTTTGCGCATCTTAAACACTCCCTCAGACAAAATGGGCCAGCTAATGCTGGCCCCTTACTGCTTTATTAGTCCCACCAAACGTCGAAAAGTTCGCTGACGCGGACATCTTCGAGCTTGTGGTCTTCAAGCCATTTACGTACCAGCGCCTGATGTTCTTCGGTGCATTTACCCACTTCCTGGGTGCAGATCAGACCTTCCCAGGCCAGGTAACCGCTACCGTCGAAGGCCAGCTTGTTTGGCTCAATCACGTCATTGATGAACGCATCCACGTCCCGATCGATCTGTTCTACACTGGTGCCTTCCGGGAAACGCCACGCAACGGAGAAGCCCACTTCCTGGAATTCTTCGATGTGCATCTTTTTACGCAGACGACGGCTACGATTCTTTGCCATTATTTCACCCTCTCGAACATTAAGTCCCATACACCGTGACCAAGACGATGGCCACGCTGTTCAAATTTCGTTACCGGACGCGATTCCGGACGCGGTACATAGTCGTTGCTCTCAGACAGGTTTTTATACCCGTCCAGCGACGACATCACTTCCAGCATATGTTCCGCATACGGTTCCCAGTCGGTCGCCATATGGAAGACACCGCCCAGCTTCAGCTTACTTTTCACCAGCTCGGCAAACGGTGCCTGAACGATACGGCGTTTATTATGACGTGCTTTGTGCCACGGGTCAGGGAAAAAGAGCTGAACCATGGTTAAAGAATTGTCAGGAATCATTTTATGCAGCACTTCCACCGCGTCGTGACACATCACGCGCAGGTTCTCAACGCCCTCTTCATGGGCCGTTGCCAGGCATGCCCCCACGCCCGGAGAGTGAACTTCGATACCGAGGAAGTTCTGCTCCGGGCGCGCTTTCGCCATGGTCACCAGCGAGGTGCCCATACCAAAACCGATCTCCAGCGTGACGGGTGCTTCGCGGCCAAACAGCTCGGTAAAGTCCAGAGGCTGCTCGCTGAACTCAACGCCCATCACCGGCCAGTAGTTGTCCAGCGCATGTTGCTGCCCTTTTGTCAGGCGGCCCTGACGGCGGACAAAGCTGCGAATACGGCGCAGCGGGCGACCGTTTTCATCAAATTCCGGTGAAATGACGTCGTTTTTCATAAAAGAGTTGTCTGCTTGTGAGAATGTTCGGGAAACGGGCATTATCCAAAGTTAAGGCTTCTATGCAAGCATGGGAAAGATCCGGTTTACAGCAGATTGACGCTGTGCTGCAATCTGCGTCCCTGATTATGCGATTCGATGACCATGCAAGCCTCTCAATTTTCAGCCCAGGTGCTGGACTGGTACGACAAATACGGGCGTAAAACCCTGCCCTGGCAAATTGAAAAAACGCCTTACAAAGTATGGCTCTCCGAGGTGATGTTGCAACAAACGCAGGTCGCCACGGTCATTCCTTACTTCGAGCGTTTTATGGCGCGCTTCCCGACGGTGACCGATCTGGCCAACGCCCCGCTGGACGAGGTCCTTCATCTGTGGACCGGTCTTGGCTATTACGCCCGCGCGCGTAACCTTCACAAGGCCGCACAGCAGGTCGCGACGCGCCACAACGGGAAATTCCCGGAAACCTTCGATGAGGTGGCCGATCTTCCCGGCGTAGGACGTTCAACCGCAGGCGCCATTCTCTCCCTGTCTTTAGGCAAGCATTTCCCGATCCTCGACGGCAACGTGAAGCGCGTGCTGGCACGCTGCTACGCCGTCGACGGCTGGCCGGGGAAGAAGGACGTTGAAAAACGTCTGTGGGAAATAAGTGAAGCGGTCACCCCGGCCAACGGCGTCGAGCGTTTCAACCAGGCGATGATGGATCTCGGCGCGATGGTCTGCACGCGCTCAAAACCAAAATGCGAACTCTGCCCGGTGAATAATCTCTGCGTGGCGTATGCCAACCATTCGTGGGCGCAATATCCGGGTAAGAAACCCAAACAGACGCTGCCGGAGCGCACCGGCTATATGCTGCTGATGCAGCACGGCGACGAGGTATTCCTCGCCCAGCGTCCACCGAGCGGCCTGTGGGGTGGTCTATACTGCTTCCCACAGTTTGAAAATGAAGACCTGCTGCGTGAATGGCTTAAACAGCGCGGAATTGCTGCCGATAACCTGACGCAGCTGACCGCGTTTCGCCATACCTTCAGCCATTTCCACCTGGATATTGTCCCCATGTGGCTTCCCGTGTCGTCATTTGTCTCGTGCATGGATGAAGGCACCGCTCTCTGGTATAACTTAGCGCAACCGCCATCAGTCGGACTGGCGGCTCCCGTGGAGCGCCTGTTACAGCAATTACGTGCCGGTGCAATGGTTTAGCATCGACAAGAAAAAGAGGAATGAGTATGGCCAGAACGATTTTTTGTACTTTCCTGCAGCGTGACGCTGAAGGCCAGGATTTCCAGCTTTATCCGGGCGACCTGGGTAAACGCATCTACAATGAAATCTCCAAAGAAGCCTGGGGACAGTGGCAGAAAAAGCAGACCATGCTGATCAACGAGAAAAAACTCAGCATGATGAACCCGGAGCACCGCAAGCTGCTGGAGCAGGAGATGGTGAGCTTCCTGTTCGAAGGTAAAGACGTGCACATCGAAGGCTATACGCCACCGGAAAAATAACAGCGTGCGGGGGAAACCCCGCCGTTAAAGCAAACACAACACGCACTCCCGGAATGATGAAAAAACTTTTAGCGCTAGCCCTTGTTGCGCCGTTGCTTGTCTCGTGTTCGTCAAAAAAAGGCGAAGATTACAACGAAGCCTGGATCAAGGACACCAACGGTTTTGACATTTTGATGGGGCAGTTTGCCCACAACATCGAGAATATATGGGGATTTAACGAAGTTCTTATTGCCGGACCTAAGGACTACGTTAAGTACACCGATGCCTATCAGACCCGTAGCCACATTAACTTTGATGAGGGTACGATCACGGTTGAGACCATCGCAGGAACCGACCCTGCGGCACGACTCCGTCAGGCGATTATCAAAACCCTGCTGATGGGTGACGATCCGGGCTCTATCGATCTCTACTCCGATGCCGACGATATCACGATCTCGAAAGAGCCGTTCCTGTACGGCCAGGTTGTCGATCAGACCGGCCAGCCGATCCGCTGGGAAGGTCGCGCCACGAAATTTGCCGACTACCTGCTGCAGACGCGCCTGAAAAGCCGCTCTAACGGCCTGAAGATTATCTACAGCGTCACCATCAACCTCGTCCCGAACCACCTCGACAAGCGTGCGCATAAGTACATTGGGATGGTGCGTCAGGCCTCGCGCAAGTACGGCGTGGATGAGTCGTTGATCCTGGCGATTATGCAGACCGAATCCTCGTTCAACCCGTACGCGGTAAGCCGTTCCGACGCCCTGGGACTGATGCAGGTAGTGCAGCACAGCGCCGGGAAAGACGTCTTCCGCGCGCAGGGGAAATCCGGCACGCCGAGCCGCAGCTATCTGTTCGATCCGCAGAGCAACATTGATACCGGCACGGCCTACCTGGCGATGCTGAACAATGTGTACCTGGGCGGCATTGATAACCCAACGTCGCGCCGCTATGCGGTGATCACCGCCTATAACGGCGGTGCGGGCAGCGTGCTGCGCGTCTTCTCAAACGACAAGGTGCAGGCCGCGAACATCATCAACAGCATGGCGCCGGGGGATGTCTACTCCACCCTCACCACCCGCCACCCGTCTGCGGAATCCCGTCGCTATCTGTATAAGGTGAATACGGCGCAGAAGAACTACCGTCGTCGCTAGAAAACTACCCCTTACCCTAACCCTCTCCCCAAAAGGGAGAGGGAACTTGAACACCCATACGAAAATGTTATTTGCATCACAATCCAAACTGCAAATTAATGTGGATTGCATTTTTTTGCGGGAGGTAACAAAACATATCGTTGCCAACTGATAGAATTGCATCAAATAACAACCCTGAATGTTCCCAAAACAACATATCTCCCGCTCACTTGTGAGGAAAGTAACATGAACCTTAAGCTGCAGCTTAAAATTTTGTCGTTTCTGCAGTTCTGCCTGTGGGGTAGCTGGCTGACTACACTCGGCTCCTATATGTTTGTGACGCTCAAGTTCGACGGTGCGTCAATCGGTGCCGTATACAGCTCGCTCGGTATTGCAGCTGTCTTCATGCCAACGCTGCTCGGTATCGTGGCGGATAAATGGTTAAGTGCGAAGTGGCTGTACATGCTTTGCCATCTGGTGGGTGCGGGGACGCTGTTTATGGCAGCCCAGGTGACCACGCCGGGGGCGATGTTCATGGTGATCCTGCTTAACTCGCTGGCCTATATGCCAACGCTTGGCCTGATCAACACCATCTCCTACTACCGCCTGAAGTCCGCGGATTTGGATATCGTGACCGATTTCCCGCCAATCCGTATCTGGGGCACCATCGGCTTTATCATGGCAATGTGGGGCGTGAGCTTCGCTGGCTTCGAACTGAGCCATATGCAGCTCTATATCGGTGCGGCGCTCTCCGTGGTGCTGGCGATCTTCACCCTGACGCTGCCAACCATTCCGGTTTCTAACCAGCAGAAAAACCAGAGCTGGAGCACCATGCTCGGCCTGGACGCGTTCGCGCTGTTTAAAAACAAACGCATGGCGATCTTCTTTATCTTCTCCATGCTGCTGGGCGCAGAGCTGCAGATCACCAACATGTTCGGCAACACCTTCCTGCACAGCTTCGATAACAACCCGCTGTTCTCCGGCAGCTTTATCGTTGAACATGCGTCGGTGATGATGTCCATCTCTCAGATCTCTGAGACGCTGTTCATTCTGACCATCCCGTTCTTCCTGAGCCGCTACGGCATCAAAAACGTCATGCTGATCAGTATCGCGGCATGGATGTTGCGCTTCGGCCTGTTCGCCTACGGTGACCCGAGCGCGTTCGGCACCGTGCTGCTGGTGCTGTCGATGATCGTTTACGGCTGCGCCTTCGACTTCTTCAACATCTCCGGTTCGGTGTTTGTGGAAAAAGAGGTGAAGCCTGAAATCCGCGCCAGCGCACAGGGTATGTTCCTGATGATGACCAACGGCTTCGGCTGTATTCTGGGCGGCGTGGTAAGCGGTAAAGTCGTTGAGATGTACACCACCAACGGCATCACCAACTGGCAGCCTGTGTGGCTGATCTTCGCGGCATACTCGCTGGTGCTGTTCTTCGCGTTCATCGCACTGTTCAAGTACAAGCACGTGCGTGAACCGCACGGTGCGCAGCCGATCGCGCATTAATCTTTGCGGTATTGTGCCCGGTGGCGGCTTCGCCTTACCGGGCCTACAAAAACACCGTTCACAGGCCGGGTAAGCGTTAGCGCCACCCGGCTATTTTATTGCAGAGAGCACCCACCCCACCGACAGCAAATCCGCGCTGCCGCCCGGGCTCAGGTTCCGTTCAATCAATGCCTTATCCATCTTAAGCAGCGCCTCGCGATCCCAGCCGTTAGCCAGTAATTCCCGCGCGTAGCCCTGAACGTAGCGCAGCCCTTCAATGCCGCCGCGCGACACAAGATTGCTGTCCTGATTGACCGCCATCAGGCGCAGCAGCAGGCCGTGAAGCGACTGTCCGCTCCACTGCGCCAGCGCCCTACGCGCCGTCGCAAAGCCGCTTTCCGCCTCTCCGCGCGCGCCGGTTAAGCCGTACTGCTGAAACTGCCGCTCGCCCGCCGTCGCCTGTCCGCTGCGCGCGGCCAGCTCCCGCGATACCAGCCCGCTGCAGATGTTACTCACCTCACAGCAGAGGCTGTCAGCGGAGATATTTTTCACACGTCCGGCAGCGAAGCACAGTAAACCCAGGGCAAAAATCCCGCCCTTGTGGGTGTTCACTCCGTTCGTCGCGGCGTACATCGCCTGCTCGCAGGCCATCCCCATCGGGCGGATAATCCGCAGCTGTGCGTCAGCGGGTTTATCCGCATGCTCACTACCCAGCTCGGCAAAACGCGAAAACCACGGCGTAATCGCCGCAATGCTGCGGACGAACAGCGCGTGGTCCATATCGCGATGGGAACCGTTATTGAGCTTGTCCACCAGCCCCGGCTTGGGCGTCAGCTCCAGCTCCTGCCACAGCGCCGCTTCGGCAAGCGCGGGCACGTCAGCCGGGCGCGGTTTAGTCGCGAGCAAACCAGTCATCGATCGTCTTCTCCACGCGGGAAACTACCGCCTCAACAGGATGCTTTCGCGAACGGGAGCAGGCGTGAGCGGGCTCGTCGCAGATCAGGCAGCGTCTGAGGTTTGCCCCCAGCGACTGACGCCCGACGTGGCCGTGCTGAGGGCAGATCACATCCAGATCCCACAGCCTGCCGAGCGGGTGCGTCTGCTCCAGATCCGCACAGTGCGCTTTGATTTCCGCCGCCGGATGGGCCACGCACCACAGGGCTTCTGGCCCGGTCGGGAGCCACAGCACCTGGCGGTCCAGCACCGGCCAGCGGTTTTCCCACAGCAGCTGGTCGCACATTTGCAGCGCCACGCCCATGGTATTGCGATAGCGCAGGCTGTCTTTGATTTCCCCTGGCGTGACCAGTGTGAGGGAAATCACCGGCTGTTGATAGTGCGCAAGCATGTCAGCCTGGCGCGCTGCGCGGCGCTCTTTCGCCGCCAGCAGTTCATCCAGGCTGACACCCGCCCGTACGGGTGTCGCTAAAGTCACACTTCCTCCTTCACCTGTCGTACGGTGTCGATCACGCTGCCGTCGCGGTAGCGGATCACCCCGACGATTTTGTCGGTAAATTCAATCGGTTTAGGTACGCCCGTCAGGGAAATCGCCCGCTCGTAAAGCGCGCTGATATCCACAACTTTGAGCCCGGCTTCCAGCAGCCGCTCGCGGATCTCCGGGCGCGCCGGGTTGACCGCAATGCCGTGGTCGGTGACCAGCACGTCGATGCTTTCGCCCGGCGTGAGGCGCGTGGTGACGCGCTTCACTACCGTTGGAATGCGGCTGCGCAGCAGCGGCGCGACGACGATGGTCAGGTTTGCCGCGGCGGCCACGTCGCAGTGTCCGCCGGACGCCCCGCGCATCACGCCGTCGGAGCCGGTGATCACGTTGACGTTGAAATCAACGTCAATTTCGAGGGCGCTGAGGATCACCACGTCGAGCTGGTCGCAGCTTGCCGCCTTGCTGCCGGGGTTGGCGTAGACGTTGGTGGAGATCTCCACGTGGTTCGGGTTGCGCGCCAGCGAGGCCGCCGCCTGGCCGTCAAAGCACTGGGTATCGAGCAGCTTTTCGATGAGCCCCTTCTCGTGCAGATCCACCAGGCTGCCGGTGATGCCGCCAAGCGCAAAGCGCGCCTTCACGCCGCTGCGCTCCATCTTCTCTTCCATAAAGCGCGTGCAGGCGGTCGCCGCCGCGCCGGAGCCGGTCTGCATCGAGAAGCCAGGTTTGAAGTAGCCGGAGTGTTCAATGACGTCCGCCGCATAGCGGGCGATCATCAGCTCGCGCGGGTTGCTGGTGACGCGCGCCGCGCCGACGCTGATTTTCGCCGGGTCGCCCACGCTTTCAACCTGCACGATGTAGTCCACCTGGTCTTGCACCAGGCTGGCGGGCATATTCGGAAACGGCACCAGTTCCTCGGTCAGCAGCACCACCTTGCGGGCAAAGTGCGCGTCCACCATGGCGTAGCCGAGCGAGCCGCAGCATGATTTACCGTGCGTGCCGTTGGCGTTGCCAAACTCATCGCTGCACGGCACGCCGAGAAACGCCACGTCGATGTTCAGCTCGCCGTCCTGGAGCAGCTTCACGCGCCCGCCGTGGGAGTGGATTTGCACCGGCTCGTCCATCAGCCCGTGGGAGATGGCATCCGCCAGCCTGCCGCGCATGCCCGAGGTGTATATCCGGGTGATGACGCCGCTTTCGATATGCTCGATCAGCGCGTCGTTGCAGGTCATCAGCGAGCTGGAGGCCAGCGTCAGGTTTTTGAAGCCCATTCGCGCCAGCAGCGCCACGACGGTGTTGATCACCCGGTCGCCTTCGCGAAACGCGTGGTGGAAGGAGATGGTCATCCCGTCCTGCAGGCCGCAACGCTTAACCGCCTCTTCAACAGAGGCGCAGAGCTTGCGGCTGTGCTTCGCGTCGCTGTCCGCCAGCCACGGCGTGGCGCTGTGGGCGGTATCAAAGGGTTTTAAGTCCCGCAGATGGGGAAAATTCACGTGAAGAAGTTCTGTCTGATTCATTATTTTATCCTTACCGACGCACGCCGGAGGCCGCCGCGCGCTCCAGCACCACCTGCGCGTGGTTAATAATCGGTGCATCCACCATTTTGCCGTTGAGCGACACCACGCCCAGGCCGTTACGCTCGCCCTCTTCTGCCGCCTCAATCACCCTTTTAGCGTGATCCACCTCATCCTGCGTCGGGGCGTAGGCGTTGTGCAGCAGGTCAATCTGGCGCGGGTTAATCAGCGATTTGCCGTTAAAGCCCATCTTGCGGATCAGATCGACCTCGCGCAGGAACCCGGCCTCGTCGTTAACGTCTGACCACACCACGTCGAAGGCGTCGATGCCCGCCGCGCGGGCGGCGTGCAGCACGGCGCAGCGGGCGTAGAACAGCTCGGTGCCGTCACCGCGCTCGGTCTGCATGTCCATCACGTAGTCAAAGGCGGCCAGCGCAATCCCGATGAGGCGCGGAGAGCTGCGGGCAATCGCCACGGCGTTGATGACGCCAATGGCCGACTCAATCGCCGCCATTACGCGGGTGGAGCCGACCTCGCGGCCGCACTCGCGCTCGATACGCTCAAGGTGGCCTTCCAGCTCGTAGATATCGTCCGGCGTGTCGGTTTTCGGCAGGCGGATCACGTCCACGCCGGCCCGCACAGCGGCTTCCAGATCCAGCAGGCCAAACGGCGTGCTGAGCGGGTTAATGCGCACCACGGTTTCGATATCCTGATACATCGGGTGCTGCAGGGCGTGGAACACCAGCATGCGCGCGGTATCCTTCTCGCGCAGGGCGACGGCGTCCTCAAGATCAAACATGATGGAGTCGGGACGGTAGATAAAGGCGGTGGAGAGCATGGCGGCGTTGGCGCCCGGCAGGAACAGCATGCTGCGGCGGAGTTTGCTCATTTCAGCGCCCCCCAGTTGATGGCCTGTTCATCGGAGGCACGCATCAGCGCGCTTTGCAGGCGGGCGCGGATCACACAGTCCAGCGCCCCTTTGTCTTCAATAATGATTAATCCCTGGTGCACGTTCATGGCGCGCAACGTGTCGTTGACCACCTGGCGAATCTGCTCGCCAAACTGCTTAATCACTTCACTGTGGATGACTATCTCCAGCTCGCCGTGAGCGGGAGCGATTTTCACCATCAGGTCGCTGGACTCCTGCGTTCCGGCCAGCGCCTCCCTTACAATTTTCATGATAAATTCCTGGTAGTTAAGCGACTTCCGCACTCGCACGGTAATGCGTTTCGAGATGCGCGAAGGTGGAGTCCGGGACAATCTCCCGGATCCGGGAAAACTGCTGTGTCTTCAGTAAGCGGCGCACTTCGGACGCTGAAATAGCGTTGCCGGTGGCCTTGATGCGCGGCATTTCCACCACCTCGATATGCGAGGCCAGCAGGTCGTGCAGCGTCTGGTTGTACTGGCGGGTGATATCGCAGAACGGCTCCGAGCCGATGAAGCGGTGCGTGATGCCGAGCGCCGGGGCGATGAAGTCCCGGAAGATCAGCACATCGATCTCGCTCCACGCCTGCTGCACTTTGCCGGTCTCCTTCAGAAAGTAGGCCGGGAAGGTGGCGCGGGAGATGATGTACTGCGAGCCTTCATGCACTACCACGTTCGGCAGATGCGCCACGCCCGCGCGCACCATCTCGAGGCGCGCGCTGAACGGGAAGAACGAGGCGTCTTCACGCACCACGAACAGGTGCAGGGCGTCGCACCGCTGCGCCGCCTGCTCAACCAGATGGCGGTGGCCGAGGGTGAACGGATTGGCGTTCATCACTATCGCGCCAATGTTCTCCCCGCACTTGCGCTTCGCGCGCAGGGAACGGCAGTAGCGTTCGATCCCCTGCGGGGTGTTCTCCATCAGCACCGCGTTGTTCCCGCTCTGGGCAATCGGCCAGAAGCCGCTGCGGGCAAAGCGCTCCCGGTTGCACGGACGGGTGCAGAGGAAGAGATGAAAATGGCCGCACTCCAGCGCCGCATTTTCCACCTCTGCAAGCAGCCGCGCGCTGAGGTTCTCGCCGCGAAGCTGCTCGTTAACCGCCACGCATTTGATGACGTTGGCAGCAAGCCCTGCGCAACCTACCAGCTGCGAGCCGGACCAGGCTTCGACAAACAGCGTGATGTCGTTGTCCAGGCCAAGGCCGCTGTCTGCCAGCAGGTAGCGGATCTGGCTTAAGCGTTCCGGGTGTTTCGCCACGACGGTGTGGCGAAAATCGATGGGTTGCGAGTGCATGCTGCCGCCTTACTTAATGTGCTGCCGCAAGCCCGACGGCTGGCGCTTCCACGATCACGTTGCTCAGATGACCGATATGCTCGATCTCCACCTCAATGCGATCCCCTTCCTTCATAAACAGCGGCGGATTGCGCTTTTTACCCACCCCGCCCGGAGATCCGGTGATGATCACGTCGCCCGGGCTGAGGCGGGTGAAAGTGCTGATGTACTCGATCAGCTCCGCAACCTTGTGGATCATGCTGCTGGTGTTGTCTTCCTGCACCATGCGGCCGTTCAGCCAGGTGCGGATCGCAAGCTGGTGCGGATCCGGGATCTCATCCGCCGTCGCCATCCACGGCCCAAACGCGCCGGTTTTGCGCCAGTTTTTACCGGCGGTAAACCAGGTGTGCTGCCAGTCGCGGGCGGAGCCGTCCATATAGCAGCTGTAGCCCGCCACGTGGCGCAGGGCGTCATCGCGGCTGATGTTCTCCCCGCCTTTACCGATAATCACCGCCAGCTCGCCTTCGTAGTCGAATTCGCTGGAGTGGCGCGGCTTCAGCACCGGCTCGTTGTGGCCGGTCTGTGAATCGGGGAAGCGGACAAACAGCGTCGGCGCCGGGTTATGCTGGTCAAACTCCTTGCGCTTGTCGGCGTAGTTCATGCCCACGCAGAGGATCTTTTCCGGCTGCTCGATCACCGGTAAGAAGGTGATGGCGCTCATCGGCACGTCCACGGCGTCGTTCAGGTAGCGGGTGGCCTGCGCCAGCCCGTTGCCCTGCAGCAGCGCCTTAAGGTCGCTGTAGCGGTCGCCGAGACGGCGGCCTAAATCAATCACGCCGTCGGCCTGGACGATGCCGTAGCTGCGTTTTCCCTGGTATAAAAAGCTTGCGAGTTTCATTGTTCTTTCCTGAAAACTTAAACGAGGAAGTTGCCCAGAATCAGCAGTGAGACAGAGACGTTAATCGCCCCGCCGATACGGGTAGCAATCTGGGCGAACGGCATCAGGCTCATGCGGTTGCCTGCGGTCAGGATCGCCACGTCGCCGGTACCGCCCTGGCCGCTCTGGCAGCAGGAGACGATGGCGACATCAATCGGGTGCATACCAATCTTTTTGCCGACGAAGAAGCCGGTTGCCACCAGTGCGGAAACGGTGCTGACAATCACCAGCAGGTTGCTGACGGTGAACGCCGCCACCAGTTCATGCCACGGGGTGATAGCCACGCCGACGGCGAAGAGGATTGGGTAGGTCACGGAGGTCTGGAAGAATTTGTACACCACCTGAGAGCCTTCCAGCAGGCGCGGAGAGGCGCCGTTGCAGAGCTTCACCAGTACCGCCATAAACAGCATGCCGACCGGTGCGGGCAGGCCAATCAGCTTGTGGCCAAGCATGCCCAGCATGTAGAGCAGCACCGCCAGCAGCGCGCCGGAGGCGATAGTGGTGACGTCCGCTTTGCCGGAAAACGCAGGCTGAGAGACCGTAGCATCGGCATTCGCGCGGTTAGGCATCAGCTGACCTTCACCGGTCAGGTGCGGGAAGCGTTTACCGAGCTGGTTCAGGCAGCCGGAGATGATGATTGCCGTCAGACCGCCGAGCATTACCATCGGCAGCACGCGGCCGAGCGCCACGCCCTGGTCCATGTGCAGCAGGGTGGCATAGCCGATGGAAAGTGGGATCGCCCCTTCCCCGACGCCGCCCGCCATAATCGGCAGAATGATAAAGAAGAAGATCTGGAACGGCTCAAGACCCAGCGCCAGGCCAACGCCCATCCCCACCAGCATGCCGACGATTTCGCCGCACAGCATCGGGAAGAAGATGCGCAGGAAGCCCTGAATCAGCACCGTGCGGTTCATGCTCATGATGCTGCCGACGATAATGCAGCAGATGTAGAGATAGAGAATGTTGGTGGATTTGTAGAACTTGGTGGTGGACTCAACCACCACGTCCGGCAGCAGGCCATAATAGACCAGCGCGGAAGGGATAAAGGTGGCGCAAATCGCCGCCGCGCCGAGCTTGCCGACAATCGGCAGGCGTTTGCCAAACTCGCCGCAGGCAAAGCCGAAGAAGGCCAGCGTTGCCACCATGACCACGATATCGCTCGGCAGTTTTCCGCCCAGGCAATCAATAGCAATCAGCGCGCCCGCCAGAACGAACAGCGGCAGAGGAATAATCCCAACTTTCCAGGTATCCATAATATGCCACCAGCGCTCTTTGAGCGAAGGCCGCTGAATTTCAATCGGGTCGTGGGTAACAGAGAAAGAATCGTCAGTTGTGCTCATAATAAGCCCCTTGGTTATTTTGTGCATTCAGCTTAGAGTCACAAAGGCTTACTTTATGTGAGGAATGGCATATTAAAAGCGAAGTTTTAATGGCAGCTATGGTTTTAATGGTTTCTTTTATTTAATGTGATTTATACCTTATTTATTGTCGTGGTTTTTATGGTTTCTTTTCCGAATTGAACAAACAAATAACATTTGTTCGTGCAGCCCGAAGTACGGTAGCCTTCAGGATAACTCTTTTACAGCGCCCGCTGTGCAAGGGATCACAAGTTTTCGGCAAAGCGGGCGTCAGCGCGAAAAAAGATGATATATTGGCGATCTTTGCTGCTACCTCGCGTGATAGTTATGAAAGTCTCTTTCCAGATTAAGCTGTTTATTTCGCTGGTTGCCTTTTTCTCAGTGCTTTTCGCGCTGCTGGGCGGATATTATTATGCCGACGTCGGGAAACAGCTTTATCAGGAAATGAGCACGCGTGCCAAAATACAGGCTGAAGAGATTGCGCTTATTCCGACATTGCGTAATGAAGTTGAACAAAAGAATATCAACGCCATCCATGATTTTATGCAGAAGATTTCTGCGCACAGTGACGCCAGCTTTATTGTGATTGGTGATAATAAGGGGCAGCATCTTTTTCACTCCGTCTTTGCCGACAGAGTGGGCACAACCCTGGTTGGCGGAGACAATGAAGCCGTATTGCAGGGGAAAAGCACCACCACCATCCGCAAAGGCGGGCTGGGCATTTCGCTACGCAGTAAAGCCCCCATCTTTAACGCTGCCGGACAGGTGGTCGGCATCGTTTCGGTAGGCTATCTCACCAGCTACCTTGATACCATTACCGTCAGTAAGGTGGTCAATATCCTGATTGCCGCCGTGCTGCTGCTGATCGCTCTCTTTATCTTCTCCTGGTTCTTTACCCGCAGCATCAAGAAGCAGATCTTCTCCCTTGAGCCGCGCGAGATCGGCCTGCTGGTGCGCCAGCAGAAGGCGATGATGGAGTCTATTTATGAAGGGGTGATTGCCATTGACGATCGGCGGCGGATTGAAGTCATCAACCAGGCGGCGCGCAAGCTGCTGGGTCTGAGCCAGCCGGCCCGCGAGCTGCGCGGACAGCTGATAAGCCAGGTGATCGATCCGGTCCCGTTCTTCGACACGCAGACGATGCTGGCGAAAGATACCCATGACGAGATTTGCCGTTTTAACGATCTCACGGTGATTGCCAGCCGGGTGCACATCATGCTTGAGGGGTCGCTGCAGGGCTGGGTGATCACCTTCCGCGATCGCAACGAGATCGACTCGCTGAGCGCCCAGCTCAGCCAGGTAAAACGCTATGTCGATAACCTTCGCATCATGCGCCACGAGCAGTTAAACAGGATGACCACCCTCTCCGGCCTGCTGCACATGGGCCGCTACGAGGAAGCCATTGGCTACATTCAGGCGCAGTCGGAGCATGCCCAGGAGCTGCTGGACTTTATCTCTTCGCGCTTCAGTTCCCCGACCCTGTGCGGCCTGCTGCTGGGGAAAGCCGCCCGCGCGCGGGAGAAAGGCGTCGAGCTGTGTTTCGACCCGGGCTGTCGGCTGGACAGGCCCTTCCTGCCCCTTGGGGAGCAAGAGCTGATTTCAATTATTGGCAACCTGCTGGATAACGCCATCGAAGCGACGCAGCGGTCGCCGCTTCCCCACGCGCCGGTAGAAGTGCTGATAAAACTCAGCGAACAGGAGCTGATTATTGAAGTCGCCGACCAGGGCGTTGGCATTACACCGGCGATCCGTGACCGGATCTTTGAACGCGGCATCACCACCAAAACGCGCGGCGATCATGGGATTGGCCTGTATCTGATCGAAAGCTACGTCACACAGGCTGGCGGCGCGATAGAAGTTGCCGATAATACCCCGCGCGGCGCCATTTTCTCCTTGTTTATCCCGGCCACGGGAACCGCCCGGCAACTGGAAGACACCGACTATGCAACATGAACTTATCGACGTACTGATTGTTGAAGACGAGAACGAACTGGCGCAACTGCACGCGGAGCTGATAGGCAAACATCCGCGTCTGAGGCTGGTAGGCATTGCCTCGTCGCTGGCTGCGGCCCAGGCAGAGCTTGAAAGCAAACAGCCGCAGCTGATGCTGCTGGATAACTACCTGCCGGACGGCAAAGGTATCTCGCTTATCAATAACCCCATGCTGGCCCGCGCCAACTGCTCGGTGATTTTTATTACTGCCGCCAGCGATATGGACACCTGCAGCCAGGCGATTCGCAACGGCGCGTTCGACTACATCCTCAAACCCGTCTCCTGGAAGCGGCTCAGCCAGTCGCTGGAGCGGTTCGTGCAATTTGCGGAACAGCAGCGCGTCTGGAAGATTGTCGACCAGCAGAACGTGGATTCGCTGTATCAGCTCCAGGCGAAAAACTACCGCCTGGACAACGGCAGTAAAGGCATTGAGGAAAATACGCTGGCGCGGGTGCAGACGCTGTTCAACGACAAGGCAACGCACTGCTTTACCGTGGATGAGGTGGTGAGCGAAACGGGGTTAAGCAAAACCACCACCCGGCGCTATCTGGAACACTGCGTAGAGGCGGGTTTTCTGACGGTGGAGATGCTGTACGGCAAGATTGGGCATCCGAGGAGGATGTACAAGCGTAGTGCGGTTTGATGAAACGTTCCCTCTCCCTGTGGGAGAGGGTTAGGGTGAGGGCAACAGCCCGCACTATCTTAATACATACCCATACAGCCGCTTAATCCCGTCGGCATCCTTCTCGCTGTAAACCCCCTGCAGCTCCGGCGAGAAGCCCGGCAGCAGGTTGACGCCCTCCTCCAGCGCCAGGAAGTAACGCTGTACCGCCCCGCCCCAGACCTCACCCGGCACCACGCACAGCACGCCTGGCGGATAGGGCAGCGCCCCTTCAGCAGCAATGCGCCCTGCGGCATCCCGAATGCGAACCAGCTCCACGTCACCGCGAATATAGGCCCGGTTTGCATCCTGCGGGTTCATCACCACCTCAGGCAGGCTCTCCTTGCGGAACATCGCCTTCTGCAGATCCTTTACGTCAAAGCTGACGTAGAGATCGTGCATCTCCTGACACAGCTGGCGGAGGGTATAATCCCGGTAGCGCACCGGGTATTTCT
This sequence comes from Enterobacter sp. WP_7_1, assembly GCF_003688535.1. NCBI lineage: Bacteria > Pseudomonadati > Pseudomonadota > Gammaproteobacteria > Enterobacterales > Enterobacteriaceae > Enterobacter > Enterobacter sp. WP_7_1. The sequence goes on along the minus strand of NZ_REFK01000003.1, from coordinate 302,031 downwards.
GGAAGATCGTCGGCAATACGTCCGCCAGCGGCGTGTCGTCTTCAATATGCTGTTCGAACTGGCCCAGCATCGCCACCAGCTGCGCCAGCTTCTCGCTGCTTTCGGCAGGCGTCAGCAGGAACAGGATCGAGTTGAGGTCACATTTCTCCGGCACGATGCCGTTTTCGCGCAGGTAGTGCGCCAGAATCGTCGCCGGGATCCCGAAATCCGTGTACTCCCCGGTTTCAGCATCGATACCCGGCGTGGTCAGCAGGAGCTTGCACGGGTCGACAAAGTACTGCTCGCGGGCATAGCCCTCAAACCCGTGCCATTTAGCCCCGGGCTCAAAGCTGAAGAAGCGCAGCTCGCTGGCGATGGCGTGAGTCGGATGATCCTGCCACGGCCGCCCCGCCACCACCGGCGGGATAAACGGTTTGATCATATGACAATTGGCAATGATTGCCTTGCGCGCCTCAATCCCCAGCTCGACGCACTCCGCCCACAGCCTGCGTCCGCTTTCACCTTCGTGGATCTTGGCATTCACATCCAGCGCTGCGAACAGCGGATAAAACGGGCTGGTGGAGGCATGCAGCATAAACGCGTTGTTCAGCCGCTTGTGCGGGCAGAAACGCGCCTGACCGCGAATGTGGTTATCCTTTTTATGGATCTGCGACGTTTGCGAGAACCCGGCCTGCTGTTTGTGCACCGACTGGGTTACGAAAATCCCCGGATCGTTCTCGTTCAATTCCAGCAAGAGCGGGGACGTTTCCGCCATCATCGGGATAAACTGCTCGTAGCCCACCCATGCGGAGTCAAAGAGGATGTAGTCGCACAGATGACCGATCTTGTCGATCACCTGGCGGGCGTTGTAGATCGTCCCGTCGTAAGTGCCAAGCTGAATGATCGCCAGGCGGAACGGACGCGCCTCGTCGGCCTTTTCCGGCGCCGCCTCGCGGATCAGCTCCCGCAGATATCCATCGTCAAAGCAGTGGTCGTCAATTCCGCCAATAAAGCCAAACGGATTACGCGCGGCCTCAAGATAAACCGGCGTGGCGCCCGCCTGGATCAGCGCCCCGTGGTGGTTAGATTTGTGGTTATTGCGGTCGAACAGCACCAGGTCGCCGCGGGTCAGCAGCGCGTTGGTCACCACCTTGTTGGCCGCCGACGTGCCGTTCAGCACGAAGTAGGTTTTGTCCGCATTGAACACTTTTGCCGCGAACTTTTGCGCGTGTTTGGCTGACCCTTCGTGGATCAGCAGATCGCCCAGCTTCACGTCGGCATTGCACATATCGGCGCGAAACACGTTTTCACCGAAGAAATCATAGAACTGTCGCCCTGCCGGGTGTTTTTTGAAAAAGGCCCCGTGCTGGTGGCCCGGACAGGCGAAAGTGCTGTTGCCCATCTCCACATACTGGCTCAGGGTGTCGAAAAAGGGCGGCAGCAGGTTCTCTTCGTAGCGGCTGGCAGCGCTCTCCAGTTCCAGAAACTCCTGATCTTTACCCGATATAACCGCGCTGGCGCCGTCAGGTACGTCCGTTGGCTCCTGCGAGAAAATAAACACCGGTAGCTGAAAGCCCGTGCGTTTCAGCAGTGCAAGAATGCCGCTGCGACTTTCAGCTGTTGTGATGACCACGGCCGCCACATCGGTAAAATCAGTGCTGTCCAGCGTCACCTTTTCGCGGTGCGTAGACACGGTGGAAAGCAGCTCGCGGCTGACGGCAATTTTCATGGTTTTCATAGGCGCAGTTACCCTCACCGGGCGGTGAGACAGGGAGGAGAAAATTCGCGCAATAATGTCACCTTTTATTTTGAGGTGCAAGAAGGAATCAGTATGCACGAAATCAACCAAAGCTAAGGCCCGCGCAGCCCTGGCGTGCCATAATAATGCAATATCAATGATTAAATAACAGGAGTTAACTTTGGTTATCGGGCCATTTATTAACGCAGGCGCCGTATTGCTGGGCGGCGTACTCGGCGCCGTGCTGAGCCAGCGGTTGCCGGAGCGTATTCGCACCTCCATGCCCTCGATATTCGGCCTGGCATCGTTAGGGATCGGTATTCTTTTAGTCATCAAATGCGCCAACCTGCCGGTGATGGTGCTGGCCACCCTGCTCGGCGCGCTGATTGGCGAGTTCTGCTATCTGGAAAAAGGCATTAACAGCGCGGTGAGTAAAGCCAAAAACCTGATTGCCCGACCGGGCGGCAAGGCGAAACACGGCACGCACGAGTCGTTTATTCAGAACTACGTCGCCATCATCATTCTGTTTTGCGCCAGCGGCACCGGGATTTTCGGTTCAATGCAGGAGGGAATGACGGGCGACCCAAGCATTTTGATTGCGAAGGCGTTTCTTGATTTCTTTACGGCCACTATTTTTGCCACCACGCTCGGCATTGCCGTTGCCGCGATTTGCGTGCCGATGCTGCTAATTCAGCTGGCACTCGCCACCTGCGCCACGTTGATTCTCCCGCTCACCACGCCGGCGATGATGGCAGACTTTACCGCCGTCGGCGGCCTGCTGCTGCTGGCTACCGGGCTGCGCATCTGTGGGATTAAGATGTTTGCCGTGGTGAACATGCTGCCCGCACTGCTGCTCGCCATGCCGCTCTCCGCGCTCTGGACGCACTTTTTCGCTTAAGGATGCGGCAAAATGGTGAGAGATTGCGCAGTCTGTAACGAAAACAACATTTTTCGTTGACGGCAGGGGGCAGATCGGGTTTAATGCGCCCCGTTGCCCGGATAGCTCAGTCGGTAGAGCAGGGGATTGAAAATCCCCGTGTCCTTGGTTCGATTCCGAGTCCGGGCACCACTATTTAGAAAACCCAGCCTATGGCTGGGTTTTTGCTATATGGCTACGGCCGATTTCTGGGCGCTGATAAGCGTGGCTTTAATGCAGGCACGCTTACGCTAATAGCCCGGTAAGTTAATACAAGCGGTGGCTCTTTTTTATCACTTAATTTTGCCGGATAAATTGCTGACCTGATTTGAAAGGTTGTCGTTGCTCCGCTTCATGTCATCAAGGCTTCTTTGCAATCGCTCGATCTTACTCTCCTGCTCAGAATTCTTTCTCTCAAGCTGTAAAACCTTCTGAGTTAGCTCATCGACTTTGCGGTTGTCGGACTTCATCTTACTCAGGCTATTCTGCATCTCCTGTAGATCCGACTCCCTGAAATCAGAAGGCTCGATTTCATCTGCATCAGAAATTACCGGGATATATCCTCTATTACCGCTGCTGGGTTTGATACTAACCTGAACTTTATTTTGCCCCGCAGAGTGCGCGTAACCTATTGAAGAAAAATAAAAAAAAGAAACAACACACAGACCAGACAGATATTTATTCATTGCTAACGTCCTTTTAAATTTTTCAATCACTTCCAGGAGCCTCCTTCTGGTATCACCCGCTCAGGATAAAACACATGGCTTAGCCTCTGGCAGTTCATAAACGGGGTTGAAGAGCAGAAGATACTATTCGTTTTTCATTATAATACGCGTTTCCTCTCCCCCAAAATCCAACCGCCACCCGCTCATTTTCTGCCACCTTATATCCGCCGGTAGATAGCGGTTTGTACTGCCGATCGCGGAATTTTTTTCTGAGCCGAAACTGAAACCAAAACAGCTCCGGTTCAAAATAATGGTCCATCACAAAGTTGCTGTACTCAATTCCGTACCGGATGAAAAGGTCAAGCAGCATGTCCTCAAGATCTTCAGGTATGAGATTAAAATGCTCCTGGAAGGTCCATTCTTTCTTTGCCGGAGATTTACGGTCACTGTAATTCTCAGTGAGGTAATCTAACGATTCTTGCTCATCATGTAGCATCAGAAAAATTTCCAACCAGTCTCTTCAACCATGTCCATTACATCGTCCTTTCTCTCGTTTTGAGCCAGAGTAAATCCATAGGTAAAACAAGGATGTCGTCACCGTCCAGTTTTCTTAAAACTCAGAATACCGCCCGCAAGTCAGTTCTATGCTTTTGGTTTCTCCCCAACCTAGGGATCGTTCCCACCTGCGTCCAGCAGTTTGTTTTTAAAGATAAACAAACACGCCTCGTTGAAGTTCTCCGCCCCCAGGCGTTCCGAGAGTGCCGTTCGTTTGCGATAGAGGCTTTTCACCGACGTATTCAGCTCATCGGCGATGGCTTCCATCGGCATCCCTGCCCGCAGCAACCGCAGCATGATCGCTTCGTGCGTGCTAAGCCGTAAATTAAGCAGCCACTTCGTGGTCAGGCGCCTGCCCTTCATATTGAGCACCAGATTAAACAGCGAGGCCATATCCGGCGCGGTGAGCGACGTGTTCATAAATAACTTCATACTGAGCAGATTCTCCTCGCGGTGTCGCATATCAAGCATAACGCAGCAGATTGTTTTTTTCGTTCTGGCCGGATGGCGTATCAGGTAATCATATAAACGGAGCGGAGAACGGCTATCAATCAATACAGAATATTCATCTGCACCGTTATCAAATATGTTTCTGTCAATCGAGTCGAGCAGGATAATATCCGGAAAAAATATCCGCATTCCCCTGACAAGGTAGCGATCCTGAGTCACTAAAACAATTGAAGTTGCCACTAACCATCCCTTTTAGATTAAAGCAAGCACGATCCCTCGCAAAGAAGGCCGCCTTCGTTTTATAGCGCTGTTATATTAACGATAAATGTATTCCGGCTTTGGATATCCCTCAATACAGACATTGATGAGCAAGACTTCCTGTAGACTATCATTCAATGGCTGCCATTAATTATAAATAAAAAACAATCGCAGAAAAGTCACTTCTCTAAACATTAAGAGTTTTTGTCATGAAACTTCCCAAACATGCACCAGAAAGTACTTTAATTGAAGCAGACAAACCCCATTTAAAATATATACAAAGCTGTCACAACAAAAATAAAACCTATAAATTTCAATAAGTTAAAAATAAACACCTAATTCAATAAAAACGTCACAAAGCGCTCTATCCAGAATTATCTCAAAACGACACACCGGCTTTTCAACATATTTATCCGGCAACATATCAGGTGTACATTAGCTTTCACCCAGTCCACTGAGATAAGGATCCATAATTACCTTTAGGTAAGTACCCCGTAACATCACTGCATTCAGATTTAATGTTCTCATTTATGGCCTTTAACCCCTGAGTTTAAAGGCGGCCGTGTTATGCAATGGATTCATGATAAACAAATGGCAAATAGATATGGAAAGTTCACTTCGCTTCAATACGTTATTCTTTTATCGCACCCCAACATTATTGTTTCTGTTATTCCTCTTTCCTGTTCTGGCTCAGGCGACTGAATCCGTTTATGAGCAACAGATTCAACAGGCGCGTAACGGTAATTACACACCGTTTCTCGATTATCTTCAGCGTTATCAGCAGCAGCATGCCCTGACGCCAGAAAACGTTGCGGACTGGTTACAGGTTGCAGCCTGGGCGGGTCATGATGACGAGGTTATTCAGGTCTGGCAGCGTTACGGTATTTATATGCCGCTGCCTGCCCGCGGCGTTGCTGCCGTCGCGCAGTCCTGGCGGAATAAAAAAGCGTGGCAGCCGGCCCTGGCGCGCTGGAAAGAGGCGCGTAGCCTTGCGCCGGATAACGACGATTATCGTATCGGCTACATCAAAACCCTGGCTGATGCCCGCATGGACACGCTTGCCCTACAGGAAGCCCGACGGCTGGTGGCGGAAAATCCCTCTCAGGCGCATCTTCAGACGCTCTCGTATGTCTGGTTACGCCAGGGAAAAAGCTGGGATCGGCTGCTGGCAGACACCCGCGCGCTGAATATCGCACCCGATAATAAAGCGCTCCTCAGCGAGCTGATCGACGCGCTTACGGATAACCGGGTGAATACCCCCGCGCTCCAGCTTTCACAAAGCGTGACGCTGTCTCCCGCGGAGCGTCGTCGTCTTGAGCGCAATGCCGCCGCCGAACGGGTTCGCCTTGCCGATGTGCCTGGCAGAACAGAAAAGGAGCGCCTGCAGCTTGCGCAATCCGCGCTGAATCGTTACGACGTCCTGCTTGCTCGCTGGCAAAACGAGCCGCAGGCGGCGGAAGACGTCGTCCTTGCGCGTATCGACAGGCTTGGCGCGCTGTACGCCCGTGCTGATTACCCACGGGTGATTAGCGAATATCAGGATCTTACGGCAGCCCAGCATCCGGTGCCGGGCTGGGCAATCGGCTGGGTCATCTCCGCGTATCTGCAGGAGCAAAACGCTGCCGCCGCCTTCTCGCTTCTGCAGCGCTATCCGCAATACGCTTCCGACCCGCAGGACGAGGAGCACGCGCTTTTCTACGCCTGGCTGGATACGGGAGATTATCAATCCGCCCGCCAGTACGTTGAGCGCCAGACCCGCAACGTCCCGTGGACCCGCTACGATTTCGGCTCCCCTACCCCTCAGCCGAACGATCGATGGCTTACCGGACAGTCGCTCCGCTTTAACTATTTGCTGGCGACGAATGCCCTGCCGGAAGCCGAAACGCTGGCGCACCGTCTGGCGACGACGGCGCCGGGCAATCAGGGATTACAGATTGACTACGCCACCCTGCTTCAGGCGCGGGGCCTGCCGCGCGCGGCCGAGCAAAAGCTGAAAAAGGCGGAGGCGCTGGAGCCGTCCAACACAGAGCTAGAGCAACAGCAGGCCTACGTCGCGATGGATCTGCAGGAGTGGCGACAGATGGATTTACTGGCCGACGACGTGCTGGCTCGCGCGCCTGCCGATCGCAGCGCCAGGCGTCTCGACAGGCTCAGAACGGTCCACCACATGTCCGAGCTGCGCCTCAACGCAAGCAAGGGCTTGCACTCCGATAGCCCCGTCAGCGGGACGCACGACCTGAGCTGGGACGCCACGCTCTATGGCCCACCCGTAGCGGATAGCTGGCGGCTGTTTGCAGGCACCCGCTACGCGCAGAGTAATTTCGATGAGGGCAAAGGCACCAGCCGCCACCTTTTGGGCGGCGTCGAGTGGCGGCCACGCGACCTCCAGCTCGAAGCCGAGCTTTCCAGCAACCGCTATCACGGTGAAAACAAGCCGGGCGCTCGCCTCGCAACAACGTACTTTGTGACCGATAGCTGGCAGGTCAGCGGCAGCCTGGAACGCCTGTCGCGCAGCACGCCCCTTCGGGCGTTACGCAACGGAATTAGCGCCAATCGGGGTGAAGGCGGGATGCGCTGGTATCAAAACGAGCGGCGTGAGTATCAGTTCAGCGCCGCCCTCAGCCGCTTCTCCGATCGTAACCGCCGCCAGGAATACACCCTCACGGGCAAGGAGCGTCTCTGGCAGACCCCCTCCCTGACGCTGGATCTCGAGCCGGGGATCGCCGCCAGTAAAAACAGCCTGCGGGACACGCTCTATTACAACCCGGCGCGGGATCTGTCCGTGACGGCGGCCCTGGCCGTTGACCATGAGATGTACCGCCATTACGACACCCTCTGGAGCCAGCAGTTCGTGGCGGGAGGCGGCAGCTACTGGCAGAAAAATCAGTCCGCTGGCGCCATCGCCCTGCTGGGTTACGGACAGCGCGTTCAGTGGAACAACGTTATTGATACCGGCGTGATGCTGAACTGGGATAAACGCCCTTACGACGGCAAACGCGAGAGCAACCTCTCCGTCACGTTTGACGCGACTTTACGCTTTTAAGGATGAATATGCTGAACACACGTTTTTCCGTGAGCCTGATACTCCTCGGCTGGCTCTGCCTCAGCGCGAGCGTCTGCGCGCAGGCGATCTCGTTCATTGCGCCCAAAGATCGGCCGCAGCTGGAGGCGAGTAAACCCTGGCCGGAGAACCAGTTTCTGGTCCTGGCCTACCACGACGTCGAAGACGATGCCGCCGATCAACGCTATCTCTCCGTTCGCACCAGCGCGTTAAACGAGCAGATAAGCTGGCTTCTGCACAACGGCTACCACGCCATCAGCGTACAGGACATTCTTGACGCGCATGACGGGAAAAAAACGCTGCCGCCAAAAGCCGTTCTGCTCAGCTTTGACGACGGCTACAGCAGCTTTTACACCCGCGTCTGGCCGCTGCTTCAGGCATGGAACGTTCCTGCGCTGTGGGCGCCGGTGGGCAGTTGGGTCGATACGCCGGCGAATCAAAAAGTTAACTTCGGCGGCCTGATGACGCCACGGGATCGCTTCGCAACGTGGGACATGGTGCGCGAGCTTAGCCAGTCCCCGCTGATTGAGATCGGATCGCATACCTGGGCCTCGCATTACGGCATTCCGGCCAACCCGCAGGGCAGCCGGGAACCGGCGATCGCCAACCGCTTTTATGACAAAGCCACGGGCCGCTATGAAACCGACCAGCTGTTCAGCCAGCGGATCGGCGATGACGTCCGTAAAGTGACTGAAAAAATCACGCAGGTGACGGGCAAAGCGCCGCGCGCCTGGGTCTGGCCCTACGGCGCCGCCAGCGGTACGTCGCTCGCTATCGCCAGACAGCAGGGTTATCAGCTGGCCTTTACCCTTGAGGACGGGCTGGGGAACGTGCAGGAACTGGGCAACATCCCCCGCCTGCTGATCGCCGGGAATCCCTCTCTCAAGGCGTTTGCCAGTACGGTCAGCCAGGTTCAGGAGCGCGATCCCGTGCGCGTCATGCACGTCGATCTCGACTACGTTTACGATCCCGATCCTGCCCAGCAGACCCAAAACATCAACAGGCTGATCCAGCGGGTCTACGACATGAAGATCAGCCATGTTTTCCTGCAGGCGTTTGCCGACCCGCAGGGCGACGGCAGGATCAAGGCGCTCTATTTCCCCAACCGTCGGCTGCCGGTCCGGGCCGATCTCTTTAATTTTGTCGCCTGGCAGCTGCAAACCCGCGCGGGGGTTAAAGTCTTCGCGTGGATGCCGGTGCTCTCGTTCGATCTCGATCCTTCCCTGCCGCGCGTGCAGCGCCGGGATCGTCAAACAGGCCAGCTGCAAGAAGCCACCGAGCCCTATATTCGGCTTTCCCCGTGGGACCCGCAGGTGCGCCAGCAGGTGACGGACATCTATGAAGACCTGGCCCGCTATGCCAGCTTCAACGGGATTTTGTTCCATGACGATGCGGCGCTGACGGACGTGGACGATGCCGGTCAGAACACCACGCGCCAGAAAAGCCAGACGCTTATCGGGTTTACCCACGCCCTGAGCCTGGCGGTGAAGCATATCCGTGGCCCGCAGATAAAAACCGCGCGCAATATGTTCGCCTTACCCATTCTGCAGCCCGAAAGCGAAGCGTGGTTTGCGCAGAATCTTGATGATTTTCTGGCGGAGTATGACTGGACGGTGCCGATGGCCATGCCGCTGATGGAGTCCGTTCCGGCAGACGAGAGCGATGCCTGGCTCACGCGTCTGGTTAAAGTGGTCGCCGCGCGCCCCGGCGCGCTTGATAAAACTATTTTCGAGCTGCAGGCCAGGGACTGGGATCGGAAACCGCAGCGCGCCGTGTCCGATAGCCAGCTTGCGCAGTGGATGCGCGTGCTCCAGCTGAACGGCATTAAAAACTACGGTTACTACCCCGACGACTTTCTCAACAATCAACCTGATATCTCACGCATCAGGCCTGAATTTTCTTCGTACTGGTACCCTGACAATGACTGATCGCATTATCGCCTTCTCTATTTTATGTCTGGTATTCGGGTTGCCGTTAGGCGTGGCCGCCCTCTTTACCGGCGAACTGATTCTGGATTTTGTGTTCTTCTGGCCGCTGTTCATGTCGGTGCTTTGGATAACCGGCGGCCTCTATTTCTGGTTTCAGCTTGAACGCCACTGGTCTTGGGATAAAGACACGCCCGCCCCGACGCTCGCCGGTGAGCCGCTCATATCCATTCTTATCCCCTGCTTCAACGAGGGAAGGAATGCCCGGGAGACCATCAGCGCCGCGCTGGATCAGCGGTATGAAAATATAGAAGTTATTGCCATCAACGACGGATCTTCTGACAACACCGCGCAGGTGCTGCAGGAGCTGGCGCAGGAACAGCCGCGCCTGCGGGTGATTAACCTCGCGGAAAACCAGGGGAAAGCGCTGGCGCTCAAAGCCGGAGCCGCGGCGGCGCGGGGCGATCTGCTGGTCTGCATTGACGGCGACGCCCTGCTCGATCGCGATACCGCCGCTTATCTGGTGGCCCCGCTGATTCAGTACCCCCACGTCGGGGCGGTTACCGGGAACCCGCGCATTCGCACGCGCTCCACGCTGATTGGCCGCATTCAGGTGGGCGAGTTCTCTTCCATTATTGGGCTCATCAAGCGGACGCAGCGGATCTATGGCCGGGTCTTTACCGTCTCCGGCGTCATCGCCGCGTTTCGCCGACAGGCGCTGGCGGACGTCGGGTACTGGAGCCCGGACATGATCACCGAAGACATCGACATCAGCTGGAAGCTTCAGCTGCGCCACTGGGATATCTTTTTTGAGCCGCGGGCGCTGTGCTGGATCCTGATGCCAGAGACGCTAAGGGGCCTGTGGAAACAGCGTCTGCGCTGGGCACAGGGGGGCGCGGAGGTGTTTCTGGTCAACCTCCGCAGGATTGTGCGCTGGGAGCATCACCGCATGTGGCCGCTGTTTCTGGAGTACGCGCTGTCAACGCTGTGGGCCTTCGCGTACGCGATGACGGTGCTGCTGTTCCTCCTCAGCCATGTCGCGCCTGTTCCCGCCAGGCTGACCGTGGAGAGCCTTTTTCCACCGGAGTTTACCGGGCTGCTGCTGGGCGTGATGTGCCTGCTGCAGTTCCTGGTCAGCTTGTACATCGAGCGGCGCTATGAACGAAAAGTGGCCAGCTCGCTTTTCTGGGTGATCTGGTTCCCGATGGTGTACTGGATGATTGGCCTGTTCACCACCCTCGTCGCATTTCCAAAAGTCATGCTTAAACGTCAGCGCGCCCGCGCGCGCTGGATCAGTCCGGATCGAGGAAAAGGGAGCATTTAATGAACGAAAATACCTTAATTTTGACCGAGCATCGGCTCTTGCCGCGTCTTTTCGATGCCGCGTTAACGCTGGCGGCGTGGGGAGGATTTCTGTTTTTCCTGTACGCCCGGCTGTGGATGCAGCTAACCGATGAGAGCGACCACAGCTGGAGCGTGATTATCGCGTCCTTTAATACGGTGTTGATCTACTTGCTGTTTGCCGCGCTCAACGGCTGGCTGCTGATTTTATGGTATCAGTACAACCGCCGCCGCGCCCACGTGAGGCGGCGCCAGCCGGGCTATTTTCACCAGGAGGAGCTGGCCCGCAGCTTTAATGTTTCACCGCAGATCATCTCCGAGATGAGCCAGTACAACCTGCTGACGGTGTACCACGATCAGATTGGCCGCATCATCGATCTGAAGATCAACGAGCAGCAGGAAGAGGAAGATCAGTAACGAAAAGCCCCCGCAGAATACCCTGCGGGGGCTTTTTTATGGCGGGTGTGAACTACTTATCTTTAACCACAATCAGCGGCTCGATATCGCTCTCTTTTTTCACCACCAGCGAGTCATCGCCGCGCAGACAGGTTCCGCCGTAGTTTCCGCCCACGGTGAAGGTGCAGACCTGTATGTACTTGCCGTCGACCTTCGGCAGGCACCACAGCTGCTGGTAGATATTCTTACGGTCGACAAACTTGCCGCTGGATTTATCCAGCAGTTCGTCCTGGGCGCTGATGAGATCGATATTGCTGCCGCAGCGTCCGGCAATCGGCTTGACGGCATAGCCGGTCTGCTTCAGCAGTTCGTTAACCTCAAAATCGGTGTCGAGCAGGTAGCGGTGGTTCGGGAACAGCTGCCACAGGACCGGAAGAATCGCCTTGTTGCCGGGAATCACGGTCCACAGCGGTTCGAAGACCAGCACCTCCGGGCGCAGCAGGACGTCAATCAGTCGCACCTCGCCCTCGGGATGTCCGGTGCGGATCGGCACGGCGGCGTATTCGGTTTCGCTGACCTCGCGGATCTGCTCTATCGCCGTTTCCCACGCCCAGGTTTTCCACACGCAGTTGACGTGGCGACCTTCGTCGTCAATCAGCTGCCCGGCGGCATCCCAGCTGAGCGCCTCCAGCCCGTGCAGGATTTTGGTCTCGAACCCGGCCTGCATCAGCGAACGCTGAATAAAGAGCGCATGATAGTCCTCTTCGACATCGTTGTCCTGCATGATGTGGACGAACGGCCGCGCGTGGCTGTGCTTCCAGGCGCCGGTCAGCTCTTCCAGCAGCCCTTCCGCCGGGTTATGCCCGTTGCCACGATAGCCGTTTTTCACCCACTCTTCGAGAATCAGCCCGCCCTCGGTATGACAGGACGCGGAGTCGGCGTTGTACTCGTAGACCTTAATGCCGCGCTCATCCATGCAGAAATCCATACGACCGGTGATCATATGGTGGCGACGCCACTGCCAGGAGAGGCGCAGGCGCGGCCAGAGGATTTTCGGGATGTCGAAAAGCGCCAGCAGGCTGTCGTCTTTCAGCACCTTGTCCGTCGCGTGCAGGTACATCAGATGCAGTTCGTTGGTGGCCTTGATCAGCTCCTGCTCGGCGCTTTCGGTAATGGTGAAGTACTGGCAGGGATCTTTGTTGATCACATGGCCGTTGGCGCGGATATACGCCTGCTGCAGCGCGTCATTTTCGTTAAGCCATTTTCCGTCGAACTGACGCTTGTTTTTCAGCCGCGCGCCGCTGATTTTCAGCAGTTCGCCGTCGATTTCCGGCTGGGGAATGCTGTGTTCCGCGTCGTCGGTCTGGATCATCCAGCCGAGGATCTCCGTGTCGTTGAAGGTGTCATGGATCGTATAACACCCGTTCTCCACGCTCAGACGCAGCTCGCGCGTCCACTGCTGCCCGAGCGGCAGCGGGGAGTGAATCACGTTCTGCTCCGCAATACGCACCTTATCGTCCAGAAGCTGGGTGATCACCGCCACGTGGCCGGTCTCGTGAAACTCGCCGCCCTTTTGCCAGATCAGCAGCGCTCCGGCGCGCGGCGCGCGTTTTGAACCGTTGGCAAAGGCCTGAAGGGGCAGAATGTTATCGTTCACCACCTGACGCAAAAAGCGCAGGGAGAAGATTTCCCACGCCATGCCGACGTCGGTAAACACAAAGCCATAGTTGAGAAACAGGAAACGGCGGGCAAACTCAACGCACTGCCACTTGTGGCCCATGTATTCGTTGCCGATATAGCTGCGGAAATCCGCGTCTTCCGGGTAGCTGCGCGGGTCCAGACTGCCGTAATTTGAAGAGTAAATCGCCACGCCACCGGGCGCATAGCCTAACAATGTCCCGAATGGCGCATCACTGCTTAACTTTCCTTTACGCATGTATCCAACCTAAAACAGGCAGGCGGCAATTTTTTTAAGGGTTGTCGTCGTCTGCACGTTGTAATTAACCTGACAGAGGGACATTTATCATACACCTGCGCAGCGCATTAACTACATGTTAAACAACCAGCACGCCGCGAAATGCCCTGGCGCAATCTCCTGCATGGCTGGCTCCTGCGTCTGGCAAACCGGCATCGCGTGCGGGCAGCGGCTGCAAAACTTACAGCCCGGCAGCGCGGACGTGGGGCCAGGAATGTCGCCGCGCAGGGTGGCGTCTTCGAGATTGCGGATGCGCGGATCGGGATGGGGAACCGCCGCCAGCAGCGCGCGGGTGTAAGGATGCGCCGGACGCTGATACAGTTCATTCGCCGGGGCTACCTCCACCAGTTTACCGAGATACATCACCCCAATGCGGCTGGAGATATGCCGCACCATGGAGAGATCGTGGGCGATGAACAGATAGGTTAGCCCCAGCTCCTGCTGCAGATCCTGCAGAATATTCACCACCTGCGCCTGCACCGAGACGTCCAGCGCCGAGAGCGGCTCATCGCACAGCACAAATTCAGGATGCACGGACAACGCACGGGCAATACTGATGCGCTGACGCTGCCCGCCGCTGAACTCATGCGGGAACCGTTCAAGGTGTTCGTGCTTGAGCCCTACTTTGTAGAGCAGCGTTTCCGTACGTTCCCGCTGTTCTTCGCGGCTGTAGCCGTGGATCTGCATCGGCTCGGCCACCAGCTGTCGCACCGTCATTCCGGGGTTGAGCGAGGAGTAAGGATCCTGAAAAATCGCCTGCATCCGCTTACGCAGCGGCTTGAGCTCTTTTTCACGGGCGTGGGCGATCGCCTGCCCGGCAAAGTGGATCTCGCCAGAGGTAATATCGAAAAGGCGCAGGATGGCGCGCCCGAGGGTGGATTTTCCGCAGCCGGACTCCCCCACCAGGCCAAACGTTTCGCCGGGCTGGATATCAAAGCTCACGCCGTCAACCGCCTTCACGGCCACGCCTTTACGCAGCAAACCGCCGTTGAGCGGATAGTGCTTGCGCAGATCGCGCACGCTCACTAATGGCGCCTGTTGTTCACTCATGCCTGAATCTCCTTGTCGGCCCATAGCCAGCAGGCGGCGCGATGGCCCTCTCCGGCGGCGTAAAATGCGGGCTGCCGTTCACACTGGGGCATGCGCTTCGGGCAGCGTTCCGCGAACGGACAGCCCGGCGGCGGGTTAAGCAGGCCGGGCGGCGAACCTTCAATGGGCGATAAACGCTGATTCACCTCATCCGGACGCGGCAGCGAGGCGAGCAGCCCCTGGGTGTAAGGATGCGCAGGGCGATAAAAAATGTCCTCCACGCTCCCCTCCTCCATCACCAGCCCGCCATACATCACCACCACGCGGCTGCAGACCTGCGCCACCACGCCGAGATCGTGAGTGATCAGCAAAATCGCGGTCCGGGTTTGCTGTTGCAGACTTTTCAGCAGGCGCAGGATCTGCGCCTGAATGGTCACGTCCAGCGCGGTGGTCGGCTCATCGGCAATCAGCAGCTTCGGGTTGCAGGAGAGCGCAATCGCGATCATCACCCGCTGGCGCATCCCGCCGCTGAACTCGTGGGGATACTGGTCGTATCGGCGTTCCGCCTCGGCAATGCCCACCTGTTCCAGCATGGCGATGGCCGCCGCTTTGGCCGCTTTTTTGCTGAGTCCTTTGTTGCGCATCAGGATCTCAGCCATCTGCTTGCCGATGGTCAGCACCGGGTTCAGGGCGGTCATCGGATCCTGAAAAATCATCGCGATCTCGTTGCCGCGAATGGCGCGCATCTGTGCGGGCGTTTTCTGCGCCAGATCCTCATTCTGGAAGCGAATGCTGCCGCCGGTTATCCGTCCGTTGCTCCCCAGAAGCTGGATAATCGACTTGCAGGTGACGCTTTTCCCGCAGCCCGACTCGCCGACGATGCCGACAAGTTCCCCCGGCTGAACCTGAAAGCTCACGCCGCGCACCGCGTGAACCTCGCCCTCGCGGGTGCGGAACGTGGTTTGCAGGTTCTCAAGGGCTAATAAATTACTCATCGCGATTCGCTCCTGGCTCAAAGGCGGTACGGAACACATCGCCCAGCACGTTAAAGCTGAACACCGTCAGCAGGATCAGAATGCCGGGGAACATCGCCAGCCACGACGCTTCGCCAATATAAGACTGGGCGTTGTTAAGCATGCTTCCCCACGACGCCGCGGGCGCCTGCACGCCCAGCCCTAAAAAGCTCAGGGTTGACTCCATCAGAATGGCCGAGGCGATATTGAGCGTGGCCGCCACGATAATGGTCGGCAGCACGCCGGGAATGATGTGGCGCGCGATAATGCGCAGCGGATGCTCTCCCGACGCGCGGGCATAAAGCACGTACTCGCGCTCTTTCACCGACAGGGTTTCAGCACGCACCAGACGCGACATGTTCATCCACGTCAGCAGGCTGATAATCAGAATGATGTTATCCATGCCCGGCTTGAGGTAAGCATTCACTACCAGCAGCAGGAAGAAGGCCGGAATGGCCATCAGGATATCCACGGCGCGCATCATCAGGTTATCCAGCCAGCCGCCAAAATAGCCGCTCACCGTTCCCACCACCGTGCCGATAAGCGTGGAAAAAAGCATGGCGAGAAAACCGACCATCAGGGAGATCTGGCCGCCATACAGCGCGCGGGTGAAGTAGTCGCGGCCGTATTCGTCGGTGCCAAACCAGTGCGCGGCATCCGGCGGCAACGTGCGCGCGCCGAGCGCCATCCGATCCGGATCGTACGGGCTTAAGCCCGCACAGAGCGCGGCGACAACGAAAATAAAAAGCACAAACAGAGAGAACTGCGCCGGACGGTTGCGGCGCAGCTGGTGACGAACCTGCTGCCAGCGTCTGCTCATCCGGGTTACCTCAGCGTACGAATGCGGGGATCGGCGAAGCGATAAAGCACGTCGGCGATCAGGTTACCGACGATCAGCATCATCGACGAGAGCATGATGATCGCCATAATCAGCGGGTAGTCCAGCGAGGCGATCGACTGGATCCCGAGCAGCCCCATCCCCGGCCAGGAGAAGACGCTTTCCGTCACATAGGCCCCCACAATCAGCTCTCCGAACGACAGGCCGAACAGGGTAATCACCGGCAGCAAGACGTTTTTCAGCACGTGGCGGAACAGAATACTGGAACGCGTGGCGCCGTAGGCAAGCTGGGTCTGCACGTAGTCGGCCGAGAGCTGCGAGATGGTGTTGGAGCGGATGTAGCGCACGTAGCTGGAGAGGTTGTAGAACGTGAGGGCAATACACGGCAGCACGCCGTGACGCAGCAGATCCAGCCCGTTGTCCTCCATGCCGATGGTGCGCATTCCCATGCTGGGGAACCAGTTAAGCTGCACGGCAAAAACGGTGATGAGCAGGATGCCGAACCAGAAAATCGGAACAGAAATGCCGATATAGGCGAATAAATTGAGCAGATGATCCAGCCAGCGGTGCTTAAATGCGCCCGCCAGCAGCCCCAGCGGGATCGCCAGCACGATCGCCATCAGCAGCGACGCGCCCATCAGCCCCAGCGTGGCCGGAATGCGTTCGCCGATCATCTCCAGCACCGGACGGTGGTAGATCAGCGAATAGCCGAGATCGCCCCGCAGGACGTTTTTCAGCCACAGGACGTACTGTGTGACCAGCGGCTTATCCAGCCCCAGGCTCTGGCGAATACGCTCGATGTCTTCCGGGGCCATGCGCGGCGTAATGTACGCCGCCACCGGATCCCCAGGCGCGAGCTTGACCAGCAGAAACGCCACCAGTGAAATAAAGAACAGCATCGGCAGCAGCTGCAGCAGCCGACGCGTGAGGAGTGTGTTCACGACGTGCCCTTACCAAGGCCCCGACCTGACGGCCGGGGCAATTACTTATTTCTGATAGATTTTTGACAGATCCTGGAACAGATAGACCGGTTTCGGCTCCGCTTCCTGGGTGCCGCCGAAGCGCTTGTCCACCGCGACGGTCGCATTTGTGTAGGCGATCGGGTAGTAGGTCATATCGTTCGCCACGGTCTGCTGAATTTGCTTGTAGATATCGGCACGTTTCGCGGCGTCGGTTTCCACTGCGCCTTTATCCCACAGGGCATCAAACTGCGGATTTTTGTAGTGCGCGTAGTTATAGGCTTCGTTGCTCATGAACAGCGATTTGTAACCGTCCGGCTCGGAGCCCATGATGTAGCCGCCCAGGTTCAGCTCCCACGCGGTATTGTTCATATCGAGGCTGCGCTGAGACATGGCGTTGGAGTCCAGCGGCATCAGCTCCACGTTCACCCCAATGCCCTTCAGCGCCTGCTGAATGTAGAGCGCCATGCTCTCCTGGGTTTTGTTGGTGTTCACATACGCCAGGCGCAGCTTGAGGTTGTCCGGCGCGCCGGACGTCTTCAGCAGGTCTTTGGCTTTTTGCAGATCGAATTTGTACTGTTCAACGTCATCCGTCTTGTAAAGCGTATCTGGCGTCAGGAACGACGTTGCCGGTTTAGCGTAGTCCAGCGAGGTAAACGCGGTCTGGGTGAGCTCGTCTTTGTTGATGGCATACGCGATGGCCTGGCGCAGCGCTTTGCTCTTCATCACCGGCACGTTTTGGTTGAACGTCATATAGGCCAGACGGCCTTCCGGATAGACCACGAAGTCAAACTTACCGGTATTTTTCAGGCGGTTCACATCCTGCGGGTCAACCATTTTAAGGTTGATTTCACCGTTTTGCAGCGCAAGGTTAGCGGCGTTGCTGTCTTTAGCGAAACGGTAGGTGACCGAATCAAGCTTCGCTTTGCCGTTCCAGTAATCGTCAAAACGGGTCAGGGCGTAATACTGCCCGGCGCGGTACTCTTTAAATTTGAACGGCCCGGAACCGACCGGCGCATCGTTTTTGGTGCTCTTTTCCAGGTCGCCTTCACCGGCGAACACGTGCTGCGGAATCGGGTAGATCTGTACCAGCGTTCCGGTAAAGGCCGCGCTGACCTGCGGCAATGTGAACTTAACGGTGCGCTCATCCACCTTGCTCACCTGTACCGGCTTGTCGCCGTAGGTGAACATGCTGCGGAAGAAGCTGTGCTGTTTGGCATCCAGCAGCTTGTTGAAGGTGAAGACCACGTCGTCCGCCGTCAGCGGCTGGCCATCCTGCCATTTCAGGTTGGGTTTTAACGTCAGGGTATAGCTCAGGTTGTCGGCAGAAGGCGTCAGGCTTTCCGCCAGGCCCCACTCAATGTTGCCGTTATTAAAGCTGTACAGCGGGGCATAGAGCGCCTGCATGATCGTTAAGGTCGTACGGTCGCTGGCATAGAGCGGATTAACGGCTAACGGGTCGCCGGAGGTAATTCCAATAATTAGCGAACCGCCCTCTTTTGGCGCATCGTTTTTTGCCGCAGCCGCACTGTTTGTCTCTTTATTTTTCGCATCATCACAGCCAGCCAGGCCTAACGCGAGCGAAACCACCACTGCCGATAACAGAAGCTTGCGCATCTCACTAACTCCTTGCCTTATAAAGTTTTTATTACTGCATCTTTTATTTATGTTGAAGCATCATATTCAGCTTTATCGGTTTACGCATTAATTATGAAAATGCGATTTTCGATTAAGCTTATGCCAGATTTGTTATATATAAGCGCCAGAAGGAATAGCGGTTAATTGATTGCGCTCGCAACGTTAAACGCTTCACAAATCTCCTGCTACACTGCCTCAACACATCACTCAAAAGGCAGGCCAACATGTCAGACAACACGTATCAGCCACCAAAAGTGTGGGAATGGAAAAAGAACGGCGGCGGCGCGTTCGCCAATATTAACCGCCCTATTTCCGGCGCGACCCATGAGAAAGATCTGCCCGTAGGCTCCCACCCGCTGCAGCTTTACTCTCTCGGGACACCGAACGGCCAGAAAGTAACGATCATGCTCGAAGAGCTGCTGGCGCTGGGCGTGACGGGCGCGGAATACGACGCATGGTTGATCCGCATCGGCGAGGGCGATCAGTTCTCCAGCGGGTTTGTAGACGTGAACCCAAACTCGAAAATACCGGCGCTGCGTGACCACTCCACGACCCCGCCAACGCGCGTCTTTGAATCCGGCAATATCCTGCTCTATCTGGCAGAGAAATTCGGTCACTTCCTGCCAAAAGATCCGGCGGGACGCACCGAGACCCTGAACTGGCTGTTCTGGCTGCAGGGCGCGGCGCCGTTCCTCGGCGGCGGTTTTGGCCACTTCTACAACTATGCCCCGGTAAAAATTGAGTACGCGATTGACCGCTTCACCATGGAAGCCAAACGCCTGTTCGACGTGCTGGATAAACAGCTGGCGCGCGGTCGCTACGTGGCGGGTGAGGAGTATACCATCGCGGATATCGCCATCTGGCCGTGGTTCGGCTGCGTGGCGTTGGGCAGCGTCTATAACGCCGCCGAGTTCCTCGACGCCGGGAAGTACACCAACGTCCAGCGCTGGGCGAAAGACGTGGCGAATCGCCATGCCGTTAAGCGCGGCCGCATCGTTAACCGCACCAGCGGCGAGCTGAACGAGCAGCTCCACGAGCGCCACGCGGCGAGCGACTTCGATACCAATACGGAAGATAAGCGTCAGGCGTAATGTTCCGCCGGGCGGATCCCCGCCCGGCAACTGAGATCCCTGCCCAGGGCATGATTAGCTTAAAGGTTGAGCCCCTATTGCTGGCACTATCTGGACGTTTTTCTCGCGTCTTAGAGTGAGAAATGACATCTCAACCGACAGCAGTCACAAAGGATCTGTTATGAAACTTATTAAAACAACGCTGGTTATCAGCGCCCTCATTTTTTCCACCTCGGGAATGGCCATCGACAAAACTGCCGCTGGCGCCGTAGCAGGCGCGGCCATTGGTGCGGCCACGGGCAAAGATCTGAAATCAACCGTTGGCGGCGCCGTCGTGGGCGCAGGCACCGGTGCCATGTTCAAAAACGGCGGCAAAGGTAAAGCCGCGCGTAAAGGTGGTGCGGTAGGTGCTGCCGTGGGCGCAGGTGCCGCAGCGGTTACCGGCAAGAGCGTGCTGAAAGGTGCAGCCGTTGGTGCGGGCACGGGCGCGCTGATTGGTGAAGCGACGCACTGATAAATACAGCCGGGCAGCGCTGCGTTTGCCCGGCATGAATCACATTCCCGATGACGCCCTCCGCTTATTGTTCGTGTCTCATCCCTGGATAGTTTCCGTTAACCGTATTAATACTTAATGTCCCGCGCTTTTTGTCTTCCAGACTGTTTCATCTGACGCTTGTCCTGACGGCAGCCGTGATTACTCTGGTTATTGTTCGCTACGCAGGTCTGCTTCACCTGCCGCGACGCGTCGCGGGTTTCCTGCCTGACATCACGCGCCACGCGCCGCTCCTGCGCCTGCTGGGTCGCACTGGCAGAAACCGAGAACAGCATCAGAAAAATGAAAGAAAGGACAGGAATGACAGATAACGATCTGTTCATAGCAACACCTCGAAGAAGAGAGCCCAGAACGTCAGGGGGGTTAGCAAAAGAATAGCAGTTTCAGAAGGGGCTGAATGGGGAAGGCGTTAATAATATAAGGCCGCACAAGGCGGCCTTATACGTTGCGTTATGCCGTCAGGCGGAACTTCTGCACCGAGCGCTGCAGATCTTCGGTCTGGCGCTCCAGCGCCGCCGCCGCGGCAGAAACCTCTTCAACCAGCGAGGCGTTTTGCTGGGTGACGCCGTCCATCTGGGTAATGGCAATCCCGACCTGCGAAATGCCCTTGCTTTGCTCCTCGGAGGCGGAAGCGATTTGCTTCATGATGGTCGTCACTTCCGTCACGTCGCGCAAAATCGCATCCATGGTGGTGCCGGTGTCGCTCACCAGCTGCGCCCCCTGCTCTACGCGGGAAACGGAGTCGGTAATCAGCCCCTCAATCTCTTTGGCCGCGTTGGCGCTGCGGCTTGCCAGGTTGCGAACTTCGCCTGCCACCACCGCGAAACCACGCCCCTGCTCACCCGCGCGCGCCGCTTCAACCGCCGCATTGAGTGCCAGAATATTGGTCTGGAAGGCAATGCTGTTGATCACGTTGGTGATTTCAGCAATTTTCTTCGAGCTTTCCGAAATTCCGCTCATGGTGGTCACCACCTCTTCCACCAGCGAGCCGCCGCGGCTGGCGGTAGTTGAGGCCACATCGGCCAGCTGGCTTGCTTGACGCGCGCTTTCCGCGTTCAGTTTCACCGTGGCGGTCAGCTGTTCCATGCTGGCTGCCGTCTCTTCCAGCGCAGCCGCCTGCTCTTCGGTACGGGAAGAGAGGTCGTTGTTACCGCTGGAGATTTCCGTCGCGCCGCGCCAGATGTTTTCACTGCCGGAGCGAATCGTGCTGACCGCTTCGCGCAGGCTGTCCTGCATAGCGCTCAGCAGCGGCACCAGCTGTCCCACGCAGTTACGACCGAACGGCTCAATGGGCTGGCTGAGATCGCCCTGGGCAATCTGGCGGAACTGCTGGCGAATGCGAGCCAGCGGTTTGACCAGCATCGCCACCAGGTAACGGTCGGTGAAGAGCAGGATCAGCAGGCCGATAATCGTGGCGACGATAATCACCGTGCGGGTCATGCTTGTCAGGCCGTCCACCACCACGCGGGTGCTGTCGAGCGACTTCGCGGCGGCATTGTTGAACTCCTCGGCGGCCGCGCCGAACGCACGGCTCAGCGGCGGCGTGACGTTGTTGGCCTGCTGGCGATACCCCTCCAGAGCCCCCTGCTTCGCCTGCTGCATTTGCGGCGTTACGCCCTGTTCGAGCAGCGCCTGCCAGGAGCCGATCACCCGGGAAGAGATCTGCTCATCCATCGGGCCTGGGGAGATCGCTTTCATCTCGGCCAGTTTCTTGCCCATGTTATCCAGCGCCTGTTGGGCGGAGGCCAAATCTGGCGTGCCGCCTGCGGCTTTGACTTCCATTGCGCGGCTCAGACGGGTCACAAAGCGGAAATATTGATCGTTTCCCTGGCTGAGTACCGTCATCTGTTTAACCAGCTGGCGGTCGACTTCATTGCCATCGGAAACGCGAGAAAGGGACCAGGTGCTGTACAACCCAACGCCCGCCCACATTAAACAAAAGATCCCGAGAATCGTCAGCATGACGAAACGGATCGTGAAATTACGGAGCATATTCATAAGTCTTCCTTGCCGTGAGGGTGAGTTCGCCCAGAGGCGAGTACTACTCTCGTTATCGGCAGGAAAGAGGGAAATTATAACGTTTTGTGATCATTTTTAATTAGCGTGGCTTCACTGGTCGCACAGCTGTCGTTAACCATTAAGCCCGCGCTTAGTGATGTAATTTGTGATGTGGTAAGTTCAGAATGAAAACGTTGTTTCGAAAAATTCATCAATAAGAAAGGAGACATCATGTCCTGGCACCCTTACCCCGGCCGCTATGAGAGTATGCAATATCGTTATTGCGGTAAAAGTGGCCTGCGCCTGCCCGCGCTGTCGCTGGGACTGTGGCATAGCTTCGGCCACGTCCAGCCTCTTGACGCCCAGCGCGCGCTGCTGCGAAAAGCCTTCGACCTCGGCATCACCCATTTCGATCTCGCCAATAACTACGGACCGCCGCCGGGCAGCGCGGAAGAGAATTTCGGCCGCCTGCTGCGTGAGGACTTTGCCGCGTACCGCGACGAGCTGATTATCTCCACCAAGGCGGGTTACGACATGTGGCCAGGGCCGTACGGTTCGGGCGGTTCACGCAAATACCTGCTCGCCAGCCTCGACCAGAGCCTGAAGCGTCTGGGCGTCGAGTACGTGGATATTTTCTATTCCCACCGCGTGGATGAAAACACGCCGATGGAAGAGACGGCCTCTGCGCTGGCCCACGCCGTGCAGAGTGGGAAAGCGATGTATGTCGGCATTTCCTCCTACTCGACCGATCGCACGCAGAAAATGGCCGAGCTGCTGCGCGAGTGGAAGATCCCGCTGCTGATCCACCAGCCGTCCTATAACCTGCTTAACCGCTGGGTCGATAAGACCGGCTTGCTGGATGCGCTGGAAGCAAACGGTACGGGGTGTATCGCCTTCACCCCGCTGGCGCAGGGGCTGCTGACCGGAAAATACCTGAACGGTATTCCTGAAGGTTCACGCATGCAGCGCGAAGGGAATAAAGCGCGCGGCCTGACGCAGAAGATGCTGACCGACGCCAACCTGAGCAGCCTTCGCCTGCTGAATGAGATGGCGCAGGCGCGCGGACAAACCATGGCGCAGATGGCGCTAAGCTGGCTGCTGAAAGATGCGCGCGTGACGTCCGTGCTAATTGGCGCAAGCCGCCCGGAACAGCTGGAAGAGAATGTTCAGGCGCTGGAAAACCTGCGCTTTACGGAGGACGAACTCAAGCGGATTGACCAGCATGTTGCGGATGGGGAGTTGAATCTGTGGCAGGCGTCGTCGGATAAATAGTGCGGTCTGATGCCCTCACCCCGGCCCTCTCCCACAGGGAGAGGGAGCTAACTATTCCCTCTCCCTGTGGGAGAGGGCTAGGGTGAGGGGAAATTACTTCTTACTGATCTTATCCAGATACCCCATCACAAACGCAGACAGCACAAACGTCAGGTGGATGATGACGTACCACATCAGTTTGTTATCCGGCACGTTCTTCGCGTCCATAAACACGCGAAGCAGGTGGATAGAGGAGATCGCCACAATCGACGCGGCCACTTTATTCTTCAGCGACGAAGCATCCATTTTGCCCAGCCAGCTGAGCTTCTCTTTACGCTCGTCGATATCGAGCTGGGAGACAAAATTCTCGTAGCCGGAGAACATCACCATCACCAGCAGCCCGCCCACCAGGGTCATATCCACCAGCGACAGCAGAACCAGAATCAGATCCGCTTCGGCAATAGAAAAAATGTTCGGCAGAACATGCCAGATTTCCTGAAAGAACTTAATCGTCAGCGCGATAAGTGCCAGCGAGAGGCCAAAATAGACGGGGGCCAGTATCCAGCGAGAGGCGTACATGGCATTTTCAAAAAAGCGTTCCATAAAGTCCTGTTTGCAAAAGAAACCAGCGCCCAGTATATCTCAACGGCGCTGGCTGTTTGCAATAACTCAACGGTACGTCATTCAGACGTTGTCTGGGTTAACCTCGGGACGTGCATACTCCGGCCAGACAAGCCCCACCAGTTCAGGATAGGCTTCCAGACTGAACTCGCGAAAACACTGACGCAAATTTAATACGTCCAGATCGGAATAAGAGACCTTCTCGCCGTTAAGGCAGCGCTTTTTAATATTGTCATAATATTTATAGACTGCTGAATTCAGATCGCTACAGCGACGCTGCGCCTCAAACAGTCCGGGCGTGTCATTAATTTCCGACATTTTCATGCGCTTAATTGTCGCGTGTAAAAAGTCGATATATTCGTGGTTCACCCGCCAGTACCAGACAGGCGTAACGGAGTTCATCAATACAGAGAAATGGTCTTCCCCTTCCTCTTTTGTCATCAGTTCAGGTTGCGGGGGTTCACTGGTGTCTTTCGACACTTTTGTTTTATTGAATTCCTGCATCAATAAAAGCACACCAGCGGTCAGTAATAGTAATGTGATGACCGTAAAAAAGATGCTGTTCATGGGTAGGCTCCATTTTTTTTGATTTTAAATTTGCCTCATGATATTGTCAACGAATCTCACGCCTTTACCAACCCCACCCTGTTGAAAATAAAGGAAATTAAAAATGCTGCCCGACTATCTCGTCCCGGCTAAGTACCACATTACGCCTGTGGAACAGCAACCGACGGAAGCAGAAAAAGAGGCCAGTTTCACTCAGGGGAAAAGAAAGCTCTCTGATTTCGAGCCCGATATATTAATTGGTGTTTCCCGAACTGGCAAATCCCGAAATATGTTGCTGGAAGAGCACGATCGCCATATAAAAGACCGCTTATTTCGCGCCATAAAAATTGAAGCCTTTGTCCACCTGCTGAATGACCTCCAGGCCGAGGGTGAAATAGATGCCCAGAAACTAAGTCAAATAATGGCCGAGAAAACCGAAGAAATTAATGAAGCGGGCAATGAAATTTGGCTTAATTTAATTACGCGCGAAAAAAACAACCCAATTTTTTATAGCCTGGGGGAAGATTAACGTGAAAGAAGTTAAAAACAACGACGTTTATTTGACTTTAGATGATAAAAAAAGTGATGAATTTATCTTAAAGCAAAATCTCGACGCGCTGAGAAACACAAAAAATGACGAGATGACGCGTATTACACAAGACCTGGTATCGATCCCGGCGACGCTGGTTCGTCTGAAATGGCAGAATCGCCGTGAAATTTATCCGCTACAGGTCAAAGAAGAGATTTACGGTGCCGTGATGAACGCCATCATAGAACAGCGTCCCGAGCTGAAAGAGAAGCTTCTCGGACGTCTTGAGGCCAATTATCAGTATCTGCTTGCCAGAGAAATCGCCACCCTGCGTCTGACGCGCAAGCTGTCCGACGGTGAGTATCGTACCTCAAACGTCACCTGCGTGGCGCTGGATGAGGACGCGCTGGCAACCCCCTCTACCGCACCGACGGATAGCAAAAACGCATAAACCGACAGGCATAAAAAAAGCCGGCTTTCGCCAGCTTCTTTATCACTTCGAGGCCGCTTTCTCTTCGCCGACCAGTCCAATCTTCAGGTAACCCGCCTGATGCAGCGTGTCCATTACCTTCATCATGGTTTCATAATCAACGGTTTTATCCGCACGGAAGAAGACCGTTGTGTCTTTCTTACCGCCCGTAAGCTGCTCCAGCGCCGGGATGACCGAGTCGGCCGTCACCGGGTCGTTCCCGAGGAACATGGATTTATCCGCCTTCACCGACAGGTAGATAGGCTTCTCCGGGCGCGGCTGGGGCTGGCTGGAAGAGGCAGGCAGATTGACCTTCACATCAACCGTCGCCAGCGGCGCGGCTACCATGAAGATAATCAACAGAACCAGCATAACGTCGATAAACGGCGTCACGTTGATTTCATGCATTTCGCCGTTATCGTCCAGATTTTCGTTTAGACGCATCGCCATACTCTTAACCTGCGCGCAGTTTAGACGCCGCGTGCACCGGCTTAACCGAGCTGGCGTTCAGGTCGAGATCGCGGCTTTGCAGCAGCAGAACCTGCGCGGCAACGTCACCCAGCGTGGCTTTGTAGCTGCCAATCATACGCGCGAAGATGTTGTAGATAACCACCGCCGGGATAGCGGCAACCAGACCGATTGCCGTCGCCAGCAGCGCTTCTGCGATACCCGGCGCCACGACCGCCAGGTTGGTGGTTTGGGTCTGCGCGATACCGATAAAGCTGTTCATGATGCCCCAGACCGTACCGAAAAGACCGATGAACGGTGAGATCGCGCCGATGGTTGCCAGATAACCATTGCCGCGTCCCATGTGTCGGCCAACGGCCGCAACGCGACGCTCCAGGCGGAAACCGGTACGCTCTTTGATACCTTCGTTATCTTCACTGCCAGCGGAGAGTTCCAGCTCGTTCTGTGCTTCATTCACTAACAGGGTGGTAAGGCTTTTCGCGTGGAAGGATGAGGTCATGTCTGCAGCCTGATCCAGAGAGCGGGCTTCTGCCAGCTGCTGCTGTTCCCGCTTAAGGCGGCGCTTCTGCGAAAGCAGCTCGGCGCTCTTGCTGAAGAAGATAGCCCAGGTGACAACGGACGCCAGAATCAGGCCGATCATCACAATCTTAACCACGATGTCAGCATGCTGATACATGCCCCAAACGGAGAGATCCGTCTGCATCAAATTATTACCCACTCTGTATCTCCAGGACGCAAATCACAAAATCTGAGCGTAATAATATCAAAACGTCGTCGAATTGATAGTAGTTCTCATTAGTATTTGCATGGTGCCGTAATTTTCGCTCACTTTCCTTGCGCTTACGCAGTAAAAATTTCTTATGCGAATTTTTGCTAATATTTTCTGTTTATTCGATAAGCCGCGGGGTGCAGTTTTTTCCAATCGTGGTAGTCTGGACGTCCAGACGTATAAAAACAGGGTTAGCGAACATGACAAAGAAGCATCTTGATACCACGCTGGTACAGGCAGGACGCAGCAAAAAATATACGCAGGGATCGGTCAACAGCGTGATTCAACGAGCCTCCTCGCTGGTGTTTGATACCGTTGAGGAGAAAAAAATTGCCACGCGCAACCGCGCGAAAGGCGGGCTGTTTTATGGCCGTCGCGGCACGCTAACCCATTTTTCGCTGCAGGAGGCGATGTGCGAGCTGGAAGGCGGCGCGGGCTGCGCGCTGTTCCCCTGCGGGGCGGCTGCGGTGGCCAACACCATTCTGGCTTTTGTGGAACAGGGCGACCATATCCTGATGACCAACACCGCCTACGAGCCCAGCCAGGACTTCTGCACCAAAATCCTCAGCAAGCTCGGCGTAACGACCGGCTGGTTCGACCCGCTGATTGGTGAAGGCATTGCCGAACTTATTCAGCCAAACACGCGCATTGTGTTCCTGGAATCTCCGGGCTCGCTCACCATGGAAGTTCACGACGTGCCGGCTATCGTGAAGGCCGTGCGCAGCAAAGCCCCAGAGGCGATCGTTATGATCGATAACACCTGGGCGGCGGGCGTGCTGTTTAAAGCCCTGAGGTTCGACATTGATATCTCGATTCAGGCGGCGACGAAATACCTGATAGGCCACTCTGACGGCATGATTGGCACTGCGGTCTCCAACGCGCGCTGCTGGGATCAGCTGCGTGAAAATGCCTACCTGATGGGCCAGATGGTGGATGCAGACACGGCCTACATGACCAGCCGCGGTATCCGCACGCTGGGCGTTCGCCTGCGTCAGCACCATGAAAGCAGCCTGAAGGTGGCCGAATGGCTGGCGCAGCATCCGCAGGTTGAGCGCGTGAATCATCCTGCGTTACCGGGCAGTAAAGGCCACGAATTCTGGCAGCGTGACTTTACGGGCAGCAGCGGTTTGTTCTCGTTCGTACTGAAAAAGCGGCTAAATAACGACGAGCTGGCGAGCTATCTGGATAATTTTACCCTCTTCAGCATGGCCTACTCCTGGGGCGGTTTTGAATCCCTGATCCTGCCTAACCAGCCGGAACAGGTTGCGGCTCTGCGCCCCGGCGGAGAAGTGGACTTCAGCGGCACCCTGATTCGACTGCATATCGGTTTAGAAAATGTTGACGATCTGATTGCCGATTTAGCAGCAGGGTTCGAGCGTATCGTGTAGAGTGCTGGCTGAAAATGTACTCTCTGGACGCTTTTGTGGACACGGCAATGAGAAAAGTCTGCATGAGTTGCGCCCGGGATCAAACCCGACGGGCGAATAAGGGAGTACAATAGCGCTATATCTGCTGTTCCACAGGAAAGTCCATGGCTGTTATTCAAGATATTATCGCGGCGCTCTGGCATCACGACTTTGCCGCGCTGGCGGATCCTCACATCGTTGGTATCGTTTACCTCGTGATGTTCGCAACTCTGTTTCTGGAAAATGGATTACTGCCAGCCTCGTTTTTACCCGGTGACAGCCTGCTTTTACTTGCCGGGGCATTAATCGGGAAAGGCGTCATGGACTTCACGCCAACGATGGTTATTCTCACCTCCGCAGCCAGCCTGGGCTGCTGGCTGAGCTATCTGCAGGGCCGCTGGCTTGGGAATACCCGCGTCGTAAAAGGCTGGCTGGCGCAGTTACCGCATAAATATCATCAGCGTGCGACCTGCATGTTCGACAGGCATGGCCTGCTGGCCCTGCTGGCGGGGCGTTTCCTCGCGTTTGTTCGCACGCTTCTGCCTACGATGGCGGGCATTTCCGGTCTGTCAAACCGCCGCTTCCAGTTCTTCAACTGGCTGAGCGCTCTGCTGTGGGTGGGTGTGGTCACCACGCTCGGCTATGCGCTGAATATGATCCCCTTTGTGAAACACCATGAAGATCAGGTGATGACCTTCCTGATGGTGCTGCCGATGTTCCTGCTGGTGGCAGGACTGGTGGGAACCATCGCGGTGGTAATTAAGAAGAAGTACTGCAGCGCCTGATCCCCTCACCCTATCCCCATAGGGGAGTGGGGAAAAAGCTTAAGCTCCCTGCATGGTTCGGATGCGTGATGCATCCTCTCCCGGCGTGACGCCGAAATAGCGCTTAAACTCACGACTGAACTGCGACGCACTTTCGTAACCCACCCGCATCGCCGCCGCGCTGGCCTTCATGCCGTCGTGGATCATCAGCATCCGCGCCTTATGCAGCCGGTAGGTTTTAAGGTACTGCAGCGGCGAGGTGCTGGTCACCGACTTGAAGTTATGATGAAACGCCGAGACGCTCATGTTCGCTTCCGCCGCCAGCTGGTCGACGCTGAGGTTTTCCGTGTACTGGCTTTCAATGCGCTTGAGCACGCGGCTTATCAGGCTGAAGTGGGTCTGTCGGCTCACAAGAGCCAGTAACGCCCCGCCGCCCGGGCCCAGCAGCACATGGTAGAGAATTTCGCGGACGATCTGCTTGCCCAGAATACGCGCGTCCAGCAGTCTTTCCATCACGTCCAGCAGACGCTCAATGGCGCAGAGGATCTCTTCCGACAGCGTCGCCGAGTTAATCCCGCTCGATGCCATAGACGGCTGGAAGAACTCATCTTCTCCAATCTCCATCAGCAGCTCCTGCAGCTGAAGAATATCGACGTTGACGCGAATACCGGCCAGCGGAACGGCCTCTGTCGCGAAGGTTTCACATTCGAAGGGTAAAGGTACCGTCAGAAGCAGATATTCATTGGTGTCGTAGCGGAACACGCGCTCGTTGATATAGCCAATTTTATGGCCCGAGAAGAGAAAAACGATGCCCGGCTGGTACATGACCGGCGTGCGCGTCCCGGGCTGCGTTCCATAAAGCAGGCGAATGTCAGGAAGCAGATCGCTGACGCCATTTTCTTTATCTATCAGTTTTTTAATCTGCGCAGTGAGCTGATGGCAGATCGCTTCACGGTTCATATTACGTTACTCCGGGTACGGTTTCCGACGTTGACAGTGTGCGTGCTTTTCCGCGCTTTCTCCAGCGCTCTGTAGAAATGGGCAAGACATCGGCAGGAATGTGCATTGAGAGGATAGCCCCGGACGGCCACAATGTGCAGCATCAGGTCGCCCTCTGCGCCACCACGGTTTTTCACCCACTAAAGGGAACGAGCAATGAACAACTTTAATCTTCACACCCCAACCCGCATTCTGTTTGGTAAAGACGCTATC
Source organism: Enterobacter sp. WP_7_1 (assembly GCF_003688535.1). NCBI lineage: Bacteria > Pseudomonadati > Pseudomonadota > Gammaproteobacteria > Enterobacterales > Enterobacteriaceae > Enterobacter > Enterobacter sp. WP_7_1. Next base: position 271,639 of record NZ_REFK01000003.1, on the reverse strand, counting down.
GCCGATCTGCGCGCGCAGATCCCTGCTGACGCCCGCGTACTGATCACCTACGGTGGCGGCAGCGTGAAAAAAACCGGCGTGCTGGATCAGGTTTACAGCGCCCTGGACGGTCTGGACGTGCGTGAGTTCGGCGGCATCGAGCCAAACCCGTCTTACGAAACGCTGATGAACGCGGTGAAAATCGCCCGCGAAGAGAACATCACCTTCCTGCTGGCCGTCGGCGGCGGCTCCGTGCTTGACGGCACCAAATTCATCGCGGCGGCAGCGCACTACGCTGACGGCATCGATCCGTGGCACATCCTGGAAACCCGCGGCAGCGACATTAAAAGCGCCATCCCGATGGGCTCCGTGCTGACCCTGCCAGCGACGGGCTCTGAATCCAACAAGGGCGCGGTGATCTCCCGTAAAACGACCGGCGACAAGCAGGCCTTTATGAACGAACACGTTCAGCCTGTGTTCGCGATCCTGGATCCGGTTTACACCTACACCCTGCCTGCGCGTCAGGTGGCAAACGGCGTGGTCGATGCCTTTGTTCATACCGTTGAGCAGTACGTCACGTATCCGGTGAATGCCAAAATTCAGGATCGTTTCGCGGAAGGCATTCTGCTGACGCTCGTAGAAGAAGGTCCGAAAGCGCTGCAAGAGCCGGAAAACTACGACGTGCGTGCCAACGTCATGTGGGCGGCAACGCAGGCGCTGAACGGCCTGATCGGCGCTGGAGTACCGCAGGACTGGGCAACCCACATGCTGGGCCACGAGCTGACGGCGATGCACGGTCTGGACCACGCGCAAACGCTGGCCGTTGTGCTGCCTGCCCTGTGGAACGAAAAGCGGGACACCAAGCGCGCCAAGCTGCTGCAGTACGCCGAGCGCGTGTGGAACATCACCGAGGGTTCTGACGATGCGCGTATTGATGCCGCGATCGAAGCGACCCGGAGCTTCTTTGAAGGTCTGGGCGTGCCAACGCGTCTCTCTGGCTACGGTCTGGACGGCAGCTCCATCCCTGCTCTGCTGGCGAAACTCGAAGAACACGGCATGACCCACCTGGGCGAGCACGGCGACATTACGCTGGACGTCAGCCGTCGCATCTACGAAGCGGCACGCTAAGCGTTTTTGCCCTCCCGACTTTCGTTTTTTGACATTTCGTCCAGACTTAATGCACACCCCATCGCCGGAGGAACCCTCCGGCGATGCGCACCTGAAGGAGGAAAAATGGCAAACCAAACCGTAATCAAGCTGCAGGACGGCAACGTGATGCCCCAGCTGGGGCTAGGTGTATGGAAAGCCGGTAACGACGAGGTCGTCTCCGCCATTCATAAAGCCCTGGAAGTCGGCTATCGGTCCATTGATACCGCCGCCGCGTACAAAAACGAGGACGGCGTGGGGACCGCACTGGCCAGCGCCGGCGTCCCCCGCGATGAGTTATTCATCACCACAAAACTGTGGAACGACGATCAAAAACGCCCCCGCGAAGCGCTGGAGGAGAGCCTGGAGAAACTCCAGCTCGATTTCGTCGATCTCTGGCTGATGCACTGGCCGGTTCCGGCTATCGACCATTACGTTGACGCCTGGAAAGGGATGATTGACCTGCAGAAAGAGGGGCTGGTGAAAAGCATCGGCGTCTGTAACTTCCAGGTTCATCACCTGCAGCGGCTGATTGACGAGACTGGCGTTGCGCCAGTGATTAACCAGATTGAGCTGCACCCGCTAATGCAGCAGCGCCAGCTTCATGCCTGGAACGCCACGCATAAGATCCAGACCGAGTCCTGGAGCCCGCTGGCGCAGGGCGGCGAAGGGGTATTCGATCAAAAGATTATCCGTGAGCTGGCGGATAAATACGGTAAAACCCCGGCGCAAATCGTCATTCGCTGGCATCTGGACAACGGCCTGGTGGTGATCCCGAAATCGGTCACGCCGTCGCGCATCGCCGAGAACTTCGACGTCTGGGATTTCCGTCTGGACAAAGACGAGCTGGGTGAGATTGCGAAGCTGGATAAGGGCAAGCGGCTTGGGCCGGACCCGGACCAGTTTGGCGGTTAAGTGCGTAAAAAAGCCGGGTGGCGGCTTCGCCATACCCGGTCTACGTGTCTACATAAAAAACCCCGGCTTGCCGGGGTTTTTTATTTACGCTTTGCGCTTCACGGGCTTCTTCACACTCGAATTACCGTTTGAACGCTGATGCACAATCGGCGTGTGCTTGGTGAGCGCCGGGCGCGTATTGCGGTTCTGGCGACGCGCTTCGCGCATCTCATCCAGCGTCGGGGCCGGTACCAGGCAGTCGCGACGCGAGCCGATCAGGTGTTTTTTACCCATCTCTTCCAGCGCCTGACGGATCAGCGGCCAGTTTTTCGGATCGTGGTAACGCAGCAGCGCTTTATGCAGACGACGCTGTTTATCCCCTTTCGGCACCACCACCTCTTCACTCTTATAACCAATCTTACTCAGCGGGTTCTTGCCGGTGTAATACATGGTCGTCGAGTTGGCGAGCGGTGACGGATAGAAGTTCTGCACCTGATCCAGGCGGAAGCGACGCTGCTTCAGCCACAGCGCCAGTTTCACCATGTCCTCATCGCGCGTGCCCGGGTGGGCGGAGATGAAGTATGGGATCAGATACTGCTCTTTACCCGCCTGCTTCGAATAGGTATCGAACAGCTCTTTAAAGCGATCGTAGCTGCCCATGCCCGGCTTCATCATTTTCGACAGCGGGCCTTCCTCGGTGTGCTCCGGCGCAATCTTCAGATAGCCGCCGACGTGGTGCGTCGCCAGCTCTTTGATGTAGCGCGGATCTTCCACGGCGATGTCGTAACGTACCCCGGACGCGATCAGGATCTTTTTGATGCCCTTCAGGTCGCGCGCGCGGCGGTAGAGATTGATCGTCGGCTCGTGGTTAGTGTCCATATGCTCGCAAATGCTCGGATAGACGCAGGAGAGGCGACGGCAGGTTTGCTCCGCGCGCGGCGATTTGCAGCGCAGCATGTACATGTTCGCGGTTGGGCCGCCAAGGTCGGAAATCACGCCGGTAAAGCCCGGAACCGAGTCGCGAATCGCTTCGATCTCATTGATGATCGAATCTTCAGAGCGGCTCTGGATAATACGCCCTTCGTGCTCGGTAATGGAGCAGAAGGAACAGCCGCCGAAGCAGCCGCGCATGATGTTGATCGAGAAGCGGATCATCTCATACGCCGGGATACGGGCGTTGCCGTACGCCGGGTGCGGAACGCGCTTGTACGGCAGCGCAAAGACGCTGTCCATCTCTTCGGTGGAGAGCGGGATCGCCGGCGGGTTAATCCAGATAAAGCGCTCGCCGTGCTTCTGCATCAGCGCGCGGGCGCAGCCCGGGTTGGTTTCATGGTGCAGAATACGGGACGCGTGCGCGTAGAGCACCTTGTCGGCTTTCACCTTCTCGTAGGACGGCAGCAGCACGTAGGTCTTTTCCCACGGTTTCGGGCGCGGCGGCTGCACAACGATAGCCTTCGCTTCCGCTTTTTTCGGCTCAACCGGCTTGTTATCGGCACACGGCAGATCTTCGCCGTACGGGTGCGGGATCGGGTCGATTTTGCCCGGCATATCAATGATGCGGGAATCCACCCCGCTCCAGCCCGGCAGCGCCTCTTTCACCATAATGGCGGTATTGCGCACGTCGCGGATGCTGCTCACCGGTTCACCCTGCGACAGACGGTGCGCCACTTCCACCAGCGGACGCTCGCCGTTACCGTAAATCAGCATGTCGGCTTTGGAATCCACCAGCACCGAGCGGCGAACGGTATCTGACCAGTAGTCGTAGTGGGCGGTGCGGCGCAGGCTTGCCTCGATGCCGCCCAGGATCACCGGCACGTCTTTCCAGGCTTCTTTACAGCGCTGGGTATAGACCAGGGTTGCGCGGTCGGGGCGTTTACCCGCCACGTTATCCGGCGTGTAGGCGTCGTCATGACGCAGCTTGCGGTCGGCGGTATAGCGGTTGATCATCGAGTCCATGTTGCCTGCGGTGACGCCGAAGAACAGGTTCGGTTTACCCAGACGCATAAAGTCGTCTTTGCTGTTCCAGTCAGGCTGGGAGATGATCCCCACGCGGAAGCCCTGCGCCTCAAGCATACGGCCACAGATGGCCATACCGAAGCTCGGATGGTCAACGTAGGCATCGCCCGTGACCAGAATGATGTCGCAGCTGTCCCAGCCCAGTTGGTCCATCTCTTCCCGGGACATCGGCAGGAACGGTGCCGGTCCAAAGCAGGCCGCCCAGTACTGGGGCCAGGAGAAGAGGTCACGATCCGGCTGGATCAGGGAAATTGCGCTCATAATGCTTCCGAAGAAAAAATAGACAAAAGGAGCGGGATTATACGCTGTTCATCCGCCAGATTTGAAGAAAAGGATGCATGAAGCAGGCAGATATTCGTGGAAGTCGTTAAAATACGGCGCCCTGATAATTTTGAATCATAATATTCACTATATTTTCCGGTGATTTGCCCCGGAACGTGTTATTGCGCGGAGCTCTGTCGTGAAGCCCAACGATTCGTTACATGTATCCCAGCTGCGGGTTGTCCTTCACCTCTGCGGTTTTCTGGTTCTGCTGTACAGCCTTTCCATGCTGCCGCCGATGGTTATCGCCCTGCTGAATAAAGAGCGAACCTACTTTGCCTTTCTGACCACCTTTTTAACCTTTTTTACTCTCGGAGGGTTAACCTGGCGGGCAACCCGTCACGCCGGCATACAGCTTCGCACCCGCGACGGGTTTGTGATTATCGTGCTGTTCTGGCTGCTGTTTTCATTCATTAGCGCCATGCCGCTCTGGATGGATGACGGGCTACAGCTCTCCTTTGCCGACGCGCTCTTTGAAGGGGTTTCCGGGATCACCACCACCGGGGCAACGGTAATCGGGGACGTCAGCGCCCTGCCTAAGTCGTACCTTTATTACCGCGCACAGCTGAATTTCATTGGCGGGTTAGGCGTCATCGTGCTGGCCGTCGCGGTCCTGCCGCTGCTGGGCATCGGCGGCATGAAGCTCTATCAGTCAGAGATGCCGGGGCCGTTCAAGGAGGAACGTCTGACTCCCCGCCTTGCCGATACCGCGCGCACGCTGTGGGTGACCTACTTCGCGCTGGGCGTGGCCTGCACCCTGGCCTACTGGCTGGCGGGAATGTCATTTTTTGACGCCCTCTGTCACGGGCTGTCGACCGTGTCGTTGGGCGGGTTCTCCACCCGCAGCGAGAGCATTGGGTTTTATGACAACCACGCGATTGAGCTGGTCGCCGGGGCGTTTTCACTGCTCTCCGCGTTCAACTTCACCCTCTGGTACGTCGCCATTGTCAGACGCACCCTGAAACCGATTCGCCGCAGCCCGGAGGTTAAATTCTTTCTGAGCGCCGCCGCGGTGATTATTGTCATCACCGCCTGGCAGGTCTGGCATGCAGGGATGTACAACGCCACGGATAGCCTGGTGCACGCCTTCTTCCTTGCCAGTTCGATGATGACCGATAACGGCCTTTCGACCGCCGACTATGCCCAATGGCCCGCACACACCATTTTCCTGCTGTTGAGCGCCAGCTTTTTTGGCGGCTGCGTAGGCTCGACCTGCGGCGGGATCAAAGCCCTGCGTTTTCTCATTATGTTCAAGCAGAGTATTCAGGAGATGAACCAGCTGGCGCATCCGAGAGCGCTGCTGAGCATTAAGGTGGGCAAAAGCGTGGTGAATGAACGCGTCCTGCGCTCGGTATGGAGCTTCTTTTTTCTCTACGTCATGATCACGGGCTTTTTTGTCTGGTCGCTCAATCTGATGGGCTACGACCTGTTTACCTCATTCGCAACGGTTGCCGCCTGCATCAACAACATGGGGCTGGGGTTTGGGGAGACGGCGTCGACGTTTGGCACGTTAACAGAGGGGGCAAAACTGCTGATGTGCGCGGCGATGATCTTAGGGCGTCTGGAAATTTACCCGGTGCTGATTCTGTTCTCGCGCTTTTTCTGGCGGGCATAAACCATTCCCGGCGAACCGGGAATGTTGGGGTTAAGGTGCGGGGTTGATCAGCATCTGCCCCACGGAGCCCCTGTCCATCATCTCCAGCGTCTGGCTGTGGAACAGGAACGGGAAGTGCGGCCACGAAGGCTGACCGTAATAGACAAGCAGTTCAACCTGACCGTCCACCCAGACGGTATCTTTCCAGCCGCGGTCTTCCGGGAACGGCATCGCGCCGTTGACGTTGCGGATCAGGAATGCCACCCCTTCAATATGGAACGACTGCGGCATATCTGAACGGACCGTCCAGCGCTCCCAGGTGCCCTGCTGCGCGGTAATGTCGATGCGGTTGACGTCCCACAGCGCGCCGTTGATCCCCGGATCGTCGCCCAGGCTGATATCACGGCTGCGCACCGGCGAGCCGCTCATGATCTCCTGCGGCAGCAGGCGCATTGGCAGGCTATCGGTCACCAGCGGCAGCAGACCGGTTGGACGCAGGGTCAGCACCAGGGTCGAGACAAGTATGCTCGACGGTTCAAAGAACCCGCGAATACGGTCAACAATGCTCGCCGCTTCACCGCAGGTAAGCGACACTTCATCCCCGTTAGTCATGTCCACGAGAATTTCGCGACGTTCACCCGGCGAGAGCGCCAGCTGTTTGACGGAAACCGGCGCCGGCAAAAAGCCCTGGTCGCCGGAAATCACGTGCAGCGGACGGCCATCGCTCATTTGCAGCTGATAGCGGCGCGAGTTAGAGGCGTTGAGCAGGCGAAGGCGCACCCAGCCGCGCGAGACCTCGACGTACGGGCTTTGCGCGCCGTTGACCAGCAGCGTATCGCCGACGAAGCCGCCGCTGCCCGGCTCGCTGTATTCCGGCGTACCGAAATTATCCAGACGTTTGTCCTGGATGATAATCGGGAAGTCATCCACGCCGTAGTGGTTCGGGATCGGCAGGGATTTGCTGACCTCATCTTCCACCAGCCACATGCCGGCCAGGCCGTTATAGACCTGCTGCGCCGTGCGGTTAGGCGTGTTGGCGTGATACCACAGGGTGGCCGCGCTCTGGCGAATCGGCAGAACCGGCGCCCAGTCGGCGCTGGGTGACATCATTCGCGCCGCGCCGCCAATCAACGGGCCAGGCACCTGTAGGCCGCTGATGGTCATGGCGACATTTTCAGGGGTACGGTTACTGTAGATGAGCTTAACGTCATCGCCATTCCACACGCGTATGGTCGGCCCAAGATAACGTCCGTTAATGCCCCAGACAGGCGCGCGCGTCCCCTGGGTGAAGGACCAGTGGCTGCGCTGCAGCGTCAGGAAAAGCGGCTGACCGCGACGGGATTCAATTAATGGCGGAATAGGCAGCGGCTGTTGCTGCCCGGCGGCGCTGGCTGTCAGCGGCATCGCACCCGCACAAAGGGCGATCCCGGAAGCCTGAATAAACTGACGCCGACTGAGTGACATATAAGCTCCATCTGAAACGACTAACAACGCGGGAATTCGTTTTCCCTTCAACGCCGGATTAAATCTTACCGGCGGCTTCTCTCTCTGCGACTTCTTTGTCGAGCTGCGCAATATGCTGAGCCATCAGCTCACGGCAGTGCGCTGCCAGCTCGCGCACCTGGTCTTTACCGTATTTGCTGGTATCGACGGGTGGCAGCATTTCGACAATCACCAGCCCGTTATTCAGGCGGTTAAGATTAATCTTATTCGAAGTATTGGAAACGCACACAGGAATAATTGGAACACCTGCCGCAATTGCGGCATGAAACGCCCCGGTTTTAAACGGCAGCAGGCCGCGGCCGCGGCTGCGCGTTCCTTCCGGGAACATCCAGATTGAGATTTTGCGCTTTTTAAAATGATTCACCACTTCCGCAATGGTGCTGTGCGCTTTTGCACGGTTGTTACGGTCAATCAGCAGGTTACCGGTCAGCCAGTACAGCTGGCCAAAAAACGGGATCCACAGCAGGCTTTTTTTCCCTACCGTCACGGTCGGCGGTAAAACGATATTTGCGGCGGTCACCATATCGTAATTGTTCTGATGGTTAGCGATATAGATGGCGTTACCGAAATTCTCCGCCCCTTCAGGCAGACGTTTCTCAACCTTCAGGCCAAACAGCGGCGCAAGGCGACCGAACATATGGCCGAAGGTGGCAACATGCTTAGGATTACGCGGACTGAACAGGCAATAGATGCAGCCGAAAATACAGACCAGAATGCAGTAGATAACGGTAAGAATAAGACGAACAATATATAGCATAGCGACCTCTGAAGCCCCAACAGCTGACAATTATACTTCACCTGTGGCCAGGTAAGGACTTTATTACGAGCGCGTATTGTTAATCGCAACGCACGAATTAACAACGATTTTACGGGAAATTTTATTGAAACTCCCCCTCCGGGCAGAGGGGGATGTCACGACATTACTCTTCGCTGTCACCCGCGGCGCTGCGTGCAGGAGAGTCAATCTCCACGCGGTCGATGCGCTGCAGGCCGCGCATCAGCGAGCCACGGCGACCGCGCTCACCCACCACTTTCTGCAGCTCTTCCGGACGCAGCTTGATCTTACGCTTGCCGACGTGAATGGTCAGCGTGCTCTGCGGCGGCAGGAGGAAGAGGTGCGCCAGGCCATCTTCGCCTTTCGCGGCTTCCGCCGACGGGATGTTGATGATCTTGTTGCCCTTGCCTTTCGACAGCTCCGGCAGATCGCTGACCGGGAACATCAGCATACGTCCGGCGGTAGTGATCGCCAGCAGCATGTCGCTTTCGTTCTCAATCACCAGCGGCGCCATCACGTGGGCGTTGTCCGGCAGGCTTATCAGCGCCTTACCGGCACGGTTACGGGAGACCAGGTCGTTAAAGGTACAGATAAAGCCGTAGCCCGCATCGGACGCCAGCAGCAGCTTCTGGTCATCGGCTTCCATCAGCATATGGTCAACCGTTGCGCCCGGCGGCAGCGTCAGCTTGCCGGTGAGCGGCTCGCCCTGCCCGCGCGCGGAAGGCAGCGTGATCGGGTCGATGGCGTAGCTGCGGCCGGTGGAGTCGATAAACGCCACCGGCTGGTTGCTCTTGCCTTTCACCGCCGCTTTGAAGCTGTCGCCCGCTTTGTAGCTCAGGCCCGGCGCGTCGATATCGTGGCCTTTGGCGCTGCGCACCCAGCCGCTCTGCGACAGAACAATGGTGACCGGCTCGGACGGCTGCATGTCGTGTTCGTTCATCGCCTTCGCTTCTTCGCGCTCGTGCAGCGGAGAACGACGGTCGTCGCCGAAGGCGTCTGCATCGGCCTGCAGCTCTTTCTTCAGCAGGGTGTTCATCTTGCGCTCGGACGCGAGGATCGCCTGCAGCTGATCGCGCTCTTTTTCCAGCTCGTTCTGCTCGCCGCGGATCTTCATCTCTTCCAGTTTGGCGAGATGGCGCAGCTTCAGTTCGAGGATCGCTTCGGCCTGGGTTTCGCTGATGCCAAAGCGCGACATCAGCGCCGGCTTCGGCTCGTCCTCGGTACGGATGATCTCAATCACTTCATCGATATTGAGGAACGCCACCAGCAAACCTTCAAGGATATGCAGGCGCTTAAGCACTTTCTCCAGACGATGGTTCAGACGACGACGGACCGTATCGCGGCGGAAGGTCAGCCATTCGGTGAGGATATCCAGCAGGTTTTTCACCGCCGGGCGTCCGTCGAGGCCAATCATGTTCAGGTTGATGCGGTAGCTTTTTTCCAGATCGGTGGTGGCGAACAGGTGGTTCATCACCTGCTCCATGTCCACGCGGTTGGAACGCGGCACGATCACCAGGCGGGTCGGGTTCTCGTGATCCGATTCGTCGCGCAGGTCGTCCACCATCGGCAGCTTTTTATTGCGCATCTGGGAGGCGATCTGCTCCAGCACTTTGGCACCGGAAACCTGATGCGGCAGCGCGGTGATCACCACGGCGCCGTCCTCTTTATTCCACACCGCGCGCATGCGCACGGAGCCGCGACCGTTCTGGTAGATTTTGCGGATTTCCGCGCGCGAGGTGATGATTTCGGCTTCGGTCGGGTAGTCCGGCCCCTGCACGATATCCAGCAGCTCGTCCAGCGAGGTTTTCGGCTGCTCGATCAGGGTAATGGCGGCTTTCGCCACCTCACGCAGGTTGTGCGGTGGAATGTCCGTCGCCATACCGACCGCGATACCGGTGGTACCGTTCAGCAGGATGTTCGGCAGACGCGCAGGCAGCATCTTCGGCTCCTGCATCGTACCGTCGAAGTTTGGCACCCAGTCCACGGTTCCCTGACCCAGCTCGCCCAGCAGCACTTCGGCATATTTAGAGAGACGGGATTCGGTATAACGCATCGCCGCGAAGGATTTCGGATCGTCCGGCGCACCCCAGTTCCCCTGCCCGTCCACCAGCGGGTAGCGGTAAGAGAACGGCTGCGCCATCAGCACCATCGCTTCATAACAGGCGCTGTCGCCGTGCGGATGGTATTTACCCAGTACGTCACCGACGGTACGGGCGGATTTCTTAAACTTGGCGGTGGCGTTCAGCCCCAGTTCGGACATCGCATAGACGATGCGGCGCTGAACGGGCTTCAGGCCATCCCCGATAAACGGCAACGCCCTGTCCATGATGACGTACATGGAGTAGTTCAGGTAGGCGTTTTCCGTGAATTCATGTAGCGCGAGGCGCTCTGCCATATCGCTCATTACGTGTGATTCCTCAACTCAGAAACCGAAGGGTTTCAGGCAATATTGCCGCAGATACTACCTCATCTGATGAATTGAGTCACAAAGAAAAAGGGCCGCACAGGCGGCCCTTTTCGGGTTATTTGTCCAGCTTAATAACCTGCTTCACGTCGATTTCAAACTCGTTCCAGTCTTTATCGACTTTACCCTGCAGTTCAACTTTATCCTGCGGAGTGACGGTCACGCCGTTCCAGCGCTTGTGGTCAATCTCAACTACGACCGTGCCGGACTCATCGCGGAAGGTGTAGCGGTCATCGGACAGGCGCTCGGTAATGTTCCCGCGCAGCTTCACCCAGGCATCGTCCTTCAGGTCTTTCACTTTTGCCGCGGTGGTGAGGTTAGCGTTGTTATCGACAAAACCGCCCTGCTGAGTTTGCGTCTGGGTCTGTGTCTGTGTGGCCGATGGGCCAGTAAAACCGCCCTGAGCAGCAAAGACCGGCGCGGTGGTCATCATCATGATGGCAGCAATTGCAGCGAATTTTTTCATCTTCATCTCTCCCTTTAATGTCGTTTCGCAATCCATTTAACAGGGTAATCCTTAACAACTTCTTAAGGGAAAAATTTAATTATTATTGCTGTACAGCAGGCGCTTACAGAGGGTTTACTGACGGCATCAAGGAGGGAACATGCGCATTTTACTGGTAGAAGACGACAGGTTAATCGGCGACGGTATCAAGGCGGGGTTAAGCAAAATGGGCTTTAGCGTGGACTGGTTTACCGACGGTAAAACCGGTCAGGCCGCGCTCTCTTCTGCACCCTATGATGCCGTGGTGCTGGATCTGACGCTGCCGGAAATTGACGGCCTGGAGATCCTGCGCGCGTGGCGCGAAAGCGGGCGCAGCGAGCCGGTATTAATTCTGACGGCGCGGGATGCGCTGAACCAGCGCGTCGAGGGGCTGCGTCTGGGCGCGGATGATTATCTCTGTAAGCCGTTCGCGCTCATAGAAGTGGGTGCCCGCCTCGAGGCGCTGGTCCGCCGCAGCCACGGCCAGGCGCGTAGCGAGCTGCGCCACGGGAAGGTCACGCTCGATCCGACCCGTCTCGTCGCCACGCTGAACGGTGAGCCGCTGACGCTCAAGCCGAAAGAGTTCGCGCTGCTGGAGCTGTTAATGCGTAACGCCGGTCGGGTGCTGCCGCGAAAGCTGATCGAGGAAAAACTCTATACCTGGGACGACGACGTCTCCAGCAATGCCATCGAGGTTCACGTCCATCATCTGCGCCGCAAGCTCGGGAGCGAGTTTATCCGCACCGTGCACGGCATCGGCTACACCCTGGGTGACGCATGAAGCTGACGCAACGCCTTAGCCTGAAGCTGCGCCTGACGCTTCTCTTCCTGCTGCTCTCTCTGACGGCCTGGTTTGCCGCCAGCGTGGTCGCCTGGCAGCAGACGACCCACAAGCTCGACAAGCTGTTCGATACCCAGCAGATGCTGTTTGCTAAACGGCTGCTGACGATGGATCTGGACGAGATCCGCGCTCCCGAACGCATGCGTGACATCCCTAAAAAAGTGAAGCACGGTCGTCTGGACGACGACGCGCTGGCTTTCGCCATTTACGCCGTCGACGGCAAAATGCTCCTCAACGACGGTGAAAACGGACGCGATATTCCGTACCACTATCGCCGCGACGGGTTCGATAACGGGCAGCTGCAGGGCGACAACGACGAGTGGCGCTTTTTATGGCTGACCTCACCCGACGGGAAGTACCGCGTGGTAGTCGGCCAGGAGTGGGAGTACCGCCAGGAGATGGCGCTGGACGTGGTCAGCTCGCAGCTGACCCCCTGGCTGGTGGCGCTGCCTGTAATGCTGCTGTTGCTGATCCTGCTGTTGAGCCGTGAACTGAAGCCGCTGAAAAAGCTGGCGCAGACCCTGCGCTCCCGCTCGCCGGATGCTACCGATAACCTGCCGACGGAAGGGGTACCCACAGAGGTGCGTCCCCTGCTCGACGCGCTGAATCATCTCTTCGCGCGCACCCAGGAGATGATGACCCGCGAGCGCCGCTTTACGTCCGATGCCGCCCACGAGCTGCGCAGCCCGCTGGCGGCCCTGAAGGTGCAAACTGACGTGGCGCAGCTGTACCAGGACGATCCCGAGGCGCAGTCCAAAGCCCTTTCGCAGCTACATGCGGGTATCGACCGCGCTTCCCGGCTGGTGGCTCAACTTCTCACGCTGTCGCGCCTGGATTCGCTGGATAACCTTAACGATGTCGAACCGATTCCCCTGGCCGACTTACTGCAGTCGGCCGTGCTGGATATCTGGCATCCAGCGCAGCAGGCGGGCATTGATATTCGCCTGAACATCCATGCACCAGAGGTTACACGCACGGGCCAGCAGCTGCTCCTGAGCCTGCTGGTGCGCAACCTGCTGGATAACGCGATTCGCTACAGCCCGCGCGGCAGCGTGGTGGACGTGACGCTGGACGCGCGTAGCTTTGCCGTGCGCGACAACGGCCCAGGCATTTCACCTGACGCGCTGGCGCGCATCGGCGAGCGCTTTTATCGTCCGCCGGGTCAGGATGCCACGGGCAGCGGGCTGGGGTTATCCATTGTAAAACGCATCGCCGCCCTGCACGGGATGCGCGTTTCGCTGAGCAATGCCCCTGAAGGCGGTTTTGAAGCGAAGGTCAGCTGGTAGGGATTATTGCGTTTAATGCAAAAGACTTTGCACATTTTGCTCATTTTACCGCACCGTCCTCGCGCGTAGAATACTCGCCATACTCTCATCATCGAGGACAAATAATGAGCAACATTCTGATTATCAACGGTGCAAAAGAATTTGCGCACTCTAAAGGCCAGCTGAATGACACCCTGACCGAGGTCGCGGACGGTTTCCTGCGCGACGCCGGGCATGATGTTAAGGTCGTGCGTGCAGACAGCAATTACGACGTGAAGGCCGAAGTGCAGAACTTCCTGTGGGCTGACGTGGTGATCTGGCAGATGCCAGGCTGGTGGATGGGCGCGCCGTGGACCGTAAAAAAATACATGGACGACGTGTTCACCGAAGGTCATGGTTCGCTGTATGCCAGCGATGGCCGCACCCGCTCTGACGCCTCCAAAAAATACGGCTCGGGCGGCCTGATTCAGGGCAAAAAATATATGCTCTCGCTGACCTGGAACGCCCCGCTGGAAGCCTTCACCGATAAAGATCAGTTCTTCGAAGGCGTGGGCGTCGACGGCGCGTACCTGCCGTTCCACAAGGCTAACCAGTTCCTGGGTATGGATCCGCTGCCGACCTTTATCGTCAACGACGTGATTAAAATGCCTGACGTCCCGAGCTATATCGCAGAATATCGCAAGCATCTCGCGGAAATTTTTGCTTAACTGGTAGCCTGGAATTAAAGGAGTAGTAAACATGCTTACCGTAATCGCAGAAATCCGTACTCGTCCAGGTCAACATCACCGTCAGGCGGTGCTGGATCAGTTCGTGAAAATTATCCCGACCGTACTCAAAGAAGAAGGCTGCCACGGCTACGCGCCGATGGTCGATGCCGCCACTGACGCCAGCTTCCAGGCGACCGCGCCAGACTCAATCATCATGGTTGAGCAGTGGGAAACCGTCGCGCACCTTGAAGCGCACCTGCAGACCCCGCACATGAAAGCGTGGAGCGACGCGGTGAAGGGTGACGTGCTGGAAACCCACATCCGCATTCTGGAGCAAGGGGTTTAAGTTTCCCCTCATCCCGCCCTCTCCCACAGGGAGAGGGAGAACAGACTCAGGCCCGGTGAGCGTCAGCGCTACCGGGTTTTTTATCAGCTTCAAACTCAACTGCTATGCTTATTCTGACTTCATGATTAACAGGAGGATGGAATGGGTCTTTTTAACTTCGTGAAAGAAGCAGGCGAAAAGCTATGGGATAACCTGACCGATCATAAAGGCCAGAGTGACAAAATCACCGAGCATCTCAAAAAACTCAATATTCCCGGTTCAGATAAGGTTCAGGTTAACGTTACCGACGGCAAAGCCAGCGTGACGGGTGACGGGCTGACCCAGGAGCAGAAAGAAAAAATCCAGGTCGCCGTCGGGAACATCGCGGGCGTCAGCGAGGTGGAGAACAACATCACCGCGACCGATGCCAAAGATGAAGCCACCTACTACACGGTGAAATCCGGCGATACCCTGAGCGCTATCTCCAAAACCGTGTACGGCGATGCCAACAAGTACAATAAGATTTTTGAGGCTAACCGCCCGATGCTCTCCAGCCCGGATAAAATCTATCCTGGCCAGACGCTGCGTATTCCTAAAGCGTGATCCGCGAGCCGGGGAAATCAGCTGCTTTTCTTCCCCGGTTTTAACCCACGATGTAACTCGTTGATACGCTTCATCGACTTGATAGTGCGCTGCGGCTCGGTGGAGGCCACGGATAAAATAATCATCTCCAGACACAGCAGCACCGTGCCGTGGAGCGGGATTTTGCCTTTTTCGCCGCCGCGCGGAACGTGGATCACCACGCTGGCCTCCTTGCTGAAGCGTGAGTCTAGGGCGTTGGTCAGCAGGATGGTGGGAATGCCCAGACGTTTTGCTTCACGCAGCGTGGTTTGCCCCTCCCGGTGCGCGGATTTCTGCGCCATCATCACCAGCACGTCGCCGCGCTGAAGCGCAATCAGTTGCTCGGCAAGCCCTATTCCGGTACGGTTAAGCGGCGTGGCGGGTAACCCCATGCGGCTGAACAGCCTGGCGGTGTACTCGGCCAGAATGCCGGAGGCGCCAATGCCAAATATGGCGACCTGCCTCGCCTGCGCCAGCAGAGAGACCGCCTGCGCCATCGCGTAGCGGTTGTGGGGCTCGGATAACACCTCGCAGGTGTGTTGATGCCCCTCCAGCACGAAATCAATGCTCGCGTTGACGTCGCTGGCGAGCGTATTCACCGTGGTTGACATCTTTTCGCTGGAGGTGACCACCGGACCAAACCACTGCTCCAGCGTTTGCTTGAGATCGCGCAGCCCGGCGAAACCCAGCGCCTGAATGGCGCGGACCACCGTGGCATCTGAGGTTTTCAACAGCGTCGCGATCTCCATTGCGGTCTGTTCCATCACCGCTTCGCGGTTGTCATGAATATAGCGTGCAACCTGCAGCAGACGCGGCGTCAGCTGATGCGCACGCGCGCGAAAGCGGTCGCCATAGACATCCACGCGCCCTTTCTCTTTGCGGATCACCGTGACGCCTCCGGCAGCGGACGCCCGGCAATCTGCGACTGTACCTGCGCGGCCATCAGCCCTAACGAGGCGTACGAATTCGAGATGGCCTCTTCACGCGAGATCAGCACGTAGTGCCCGGTTCGGCAGGCATTCATGAACTGACACCAGCCCGGCATGACCGCATCCATCGCCGCCAGCTCGTCCTGCGGTTTCCCGCCCGTATCCCCGCGCCAGGTGGCGAAGACGAAATCGGCATCCAGCTCCGGCAGGCGCTCGGCGCTGACGTCAATCCGCCCTCCTTCCGGGATGCTCTCAATCAGCGGCGGGAAGGTGAACCCGGCGTCGCGCAGCACGCGGCCCAGCGAGTGGTAGCTGTGCATGGCGTTAATCTTTCCCTGATTCGCCTGAATCACGGACACGGTCACCTTGCGGGTATCAATAGTCGCCTTCAGCGCCCTAATCTGCTCCTGATAGCGCCGCTCCAGAACCTTAAGCTGCGCCTGCGTTCCCGTCAGCTGAGCCAGCTTGCGGTAGATCTCCGGCGCGCCGCCGTCGAGATGATCGATGCTCACCGTCGGGGCAATTTTCGCCAGCTGTTCCACCGGGGTGTTGCGGGTCGGCTCGGTAATAATGAGGTCAGGCTTTGCGGCGGCGATGGCTTCAATGTCGATATCGGCCGTGCCGATAAATTTAATGTCGGAATTATCGAAGTCGACGCCGGTCAACATGCCGCTGGAGCGCAGAAAGTGGCTGCCGTCCGGCCGCGTGCGGCCATGGCTTGCCACCGGCGGTACGCCAAGCTCAATCAGCGGAATGGTGATATCCAGATCGTGTAAAGAGACAATCCGTTTCGGATGAACCGGCACCACCACTTTTCGGTTCAGATCGTCAGTAAACGTCTGCGTCGGCTCCGCCGCACCCACCGCGAACCCCACCAGCAACAGCATCGAAAACACTACGCGCATTATAGTCCCCTAAAATCTGTCCCGACGCTGCCAGAGCAGCAGCAGGAAAAACGGTCCGCCAATCAATGAAATCACAATTCCCGCCGGCAGCTGCAGCGGGAGGAAAGCCAGACGCCCGACGTTATCCGCCAGCAGCACCAGCAGCGCGCCCAGCGCGGCGCTGCCCGTCAGAAGCGCGGTTTGCCCACCGCGCAGCAGCAGGCGCGCCATATGCGGGGCAATCAGCCCGACGAAGCCAATACTGCCCACGCAGGAAACGCAGGCCGCCGTCAGCACCACCGGGGCAAGAACCCGCAGCAGCGCCAACCGGGTTGTGCGTACGCCAAGGCCCGCTGCGGCATGATTGCCGAGCAACGCCACGTCCGCTGCCCGCGCGGTAAACAGCAGCAGCGCAAACGCGGGGGCAGCCCAAAGCGCGGCCAGCCCCACCAGCGTCCAGTTGGCCGCATGCAGGCTTCCCGCCAGCCACAGCATCGCCGTCTGCACGTCGCGCACGTCCGCCGTGGTCATAAAGACGCCCATTGCCGCGGCAAAGGCCCATGACACGCCGATGCCTATCAGGATAAATCGCGGGCGCGAGATATCGCGCGCCAGGGCGATGACCAGCAGCGCGGTAAGCAGCCCACCGGCCATGCCGACCAGCGGACGCCAGGCCAGGCCCAGCGCCGGGAACTGAAAAATCAGCAGCAGTACCGCCGCGCTACAGCCCTCCTTCACGCCGAT
The DNA here is from genome assembly GCF_003688535.1 of Enterobacter sp. WP_7_1. Taxonomy (NCBI): domain Bacteria; kingdom Pseudomonadati; phylum Pseudomonadota; class Gammaproteobacteria; order Enterobacterales; family Enterobacteriaceae; genus Enterobacter; species Enterobacter sp. WP_7_1. Next base: position 254,147 of record NZ_REFK01000003.1, on the reverse strand, counting down.
AAGCCCGGGGTCAGCCAGGCCATTGCGGGTGATGGACTGCATCGCCGCCCCCGCCATACCGAGCATCGCCCCACACAGCACAGCCATCAGCAGGCGCGGCAGGCGGATATCCATCACGATGTAGCGCGTCTCCGCCGTCAGGCTCTCAGGAGAAAACAGCGCGCGCCCGATGGCGGAGGTGGGAATGGGCAGAGAACCGTGCGTCAGGCCAAAGCCCAGCAGGCTTAGCGCCACCAGCGCTAAAAGGGTCAGGCACGCCAGCGCCCGCGGGCGAACCAGCGTCGATACACGGCCAATTCGGATCGCGCGGAATCCGGCCCGGTTCATTTGAACATCCTTGATGCCATAAAGATGAACACGGGCGCGCCGACCAGGGCCGTCATAATGCCGGTTGCCAGCTCCCAGGGCGTAAATAGCGTGCGGGCGGCGATATCCGCCAGCAGCAGAATCAGCGCGCCACACAGGGCAGACAGCGGCACCATCACGCGTAAATCGACCGACACCAGACGGCGAATAAGCTGCGGCACGACCAGGCCGATAAAGCCAATCGGCCCGGCGACAGAGACGGCCGCACCGCAGAGCAGCGCGATGGCCAGCAGGGCGAGCAGGCGGGTTTTCAGCAGCGACACGCCAAGCCCCTGCGCCATTCGGTCTCCCAGCGCCAGCATGTTGAGCGAGGGCGACAGCACGATGGCGAGAGCAAAACCGGCGGCTGCAGCCCAAAGGGCGCTCCGGAGCGTCTGCACGTTGATCCCGGCCAGGTCCCCTGCCAGCCAGGTGCGCATGGCGAGCAGCGTCTGTTCATCGAGAATTAATACCGCGGCGGTAATCGACGAGGCAAACGCCGACATCGCCACGCCGCACAGCGTGACCTTCATCGGCGTAAGCCCGGTGCGACCGGACGAGGAGAACATCAGCACCAGCAAAAACAGCGCGGCGGCACCGGCGGCGGCAACGAGCGGGCGACCAAACGGCAGCGACAGCCCAAGCGCGCTGGCAATCACTACCGCCAGCGCGGCCCCGGCGTTGAGCCCCAGAATATGCGGCTCGCCGAGCGGGTTGCGGATCACGGACTGCAGCAGCACGCCCGCCACGCCGAGCGCGGCGCCCGTCACCATCGCGGCGCAGAGGCGCAGCAGTCTCAGTTTGATAATGACGCTATGGTCGAAATTGCGCGGGTCGAAATGAAAGAATGCCTCCACCACCGTCTGCGGGGCGATAAAGCGTGCGCCAATGCCCAGGTGCATAATCGCGCCCAGCGCCAGCAGCAGTGCGAAGATCGGGAAGGCCAGAGAGGAGCGCATCATGGCTGAACCGTGCCCTGGCGAAACGGCATAAAGAACGGCTTGCCGGTCAACGGGTTTATGGACATATGCACGTCGACATCAAACACCGCTTTAATCAGCTCCGGCGTGCAGGCATCGCCCTCATGCAATACGCCTTCAACTTTTCCCTGGCGTAAAAAGACCAGCGAATCGCCATAGTTCACGGCGAAGTTGAGATCGTGCAGCACCACCACCACGGTACGCCCGTGCTGGCGAGTCAGGGTGTGGAGCAGTTCCAGGATCTCCACCTGATAGCGGAGATCGAGAAACGTCGTGGGCTCGTCAAGCAGGATATACGGCGTTTGCTGCGCCAGCGCCATGGCGATCCAGCAGCGCTGACGCTGGCCGCCGGACAAGCTTTCCACCGGCATATGGGCAAATTCTGCCGTGCCGGTCAGGCGCAGGGCCTCTTCCACCGCCAGTTCGTCCTCGTCGCTCCACTGACGCATAAAGTTCTGCCAGGGAAAACGCCCGCGCGAGACCAGCTCAAAGACGGTCAACCCTTCCGGGAGCAGCGGAGACTGCGGCAGGATACCCAGCTCGCGGGCGACGGCTTTGGTCGGCAGCTCGTGGATCGCCTTGCCGTCGAGAACTGCCGCGCCGCCAAGCGGCTGAAGCAAACGCGCAATGGTGCTCAGCAGCGTGGATTTTCCGCAGCCGTTCGCCCCCACCAGAACGGTTATTTTCTGCTGTGGGATGGCAAGGGAGATATCATCAACGATGATTTTTTTCTGATAGCCCGCAGAGAGGTTCTCCAGAACCAGTCCCGGTTTTTTTGTGTTGTGTGCCACGTGAATGCCAACGTAATAGAAAAAGCGCAACAAATATAAATAAAAATCATTCTCTTTTGAGAGTTTGACGCTGCGCCATGTAGTAGTCAAGAGAAGAAACACCCTGATAAAACCAGGGGTAAGCCTGAGAGAAAATGAACGCAGAACGGCTTTAAAAGACATTTATTTCAATAAGTTAATGATTATCCCGCTGCGCTTATACGCCCGGTTATACGCTGTAGCCGATTTTTTCTTTTTTCCATTTACTACTACATTCTCGCATGATTGAATGATTCTCAATTACATGTCCGATGCCCGCCGTGGCTAACGGACAGACCGTAAAGGGCAATGACTCACACATTTTTCCGCGAAACGTCATTCGCGGGATATTTCGGGATAACAGATGTAATGGCTACGTTCACACCTTCACTCTCTGGGGTAAAAGGGCGCGCGCTCTTTTCACTGCTGTTTATGGCGCCGCTGGTGCAGGCAGCAGATAACACCGCGGCTACAGACGGCGAAACGCTTACCGTCACCGCCAATCCAACTAGTGCGGCGGAGGCCACCAATGGCTATCAGCCGTTGAATACCTCCACCGCGACGTTAACCAACATGCCGATGCTGGACATCCCGCAGGTGGTCAATACCGTCAGCGACAAAGTGCTGGCGGATCAGCACGCCACCACGCTGGATGAAGCGCTCTATAACGTCAGCAACGTGGTGCAGACCAACACCCTGGGCGGCACGCAGGATGCCTTCGTGCGCCGCGGATTTGGTGCGAACCGCGACGGCTCGATCATGACCAACGGCCTGCGCACCGTGCTGCCGCGCACCTTCAATGCCGCAACCGAGCGCGTGGAGGTGCTGAAAGGCCCGGCCTCAACGCTCTATGGCATTCTCGATCCGGGCGGCCTGATTAACGTCGTCACCAAACGCCCGGAGAAAACCTTCGGCGGTTCCCTTTCCGCCACCTCTTCCAGCTTTGGCGGCGGCACCGGACAGATCGATGTTACCGGCCCGATTGACGGCACGCGTCTGGCGTATCGCCTGACGGGCGAATATCAGGACGAGGATTACTGGCGTAATTTTGGCACCGAACGCAGCACCTTTATCGCTCCGTCGCTCACCTGGTTTGGCGATGATGCCACCGTGACCGTGCTCTATTCGCATCGCGACTATAAAACGCCGTTCGATCGCGGAACGATCTTCGATCTCAACACTAAAAAAGCCGTCGACGTCGATCGCAAAACCCGCTTCGATGAGCCGTTTAACGTGACCGACGGCCAGTCCGATCTCGCTCAGCTCAACGCGGAGTATCGGCTCAACAGCCAGTGGACCGCGAAGTTTGACTACAGCTACAGCCAGGATAAGTACAGCGATAACCAAGCCCGCGTGATGGCCTACGATTCAAAAACCGGCAACCTGACCCGCCGCGTGGATGCGACCCAGGGCTCGACCCAGCGTATGCACACGACGCGCGCGGATCTGCAGGGGAACGTCGACATCGCGGGCTTTTACAATGAGATCCTGACCGGCGTGTCGTATGAGAATTACGATCTGCTGCGTACGGACATGATCCGCTGTAAGAACGTTAAGGATTTTAATATTTACAACCCGAGCTACGGCAGCCTCGGCAAGTGCACCACCGTCTCGGCATCCGACAGCGATCAAACCATCAAGCAGGAGAGCTACTCCGCCTACGCGCAGGACGCGCTGTATCTGACCGATAAGTGGATCGCCGTCGCCGGACTGCGCTACCAGTATTACACCCAGTACGCGGGAAAAGGCCGTCCGTTTAATGTGAATACCGACAGTAGCGACGACCAGTGGACGCCGAAGCTGGGCCTTGTCTATAAGCTCACCCCGGCGGTCTCGCTGTTTGCCAACTATTCCCAGACGTTTATGCCGCAGTCGTCCATTGCGAGCTACATCGGCGACCTGCCGCCGGAAACGTCGAACGCGTATGAAATCGGCGCTAAGTTTGACCTGTTCGACGGCATTACCGCTAATATTGCGCTGTTTGATATCCACAAGCGCAACGTGCTGTACACCGAAAGCGTGGGTGATGAAACCATCGCCAAAACCGCGGGCCGCGTGCGCTCGCAGGGCGTGGAAGTGGATCTTGCCGGGTCATTGACCGAGAACACCAACATTATCGCCAGCTACGGCTATACCGACGCGAAGGTGCTGGAAGACCCGGACTATGCGGGCAAACCGCTGCCAAACGTGCCGCGCCATACCGGCTCCCTGTTCCTGACCTACGATATTCACAATGCGTTTGCCGGGAATACCCTGACGCTGGGCGGCGGCGGGCACGGCGTAAGCCGTCGTTCCGCAACCAACGGTGCGGATTATTATCTGCCGGGCTATTTCGTGGCGGATGCGTTTGCGGCGTACAAGATGAAGCTACAGTATCCGGTGACGCTACAGGTGAACGTGAAAAACCTGTTTGATAAGACCTACTACACATCGTCCATTGCGACCAACAACCTGGGCAACCAGATTGGCGATCCGCGCGAAGTGCAGTTTACGGTGAAGATGGAGTTTTGACGTAAAAAAGCCCGGTGGCGCTAGCGCTTACCGGGCCTACGATCCATTCCCTCTCCCTGTGGGAGAGGGTTAGGGTGAGGGCATCAGGCCTCAATATCCGCCATATCGCCTTTCTCCTGCAGCCAGTTACGTCGGTCTTCCGAACGTTTCTTGGCAAGGAGCATATCCATCATGGCGTTGGTTTGCTGTTCGTCTTCATCGCTGATCGTCAACTGCACCAGGCGGCGCGTGTTCGGATCCAGCGTCGTTTCGCGAAGCTGCATTGGGTTCATCTCGCCCAGCCCTTTAAAGCGCTGCACGTTCGGTTTGCCCTTCTTGCGCTTCAGCTGTTCCAGCACGCCCGCTTTCTCTTCTTCCGTCAGCGCGTAGTAAACCTCTTTGCCGAGGTCGATACGGTACAGCGGCGGCAGCGCCACGTGGACGTGACCGTTTTTCACCAGCGTTTTGAAATGCTTCACGAACAGCGCGCAGAGCAGCGTGGCGATGTGCAGACCATCGGAGTCCGCATCCGCGAGGATACAGATCTTGCCGTAGCGTAGCTGGCTCAGATCGTCGCTGTCCGGATCGATGCCGATCGCCACCGAGATATCGTGGACTTCCTGCGAGGCCAGCACTTCATCAGAAGAGACCTCCCAGGTATTCAGGATCTTACCCTTGAGCGGCATGATCGCCTGATATTCACGATCGCGCGCCTGCTTGGCCGATCCACCCGCCGAGTCCCCTTCCACAAGGAACAGCTCGGTACGGTTGAGATCCTGTGCGGTACAGTCTGCCAGCTTGCCCGGCAGCGCAGGGCCGCTGGTCAGCTTTTTACGCACCACTTTCTTCGCGGCGCGCAGACGACGCTGGGCGCTGGAAATGGCCATTTCGGCCAGCATCTCTGCCGCCTGAACGTTCTGGTTCAGCCACAGGGTAAACGCATCTTTCACCACGCCGGAGACGAACGCCGCGCACTGACGTGACGACAGGCGCTCTTTGGTCTGACCGGCAAACTGCGGATCCTGCATCTTCACGGAGAGCACGTAGGCGCAGCGATCCCAGATATCTTCCGCCGACAGCTTCACGCCGCGCGGCAGGATATTGCGGTATTCGCAGAACTCGCGCATCGCGTCCAGCAGCCCCTGACGCAGGCCGTTGACGTGGGTACCGCCAAGCATGGTTGGGATCAGGTTAACGTAGCTTTCGGTCAGCAGCTCGCCGCCTTCCGGTAGCCACAGCAGCGCCCAGTCCACGGCTTCGGTATCGCCGCTAAAGTTACCGACAAACGGTTTTTCCGGCAGCGTTGGCAGGCCGTTTACCGCTTCGCACAGGTAGTCGTTCAGACCGTCGGCGTAGCACCAGGTTTGTGCGGTATTGTTAACGTGATCGGTAAAGGTGATTTCCACGCCCGGACACAGCACCGCTTTGGCTTTCAGCAGGTGCGTCAGGCGAGAAACGGAAAAGCGCGGGCTGTCGAAGAAGCTTTCGTCAGGCCAGAAGTGGACGCTGGTGCCGGTATTGCGTTTACCGCACGTGCCGACAACCTGCAGATCCTGCACCTTATCGCCGTTTTCAAACGCGATGTTATAGACTTGGCCGTCGCGACGGACGTTCACTTCCACGCGTTTGGACAAGGCGTTCACGACGGAAATGCCCACGCCGTGCAGACCACCGGAGAACTGGTAGTTCTTGTTTGAGAACTTACCGCCCGCGTGCAGACGACAGAGGATCAGCTCAACGGCAGGCACGCCCTCTTCCGGGTGGATATCCACCGGCATGCCGCGCCCGTCGTCGATGACTTCCAGCGACTGATCGGCGTGCAGGATAACGTCGACGCGTTTGGCATGGCCCGCCAGCGCTTCGTCCACACTGTTATCAATAACTTCCTGGCCCAGATGGTTTGGGCGCGTCGTATCGGTGTACATCCCCGGGCGGCGGCGAACCGGCTCAAGCCCGGTGAGGACCTCAATGGCATCAGCGTTATAGGTTTGCGTCATGATTTAAACTAGCAATTCGCATTGATTGTCAGTGGCTGTGCAGTCCAAGAAAATCGACAATCTGGGTGAAATGATTCTCAAAGCCCGTGAAAGCATGGTTTCCGCCCTCTTCTATAGTCTGGCGGCAGGAGGCGTAATACGCCACTGCCTGGCGGTAATCCAGCACTTCATCACCCGTCTGTTGCAGCAGCCAGATGAGATCCGGCGCCTCAAGCGGGTCGACCTGCATAACTTTGAGATCGTAAATATGGCGTGACTCTAGCACATATTGCTGGCCGGTGTAGGGGTTCTCGTTTTCGCCAAGAAAGTCCCTCAGCAGCTCAAATGGCCGAACCGCCGGATTAACCACAACGGCGGGCAGCATGAAGCATTGTGAGAGCCAGGTGGCGTAATACCCACCCAGGGATGAACCGACCACACCGAAGGTTTCGCCGCCGTGCGCAAGCACTATAGATTCCAGCATCTCCGCGGCCTCTGCCGGGTAAGGCGGCAGCTGCGGGATAATCATCTCAACGTCGGGGTGATGCTCGCTCAGCCACTGGCGAAACTGTGTCGCTTTTGCGGAGCGCGGCGAGCTGTTGAATCCGTGCAGGTAAAGGAGCGTAGACATCAATAGCCTTCTGAAGCGGTATCCGGGCGGAATTTTGCACCGGTCAAACGGCAGACTTCCGTAGTCAGCGTGCCGTCGGCATGCAGTTCCAGCCAGCGCCAGCCCGGCGCGATGGTGTCCAGGGTAAAGTTGGCGCAGTGCGGCTTAAACTGAACGCAGGTCGACGGTGTCGCCAGCATGCGGCGTCCGTTCCAGTCGAGATCCTGTTCCTGATGAATATGCCCACACAGCAGATTTTTCACCCGCGGGAACTTCGCCAGCACGCGATCCAGCGCCGCGGAGTTGCGCAGACTGTGCTGATCGAGCCAGCTGCAGCCCGCCGGCAGAGGATGATGATGAAGCAACAGCAGCGTGTGGCGTTCAGGTTCAGCAGCCAGTTTGGTCTCAAGCCAGTCGAGCTGAAACTCGCTTAACTCACCGTGCGGGACGCCAAACACCTGGCTGTCCAGCAGCAGGATCTGCCACTGTTCACCCGCAAAAACACATTTCGCCGGAGATATCCCCGCATCCTGAAGAGAACTGAACATGGCAGGCTGGAAGTCATGGTTTCCCGGCAGCCAGACGCAAGGCACGCTAAAGCTCGCGATGCCTTCAGCAAAATGCTGGTAGGCCGCGGAGGACTGATCCTGCGCCAGATCGCCCGTTGCGACAATCAGATCGCATGCACGGTTTTCAGCGTGAATGGCGCTAAGCACCGCCTGATAACTCTCCCAGGTGTTGACCCCCAGTAGCGTCTCATGCTTTTCGGCAAAAAGGTGGGTATCGGTGATTTGTAATATCCTGACTGGCGCCCCACCAGCAACAGTCAGGTTCAACAGGCTTTCCAAATGGTGTCCTTAGGTAGGTTTATGACGCTAACAAACCGGAATCGCCATTGCTCCATGTGCTAAACAATATCTTAGCCAGTCGGCTAAAAACTGGTTAATTTGATGCTTTTCGTCGCGTTGATGCAACTTTTTATTCGGGTAATCATACCGCGCCTTGAAGCGAAAGATCTGCTGGCTTGAACACACTTCAGCGACCATCGCGTCGTGATAGAGGCGCACCGTCATCGACGGCAGGCTCCAGTAGCTAATGCTGGGTGCCGTTTGCTCAATCTCCACCAGCGTAGTGTAGCGCGTTGATTCTGTTATCGTTAACCGATACTGCGCGTTGCTCACCTGATAGCTTACCGTTTCGCCGGGTGCGTCGTTTCGCGGCAGCAGGCGGCGCAGCTGTGCGAAATTGGTTTCGCACAGGCGCATCATTTCTGGGAAGTCAGGCGTATAGCGCTTCATTTTTTCCACTCGTTTCGTAATGTCTGATAATGCAGCTGCAGCCATTGCAGGGCGATGACAGACGCTGCGTTGTCGATTTTCCCCTCTTCTACCCACTGATAAGCCTGTTCCCGGCTCACCACATGAACCCGAATATCTTCGTTTTCATCTGCCAGACCGTGGATCCCTTCCGCCGTCGTGGCGTCCACTTCGCCCACCATAATGGACAAGCGCTCGCTGGTGCCCCCCGGGCTTGCCAGATAGCTCAGCACCGGCTTGGTGCGACCCACCACCAGTCCGGCCTCTTCCAGCGCCTCGCGCCGGGCGACGTCTTCAACCGTCTCACCTTCTTCGATCATCCCGGCTACCATCTCCAGCAGCCACGGGCTCTCACTGACGTCATAAGCGGCAATGCGGATCTGCTCCACCAGCACAACTTCGTCACGCACTGGGTCAAAGGGTAGCAAGACTGCCGCATGACCGCGCTCAAAAATTTCGCGTCTGATTTCGCCGCTCATTTCCCCGTTAAACAGGCGATGCCTGAAACGGTAAAGATCCATTGAAAAAAAACCGCTATAAAGCGTTTCTCGTGCAATAATTTCTACATCGTTTTTGGCGAATGTCACGGGCAACTTTTCTGGTTTTTGCATGAGTCGAGTCCTGGTAGCAATGGTGATGAAATTGTGAATTTCAAGGCTGTTTGGCTGCCGTTTGTAAGGCTATATGGTAGATTGGTGCAAATTACCGCCAGATGGCACGTTACGCCAACCTTTTGGTATGGAAGATTCTGTTAGAATCGGCAATTATTTTTTAATTAGATCAGCGCTAATACTGCTTCACAACAAGGAATGCAAATGAAGAAATTGCTCCCCATCCTTATCGGCCTGAGCCTGACGGGCTTCAGTGCAATGAGCCAGGCGGAAAACCTGTTACAGGTCTACCAGCAGGCACGTCTGGGCAACCCTGATTTACGTAAATCAGCGGCCGATCGTGATGCTGCGTTTGAAAAGATTAACGAAGCGCGTAGCCCCTTGCTGCCACAGTTAGGTTTAGGTGCAGATTATACCTACAGCAACGGTTTCCGCGACGCTAACGGCGTAAATTCCAATGCTACCAGCGCCTCACTGCAATTGACACAGACGCTGTTTGATATGTCCAAATGGCGCGCCCTGACCCTGCAGGAAAAGAGTGCGGGTATCCAGGATGTGACCTATCAGACCGACCAGCAGACGCTGATCCTGAACACCGCCACGGCGTACTTCAACGTGCTGAGCGCGATTGACGCACTCTCCTACACCGAAGCGCAGAAACAGGCGATTTACCGCCAGTTAGATCAAACCACCCAGCGCTTCAACGTGGGCCTGGTGGCGATCACCGACGTGCAGAACGCCCGTTCACAGTACGACACCGTGCTGGCTAACGAAGTGACCGCGCGTAACAACCTCGACAACGCGCTGGAATCCCTGCGTCAGGTCACCGGGAATTACTATCCTGAGCTGGCGTCGCTGAACGTGGACAGCTTTAAAACGGATAAACCGCAGGCCGTTAACGCCCTGCTGAAAGAGGCGGAAAACCGCAACCTGAGTTTGCTGCAGGCGCGTCTGAGCCAGGACCTGGCCCGCGAGCAAATTCGTCAGGCGCAGGACGGCCATCTGCCAACCCTGAGCCTGAGCGCGTCTACCGGCGTCTCTGATACGACCTACAGCGGCTCTAAAACCAATACGTCCCAGTATGACGACAGCAATATGGGTCAGAACAAAGTCGGTCTGAGCTTCTCCCTCCCGCTGTACCAGGGCGGTCAGGTCAACTCTCAGGTGAAACAGGCGCAGTACAACTTTGTAGGCGCGAGCGAGCAGCTGGAAAGCGCCCACCGCAACGTGGTGCAGACCGTGCGTTCCTCCTTCAACAACGTGAACGCCTCGATCAGCAGCATCAACGCCTATAAACAGGCCGTTGTGTCTGCGCAGAGCTCTCTGGATGCGATGGAAGCGGGCTACTCGGTCGGTACACGTACTATCGTTGACGTGCTCGACGCGACCACCACGCTGTACAACGCGAAACAGCAGCTCTCGAGCGCGCGTTACCAGTACCTGATTAACCAGCTGAACATCAAACAGGCTCTGGGTACGCTGAACGAGCAAGATCTGCAGATGCTGAACAGCGCGCTGGGCAAACCGGTATCCACTTCACCGGACAGCGTTGCACCGGAGAACCCTGAGCAGGTTGCCGCGGTTGATAACTTCAACGCTAACAGCAACACCCCTGCGGCACAGCCGGCCGCCGCGCGTACCACCGCGCCTGCCAGCAAAGGCAATAATCCGTTCCGTAACTAAGAGTGTCATCAGGCCCACCGCGGCCTGATGCCCTCACCCCGCCCCTCTCCCACAGGGAGAGGGCGCATCTGAATCACATCCGAACGTAAGCCAACGTAAAGATCCCCCTGATTCCGCCCCTCTTCGCTTCATTTTCAACCACTCATCCTCTATCCTGAGCGTTATTACCACTGGGTCCTGGAAGACAAAGATGAAACGGACAAAATCTATAAATCACGCTTCGTTCCGCAAGAGCTGGAACGCGCGTCACCTCACCCCTGTTGCGCTGGCGGTCACGGCTGTCTTTATGCTGGCAGGCTGTGAGAAAAATGACGAAACGGTTTCGCTGTATCAAAACGCAGACGACTGCTCCGCCGCAACCGGCAAAGCCGCCGAATGTAAAACGGCTTATACGAGCGCGCTGAAAGAAGCGGAACGTACTGCACCGAAATATGCCTCACGCGAAGACTGCGTGGCGGAGTTTGGTGAAGGTCAGTGCCAGCAGGCACCGGCTCAGGCAGGCACCGCTTCTGAAAATCAGGCGCAGTCCAGCGGCAGCTTCTGGATGCCGCTGATGGCAGGCTACATGATGGGTCGCCTGATGGGCGGCGGTGCGGGCTACCAGCAGCAGCCGCTGTTTAGCTCGAAAAACCCGGCCAGCCCGGCTTACGGTCAATATACCGATGCCAGCGGCAAAGGCTACGGCGCAGCGACCCCAGGCCGCACCGTGAACGTTCCGAAAACGGCGATGGCGCCGAAGCCAGCAACGACCAGCACTATCACCCGCGGCGGGTTTGGTGAATCTGTGGCGAAGCAGACCAGCATGCAGCGCAGTGCGACAGGCACCTCCTCTACTCGCTCAATGGGCGGCTGATCATGGAACGAGTCAGTATCACCGAGCGCCCGGACTGGCGTGAAAAAGCCACCGAGTACGGTTTTAACTTCCACACCATGTACGGCGAGCCGTACTGGTGTGAAGACGCCTATTACAAGCTCACGCTGGCTCAGGTGGAAAAACTGGAAGAGGTGACGGCCGAGCTGCACCAGATGTGCCTGAAGGTCGTGGAAAAGGTCATCGACAGCGACGAGCTTATGGCAAAGTTCCGCATTCCGAAGCACACCTGGGGCTTTGTGCGCCAGTCGTGGAAAACGAATCAACCTTCGCTTTACTCTCGCCTCGATCTGGCGTGGGACGGCAAAGGTGAACCGAAGCTTCTGGAAAACAACGCCGATACGCCAACCTCTCTGTACGAAGCGGCGTTCTTCCAGTGGATCTGGCTGGAAGACCAGGCCAATGCCGGAAACCTGCCGGAAGGCAGCGACCAGTTTAACAGCCTGCAGGAAAAGCTGATTGAGCGTTTTGCCGAGCTGCGCGAACAGCATGGCTTTAACCTGCTCCATCTCGCCTGCTGCCGCGACACGGAAGAAGACCGTGGCACGGTTCAGTATCTGCAGGACTGCGCCGCCGAAGCGGAAGTGGCGACCGAGTTCCTCTATATCGAGGATATCGGCCTGGGTGAAAAAGGTCAGTTTACGGATATGCAGGACCAGGTGATCAGCAACCTGTTCAAGCTCTACCCGTGGGAATACATGCTGCGCGAGATGTTTTCCACCAAGCTGGAAGATGCTGGCGTGCGCTGGCTGGAGCCGGCCTGGAAGAGCATTATCTCTAACAAAGCCCTGCTGCCGATGCTCTGGGAGATGTTCCCGAACCACCCGAACCTGCTGCCAGCCTATTTTGCGGAAGATGATTACCCGCAAATGGAGAAATACGTCGTTAAGCCGATCTTCTCCCGCGAAGGCGCAAACGTCTCGATTATCGAAAACGGCAAGACGCTGGAAGCGGTTGAAGGGCCATACGGCGAAGAAGGGATGATCGTCCAGGAGTTCTATCAGCTGCCGAAGTTTGGCGACAGCTATACCCTGATTGGCAGCTGGCTCATCAACGATCAACCGGCCGGGATTGGCATTCGCGAAGATCGCGCGCTGATCACGCAGGATCTGTCACGGTTTTATCCGCACATTTTTGTCGAATAGGCCGCAGCCTGATGCCCTCACCCCGCCCCTTTCCCACAGGGAGAGGGTGCAAACACTAAAAACGGCAACCTGAGGTTGCCGTTTTGCTTTTATTATCCCACCTGCACCGACAGCATACTCAAACTCCCCATCTCGATACCGTCGACCGGGATCGTCACCGGTTCCTGACCATCCCACGCGCCAAGCACGTACAGCAGCGGCAGGAAGTGTTCCGGCGTCGGGTTGGAGAGTGAACCGCCTTCGTGATCCAGATAGTTCACCAGCGGATGCTCCTCAGCCGGGCCTTGCCAGGTCAGGTTGGCTTTGACGTAGTCGTTAAAAGAGGTTGCCCACGGGTACGGCGTGTTCTCACCGTGCCAGCGTGCGGTACGCAGGTTATGCACCACGTTGCCGCTCGCCACCAGCATGATGCCTTCATCGCGCAGGGTTGCCAGCTTACGCCCCATCTCCAGATGCCAGGCCGCCGGTTTAGTGCTGTCGATGCTCAACTGCACCATCGGGATATCCGCGTCAGGATACATTTTAATCAGCACGCCCCAGGAGCCATGGTCAAAGCCCCAGGCTTCTTTGTCCAGCGTCACAGAGACGGGTGCCAGCAACTCTACCAGCTTTTGTGCCAGCTCAGGCGAGCCGGGGGCCGGATAATGCGTGTCGTACAGCGCCTGCGGGAAGCCCCCAAAATCATGAATGGTTTTTGGCGCTTCCATGGCGGTCACGCCTGTCCCACGGGTAAACCAGTGCGCAGATACCACCACGATCGCTTTCGGACGCGGCAACGTCTCGCCCAGATGACGCCAGGCGCGGGTATAGACGTTGTCTTCCAGAACGTTCATAGGGCTGCCGTGGCCTAAAAACAGGGCTGGCATACGGGAAGAAGTCATGGTGATATCCTTACAGAAGGTGTCAATTTAATGGTGCTACATTACGCGCAATCCGGCAAAGATGAACGCAGATAAGCGTGAAGATCATCATCAGGAAATTTGAATGTAAGGAATGTGTAAAGCCAGGTTTTAACCCTCGCTTTGCCAGAAATGAATCATTTATATTAATGAGAATCATTATCACAAGGAGCAATGCATGTCAGTCCCCCTGATCCTGACCATACTGGCAGGCGCCGCGACATTCATCGGTGCGATCCTCGGCGTGCTCGGCCAAAAGCCCTCTAACCGCGTACTGGCCTTCTCACTGGGCTTTGCTGCCGGGATCATGCTGCTCATCTCCCTGATGGAGATGCTGCCTGCCGCGTTGGGCACAGAAGGCATGTCTCCGCTGCTGGGCTACGGCATGTTTGTCTTTGGCCTGCTGGGATACTTTGCCCTCGATCGGATGCTGCCGCACGCGCATCCGCAGGATTTAATGCAGAAAAACGTGACGCCCATGCCGCGCAATATCAAGCGTACCGCCGTGCTGTTAACGCTTGGCATCAGCCTGCACAACTTCCCGGAGGGGGTCGCGACCTACGTGACGGCCAGCAGCAATCTTGAGATGGGCTTTGGCATCGCGCTGGCGGTCGCCTTACACAATATTCCTGAAGGACTGGCCGTCGCCGGCCCCGTGTATGCCGCAACGGGATCGAAACGCACCGCGGTGTTCTGGGCGGGCATTTCCGGGATGGCCGAAATCCTTGGCGGCGTACTGGCCTGGCTGATCCTTGGTAGCCTGGTCTCTCCGGTAGTGATGGCAGCGATTATGGCCGCGGTAGCCGGGATCATGGTTGCGCTTTCGGTGGATGAACTGATGCCGCTGGCGAAGGAGATCGATCCTAACAACAACCCCAGCTATGGCGTGCTGTGCGGAATGTCGGTGATGGGATTAAGTCTGGTTCTCCTGCAGACCGCAGGAATCGGGTAAAAAACGCCGGGACTTCCCGGCGTTTTTATTATCAGCTGGCTTTGCGCTCGTGCGCCTGGCGATACTCAACCAGATCTTCAATCGTTACCACCGGCATGTTGTGCAGGCGGGCAAAGGTGATGCACTCCGGCGCGCGCGCCATGGTGCCATCATCGTTGGTCAGTTCGCACAGCACGCCAGCAGGCTTGAAGCCAGCCAGCGTCACCAGGTCGATCGTCGCTTCGGTATGACCACCACGGGTCAACACGCCGCCCGCCTGCGCACGCAGTGGGAAGACGTGGCCTGGACGGTGCAGATCGGATGGCTTCGCACCATCAGCAATCGCTGCACGTACGGTGGTCAGACGGTCAGCCGCAGACACACCGGTGGTCACACCATGCGCTGCTTCAATGGTCACGGTAAAACCGGTACCAAAGGCGCTGGTGTTGTTTTCGACCATCATCGGCAGATCGAGCTGCTTACGACGATCTTCATTAATACACAGGCATACGATGCCGCTGCCGTGACGGATGGTCAGCGCCATCTGTTCAACGGTCATGTTTTCGGCGGCGAAAATCATATCGCCTTCGTTTTCACGGTTTTCATCGTCAAGCACCATCACACCGCGGCCTTCGCGAAGTGCATCCAGTGCATGTTCAACACGTTGAGTTGAAGTGCCAAAAGAGGAAAGTAGCGTCTGATTCATGGTAAAAAAACCTCATTAACATTATGGTTACCAGAATCAGGGCAGTCTTAGGAGCGCCGTATAAGCGGCAAAAAGATAACGTGAGCGGGCCCATGCCCGACTTGATCGTTACTCTCTCCCATCCGGACTCTAACCGTCGGCCCCGGAATTACACCGGATCTGCTGACCTTTGAGTATTCACCCAAAGCGCTCGCGGGCTTTCAGCGTCACGCTGATTTACCGCCGGTGGGGAATTTCGCCCCGCCCTGAGAATAAGCGAGATAACTATAACGCTATTGATTATCCTGGGCAATGCATAAGCATCAAACAATTTTGTTTACCTTGGGCATGACGCGCTACAATGGACACTAACACTTTTCCATCAAGGGAAACGCCAATGATTGACCCGAAAAAAATTGAGCAGATCGCGCGTCAGGTTCATGAATCTATGCCAAAAGGCATTCGTGAATTTGGTGATGACGTAGAAAAGAAAATCCGCCAGACGCTGCAGGCGCAGTTGGTTCGCCTTGATTTAGTCAGCCGCGAAGAGTTTGACGTGCAGACCCAGGTTCTGCTGCGCACCCGCGAGAAGCTGGCGCTGCTGGAACAGCGTCTGACCGAGCTGGAAAACCGAAATGCGCCGGAAGAAGTGAAGCCGGCACCGGCTATTCCACCGGTGGACGACCAGGAGTAAGTGCGGCCTGATGCCTTCACCCCAGCCCTCTCCCACAGGGAGAGGGAGAAAAAAACGGGCCAACTGGCCCGTTTTTTTACTGACTGTCCTTCTGGATCTTCTTGATGATGTTGGTGGTTGAACACCCGTCCTCAAAGTTGAGCACCATCACCTCTCCGCCGTTCGCCCAGACCTCTTCGCTACCCGCGATTTGCTCCGGCTTGTAATCCCCGCCTTTTACCAGCAGGTCCGGCAGAATGCCGGCAATCAGACGCTGCGGAGTATCTTCTTCAAACGACACCACCCAGTCCACGGCTTCCAGCGCGCCGAGCACAATCATGCGCTGTTCGAGCGGGTTCACCGGGCGCGTTTCACCCTTCAGGCGCTTCGTCGACGCATCGCTGTTAACCGCCACAATCAGGCGATCGCCCAACTTGCGCGCATTCGCCAGATACGAAACGTGGCCCGCGTGCAGAATGTCGAACACGCCGTTCGTCATCACCACTTTTTCACCACGCTTGCGCGCGGCGGCGACGGCCACCTTCAGCTCGTCTTCGGTCATAACGCCAAAACCGGTATCCGCACGACCGCGCACCGCGTTTTCCAGCTCGATTGGCGAAACGGTTGAGGTACCGAGCTTACCGACGACCACGCCCGCCGCGGCGTTAGCGAAGTAGCACGCCTCTTCCAGCGAGTTTCCTGCTGCCAGCGTCGCCGCCAGCACGCCGATCACCGTATCACCGGCACCGGTCACGTCGTACACTTCCTGCGCCTGGGTTGGCATATGCAGCGGCGCTTTGCCCGGCTGCAGCAGCGTCATCCCCTGCTCGGAGCGGGTGACGAGCAAAGCAGACAGCTCGAAATCAGCAATGATCTTCATGCCGCGCTCAACCAGCTCTTCCTCGGTTTTGCACTTGCCCGCCACCGCTTCAAACTCGGAGAGGTTTGGCGTCAGCAGGGTTGCGCCGCGATAGCGCTCAAAATCGGTCCCTTTCGGGTCGATCAGCACTGGGACGTTGGCTTTACGCGCCAGCTGAATCATCGTCTTCACGCTCGCCAGCGCGCCTTTGGCATAGTCGGACAGCACCAGCGCGCCGATATTGCCCAGCGCCTGGTTGATACGCTCGTGCAGCGGCTCAGGATCAACGCCTTCGAACCCTTCTTCAAAGTCGAGGCGGATCAGCTGCTGGTTGCGCGACAGCACGCGCAGCTTGGTGATGGTCGGGTGGGTCGGAACAGAGACGAAGTCGCACTTCACGTTCACGTCCGCCAGCGACTTGCTCAGCGCGCGCGCCGCATCGTCAATGCCGGTCAGGCCCACCAGACGCGACTGCGCGCCCAGAGAGGCAATGTTCATCGCCACGTTTGCCGCGCCGCCGGGACGCTCTTCAATGGTGTCGACCTTAACCACCGGTACCGGTGCTTCCGGAGAGATGCGGCTGGTAGGCCCATACCAGTAGCGATCCAGCATCACATCCCCAACAACCATTACCCCAGCACGTTCAAACTCTGGCAGTGTTACTTTCATTCCTGACTCCAGAAAGATTCACAATTTGCGCGCGATAATATCACACTTGATTTGTTACGCACGGTTCCACCAGCCACTTCTGCCAGCTGGCCGTTACCTGAGCACGTTCATGAGCAAAACTGTCCAGCGCCACGTGCCCCGGCTCCTCCTGCAGCGCCAGGTGATGAAGCTCATCGCGAAGCGTCGTGTAGGCGCGGGTTAAGGCCTGCGCCTCCTGCTCGTCCATGATGTCGTTTTGCGCCAGTAGTTCCAGAATGCGCACGTTATCGGACCAGCGCGTCAGCTTCGGCTTGTCGTGGGCGTGCAGCAGCACCAGATACTGGGTAATGAACTCAATATCGGTAATCCCGCCCTCGTCGGCTTTAATATCAAAGCGATCGCGATGTTTATTACCGAGATGCGCGCGCATTTTCTCGCGCATTTCGCGCACTTCCGTTTGCAGCGTGCTGCCATCACGCAAGGTGGTCATAACCTCCCTGCGGATGACGTCAAACTGCGTTTTGAGCTGCGGATCGCCGTACACCACGCGAGCACGCACCAGCGCCTGATGCTCCCACGTCCAGGCTTCATTCTTCTGGTAATCGGCGAAGGATTCCGTTGAGGTCACCAGCATGCCCGCCGCGCCGGACGGACGCAGACGGGCATCCACTTCATACAAAATGCCCGACGAGGTGCGCGTGCTGAACAGGTGCATGATGCGCTGCGCCAGGCGCAGGTAGAACTGACGCCCGTCAATTTCACGCTCGCCGTCGGTCATTACGTCAACCGGGCAATCGTGCAGGAAGATTAAATCCAGATCGGAGCTATAGCCCAGCTCCCAGCCGCCAAGCTTGCCGTACCCCACGACCGCGAATCCGCGTCCTTCACGTTCGGCCAGGTGTTTCGGCTGGCCGTAGCGCGCCACCATCTGCACCCACGCCTGATGTACCACCGCGTCGATGATCGCCTCTGCCAGCCAGGTTAAGTGATCGCTCACTTTCATCACCGGCAGCGTTCCGGCGATGTCCGCCGCCGCCACGCGCAGCATCTGCGCCTGCTTAAACTGGCGCAGCGCCTCCAGCTGTTGCTCTTCATCCTCTTCCGGCACGCGCAGCAGATACTGACGCAGCTCGTCCCGGTAGGCATCCGTCGCCGTTGGCTGATACAGCGTGTTCGGATCGAGCAGCTCATCCAGCAGCAGCGGGTAACGCGCAAGCTTGTTGGCCACCATCGGCGACGCGGCGCAGAGCGTAATCAGGTGCTTCAGCGCCCCAGGAAACTCGCTTAAAAGTTCCAGATAGGTGGTACGCGTGATGATCCCGCTTAACAGCGGCATCATGCGCGACAGCGGCACCGGCGCGTCCGCCCGCGAGCAGACCTCGCTCAGCAGGTGCGGCATCAGGTGATCCAGCACCTGACGACCGCGCGGGCCGATGGCGCGTTTGTTCAGCTCAAGACGGAAATCAGCGATCAGCGCCACCACGCGATGGCGCGCGTCGTCGGTTAAGTGCGTCAGCACCGGCGTAGTGTCATCTTCCTGGAGCGCGTCCTGCCACAGCTCGCGCCAGTGCTCGGAAAGCGCATCGTCCTGCGATTCGCTTTCGTCATCACCGATCAGCTCGTTAAAGATGCGGCGTACGCCTGCCATATGGGCATCCAGCCGTTCGGTTAACGCCGTCCAGTCGTCCACGCGCATGCCCCAGGCCAGGCGCGCCCGGTTAAGGTCATCGCCCGGCAGGGTCTGGGTCTGTTCGTCGTTGATACTTTGCAGCAGGTTTTCCAGACGGCGCAGGAACAGATAGGCTTCGCGCAGGGTTTGCGCGTCGCCGTCCGGCAGCAGGTGCAGCTGCTCGATGGCGCTCAGGGTCGGCAGCAGCGAGCGGGACTGCAGGGACGGCTCACGGCCGCCGCGAATAAGCTGGAAGACCTGAACGATAAATTCGATTTCGCGGATGCCGCCCGCGCCGAGCTTGATGTTGTCCTTCAGACCACGACGGCGCACCTCACGGGCGATCATCCCTTTCATATTTCGCAGGGACTGGATCACGCTGAAGTCGATATAGCGACGGAATACGAACGGGCGCAGCATGGCGCGCAGCTCGTTGGCGTAAGCGTCGTCGCTGTCGCCCATGATCCGCGCTTTAACCATCGCATAGCGCTCCCAGTCGCGCCCCTGCTCCTGGTAGTAATCTTCCAGCGCGGCAAAGCTCAGCACCAGCGGTCCGCTGTCGCCAAACGGGCGCAGGCGCATGTCCACGCGGTAAACAAAACCGTCCTGCGTCGGCTGATCCAGCGCCTTAATCAGACGCTGACCGAGGCGGGTAAAGAACTGGGCGTTGTCCAGCTCGCGACGGCCGCCGCGCGTGGAGCCGTTCTCGGGCCAGGCAAAAATCAGGTCAATGTCGGAGGAGAAGTTCAGCTCGCAGCCGCCCAGCTTGCCCATCCCCAGAATCAACAGCGGCTGAGGAACCCCTTCCTCGCTGCACGGCGTGCCCCACTCTTTACAGCAGGCGGCGTAGAGCCAGTCGCGCGCGGCGACAATCAGCGTTTGCGCCAGCTCGCTTAGCTGCTGCAGCGTGCTCTCTTCGCTTACCAGCTCCAGCGACTGCGCCCAGGCAATGCGCACCATCACCCGACGGCGGAACTGGCGCAGGACGCGCATCAGCGTCGCTTCATCCGCAACGTCTTCAAGCGCAGTTTGCAGCCAGCCGGCGTAATGCCGCCACTCGTCCGCCTGCGGCGGCGCGTTCTCAAGCTCTGCCAGCCAGTCCGGGTTGGCGGTGATACTTTCCTGCACAAAATCACTGAAGGCGAGCACGCTCTTCGCCTGCTCGCTTAACGATGACGCCGGTAATGACTCAGGCAGACGTTCGCAAACGGTCTGCCACTGCTGCTGTAACGGTGAAGAAAGCGGCATTATAGGGGTTCCTTGCCAGAGTTAACGTTTTCCGCTGTGCAGCCAGAACGGCTCCTGCGAAATGGCCTCGTTACGGAAATGCTCAATCTCAATATGCTGGCGGGTTTCAATGGCGTGCTTCAGCCCCTGCCAGTTCTCCAGCCAGGCCTGGGTTTTAACGCCGTCATAAGCGCCGGAAAGCAGCAGCATGCTGTCGATGTTGCGCGACAGACGAGGAAGCTGATCGCCATACTGATCGCCGAGCGGATACGCAAAGGTACTCTTCAGCTCGGCGGCATGACGGGAAAGATGAATATCCGCGAAACGCTTAAAGTTTTCCGCGATTTTGGTCTCGGCTTTCGCATCCAGGAAGGCGCGCCAGCCGCGCGTCACCAGGAACTCGGTCAGCGCCAGTTTTGCCGTCGCGGCTTGCGGGCTGTAGATCGCCGTTTGCGCCGATACGTCGGAGAGCATCAGCGTTTCGGTTTGCGTCAGCAGGTCACGTAAGTGAGCGCTCGCTTTGCGAGGAACAATACCGCCGAACAGCGTCAGGGTATGGCGCACCAGGGCAATCGCCGCCAGCACGTTGGATTTCGCGTTTTTCACATTTCGCACCCACAGCTCTTCATGGTATTGCCACTGAGAAAGCGCCAGCTCCAGCGCGGCTTCCAGACCCTGTTCAACGCTGGCTTTCGGCGCAACGTGCAGGATGGTCGTCTCTTTTAGCGCGCGCGGCGCATTTCCGGCGGCCAGATGGTAACCCCGCGCGGCTTTACTCAGGCTTCCCTGACGCAGTCCGGACTGGTTCACCAGCTTACGCGCCAGCTTCAGCACGTCATTCGCGTCCCCTTCCAGCAGCTCAAGCTCGAGTTCGCAAATCGGTTCCTGGAACTCACCCGCCTTCACGTCCCCCAGATCGAGGGCGATTTCGATGCGGCTTTTGCCTTCCGTCACCAGCCATTTCTCGCGCCAGAAATCGGTGCTGAACAGCGGCTGCACCTGTTCCGCCAGCGTGGAAGGCAGCTCGCCATCCGGCCAGACTTCCGCCGGGAAACGTTCCAGCTCAAGTTCTGGCTTGCTGATGTCGATATTGTATTCCGGGCGCTGATGTAAACCGCCGACCACGCGGCCGGCAATTTTCATCGTCATCTCGTAGCGCCCGCTCGCGCCGCGGATGCGCAGCCCCATATCGTGGCGACGCAGCCAGTTGTCTGGCGTTTCGTAATAGATATTAAGCAGTTGTACCGGTGCATGGTGTTCGCCGGAAAGCGTATGCAGATGCTGGCGGAGTGCGTCAACGCTGTCTTTTTCGACGATAAACTTTAATTCGATTTCTTGTGCCATAGCCTTGTACTTTTGCGGGCGTCACAGACGCGTCAATGAAGGCGAACTTCCTCGCCATTTGTTTGTCAGTACATAGTATTTTGCGCCAAATTGCCATGCAATGAGCAATTTGTCGGGCGTAAATCTGTAGAGTCGTGACACAGATGATTCTGATTGCTGACGAATGCTTTGCGTAGAGACACTGTTGCCACTACTATCGTTCCACTATTTATGAAAATAACGACTAATGATGCTTAAATTACGCCTGATTGGACTTACTTTACTCGCTTTTAGCGCCGCAACCGCAGTGCACGCTGAAGAGAAGCGTTACGTTTCTGACGAACTGAACACCTGGGTACGCAGTGGCCCTGGAGATAATTATCGCCTCGTGGGCACGGTGAATGCCGGTGAGGAAGTCACCCTGTTACAGACCAACGCGGATACCAATTACGGCCAGGTTCGCGACAGTACCGGCCGCACTTCCTGGATCCCGCTGAAAGAGCTGAGCACCGTGCCAAGCCTGCGCACGCGCGTTCCCGATCTGGAAAACCAGGTGAAGACTCTGACCGATAAGCTGAACAACATCGACGGCACCTGGAACCAGCGCACCGCTGAAATGCAGCAGAAAGTGGCGCAAAGCGACGGTGTGATTAACGGCCTGAAAGAAGAGAACCAGAAACTGAAAAACGAGCTGATTGTCGCGCAGAAGAAGGTGAATGCCGCCAATCTGCAGCTCGACGACAAACAGCGCACCATTATCATGCAGTGGTTTATGTATGGCGGCGGCGTGCTGGGCGTGGGTCTGGTACTGGGTCTGGTGCTGCCGCATCTGATCCCAAGCCGTAAGCGTAAAGACCGCTGGATGAACTAATTCGTCTTCTCTGCCAGACTTACGTATCATTCTGGAAAAGAGAAAACGGGAGAGTTGGGCGTGAAGAGTTATCTGGTCGGTGGTGCGGTACGTGATGCGTTGTTAGGTCTGCCGGTCAAAGATAAAGACTGGGTGGTGGTTGGCGCCACTCCTGAAGAGATGCTCGACGCGGGCTACCAGCAGGTAGGCCGCGATTTTCCCGTGTTCCTGCACCCGAAAAGCCGTGAAGAGTATGCCCTGGCGCGTACCGAGCGGAAATCGGGCTCGGGCTATACGGGCTTCACCTGCTATGCCGCGCCGGACGTCACGCTGGAGCAAGATCTCCTGCGTCGCGATCTCACCATCAACGCGCTGGCGCAGGACGAAGACGGGCAGATCGTAGACGCCTATGGCGGTCAGGACGATCTGCGCAACCGTCTTTTACGTCACGTTTCCCCGGCGTTTTCTGAAGATCCGCTCCGCGTGCTCCGCGTGGCGCGCTTTGCCGCGCGTTACGCCCATCTCAGCTTCCGTATTGCCAATGAGACAATGGCGCTGATGACCGCCATGACCGAGGCGGGCGAGCTTGAACACCTGACGCCAGAGCGCGTCTGGAAAGAGACGGAAAATGCCCTCACCACGCGCAACCCGCAGGTCTTTTTCCAGGTCCTGCGCGACTGCGGCGCGCTGAAGGTACTGTTCCCGGAAATAGACGCGCTGTTTGGCGTACCTGCCCCGGCAAAATGGCACCCGGAAATTGATACCGGCGTACACACGCTGATGACCCTGAGCATGGCCGCCATGCTCAGCCCTGACGTGGACGTGCGCTTTTCCACCCTGTGCCACGATCTCGGCAAAGGCCTAACGCCAAAAGAATTCTGGCCTCGCCACCACGGGCACGGCCCGGCAGGGGTGAAGCTGGTCGAGGGGCTGTGCCAGCGTCTGCGCGTGCCGAACGAGATCCGCGATCTGGCGAAACTGGTGGCCGAGTTCCACGATCTGATCCACACCTTCCCCATCCTGAAACCGGCTACCATCGTTAAGCTTTTCGACAACATCGACGCCTGGCGCAAACCCCAGCGCGTGGAGCAAATCGCGCTGACCAGCGAAGCTGACGTGCGCGGTCGTACCGGTTTTGAAGCGTGCGATTACCCGCAGGGACGTTTACTGCGTAAAGCCTGGGACGTAGCGAAAGCGGTGCCCACGAAGGACGTTGTCGAAGCGGGATTCAAAGGACCGGAAATTCGCGAAGAGCTCACGAAGCGGCGAATTCAGGCGGTGTCGGACTGGAAGGAAAAGCATTGCCCTCAGCCGAAAGACTGAGGGCCATCGGTCAGAAGAAGACCACGTACACCGCAGCCGCCACGATAAAGCGATAGATCGCGAACGGAATAAACGAGATACGCTTAATCAGCTGAAGGAAGGTTTTGATGGCAATCAGCGCCACGATAAACGCGGTGATGAAGCCGACGGCGAACATCGGAATGTCGCCAGCCGTCAGGAAGTGATAGCTCTTATAGACGTCGAGCACGGTAGCGCCCATCATCATCGGCACCGCCAGCAGGAACGAGAACTCTGATGCGGCGTAACGGCTTACGCCCATCAGCATCCCGCCGGAGATTGTTGCGCCTGAACGCGAGAAGCCCGGCCACAGCGCCAGACACTGGAAGCAACCAATGATAAACGCCTGACGATACGTCATATCGTCCAGACCTTCCGCGCGCGGCGTTTTTGGCTTCAGCACTTCCGCGGCGATCAGCAGTAAGCCCCCCACCACCAGCGCGTACATCACGTTAATCGGATTAAACAGCGATTTGATGGCGTCGTGGAACACCAGACCCAGCACCACCGCAGGGATCATCCCGAGCAGAATATGGATCAGTGACAGACGACCTTTACTGGCCCCCTCGTGCTGAGGCGGACGTCCAAAATGGATGCCGATCAGGCCAAACAGGCGACGCCAGAACATCACGACCACCGCCAGAATAGACCCCAGCTGGATCACCACTTCAAACGTTTTTGCGGTATCCCCTTCAAAGCCCAGCAGATGGCCAACGATAATCATATGGCCCGTACTGGAAACCGGCAAAAACTCCGTCAATCCTTCGACCACACCCAGTATTGCCGCCACCAGCAGCGAGTGCATATCGCTCATCTATAAACCCCTAAAAAGATATAAAAAAACGGTGCCCCATATGGACAACCGATAAGATACAGTCCTGAGACCGGTATAACCTAAAATGGTTTAGCAATTATGACGTTAATTCTTGCCTTTCAGATTTGTGCCACGCTCAATGATGACGCCAACATTGGCGGCGCGCGCCACCGCTCCCGGCTTACTCAGCTTGATGCGCACCCACGGTGAGTTGAATTTTTTCAGCAGCAATTCTGCGACTTCTTCCGCCACCCGTTCGACGAGCGCAAAACGTTGCCCTTCAACGTGGGCGATGACCGTTTCACTGATATCGGCATAGCTCAGACAGTCGTTCACGTCATCGCTTTTTGCCGATTTGCGGTTATCCCATCCCATTTCGATATCGAACACCAGTTTCTGCTCGATGGTCTGTTCCCAGTCGTAAACACCAATTGTGGTGATTACCGAAAGTTGCTCTATAAATACAATATCCATCACGACCTGCCTGCTTTTTGGCTAAACCGGATACCACTTCCGGCGAATTATGCGTATTATCCACAGATGTTGAGAATACAGATACATTTTCAAAACGGAACAGCGTTATGAGTGCAATCGCGCCTGGAATGATCCTCCTCGCCTATCTTTGCGGCTCAATCTCCAGCGCCATTCTGGTCTGCCGCATTGCCGGGTTACCTGACCCGCGTGAAAATGGTTCCGGGAATCCGGGGGCGACCAACGTACTACGAATTGGCGGCAAGGGAGCAGCCGTAGCGGTTTTGATTTTTGATGTTCTGAAAGGGATGCTGCCCGTTTGGGGCGCTTATGCGCTGGGCGTCACGCCGTTCTGGCTGGGGCTCATTGCTATTGCCGCCTGCGTCGGCCACATCTGGCCCGTATTCTTCGGCTTTAAAGGCGGAAAAGGCGTTGCGACCGCCTTTGGCGCCATTGCGCCTATCGGCTGGGATCTCACCGGCGTAATGGCCGGGACCTGGCTGCTCACCATTCTTCTGAGCGGCTATTCGTCGCTGGGCGCAATCGTCAGCGCGCTGATCGCCCCGTTCTACGTCTGGTGGTTCAAACCCCAGTTCACCTTCCCGGTGTCGATGCTCTCCTGTCTTATCCTGCTGCGTCATCACGACAATATTCAGCGCCTGTGGCGTCGTCAGGAGACCAAAATCTGGACGAAGCTCAAGAGAAAGAAAAAAGACGCTCCGAAGGGTTAGTTATGCCTTATAGCCAAATGTGATTTTGGTCACCTTCTGCCTGTGGTAACTGTTAGGGACACAACACAACCACATAAGAAGAAAATGGCTGAAATCACAGAATCAACTCCCCTTTCAACGGCAGGTATTCCCCCTGATGGCGACATCCAGTGGGTGCGCAGCGCTTCGGATGTATCACGCCTCGTTAATGACGGTTCTCAGGGCCGGACAAACGCCCGTATCGTGGTCGGAATCGCTTTGGGCGGCATTTTTCTCGATGCCTACGATCTGGGCGCGCTGGCGTTTGGCATTAAAGACATCACCCGCGAATTTAACCTGACGCCCGCCGGTACCGGCATGGTGGCCTCGGCGATTACCTTTGGTGCCATTGTCGGGGCGCTGCTCGGCGGTTACCTCACGGATAAAATCGGGCGCTACCGCGTTTTTATGGCTGATATGGTGTTCTTCGTGGTGGCAGCGATAGCCTGTGCGCTGGCCCCGAGCGAATATGTGCTCGCGGGCGCCCGCTTTGTGATGGGGCTGGGGGTTGGGATCGACCTTCCCGTGGCGATGGCGTTTTTAAGCGAGTTCGCCAGGCTAAAAGGGCCCGGAAATAAGGCCTCCAGCGTCGCGATGTGGTGCCCCACCTGGTATGCCGCCATCAGCATCTCCTACCTGCTGGTGCTTTTCTTCTACGCCGTGCTGCCGGAGAGCCACAGCGACTGGCTGTGGCGTTTGATTCTCGGCTTTGGCGCGGTGCCCGCGCTGGTGATTATCGCCATCCGCAGCCGCTATATGAGCGAATCTCCGGTCTGGGCGGCGAATCAGGGCAACCTGAAAGAGGCTGCGTCAATTTTACGCCAGTCGTATAACATCAATGCCCACGTGCCGCAGGACGCGCTCGGCCAGCCAGCCCCTGTCGTGAATAAAGCGAAATGGTCAAACTATCTGAACCTGTTTCGCGGCATCTATTTGCGCCGCACGACGCTCGCCACGCTGCTGTCCGTCGTATCTTCCTTCGCCTATAACGCCGTGGCGTTTGGTCTGCCGGTGATCATCTCCAGCTTCTTTGTCCAGTCGATGCTCACCACCATTCTCATTTCTCTGGCGCTTAACCTGCTGTTTGCCTTCGTCGGCGGGCTGCTGGCTGTACGCTACGTGCCGCGCTTCGGCGCCTGGCGGATGTCGCTGGCGGGTTATGCCTGCCAGCTTGTCGCATTGCTTGGCCTGGCGCTGATTGGCCGACCGGAAGGTGCCTCTGAAGGCGTGCTTGCCGTAGCCATGCTGGCGCTTTTCCTGTTCGGCCAGGGCTTTGGCCCGGGCGCGCATACCATGACGTTCGCCTCTCTGAGCTACCCGACCTCCCTGCGCGGCGTGGGCGTGGGCCTCAACCAGACGCTGATGCGCAGCAGTTCCACGCTGTCGCTGTTTCTGTTCCCGCTGCTGGTCGCCTCGCTGGATACCGCCGTGTTCTGGGTGATTGCGCTGGCGCCGTTTATCGGCCTGGCGTCGCTGCTGGCAATCCGCTGGGAGCCGTCGGGGTATGATGTGGATGCGGAGGACTATCGGTAACGACACATTACTTCGGTGGGTTCAACCCACCGAAGGGTTATTACAAATCGTCGAGCAGCGTTCGGGAGAGTTTTTTTAGCGTCTCAAGCTCATCGTCATTCATCCGCATGCTGCAGCGAATCTGATCCGGCAATGCCATCACCCGTTTCTTCAGGTCTTTGGCCTTGTCGGTCAGTACAACATTTTTCATCCTTTCATCACCCACAACCGCGATACGGTTGAGGAATCCTTTTGCCTCAAGCTTTTGTACAAGCGGGGTCAATGTGCCCGAATCAAAAAACGTCTTATCGCTGAGATCGCGAAGTGGAATGTTGTCTTTCTCATAAAGCGCCATCAAAACAACGAATTGCGGATAGGTCAGATCCATCTCTTGCAGTAAGGGGCGATACTGGCGAACAAACGCGTTGGTGACCGAGTACAGCGAGAAGCAAAGTAAATCGTCTAGCGTTTTGTTTTCTTTCATTTTTCTATCAACTCCGAATCGGTTGCCTAAAAAAATTATAAATAATGTTTGACTAAAAGTGTCTTGCGCGCAAGTATTATACCAACAACTAAGTAGCGCACTATTTAGTTATCTCATCCGATCAAATACGCTTAAAGAGGCACTACCATGAAAACACTAACCGCCATCCTGGTTTCTTCCGTCTTCGCGTCAGCTGCGGCATCCGCACAAACCACCAATACCCCAACGCCGACCGCAGGCGTACAGGCATTTCTTAATGTTTTGAATTCCGGCAAGGGTAAGCCAATGGAACAGATGACCCCGCAGGAGGCCCGCCAGGTACTGATTGGCGCGCAGCAAGGCGCAAAACTGCCGCCCGCTCAGGTTTCTGAAAAAACGATCCAGGTAAATGGCCAGGCGATCAAACTGAAAATAGTGAAACCTGAAAACGCCAGCGGCACGCTCCCCGCCTTTATGTTCTTTCACGGCGGCGGTTGGGTGCTGGGTGACTTCCCTACCCACGAACGTTTAATCCGCGACCTCGTTCGCGCTTCGGGTGCCGCTGCGGTTTACGTCGATTACACCCCGTCACCTGAGGCCCATTTCCCGGTAGCAATTAATCAGGCCTATGAAGCGACAAAATGGGTCGCCGGGCACGGTCAGGAAATTGGCGTGGACGGTAGCCGTCTGGGTCTGGTGGGTAACAGCGTGGGCGGCAATATGGTGGCTTCGGTGGCGCTGCAGGCCAAACAGTTCAATGGGCCAAAAATTCGCTACAACGTCATGCTCTGGCCAGTTACCGATGCGAACTTTGATACTGCCTCGTATAACCAGTTCGAAAATGGCTATTTCCTGTCGAAAAACATGATGAAATGGTTCTGGGATAACTACACCACCAGCGCTGCCGATCGCAACAATATCCTTGCCTCTCCGCTTCGCGCCAGCACCGCGCAGTTGAAAGGCTTCCCCGAGACGCTGATCCAGACGGCTGAGCTGGACGTTCTGCGG
Source organism: Enterobacter sp. WP_7_1 (assembly GCF_003688535.1). Classification (NCBI taxonomy): domain Bacteria; kingdom Pseudomonadati; phylum Pseudomonadota; class Gammaproteobacteria; order Enterobacterales; family Enterobacteriaceae; genus Enterobacter; species Enterobacter sp. WP_7_1. The sequence continues at coordinate 225,189 of NZ_REFK01000003.1, read as the reverse complement.
GATGAAGGTGAAGCATTCGGGCGTAAACTGGATGCGGCTGGCGTCCCGGTGACCGTCACGCGCTATAACGGCATGATCCACGACTACGGCCTGCTTAACCCGCTGAGCCAGGAGCCAACGGTGAAAGTTGCCCTTGAGCAGGCAGGTGCAGCGTTGCATGAACACCTGAAGTAGGATCGTCATTGCTTATACAGAGCACGGCCCCAGCCGTGCTTTTTTATTTCTCCTGCCTGGCCATCCATAAGCGACTCATATGACAGGCTTCATTTCCGCCAGGGCATACTGAAACGTATCCCGATGGTGTGGAAATGGATGCAGCATGTTAGCAGCTCAGGTCACTGATAATACGTATAAAGGCTGGCAGGCATCGCTTGCCCTGCAGCTTTGTCACACCCCTGAGAAAACCCTCCTGCACTCCGCCCACCACGTCGGGCCGCTTACCGTTCAGCGTCCCTTTTACCCCGAAGGCGAAACCTGCCATCTTTACCTGCTGCACCCGCCCGGCGGGATTGTGGGCGGCGATACGCTGGACATTTCCGTTCGGCTGGACGCCAAAAGCCATGTGCTTATCACCATGCCCGGCGCCAGCAAGTTCTATCGCAGCAGCGGCCCGCAGGCTCGTCTGAGCCAGCATTTTTATCTCGATGAAAATTCCACGCTGGAGTGGCTGCCGCAGGACACCATTATCTTCCCCGGCGCGAATGCCGCGCTGCGCTCCGTTTTTCACCTGAAGGCCTCCAGCACGCTGCTGGCGTGGGAGCTGTACTGCCTGGGGCGCCCGGTGATCGGTGAGACATTCAGCCACGGCACGCTGGAGAGCCGCCTGGAGGTGTGGGTAGATGACGAGCCGCGCCTGATTGAGCGTCAGCATCTTAGCGACGGCGATCTCACGCCCGTCGCCGGACGTCCGTGGCTCGGCACTCTGCTGTTCTATCCGGCCAAAGAAGAACATCTCGACGCGGTGCGCGAACGGCTCGCGCCGCTGGAAAATTATGCGGGTGCAACGCTCACCGATGACCTGCTGTCGGTGCGTTTTCTCTCCGACGACAACCTGATTTGCCAGCGGGTGATGCGCGATATCTGGCAGTCGCTTCGCCCGCTTCTCACCACCAAACCCGCCTGTTCGCCGCGTATCTGGCAGACATAAGAGAAACGTTATGGAACTGACCCCCAGAGAAAAAGACAAGCTGTTGCTGTTCACCGCCGCGCTGGTTGCCGAACGCCGCCTTGTGCGCGGGGTAAAGCTCAATTACCCGGAATCGGTCGCGCTGATCAGCGCCTTCATTATGGAAGGCGCGCGCGATGGCGAAACCGTCGCCTCGCTGATGGAAGCGGGCCGCCACGTTTTGACCCGCGACCAGGTAATGGAGGGCGTCCCGGAAATGATCCCGGATATTCAGGTGGAAGCCACCTTCCCGGACGGATCGAAGCTCGTCACCGTCCACAACCCGATCGTCTAAGGAGCGCGTGATGATCCCAGGTGAATACCAGATCCAGCCCGGAACGATTGCCCTCAACGTCGGGCGTGAAACCCAAAGCGTGGTTGTCGAAAATCACGGCGACAGGCCGATCCAGGTCGGATCGCACTATCACTTTTACGAGGTCAACCCGGCGCTGAAGTTCGCTCGGGAAGCCACCAAAGGCTTCCGACTGAACATCCCGGCGGGCACCGCCGTGCGCTTCGAGCCCGGCCAGAAGCGGGAAGTGACGCTGGTTCAGGTCACGGGGGCGCAGCGCATTTTCGGTTTTCGCGGTGAGGTAATGGGCGAGGTGAAACATGGCTGAGATTTCACGCCGGGCGTATGCCGATATGTTCGGCCCCACCACCGGAGATAAAGTGCGGCTGGCCGACAGCGAGCTGTGGATCGAAGTGGAAGACGATCTCACGGTCTACGGCGAAGAGGTCAAATTCGGCGGCGGAAAGGTGATCCGCGACGGTATGGGCCAGGGGCAGATGACCGCTGATGCCTGCGTGGATCTGGTTCTCACCAATGCGCTGATCGTCGATCACTGGGGGATCGTAAAAGCCGATATTGGCGTCAAGAACGGGCGGATCTTCGCCGTTGGCAAAGCCGGAAATCCGGACATTCAGCCCGGCGTGACGATCCCGATTGGCGCGGCAACGGAAGTGATTGCCGCCGAGGGGAAGATCGTCACCGCTGGCGGGATCGACACCCACATCCACTGGATCTGCCCGCAGCAGGCGGAAGAGGCGCTGGTCTCCGGCGTCACCACCATGATCGGCGGCGGCACCGGACCGGCGGCGGGCACCAACGCCACCACCTGCACGCCGGGGCCGTGGTATATCGCCCGCATGCTGCAGGCTGCCGATACGCTGCCGGTGAATATCGGCCTGCTCGGCAAGGGTAACGGCTCCAACCCGGACGCCCTGCGCGAGCAGATTGCCGCGGGCGCCATCGGGCTGAAGATCCACGAAGACTGGGGAGCGACGCCTGCGGCGATCAACTGCTCGCTGGAGGTGGCAGACGAGATGGATATTCAGGTGGCGCTGCACAGCGACACGCTGAACGAGTCCGGTTTTGTCGAAGACACGCTGGCGGCTATCGCCGGGCGCACCATCCACACCTTCCACACCGAAGGCGCGGGCGGCGGCCACGCGCCGGATATCATCACCGCCTGCGCGCACCCGAATATTCTGCCCTCCTCCACCAACCCGACCTTGCCCTATACGGTGAACACCATCGACGAGCATCTCGACATGCTGATGGTTTGCCATCACCTCGATCCGGATATCGCCGAGGACGTGGCGTTTGCCGAATCCCGCATTCGTCGTGAAACCATTGCCGCCGAAGACGTGCTGCACGACATCGGCGCGTTCTCGCTCACCTCTTCAGATTCGCAGGCCATGGGCCGCGTCGGGGAAGTCATTATCCGCACCTGGCAGGTGGCGCACCGCATGAAGGTCCAGCGCGGCGCGCTGCCGGAAGAGATCGGTAATAACGACAACTTCCGCGTAAAGCGCTACGTCGCTAAATACACCATTAACCCGGCGCTCACCCACGGCATCGCCCACGAAGTCGGTTCGATTGAGGCGGGCAAGCTGGCGGATCTGGTGGTCTGGTCTCCTGCGTTCTTTGGCGTCAAACCCGCCACCATCGTCAAGGGCGGGATGATCGCCTGTGCGCCAATGGGCGATATCAACGCCTCGATCCCCACGCCGCAGCCGGTGCATTACCGCCCGATGTTTGGCGCGCTGGGCGCCGCGCGCCACGCCACCCGGCTGACGTTTATCTCGCAGGCCGCCAGTGCGAACGACATCCCGCAGCAGCTCAACCTGCAGAGCGCCACCGCGGTGGTGAAAGGCTGCCGGACGGTGAAAAAGGCGGACATGATCCACAACGGCCTGCAGCCAAATATCACCGTCGACTCACAAACCTACGAGGTGCGCGTCGACGGTGAACTGATAACCAGCGAACCGGCTGACGTTCTGCCGATGGCGCAACGCTATTTCCTGTTTTGAGGAGTGATGATGATCTATTTAACCCAACGCCTGGACCATGCGCATCCGATTACCGCCAGCGTCACGCTGCCGATTGACGTGCGGGTGAAAAGCCGCGCCCGCGTAGCGCTGAACGACGGCCGCGAAGCCGGGCTGATGCTGCCGCGCGGCCTGCTGCTGCGCGGGGGCGACCTGCTGACTACCGACGACGGCAGCGAGGTCATCGAAGTGATCGCCGCCCCGGAGTCAGTTTCCGTGGTGCGCTGCGCCGATCCGTTCCTGCTCGCCCGCGCCTGCTACCACCTGGGCAACCGCCACGTGCCGCTGCAAATCATGCCCGGCGAGCTTCGCTATCACCACGACCACGTTCTCGACGACATGCTGCGCCAGTTCGGGCTGGAAGTGGCCTACGCCAGCCTGCCGTTTGAACCGGAAGCGGGCGCTTACACCAGCGATGCCCACAGCCACAGCCATTCTCACGCTCATTCACATTAAGGATCCATCATGCGCAAGTATTTACCGCTGTTACTGCTGGCTTTTTCCGTTCCCGCGCTCGCGCATCCCGGCCACGGCACCGACAGCTTTCAGGCCGGTTTTCTTCATCCGCTGACCGGGCTCGATCACCTGCTGATGCTCACCGGTGCGGGCGTGCTCTCTGCGCTGAGCGGCCGCAAACTCCTGCTGCCGTTTGCCACCCTCGGGATGATGCTTGTCGGCGCCATTGCGGGCAGCCTGCTCGGCGGCTTCAGCGGCATGGAGATGCTGATTATCGCCTCGCTGGCGGTATCCGGCGTGATGATGTTTAAAACTGAAAACCGTCTGCTGCTGGCGGTGCCTGCTCTGGCGATGTTCCACGGCTGGGCGCACGGCGTGGAGATGTCCGGCCACAGCTTCTGGCTCTTCACCAGCGGCTTTATGCTCGCCAGCGCCACGGTGCTGTGCGCCAGCTTTGCCGCGGGGCTGCTGCTGCGCCGTCACGACGGCCTGCGTAAAACCTTCGGCGGCGGGCTGATCGTCTCCGCCCTGCTGGCGCTGATGAGCTGATGGAGCACGCCCGCCAGAGGCTGCGTCTGATGCAGCTCTCCAGCAGCAGCCTGCCGGTCGGGTCGTTTACCTGGTCGCAGGGGCTGGAGTGGGCCGTTGAGGCTGGCTGGGTCACCGATGCCGACGCGTTCAAACGCTGGCAAATCCATCAGATGGAGCAGAGCTTTTTCTGCGTCGACCTGCCGCTGTTTATCCGTCTTTATCAGGCCTGTGAGCAAAGCTCTCTTACAAATGCAAAACGCTGGACGGCATACCTTCTCGCCTGCCGGGAAACGCGCGAGCTGCGCGAAGAGGAGCGCAACCGTGGGGCGGCGTTTACGCGGCTGATTAAGAGCTGGGAACCTGACTGTCCGCCCGAATGGCTGCCGCTGTTTATGCAAAGCCAGCTCTGCGGCATGGCCTGGCTCGGCGTGCGCTGGGGCATTAGCGCGCGCGAGCTGGCGCTCAGCCTCGGCTATAGCTGGATGGAAAGCGCGGTGATGGCGGGCGTCAAGCTGGTGCCGTTTGGGCAACAGGCCGCGCAGCAGCTGATTATCGAACTGGGCGACCATTACGCCGCCGGACTTGAACAGGCATTTTTGCGTTGCGACGACGCGCTGGGGGCAGCAACGCCGCTGTCCGCCATCGCCTCCGCGCGCCACGAAACCCAATATTCACGACTATTCCGTTCCTGAGGAGTCAACATGGCTGATTACAAACATCCCCTGCGCGTGGGCGTGGGCGGCCCGGTAGGGTCGGGCAAAACCGCGCTGCTGGAAGCGCTCTGCAAGGCGATGCGCGACACCTACCATCTTGCGGTGGTGACCAACGATATCTACACCAAAGAGGATCAGCGCATCCTGACCGAGGCTGGCGCGCTGGAGCCGGAGCGCATCGTGGGCGTAGAGACGGGCGGCTGCCCGCATACCGCCATTCGTGAAGATGCGTCGATGAACCTGGCGGCGGTAGAGGCGCTAAGCGAGAAGTTCGGCAATCTGGATCTGATCTTCGTTGAAAGCGGCGGCGATAACCTGAGCGCGACGTTTAGCCCGGAGCTGGCGGATCTGACCATCTACGTGATCGACGTGGCCGAAGGGGAAAAAATTCCGCGCAAGGGCGGGCCGGGGATCACCAAATCCGATTTTCTGGTGATCAATAAAACCGATCTCGCGCCGTACGTCGGTGCGTCGCTGGAGGTGATGGAGCGCGACACTAACCGCATGCGCGGCGATCGTCCGTGGACGTTTACCAACCTGAAGGCGGGTGACGGGTTAGCGACAATTATTGCGTTTCTGGAAGAGAAAGGGATGCTGCGGGTGTAATCAAACGATCCCCTCTCCCTTTGGGAGAGGGTTAGGGTGAGGGATTACGCCTCCGGCAGTTCCGCCAGCGGCCAGCGCGGACGCACGGACACGCTCAGGTCGGACGTAGCGCCCGCGTTCAGGCGCACCATTCCGGCGTAAGCGATCATCGCGCCGTTATCGGTACAAAATTCCGGACGGGCATAGAACACTTCCCCGCGACGCTTTTGCATCATCTCGGCGAGCTTCGCGCGCAGCGTGCGGTTAGCGCTGACGCCGCCCGCCATCACCAGACGCTTAAAGCCGGTCTGATCCAGCGCGCGTTTGCACTTGATCATCAGCGTATCCACCACCGCATCTTCAAACGCGCGCGCAATATCCGCGCGGGTCTGTTCGCTGTCATCGTTATTGCGAATCGTATTCGCCGCGAAGGTTTTCAGCCCGGAGAAGCTGAAATCCAGCCCTGGACGGTCGGTCATCGGACGCGGGAAGACAAAGCGCCCTTCCGTTCCCTGCGACGCCATTTTCGACAGCATCGGGCCGCCCGGGTAATCCAGACCCAGCAGCTTGGCGGTTTTATCGAAGGCTTCACCGGCGGCGTCGTCGATCGATTCGCCCAGCAGCTCGTACTTGCCAATGCCCGTTACGCTAATCAGCTGCGTATGGCCGCCGGAGACCAGCAGCGCCACAAACGGGAATTCAGGCGGATTCTCTTCCAGCATCGGTGCCAGAAGATGCCCTTCCATATGGTGAACCGGGATCGCCGGCACATCCCACGCAAACGCCAGCGAACGGCCAACCGTTGCGCCAACCAGCAGCGCGCCAACCAGGCCCGGGCCCGCGGTATACGCTACGGCGTCGATATCGTTTGAACTCAACCCGGCCTCTTTCAGCGCCGCCTGAATCAGGGGAACCGTTTTACGCACATGGTCACGAGAGGCCAGTTCAGGTACGACACCGCCGTAGTCAGCGTGCAATTTCACCTGACTATACAGCTGGTTGGCCAGAAGCCCTTTTTCGTCGTCGTAAATGGCGATGCCGGTTTCATCGCAGGATGTTTCAATACCCAGTACACGCATGACTTGTTTTACCTCGTTTCAATACCGCGCAGTGTAGAGCCTGGGCGGGTTGATGTAAAACTTTGTTCGCCCCAGGAAGAAGGCTCGTGTATACTCCTCACCCTTATTAAAGTCCCTTTCAAAATCGCATCGGTGCTTTACAAAGCAGCAGCATTTGCAGTAAAATTCCGCACCATTTTGAAATAAGCTGGCGTTGATGCCAGCGGCAAACCGAATTTATTAAAGGTGAGAGTTACATGCCGGTAATTAAAGTACGTGAAAACGAGCCGTTCGACGTAGCACTGCGTCGCTTCAAACGTTCATGCGAGAAAGCAGGTGTTCTGGCTGAAGTTCGTCGTCGTGAGTTTTATGAAAAACCAACGACCGAACGTAAGCGCGCTAAAGCTTCCGCTGTGAAACGTCACGCGAAGAAACTGGCTCGCGAAAACGCACGCCGTACTCGTCTGTACTAATTGGTTGAGGGCCTCAGCCCTCAATTGACAGACAGAGTAATAGTCGTAAGGCCGTGCTTCCGGAAGGAATGCGCGGCTTGTTTTCGTTTATAAGTCGCTTAAAATTTTGGGGCATATGGCCGGAAGAATCCCACGCGTTTTCATCAATGACCTGCTTGCCAGAACCGACATCGTCGATCTCATCGACGCGCGGGTAAAGCTAAAAAAGCAGGGCAAGAACTACCATGCGTGCTGTCCGTTCCATAACGAAAAAACCCCCTCCTTCACCGTAAACGGTGAAAAGCAGTTCTACCATTGCTTCGGCTGTGGCGCACACGGTAATGCCGTCGATTTTTTGATGAATTACGACAAGCTCGAGTTCGTTGAAACCGTCGAAGAGCTGGCGGCGATGCATAACCTTGAAGTGCCGTATGAAGCAGGCAGTGGGCCAAGTCAGATCGAGCGCCATCAACGGCAAACGCTGTATCAACTGATGGATGGCCTGAATTCGTTTTACCAACAGTCTCTTAAGCAATCTGCGGCTGAGCCTGCGCGTCAGTATCTGAACAAGCGCGGACTGAGCGACGATGTCATTGCGCGTTTCGCTATTGGTTACGCCCCGCCCGGCTGGGACAACGTGTTAAAGCGTTTTGGCGGCAATAGCGAAGATCGTAAGTCTCTCATCGATGCAGGCATGCTGGTCACCAACGACCAGGGACGAAGCTACGACCGCTTCCGCGAACGGGTAATGTTCCCGATCCGCGACAAGCGTGGCCGGGTAATTGGTTTTGGTGGTCGCGTGCTGGGTGATGCCCTGCCGAAATACCTCAACTCCCCGGAAACCGATATTTTCCATAAGGGCCGCCAGCTGTACGGCCTTTATGAGGCGCAGCAGAATAATGCGGAACCTCCGCGTCTTCTGGTCGTCGAAGGCTATATGGACGTCGTGGCCCTGGCGCAGTACGACATCAACTACGCGGTTGCGTCGTTAGGGACGTCCACCACCGCCGATCATATTCAACTGCTGTTCCGGGTGACCAACAACGTCATCTGCTGTTACGACGGTGATCGCGCAGGACGCGACGCCGCCTGGCGCGCGCTGGAAACCGCGCTGCCGTATATGACCGACGGGCGTCAGCTACGCTTTATGTTTCTGCCCGACGGCGAAGACCCGGATACGCTGGTGCGTAAAGAGGGCAAAGCGGCGTTTGAAGCGCGGATGGAGCAGGCTCAGCCGCTCTCCACGTTTTTGTTTAACAGCCTGATGCCGCAGGTCGATTTGAGTACTCCTGACGGGCGCGCGCAGCTCAGTACGCTGGCGCTGCCGTTAATCAGCCAGGTGCCCGGCGAAACGCTGCGCATCTATCTGCGTCAGGAGTTAGGCAACAAGCTCGGCATTCTGGATGACAGCCAGCTTGAACGTTTAATGCCTAAACAGGCTGAAAACGGTGCGGTTCGCCCCGCGCCTCAGCTAAAACGCACAACCATGCGTATACTGATAGGGTTGCTGGTCCAAAACCCCGAGCTCGCACCGCAGGTGCCGTCGCTGGCGGGTTTAAACCACGAAAAATTGCCCGGGCTTGGCTTATTTTCAGAACTGGTCAACACGTGTTTGTCTCAGCCAGGTCTGACCACCGGACAACTTTTAGAGCATTATCGCGGCACAAAAGAGGCCGCTACCCTTGAAAAATTGTCGATGTGGGACGATATAGCAGATAAGGACATTGCAGAAAAAACGTTCACCGACTCACTCAACCATATGTTTGATTCGATGCTTGAGCTGCGCCAGGAAGAGTTGATAGCTCGCGAGCGCACACACGGTTTAAGCAGCGAAGAACGCCGGGAGCTCTGGATGATTAACCAGGAACTGGCGAAGAAATAAAAAATTTAACGGCTTAAGTGCCGAATATCGATCGGGAAGCCCCCGGCAGCCGCACTGAGAGGCAGCGGCAAAAATATAAGTACGCCCTCGCTTTAAAGGTTGGCAGCCCCATCGCCGACACCAATCAAACGAATTAAGTGTGGATACCGTCTTATGGAGCAAAACCCGCAGTCACAGCTGAAACTTCTTGTCCAACGTGGTAAGGAGCAAGGCTATCTGACCTATGCCGAGGTCAATGACCATCTGCCGGAAGATATCGTCGATTCAGATCAAATCGAAGATATCATCCAAATGATCAATGACATGGGCATTCAGGTGATGGAAGAAGCACCGGATGCCGATGATCTGTTGCTGGCTGAAACCTCCAACAACACTGACGAAGATGCGGAAGAAGCTGCTGCACAGGTACTGTCCAGCGTGGAATCTGAAATCGGGCGTACCACTGACCCGGTCCGCATGTACATGCGCGAAATGGGTACCGTTGAACTGTTGACCCGCGAAGGCGAAATTGACATCGCAAAACGCATCGAAGACGGGATCAACCAGGTTCAGTGCTCTGTCGCCGAGTACCCGGAAGCGATCACCTATCTGCTGGAGCAGTACGATCGCGTTGAAGCGGAAGAAGCGCGCCTGTCTGACCTGATCACCGGTTTTGTCGACCCGAACGCCGAAGAAGATATGGCGCCTACCGCCACTCACGTCGGTTCTGAACTGTCTCAGGAAGAGATGGATGATGACGAAGACGAAGATGAGGAAGAGAGTGACGACGACACCGCGGACGATGACAACAGCATCGACCCGGAGCTGGCGCGTGAGAAGTTTGCCGAACTGCGTACCCAGTACGAAGTGACGCGTGACACCATCAAAGCGAAAGGCCGCAGCCATGCCGCCGCACAGGAAGAGATCCTGAAACTGTCTGAGGTATTCAAACAGTTCCGCCTGGTGCCAAAACAGTTCGACTACCTGGTAAACAGCATGCGCGTGATGATGGATCGCGTACGTACCCAGGAACGCATCATCATGAAGCTGTGCGTTGAGCAGTGCAAAATGCCGAAGAAGAACTTCATCACCCTCTTCACCGGCAACGAAACCAGCGAAACCTGGTTCAACGCGGCTATCGCGATGAACAAGCCGTGGTCTGAAAAACTGCACGACGTGAAGGACGATGTGCATCGCGGCCTGCAGAAACTGCATCAGATTGAAGAAGAGACCGGCCTGACCATCGAGCAGGTTAAAGACATCAACCGTCGTATGTCCATCGGAGAAGCGAAAGCCCGCCGTGCGAAGAAAGAGATGGTTGAAGCGAACTTACGTCTGGTTATCTCTATCGCCAAGAAATACACCAACCGTGGTCTGCAGTTCCTGGATCTGATTCAGGAAGGCAACATCGGTCTGATGAAAGCGGTAGATAAGTTTGAATACCGTCGTGGTTACAAGTTCTCCACCTACGCAACCTGGTGGATCCGTCAGGCTATCACCCGCTCTATCGCGGATCAGGCGCGCACCATCCGTATTCCGGTGCATATGATTGAGACCATCAACAAGCTCAACCGTATCTCCCGCCAGATGCTGCAGGAGATGGGCCGCGAGCCGACGCCGGAAGAGCTGGCCGAGCGCATGCTGATGCCGGAAGACAAGATCCGTAAAGTGCTGAAGATCGCCAAAGAGCCAATCTCCATGGAAACACCAATCGGTGATGATGAAGATTCGCATCTGGGTGATTTCATCGAGGATACCACCCTCGAGCTGCCGCTGGACTCTGCCACCACCGAGAGCCTGCGCGCTGCGACGCACGACGTTCTGGCCGGTCTGACCGCCCGTGAAGCAAAAGTCCTGCGCATGCGTTTCGGTATTGATATGAACACCGACCACACGCTGGAAGAAGTGGGTAAACAGTTCGACGTTACCCGCGAACGTATCCGTCAGATCGAAGCGAAGGCGCTGCGCAAGCTGCGTCATCCAAGCCGCTCTGAAGTGCTGCGTAGCTTCCTGGACGATTAATCGGTCCTGACAGTGAAAAAGCTCCCAATCGGGAGCTTTTTTTTGTTTATTCCCTCTCCCTGTGGGAGAGGGTCAGGGTGAGGGCATCAGGCCGCAGAGGATTACAGCCCCCGCACCATCAGCGCCTCATCCAGCTCCCGGTACGCCTCTACCAGCTTATCCAGCGTCGCCCTGTTGAGCCCGCTTGGATTTGGCAGCACCCATACCTGCGTAACGCCAATCATGATGCTCTGCTTGCCCCACTGCGTTCCGCGCTGGCTAAACGCCTGCTCGTAGGCCTGCTTGCCGAGGATCGCCAGCGCGGCCGGCTGATAATCCTCTATCTTCTTGATCAGCTCCCGCCCGCCGCTGCGCAGCTCATGCAGGTTGACCTCGCTCGCCTGTACCGTAGGCCGCTCGACCAGCATGGTGATCCCGCAGCGCGTGTCCAGCAGATGCTGTTCCTCTTCGGGCTTGAGTAGCCTGTCGGTAAACCCGGCCTGGTAGATCACCTTCCAGAAGCGATTACCCGGATGGGCAAAGTGAAAACCGGTGTGCGCCGAGGACTTACCCGGGTTGATTCCGCAGAACACCACCCGCAGGCCAGGGGCCAGAATATCGTTGATCATCTTTACTCCCGCTCGATACATCGTCAGGGAAGTATAAAGGATTGATTATGCGTTGTTTATAAAAACAGCAGGCAGGTGTGAATGGCTGGATTGCTGCGGGGAGTTACTTTATAATTCACCGCCACGGCCCCTTAGCTCAGTGGTTAGAGCAGGCGACTCATAATCGCTTGGTCGCTGGTTCAAGTCCAGCAGGGGCCACCAAATTTTAGTTTTAGAATCATATGATTAAGCCACTCTATTGAGTGGCTTTTTTATTGATTTTTTTGAGCCGGTGACGCAACCGCTAACCGTGGTTCAGCGAAGCCGTTCGGACACGCTCAGACGCACCGGGAGTGGCAATCAGGCGCTCCACGGACTCCATCGTCACGAACGTACAGCTGCAGTCCACATTGGTGCACTGGTGATAGCGCTCTTTGGTATTTTCACTTAGATAGCGACTGGTACGCGCATGCGCAGAGTGCTTGCACTTAGGACAATGAAACATGTACCCCTCCACTTAATTCACATTTTGTGAATCAATAATACCCAAAACAAAACCAATAGCAACTACATTACTCACTATCAACAGTAAATTTTTCGTTGCTGACGTTCAGCTCAAGCTTAAGCTGCGTGGTAAATCCGCTATCGTTGAGGGTATGCACCACCTCGCTGATGATCCACGCCTGCTCGTCGATGACGCGTTTAAAACCGTTTACCAGCACCGGCGTTTCGGGGAACAGATCGGCGCGTCCCAGGGCAAGCTGGATGGAAAACTCTACGGTTCCCCGCTGAAGCGCGCGCCACTTCGCCTCTGCAGCCCTGAGCGCCTGCTCTTCAGAGGCATAAACAGTGGTGAGCTCAAATACGTTCTCCGCCGATCCCACCAGCCTCTCTTGCGGTTTCTGCTCCTTGCCTGCTGCTCCCGCTACCGGTGCGGCGGCATCCGGGTGCTGCAGTGCTTCTGTCTGCTGCCCTCCGGACTGACGATTAATACTCAATTGAGTATTTTGTTGTTTGGGGTCACGCGTTTGCAGCCATTTGGCCGTTACGCCGGAATAATTTTCACGGTCAGTTATGGAAAAAAGGTGCTTATCGCCATCCCCACGTTCAATCATCATTAAGGAAAGCGGAGTGCCGCTGGCCGTCACGGCCTGGCCCGCTTTCATAAAGATAATCTTCCCGGCTTTGATTGAAACAAATGCTCCATTACGTTCAGCAAGGCGGGAGAGGAAGGCCGCGTCTGTCTCCTGAGACTGGTCAATATGAGAGATGGCGATGGATGCAAGCCCCGACGCGACGCTGGCGGTCAACTGGTTACGCTGAGCGATGGTATCGACTATCGCGCCAATCGTCGTGTCATGCCACGACTGTTCGCGCCGCACGTTTAGCTTTCCACGAAAATCTGCGCTGAATCCCTGGATGGTCAGCGTGTCCGGCGCGCCCCGGAAATGAATCGCATCAATCGTAAAGTCCCCTTTCTCCTCGAGCGGGGTTCCCTCCCATCCCAGCCATAAGGACAGCCTTGCCCCCCGGGCAGGCAAGTCCAGCAGCCCGTCAGAATCATCCAGTTGAATATCCAGCTGATCGGCTTCCAGCCCCCGTTTGTCGGTCATGGTCAGGCTGATAAGACGATGGCTGAAATTTTGCGTGATATCACGATCGTCAAGCTTAAGCATAAAATCAGGGGCGATTTTTCCACCCGCCCGGATATTCATTTCGGTGATCATCCCACCAGCCCTCCAATGCTATTCCGTGCGCTTTCCACCAGCTCTGAGGCCTGCGTTCGCAGGTCGCCAAACGTCGTCATCAGCGATTCGTCCACGCGTTTTAGCGACAGGGCAAACTCAATTTTTCGAGCGGTACCGTCACTGTAAAAATCCGAATGCGTGTGCGTGACTTTCTCAATGATAAACATGCCGTGAATGATGCCGGTACCGTCTATCAACGGCCATGCCCTCCCCTCATTTGCCATCAGCTCAACCGCCTTGAGGGAAAGCCGCCCTCCCGTGAGTTCCGGGTAAAGTAAGCCGGAGAGGCTAAAGGATGTCTCACCTTCGCCAAGGTACTGCCAGGCTTTGGGTTTCCCGATGCGAGCGCTGGATGCCCAGCGGTAGTCTTTTGTGAATATCATTGACTGATACGGTAAGGTTCGTCGTTCAAAGACAAACAGACCCAGCACCATTAACATTTTCTCTCTCCTTAACTATACATAAAGCTGGATTGCTGCCGTCTCGCTTTATCCTGTTCAATATTATCTATCGTCTCCCGGATTTGACGCGTCAGATCCATTCCGGAGGCCGTGCCCCCCTGCAGCGTGATGTTATATTCGCTTTTACTCTGATCGACGTAAGAGCGTCCTCCAGTAGCAATGGTCGGCTGATACCCCAGGCTGCCGCCAGAGATCCCCGCGCCCGGAATATAAGCGCTGCCCGCCGGTGAGGATGCCGCTTCTGCTTTTGCCGCAGCGGCGTCGAGATCGCCCGACTCGTTTTTGATAATACCGAGCTTCTCCAGCAGCCAGCTGGCCTTGCCGCTCAGGCTATTAAAGAGATCAAGCGGTGCCATTAACGCATCGCCCAGCGCCTGACCAAAAATCACGCCAGCGTTTTTACAGCCATCCAGCGTTTCCTGCGTCGCCTTGATCGGCGTAATCAAGTCGGTGAACCATTGCCAGATACCGCCCAGCTTCTCCGAGATAGAGTCAAATACCGCCATCACCGGTGAGAACAGCGCACCCAGCGGTGCGAAAGCCGTCGAAAGCCCTTCCATCACCCCACCAAAGAAGGCGCTGATGGGCTCCCAGTATTTAAAAATCAGTAAGGCGCCGGCAGCAATCGCCGCGCCAAGGGCAATCACCGGCCAGCTAAGGGCACCCAGCACCGTCATGATGGCGCCGCCCACCACGCTTAATACCGTTCCCAACATCCCGGCCGCGGTAATAACCATATTGACGCCCGTCAGAACCGGGCCGATAACAGTGCCTACGCCACCCAGTACGCCAGCAAACGCCTGTGCGCCGACAACGATGCTGGCGAGGGTCTGCGTCAGCTCAGGGTTGGCATTCACCCAAAGGGAGGCCGTGCCAAGCCAGCCGGTTGCGGTTGTTATCAGGTTGCGCAGAGCGCCATCCGCTTTATCAAACACATCAATCTTCAACCCGCTCCACGCGGCCTGGAATCGGTTGATATCGCCGTCAAGATTATCGGTCTGCACGGACGCCGCAATCGCGGTACTGCCTTTTGCCCCCTGCAACTGCTGGCGTTTTTCATCAAGCGATCCATCACCCGCAGCGGAAGCCAGCGCCCCCGCGGCTTTTATGGCATCCGGAGTCTGAACATGGCGCAACATCGCGCTGAGCGCGTCCCCCGCGGCGGCGCCTTTCATCCCTTTTTCCGCCAGAACGCCAAGCAGCGCGGTGGTCTCTTCAAGTCCCATACCAGATGCACCCGCAGCGGGCGCAGCGGCGGTGACGGCCGCCACCATCTCAGCGAGGCTGGTATTCGAAGAGGTAAAACCGCGCGTAAGCACATCTGCGATGCGTCCCGCGTCCGCATCGGCCAGGCTGTACGCGGCCTGCGTGCTGGCGATCATATCGGCCGCTTTAGCCGCGTCGACACTCCCCGCCAGGCTGAGGTTGACCGTTGGCGCGGTGGCCGCAAGCAGCCCATCGGCGTCATAGCCTGAACGAGTCAGTTCGGTTTGTGCCCGGAGGACCGTATCTGCAGGTACTCCGGTCCTGGCGCTGACCTCCCGCGCCTGCTGGCGAATCGCCTCAAGCCGGGAATCCCCCTTCGCCAGGCCAAGGTTTGCCTGAATGGCCGACATCTGCTTTTCAAAGCTGATGCCAGGCGCCATAAACCGGGACGTCTGGTCAAAGCCCGCTTTTGCCATGCCCACGCCCGCATTCGCAAGCTGACGCACCCGCGCGGTAACGCGTTTGCCTGACTCGTAGCGATTCTGAACGGTACTCAGCCGCTCCTGCTGCTGATTGACGCGGGCCAGCGCATCCCGCTGTCGGTTAAGCTGCTGCGTTTTTTCGCTGATGTGAGTTCGTAAACGACGCTCATCAGACGAGAGCGTGCGCGTGTTGACTCCCGCCTGAGCGAGTTCAGCGCGCTGACGCTGTACCGAGTAGCGTAAGCTGTTGTACTCAAGCTTAAGGTCGGCCGCCGATTTTCGGGCTGCAGTCAGCGCATCAGCCTGCGCCTGGCTGGGGTTTTGCGTGCTTTTAAACTGCACCGCCAGCGCCGCGGCCTGCTGTTTCGCCTGAGCAAGCGACTGCTCCGTCGAGGCGAGCCGGGCATTTGCTTTTCTGAAGCCGTTAATGCGCCCCGCCTGCTCATCGAGCGCCCCCAGCGCCGTCTGCGCCTCGCGGATATCGCTCGCGAGAGTGAGGCTGGCGTTCTGGAGAGCGTTAAGCGGTCGGGTTGCCCGGTCGACTGCCTTAAGCAGCTCCTGAAGACTGACATTATTACTCATGGTGGTTTCCGCTTCGCTGCAGCGCTTTTTCGCGCCATAAGAGGAGTTCGGTCACGCTCAGGGAGTACAGTTCTGACGGCGGCCAGTGAAAAATCACCGCGATATCCGCCATCAGATCGTCGACCGACACATTTTCGGGAAATTTCAGCGAGCCGAAGCCGGTGACAAAAAACCGATCACCTTACCTGCAAAAGAGAGCAGATCGCAGGCGTCCAGGCGCGCAACCTCATGCTCGGTCAGCGCTGGCGAGGTCATTCGCGGCAGCACCTTAATCAGCGCATCAACGTCAGATTGTGCCAGCGACGCCAGCGATACGCCGCGCAGGGTCCCCGCATTGGGTTTAGAAACCGTCACCTTTTCAATTTTTTGCTCACCGCGCTGAACGGGGCTATCAAGCGTGACGATATGTGGGTTTTCACTTTCGTTCATGGAGGTCTCGTTGATATTTTCCATTTCGTTACTCTTCTGAAAGTTAATTCACCGGCCGGTAATCCCGGCCGGTTAAAGGGTTACAGGCCGATGGCCTTACGGTGTTCTGCCAGGCGATCGACGCCATCGACTTTGAGCACCATGTTGATGATGTCGATTTCGATGATCTCTTTGCCATCAATGGTCAGCTGGTAGTAAGCGCACTCGGTGGACATCTTGGTGGTGCCGCTCTCGCCCTGCTTGTTTTCACCGCCATCAAACTCTTTATGACGGCCACGCATGACGATTTCGACGGCGGAGATTTCGCCGGTATCATCGCGCTGATAAGAGCCGGTAAAGCGCAGCGGCACGCTGTCCGCGCCCGGAGAGGCGTACTGCGCCCATAGCGCGGCGTCCGGCAGACCGCCAACGGTCCACTCCAGCGCCAGGGCATCATCGTCCAGGCCGAGGTCGACAGAAACCGAGCCCGGCATACCGCCGCCGCGATACTTCTCCAGCTTGCGGGTAAGCTTCGGTAGGGTCACAGACTCAACAACGCCCATATAGCTCAGGCCATCGTTGAACATATTCAGGTATTTAAGTTTGCGTGGTAACGCCATGCTTCAGCTCCTTAGCTGTTAACCGAATCTGACAGGTCTGCCAGATAGGTATCGGTGATGCGCTGGCGCAGGGTCAGATTTTCCAGCGGCGGGACAGGGGTGTAGTCGTAATCGATATACAGTTTCCCCGCTTTCAGGGTGGTTGCATCGTTCGAGTCAGGGTCATACCAGCAGGAGCCGTCGACGATATAGCCGTTGGTTTTCAGCTCGCGGAACTTGGCGTTAATACCGGAAACGATGTCGCGGATAAGCGTTGGCGTGATGGGTTTATCCATGGCCCACGCGTGCGCTTCCGCCATGGTATCGGCCAGCACCTGTGCGGTACGGGTGTAGTTTTCAAAGACGAATAACGGATCGTCTGAGCAGGTACGGTTACCCCAGAATTTGAAGCCGTCGTTGCGAATCAGCGTGGTGACGCCAGCCTGGTTGAGCAGGTTCGCATCGGTAGCCTGTTCCTGCAGATCCCAGGAGACAGAGGCGCTTACGCCGGTAACGCCGTTGACGCCAACGTTTGACAGGGTTTTATGCCAGCCGATTGTCTGGTCGATTTTGGCGCGCAGGCCAAGCGCACGGGCGGTAGCCCAGGCCGTCGTCGTTGCGTTCGTGGTGGTATCCCATGCCAGAAAATCAGGATGAATAACCATCAGCTCGCGCTGGCTGAAGTTTTTGCGATAGTTAATCGCCTCAGAAATGGTTTTACAGCCCCACGCGCTGACATAGCCGAACGCGCGCAGGCTCTGGCACATGGCGGCCAGTGCGGTCGCCACTTCCTGAGAGTCCAGCCCCGGAACGCCGAGAATACGCGGCTTAACGCCGGTTACCGTTTTCGCCGTGAGAAGCGCCTTCAGGCCGGTATATTTACCGTTTTCATCTGTGGTACCGATGATGTTGGAAACGGTCTGCTTGCGCGCCTCTTCCGGGGTTTCAGCGGTGCCTTCGGCCACGCGAACAACCACGACAACCGGTTTGCACTGGTCGGCGATCGCCTGCAGAGAAGCGGACAGCGTCCCCGCCTTACCGGCTTTCGCAATCGCGTTTTGCACGTTGGTAATGAGCACGGGCTCGTTTAAAGGAAATGTCTTGTCGTCAGCATCGCTGGCCGTACAGACCATGCCGATGATTGCCGTCGAGACGGTGGAAATGGTGCGGGTGCCATCGTTGATTTCGATAACTTCCACGCCGTGGTGAAAATCGCTCATCCGTTTAACTCCTTGGTTAGTTGGTGAGTGATATTGTCGCGGCTGGGCTTGCTATGAGCTAACCATCCCTGTCCAGCGGCCGCTGGCACAACGATTGTCCAACTATCGTGGCGGGGAATTTTTTATAAAGCGTGGAAATACCCACATCAAAAATTAACGCAACGCGCTGTCGGGATTCCCCGGCAGCAATCAGCCTGCCAGTCTGAGCCCATTCATCCTGCGTCAATTTAGGGCGTCTGCCACCAATTCGTCCCTGTTCCCGCGCTGCGGCTAGCCCGGCGCACGTCCTCTCGACAATGAGTTCACGCTCCATTTCAGCAAGCGCCCCCATGATATGGAAGAAGAAACGCCCCATTGGCGTTGAGGTATCAATGCTATCAGTCAAACTGCGGAAATTAATACTTCGCTGGCGTAGTTCCTCGGTCATTGAAACAAGGTGGCGCATACTGCGCCCGAGACGATCGAGTTTCCATACAACGAGAGTATCTCCCGCATTAAGTTGTCTGAGGGCACGATTAAGTCCCGGTCTGTTTGTCGATTTACCGCTGATTTTATCTTCAAAAATCAGCTCACATCCTGAACGCTGCAGCGCGTCACGCTGTAAGGCGGTGTTTTGTTCATTTGTTGACACGCGTATGTATCCAATAAGCATGGTATTTCTCTCCGTCCAAACCGGAAATCATGCCATTTAATGGATAAACACGCATTTTCGAAAACCTTGGTTTAGGAGAAGGGTCAGCTTTGCCGGTTGGCGTCCCCGTTCCGTGGCCGTCAGCAACTCCACCGACGGGGTGGCTCAAATGCAACGGAGCGGCGTTCGCGGCCTCTCAGTATCCGAAATTGGCTCTGGCTTATCCAACCTTGAAACTTCCAGACTTACGCGGGGAGTTTATCCGTGGCTGGGATGATGTACGTGGTATTGATGCTGGTCGAACGCTGCTTTCTCTGCAGCTCGATGCCCTTCAAAAAATGACTGGTTCAGCAAGTAATGGTGCTGCAACTGGCTTCGTGAATAGCAGCACGTCTAATGTTAGCGGGGTTTTTAAACGCGGAAGCTCTATTTACCCAAATACTAACGGACAGAATTCCGATTATCAGGGGGTCGATCTTGTCTTTGATTCATCCCTTGTCGCGCGTTCTGCAGCAGAAACTCGTCCGCGCAACATCGCATTTAACTACATCGTGAGGGCCGCATAATGGCGAAGGCAAAATTAAACAATGAGCTTATTGCTACAGTGACCGGTGATATAACTGTGTTTAACTACGATGGTGAGACGCGCGAATATCTTTCCTCATCGGTTGAATATTTGCCGATCGGCGTCGGCATTCCGGCTAAATCATGCATTGACTCTCCGGGCGAAGACAAAGAGGGATTTACCATATGCCGGAAGGCAGATTTTACAGCCTGGGAATATATGGCTGATCACCGTGGTGAAACGGTATACAGCACTGAAACAGGCGAAGCGATTGTCATTACAGCACCGGGGGATTACCCTGACGGCACTACCACGCTGGCACCTGCAACATATCATGACACGTGGAATGGTAATGAGTGGGTGATTGATACTAAAGCGCAGCACGCGGCGGACGTGGAAGCGGCGGAGCAACAAAAAGTTGCATTACTTTTAGAGGCGCAAACAACGATCAATATATGGCAGACCGAACTACAGTTAGGCATTATCAGTGATAAAGATAAGGCCAGCCTGATACACTGGCTGACCTACATAAAGGAATTGCAGGCGGTCGTTCCTGACGCTGCGCCAAATATCAAATGGCCTACATCGCCGGTTTAACAGGCCAGCTAACATCAGGAGCCGTCGACGTATCGACGGCTTTCACTTCCTTCTTATAGTCCATCCATGATGATAATTTTGCTTTGTCCTCATTGCTGATATCACCCAGCATTAACTCAACACGCCAGTCTGCCGTAACATTATCAGCCGTTGCCAGCAATTGCGCTCGCTGATTCTCTGCCTGTGCAATGTGGTCAACTTTGGGCGATACAAGAATTGGATATCCATCATCATCTGATTCGATAACCTTCCCATCATTTTGCTGTCCCGCCATTAGGGCGTTGTATAAATCAGCGTTAATTTCGACGATATCAGCAGGCATATTGTCGTTTATGCTGTCCAGGAAAAAGCCATTTGACGACTTGGAAAAATAAATCATTTTGTCTCCTATATACCAACAGCGAACCAGTAACAGGCGCGTTCGTATTCAATCATTGCACCCTGGCTAACTTTCCCAACAACGATATAGAACTGAGATGTACCCAAATCAGAGCAGTTTGCTACGCCTACTGAGGTAACTCCTGCCGCTGAAGTTGTATGTGGGATTGCCATTAACATGAGTGTCCTTATGGGGAAGCTCACTGGAAAAGTAACCGTATAGCTTGAGCCTCCGCTAACGATGCCCCACTGTAGGATCAAACCAGAAGGTAGTTTTTGAAAGCCCGGCGAACTCTGTGAACTGGAGAATGATGCCATATCTGGAATCTGGTTAGCGCCAGTCCCAACATCCCTTTTAGCCGCTTCTTTCAAACCAAGGTTTTTGAGAACCTCAGCGCTCAACCCCGCATCGGCAATTTCTTTTAACGCATTGGCGATTAAAGGGTACTGTTTATGCGGATTATCAGCAGCAATATGCTTTTTCATCTGATCATCAGCGTAGCCCTTAACCTCGATAACTTTATCGTCAACGTACTGGCGAGTTGCCAGCACAACTGAGGGATCAATTTTCAGGGAAATTGACGATGTGCTCGACACAATCAGAATCATGCGGATGGTCTGCGTGCGACCGCTGCCTTCCTGCAGCTGAGGCTTGTATGTCTCCGGGCAGTTAGCCACGGCGATCAGAATGCCGTCGTCGTCATAGAGACCGATCTCTCGGATCCAGAAACCGCCCTCATTCTCGGGAATAATCTGTTCAGCGATGATCTGGCTGGTATTATTTGGGTCAACAGCGAGCAGGTTCAGCGGCGCTATGCGTTTTTGGTTGACGAGCTTCGTCTGCGCCGGGTCGGGGGTTGGCAACGTTCCGTTGGCGTCGCCTACCGCCATTTGCGTCAGGTTGAGTTGCGTACCAAGTGCCGTCGCGTTAGCTAGCCGCGCCGCGCCCTGATTCGTCAGTATGGCAAAATATTTTGCGGTCATGCGTTCACTCTCAGGTTATCAATCAAATGGATGGCCGAGGCCGGGTAATAATCACCACCGACAATAAGTTCCTCGGTGGTATAGGGATAAACAGCCAGCGCATCGCCGTGATAGCATCCTGCGCCAACATAAAACTCTCCCGTTGAGCTCAGGCTGATAGCCAGCCCGGTCATGTGTCTACTTGCCGGTTTGGCATCCTCAATGAGCCGTTCAAGCTCCTGATACATTTCGTCAGTGATGCCGTTATCAAGCACACCGACAACCAGACGGAACGTGCCAGGCTCCTCACCGAGCTGCCACCACTCGCGCACCTCAATCAAGAAACCAAGCGGTTCCACCACACGACGCAATGCGCTGATGGTTCCTTTGTGCTGATGGACGAAAAACGAGGACATAATGACGCTGCGCTTCGTGCTCTCCGGCCACGCCTCATCCCAACGGTCTACCGACAGCGCCCATGCCAGGTAGGGAAGTAAATTCACCGGGCACGCGCTGGGGTTCCATAAGGTGCGTAGCGGTACCGGCACTCGTTCAATATTCGAGAGCGCTGCGGCAGCGGCGACTTCCAGCGGTGATGACCCAACGGGTAATAGCCTTTCACTCATCCGAACCCCCGATCGCTATCTGATACGAGGTACAGTTCGAGGCCTGCGACTTACTCAGTACAATGTCAGAGTGGGGAGATTCCAGCTCAACGCGCTGCACGCCTTCAACGTGAAGTGCTGCATAGATGGCCGACAGACGGATATCGCGTCCAAGGCGATGCTGTGCGCTGATATAATTCTGCAGCTTCTGCTCCGCTGCTTGCCTGATGGGTTCAGACTCTGGTCCGGGATAAACGTAGAGCGTCGCGTTTATCTGGTAAGGTACAATTTCTGCCGACTGGACAGTCACACGATCGCCGACCGGGCGGACGGTTTCAGCATTAAGCGCTTTTTCAACAACCGCCAGTAGTTCAGGACGAGCGGTACCATCACCCTCACGGGATAACACCGAAATCGTCACATGTGCAGGCTGAGGGCTTTCAACCGAAACGTCAGCGACCCGTCCGTCGGCACTTCGACCATGATATTCATAGGCTCCAACCGGCCCCGCGACGCTCAATCCCTCAAATGCCTGCTGCGCGCGCAGCCGCAGGTCGGCATCAGACTCCATGACGGCAGCCGTTGGCGGAATGGTAGTGTCATCGCCCGGGGTGATGGTCAGGCGTTCGGTATTATTGTTTGCCGCAATAACGTCCAGATCGTGACCGGAAGAATAGGCCAGCGTCACGGCCAGCGCAGCCTCATTAACCCGCTGGCGCCAGATGACTTCCCGGTAGGCATTCTCCTGCAGCAGCTTCACAATCGGCTCGGATTCCAGCGTCAGCGTCCGTGCAATCGCCTCTCGCTCCTCTTCCGGATAGAGGGAGACAAAGGTGGCCTTTCGTTCTGCCAACAGCGTTTCATAATCCACCTCCTCCACGACATCAGGCGCGGCGAGCTGGCTCAGATCAACAATAGCCATAGCGTTTAACTCAGTGAAATGGTGATAGATAAGGATTGCCCGGAGGTCGGGCGCGTGCCGGTGATATCGACATACAACGTCCCGTCGTTCTCCGAACGCTCGAAAGTGATGGCCGTCAGGCTTATCCGCGGCTCCCATTTCTGGATGGCGGAATAACAGGCGGCCATGATTTGCAGACGCAGCGCCGGGCTCTGCGGCCTGTCGATCAT
Organism: Enterobacter sp. WP_7_1; assembly: GCF_003688535.1. Lineage (NCBI taxonomy): Bacteria > Pseudomonadati > Pseudomonadota > Gammaproteobacteria > Enterobacterales > Enterobacteriaceae > Enterobacter > Enterobacter sp. WP_7_1. The sequence goes on along the minus strand of NZ_REFK01000003.1, from coordinate 201,849 downwards.
CGCCGCCAGCAGCGAGCCGTAATCCCGCCGCATGACCCGCGAGCCAATCGGCGTAACCAGAATGTCGCGCACGCTTTGCCGGATGTGTTCAACCTCTGAAATGCTCAGTCCGGTCTGCCTGTTCATCCCCCTGTAACGCACAGTCATTGTGTCCCCTTAGTCCAGCTTCCGCCGCTTTGCACACCGCCGTGCGCGTGGTTATCCACCTGCACCCCGTTTGAGGTGAATTTACCGCCGGAATGCTCAATATTTCCGGCCATCACGCCGCCCTTCTGCACTTCAAGAGAGGCAGTAATTAACTTGTTGGTACACACCACTTCAGGCGTATCCAGCGTGATGCGGGACGTTGACGTCACCCTCACCTCCGGCACGGTGGCGGTCAGCGATTCAGAGGCGGTAATGTCGGCCGTTTTAATGCCTGCAACCGTCAGCGCCCCGCGCCCGGGTTCGTACTCGATCACCGCGCCGTCAGGGAACGAGACGTGGAACGCGTCAGGTGACCCGGACGGCGCCGGATGGTCGTCAGAGAAAATGCCGGGCAGCACAAAGGCGGTATCAAGCTCGCCGCCGATGGCCAGCAGCAGCACCTGCTCTCCCTCGGAAGGAGCCCACCAGACGCGCGAACGTCCCGCACGACAGGTTAGCCAGTTCAGCCAGGTGGTTTTCATCCCGCCGGTCTGGACACGACAAAGCCCTCTGTTGAGGTCAACATCGGTCACAACACCGATACGAATAAGATTGCGGATCGCGCGAGCGATGCCGTTCATGGAAGTTAATGTATTCATGAGAAGAGAATGCCGTTCAGGAGGAACGGCAGCAACGAGACGGGGTTTTCTGCGGGATGATACAACAAGCGGTCCAGACAGCAGGCGCCAGGCGGCCTTCAGCGCGGGGAAATCAGTCCTCCCACTGGCTGACCAGCTCGCCGTTGACGTACAGCGCCTTCGGCCGCGTGACGGGCTCCGGCAGCGGCGGCTCGGGGGAATACGTCGCGTGCAGAGCGCCCTGATCCTGGGAAACAAGAATTCGCTCGGTTAATTGCACGCTGATGGTGATATCCATCGTATCGTCATCGTTTAAGACGATCGCGAAGGTGTAACCGTTTTTGCGTCCTTCATCGAGGGTAAAAATATCCGGCTGGTTTTCCCGAAGCCAGGCCAGCACCGGGACGAAAAATCCCTCGCTGTCGCCGGTGAAGCCGCTAACCTTCGCGTTCAGCGCATACTGCTTTTCAAAGGAGAGCGAGGAGGCCTGGCGGGCGTCAATATTGCCGCCTCCGATCGACATCTGCAGGCGCTCCGGGTTGGCATTGAGTTGGGGGATCGCGTCAATTAATGCCTGACGCAGGCTCTTGAGTTTGTGCATCGAGTTTATCCTGACAGTCTTTGATGGTTTCAACCTGCAGCGCGCAGGCGATAAGGGCGTATTCCAGCCTGCGAATATCCGCGCTGAGATCGCCGTTAGTGGCGGGTTCGCTTCCCGGCATCGGGCAGCGGCTCACCTTCGGGCAGGCGTTGTAAACAATGGGCTGCGGAGGCGCAGGCGGAGCGGGTGTGCAGCCTGCGGACAGCATCAGGCAGCTGAGCGGTATACCAGCGGCGTAACGCTTCATTTTCATTGAGTAATCTCACGATAGTCGCTTCCCGTCTTGTCCTCTCCTCGCCCGCGGTGACAAGTTCCTCACGGAGCCTGACCTGGGCATTTTCATTTGCCCTGGCCATCCGCTGCGACAGGGACAGCTGCTGGTTAAGCGTGGCGAGGGCCGTTTTTTGCTCGCTGGCGACCCGGTTGGCCGTGGCTAAGGAACGGGACAGGTTCAGGTTGTCATGACGAAGCCACAGCGTGATGGCCAACAGCCCGGCCAGCGCCAGGATGAGGGTTCTCACGGCAGCCCCTTCATACACCAGGCCTTCTCGCGGACGCGACGGTTTTCCAGACCGGCATTTTTGACGCCGTTGACGTACACCCAGCGGGTAAGCTGCCCGCATGCCTGCGGCCACTGTTTATGCTTGATAAAGGACACCAGCGTCGAACGGCAGGCGGCGCCTGCGCCAACATTAAAGGTAAAACTCACCAGCGCGTCATAGACCCCTGGCGGCATCTCTACCGGCGCACACGCCGCCAGACGCCGCTCAACGTTGAGCACATCAGCGACCAGATTTACCGCAGCCTCACGCTCGGTAATGTCCCGCGTCGGCACAACGTTTGCCGTGTGGCCAATGCCGGACGTCCATACGCCGGCGCTACACCGGTAGGGCGAGAGGCGACATCCTTCGAGATCGGCAATCAACGCCAATCCTTCCGGGGACGTTTTCAGTAATCGAAAGTCAGGCATCAGCACCGCCAGGGCCAGCACGCCGGCGACGCTGCAACGCTTAATGATTGAGTTCACGAATGCTCTTCTTATCGAGGCCAAGAGACTGGAGATAGCGCCAGGTTTTTCGCTTAAACCAGTAATTCGTCAGCGCGGTAAAAATGGCGCACAGACTCCCCACGTACAGCGCGACTTTTTCAGGAGACATCGCCCCGAACCAGGCCAGCGCCACGGCCAGCCAGTAGGCGATAAACGTGGTGATTTTCTCCAGGCTCAGTCCCATAGGTTTACGGATTCTTTTGTGGGGGCGCTATTCACCTCCGGCATCTCTACCGGCGTGCCGTGAGGCAAGATAACGCCTAACTCCGCGAGGCCAGGATTGGCCTTCAGAACGGCTTCAACGACGCCGGCCGTGCGCCCATAAAAGCGGGCGCAAACGGCATCAAGCGTGTCCCCCTGCATTGCATAGATTTTCATCAGACGCTCCCAACATCCGGTTTCCAGGTACCGTAGAGTTTCCCGGGCCAGCAGGCTTTACGCTATCGCTGACGGATGGACAATCGCGGGCACAACAGATCGTCCGCAAGAGGCGAAGCGTGATTCAACGGAAGCGCAAAACAGGAATGAGGGTGTTGGTACGGGCGATGACGCCGGGGCTAGCGCCAGCTCTCGTCTTCCCAGACTTCCCGGAGGATAGCGTCCAGCGCCTCGCGATCGGCTTCTTTTTCAAGCCCCTGGAGCTCGACCCCCGTCACCGATCCGATTTTCACATTCACCCGCGATGACGGAAACAGGGATCGTATTCTGCGGGTCAGTTCGCACTGAAAGGCCTCAACGACGGCATGGCCAATCTGCTGATCTTTATCGAGAGTAATGTTCACCCGAACGTTGCCCTCTTTTTTGATTCGTTCCGGAACAGGCGATGCTGAGAACACAACGGTAAATGCGTTGTTCTTGATTAAATTTCCCCGCGCAATCTCAGCAATCAAATTCAGGGCAATCTCACGATCTCTTTCCTGACACGTTCCTTCCGTCGTCAGTCGCGCAATCAGCTCGACTCGTTCAATCATGACCTGCTCGTTCAACTCTCTGTCCACACAACCTCCACCACGAGATACTGTATAAACATACAGTAGCACGTATTCATAAAAAGAGTGAAGCGAAAAATCAGAACCCTTGACGGTATGTACATGATATGGATGGAGATTAGCGGGCTCTCTGAGCGAAGAGATCCGTTAAATACCCAATACGTTCAAGGATTTTCCGCGCCTTTTGCTGGTAAGAGCACGGTGCCGGAAATAGCGATCCGTCAGCTGCGCCCCTGCACCATTTATCGTTAAAGCGGCTGATGCCTCCCGCCATCAGATGCAGGGCTTCTGCCCGACTGATGACTATCCCGCTGGCGAGCCGTATCTCATCGATCACCTTCTCCGGTACCCCGTTCTGCGGGTCGCTCGCGAAGACGACGGGCGCTGTAGCGCCAGGGCGGATGAATTTGATGCGTTCGGTTAACGCACGTCTTGCACGTCGGCTGAGGGGTTGAGAAAGATCGGCCTGCGTACAGTTATTGACAGAACTCCGAGAGGCTACGGGCGCATCCTTAAGATCTGCGGCCCGCTTCGGCACAATTTTCCACTGCGTGAGTCGGGTTATAATCGGGCTGCCCGCGCCAACGGCAGGATCGTACACGCCGCGGATGCGGACCGTTTCCTCGCCGTACTGGTTAAACCCGGCGCGCGGCTCATACAGGGTGCGCACCTGTAAATCATCGCGACGCACAAACGGCCCGCCCTGCGCAGTGACGTAACCCGCCCAGTCCCCGGCGTCGGCAGCCTCATGGACGGCGGCAAACTCAACGCTCAGACCGCGCGCGGCCTCGGGATCCGCCAGACGCCGCAGCTCGCGGTAGACCGTTACCGGCGCGCCGCCGATAAACTGAAACTGGCGAATGTGCCAGCGCCCTGCCCAGGCCGACACGGCGGACGCCATCTCCTTCAGCAGCCCGCCGCTTTCGCTATCGGTCTCGCCATCGAGCGCATAGCCGTCGATATTCTTTGAGATGTATTTGGCGATATAGCCGGTAGCGCTGCCTTTCTGCGGATCGATCGCGTCCGCGTGAAAGCGCGCCTGTCTGGCGCTTTCGCTCTGCAGCTCGGCAGCAGCATCCTGCCGGGCATAATCCCCGATAATTCGGCGAACGCATTCAACGTCTTCCGGCAGCATAAACATCAGCATGTGCCAGTGGGGCGTACCGTCGTGGTGGGGTTCCGCAACGCGGATACCGAAGATTCGGTGCCCGTCACGGTGGAGCTTTGCGCGGATACGCGCCCAGAGACGGGTAAAGTAGATTTGCGTATCCGCCGGGCTGGCCCCGTTCCACTTCGCGTTGGGGAAACCTGATTTCAGCGTCGCGTGATACTGCGCGGGCGCGGTTAAGGTATAGAACTCGCCCACGTAGCCCAGCGCCTCACAGATATTTTCAAATCCGCGGATGCGGGTCATCAGTTCACAGCGACGTATCGCCGGGTTGGCCACCGAGCTGTCGTATTTTTCAATCAGGCTGATGCGGTTGCCCTCTTCATCTTCCAGCTCCATGCCCTTGAGAAATTCGCGGGTGCGGCGCTTCTGCTCGCGCCACTCGGTCACGCAGCGTTTACTCGCATACGCCGTTCTCTTTTTGCTGACGTTGCCGAGGGCAATCTGCAGATGCTCGCGCCAGGCAGCCGCGACCCGACGCAGACGCCCGCGCCACCACGTCTCGGAAAACATGCGGATCACCGCCGCGGCAACGTCATCTTTGTTGAAAAACGTCTTCGACACCCGCTCCCAGTGCGGTGGCGACACGTTGAACTGCCGGGCAATAAGTCCGGCGCGCTGATACCAGACGTACAGCGTCTGGTATTCGCCCATTTCAGCATCGTTAATATTCGCCAGCTCGCCGCGAATAAAGCTGGCGATATCTGCGGCCAGCAGGTCGATGTCCGCGCGGGTCATATCCGGAAGGCGGTTATAGCGGGCAACCAGTTCGACCATCCGCGAGGCAAGGTATTGCAGAAGCTGAGTGTCGAAATGGCCGTCGAACACGGCCCTGGAGACTTCGTCGTGCAGGCCTGTGCAAGCATAACGTTCAGAGACCCGCCGCAGGCGAGGCAACATCCTTTTGCAGAAGCGGATCAAAAAGGCGTTGGCCTGCGGGCTGCCCCGATGCTGTTCGAGGGCGTCAACCGTGCGCCAGATTTCGAAGCGTACGCAGTCGGGCTGCTGTGAGAGGGCAATTCTTGCCTGCTGCAGCGCCGCGAAAAGGCGATCGCGGCGCTGCTGTTGGGCATGGGTGAGATAAGGGCTGGCAATGGCCGACCGTGGGGCATTCCACGGATAAGCAAATGACGTAGCCAACTTATCCTCCCCGGACGTGTTTATTTTTTATCTCTGCGATCTCCTGGCAGGTTACGCACAGGGCTACGCCGGGCACCGCTATTCGGCGCGCCTCCGGTATCGGCGCCTCGCAGTCCTCGCAGAGGAAACGCGAAGGCGATACGGGTCGTCTGCGGGCGCGATTAATGTATCGCTCTCTGTCTTCCTGCTCGCGCGCCTGCGCAAGATCGATAAAATCGGCCATCAGTGCAGCTCCTGGGATTCACGCTCATAGCGAGCCGCCTCGTGGCACAGCAATTCGGCAACGTCTTCTCCGCTCATGCCGGTTTTGTAGATATGGCTCGCCAGCGCCTCCAGACGCAGGGAGACCGCGAGGGCTCGCGCGCATCGTTCCTCTGTTTTTGCCCCTGCCAGCAGGCGTTTCAGTTCTTCACTTCCGGTGGGATAAGGGCGGTTTTCACTGTTTCGCATCACGCGTTCTCCTTAATTTCAGGCAATAGGGTGCCCGGCGGGTTTACGCCATTAGTTTTTGGGTTGGGTTATATCGGCATGGTCAGCCGTTCAGGAAATAAACTCACAACAGCACGAAAATGGTTCATGGCATTAATCAGCGCCCGTTTCTCTTCGGTCGTCAGCTCGCTGATATCGCACTCGTGGCGGGCGACGGGCAATCTCGCCAGGAAAAAGAGGGCGGCCAGCGCCCTGCTGTTCTCCTCAAAACAGGGATCGCGCCTGTCGCGCATTTCAGCCATAAACCGCGCCAGCTCTTTTCCGCTATCGCCCCCGTATCGGGCGCGCAGTTCAGCGACGTGGTTAAGCCCGCTAAGACGCGCTCCCACGCTAAGTGGAACCCTTGCACGGGCAGCTTCTATCGCCATATCTCCCCTCGCGTAAATTCACGCACGCTAGTGCGCTGAAAACGGGCAGAGCACGGTTTTTTCCGCCGTTTGATGATTGCGATTTCAGATGCCATGCTGCATGATTCCCATTTTGATAATGTCTGCAATCATTAGCCTCTGTTTGCCAACGCCTGCCGCTGATTGCCCGAATTTGTAATGATACTAATACCCAAATGAGTATTAGTAAACACCCAAAGGAATATATTTTGATTTTAGATTCTCAAGTGAATAATGAAGAGTTACTCGATAGAATCTGTCAGGTATATGGTTTCACGCAGAAAATCCAGCTGGCCCGGCACTTTAATATCGCCGCCAGCTCGCTTCAGAACCGCTACGCGCGCGGTACCGTCTCTTACGACTTTGCGGTTCAGTGCGCGCTGGACACCGGCGCCAGCCTCCGCTGGCTGATGACTGGACAAGGCGCGCAGTTTGAAGGTAACCCCGCGCCGGGCGATCCGGTTTCGGTTTCCACATTCACACTGAGTGATGGAAAGCTGGAAAAAAATACCACTTTGAGTATCGATTCTGGTTTCTTTAGCAAACCGCTGGCTCGCGGCATCGCCGTTCGGGCGGAGGGGAAGCTGCACTTTATTGAAAAAGAAGCATCGTTAACCGACGGCCTGTGGCTGGTTGAGATTGAAGGCACCGCCAGCATCCGCGACCTCACGCTGCTGCCGGGTAAAAAACTCCACGTGGCGGGCGGCAAGGTTCCGTTTGAATGCGGTATCGACGAGATAAAAACGGTGGGTCGCGTAGTGGGGATTTACAGCGAGGTTAGCTGAGGCGGCAAGATTCAAGGCTGACGACGCTCGCCAGCCTTTTGATTGATTTTAAACGTTATTTTTCGATGTAGTTGTATGAAGTCAGAGTTCCTTTGTCAGAAAAATCAACGGACAGCTGCTGCTTGCGGTCCAGATTAATTGGAATAATGAGATAGATACGACGGTCGAGGATCTGCGACGTATATTCCCAGTGGCGCGTATTATTGTAGTCAGCCGTATTGGCAGGTACGCCAAAAGCAATCAGTACATCTTTGCGGGTCGTGACCTCCGGGATCAGCTTCTGCTTTATCTCTTTTTCAGAATACTGCGCCAGGCTTGTTGCCTTAGTTCCATCGTAGTTTGATGCACAAGAGCTGCTCAGGAGACAGACTAGCGCCACGCCTAAGACATTCATGGTTCTCACTGTACAAAATCCTTTTCAATATAAATACCATTGACGGTATCCAGTGCGACTTCTTTCATATAAAGCACGCAATATCCCGTTTTATCGCTATAGCTAATATGCCCTTCGTAAATCTTTTTCTTTTCTGGCGTAAAGGTGAGCGAGACATTACATCCCTGGTATAAAGCGTGCTGAACAGTCGTTTTTTCGTCTGGCACAATCAGCGTTTCAAAATAGTCTTTATCATATTTCTTGCCCGTCACTTTAGGGAGACCAATATCTTTTGTCGACCCAAGGAAAGGGTTCAGATAGCGATTGTGCTTAAGTACCCATCCACCAGTTTCTTTACCTGTTTTATCATACTGATAGATGCCATAACTCATCGGCGGGCCAATGAGGCGAATCTTAGCCACATCCTCGCTATTCGGAGGAGGAGTGTACATTTTCGGCTCAGGAAAGAAAGTGCTACAGCCAGAAAGACTCACTATTGCTGGAATAATTATATATTTTAAAAATCGCATACCGTTACCTTTATATATACCATTGCTTATTTCCCGGGAGACAATGCCGGGGCATTAACAACCCGGAATGTTATTAACAAATCACTCATAGATATAAAGGTCAACTAAAAAAAATAAATTTAGGTTTAGTGTAATAAAAATGAGCGTGACGTTGGATTTTGAGGAATTCACTAATACGCTTTGTACAATGAAATGCCCATTGCTATATGATGCTTCTCAGGCACGGAAAGCGCTGTGAACCCCATGGCGAAGCGTGGAAGCATTGGCAGAGCGGAAACGGGGAACGCAAACCATCCTGTCTCTTTACTTACAAACCCTAAAAACTAAAGAAATCCCCCATCGCGCCGATCATCATCCGTGTGTATTATTTCCTGTAGCTTTTACAACAACTAACCTTAACTCAAATACTTAAGCGCCAAAGCGAAAGGCATCATGAGCACACCGATCAAACGGCTAGAAATCATTAAAAATGCCATTGAACTGGAAGATGACGACATCATCCAGAGCCAGCTGACACGCCTGAAAAATGAAGCGTTTGACGATGAGCTACAGGCAATCGTCGTGGCGCTTGAGGAGAAGAACTACACCTCTGCGATGGCGGCAATTACCGCCTGGCTGCAGGGCCAGCGCGCCGTGACCCAGTGGCGCGATCCGCAGGTGGCCGCCAGCAAGCTGGAGCTGAAGGCGCTGGAAGAGCGTCTGCGCGATCTGATTGACCGCCGCAACGCCCGGGTGCAGCAGCTCGATGAGTTCAACGATCTCTATTTCTCCCGTCTCGGCCCGCTGATGCAGCAGATCCTCGCCCTGCGTAAAACGCTGGCAGAGCTCAACCTGCGTCGTCAGCAGGCGGAAGCGCGTCGTCGCGAGGAAGATTACCGTCGCTGCCAGCGCTATATGGCGCAGGCGGTGGAGGTGCTGGCGACGCTCACCCAGCGCTGGCGCGATCTCCCGGCCGACTCCGTCCAGGCCGCTGAGGCGCGTAAGCATCTGGAGCAGCAAAGCAATCTGATTGCTAACCTGCTGGCCGAAGCGCTGGAGCTGGAGAGCGGCTTAACGCGCGAAGAGGAGCCTGCGCGTCAGGCGCGCGACGACGCTAACGAAGAGTACGAGAAGTATCGCGAGCAGCATCACGATGCCGAAGTGCGGCTGCGCAAGGGCAAGGATCTTTCGGAAGAGGATCGGAACGAGCTGAAACGCCTGTGGCGTCAGGCAAGCAAGCTCTGCCACCCGGATCTGGTGGCGGACGACCTGAAAGAAGAAGCCAACGCGATGATGGTGCAGCTCAACCAGGCGAAGCAGCGTGGTGACGTTAAAACTATCCGCTCACTGGTGGCCCGCCTGCAGCAGGGCTTTGAGCCATTGATGGCAAGCGACAGGCTGAACGATCTGGAACGCATTCGCAAGAAAATGGCGCAGGTCCGCGAGCAGATCGACATCTTAGTGAACGAGCTGGCGGAACTGGAGAAAGAGGAGTCCTGGCTGCTGGTCTCATCGCTCAACAATATGGAAGCGTACTTCGCTCAGCAGGAGAAAGCGCTGCACGAGGTCCGCGCCTCGCTCGAACATCAGGTGAACGAAGCGCAGCTGGATTCCGCCGCCTGATTATTTGGCGTGCCAGTATGCGCTGGCACGGACCAGCTGCTGGTCAATCGCGTCGGTTTCAAACTGACGGCTCAGCGTCTTCACCACCTTCCCTTCCCCGGTCAGCCAGATGAAATAGTCTTCCCCAGGAACGGTCAGCGCTGCCAGATGGTCCGCTACCGCCTGCTCGCTATGGCCCACCACCCAGGTGATGTTGAATTCGCTCAGGTGTGCCAGATAGTCTTTATAAGATTCGTCCCCGACCGTCACTACCGCATGAATTTCCGGGCGAACCGGCAGCTTAGCAATGCTCTCCAGGCGTCGGCGCAGCGCGGGCATGCCGGACTCGTCGCACACGTACAGCTGCCAGGCGTAATCCTCCGGCACCACCAGCGAACCGCGCGGGCCGCCGATGGTCAGCCTGTCACCCGCTTTCGCCTCGACCGCCCAGCGACTGGCAATGCCGCCGTCATGAACGAAGAAATCGAGCACCAGCTCATGGTTTGCCTCGTCGTACAGCGGCGTATAGTCGCGCGTCTGAGGACGTACGCCGTCGCCCCATTCAATGCCTTCATCGGTGACCACCGGCGGTACAAATACCGCCCCAGGAGCCGGGAAAAAGACTTTGGTATGGTCGTCGAAACCGCGGGAGCTAAAGCCCTCCAGCTGCTCACCGCCTAAAACAATGCGCTGGAAACCCGCGCTGGGGCGCTCAACGCGGAGCACCGTCAGCTCGCGAAAGCGCAGGTCATTACGAACACGCTGTGGGTAACGGATAGATGCCATTTTTAGCCCCTTCTCTGGTGAATACGATATATCTAAATCAATTTTCAAATGATAATGATTACTAATAAGCAAAAATGCAAGATCTTTTAGATTGCATCTGAATATATCTTAGATATAGTTTAGATATATCAAATTGAAGGATCTGTTATGCGACACGAACACGACAGCGGCGGGCGCCGACCGCGCTTTTTCGGCCACGGCGATCTGCGGCTGGTGATTCTGGATATCCTGACCCGCAGCGCGAGCCACGGCTACGAGCTGATCAAAGAGATCGAGAATCTGACCCAGGGGAACTACACTCCGAGCCCAGGGGTGATCTATCCAACCCTGGATTATCTTCAGGATCAGACCTTTATCACCATCACGGAAGAAGAGAGCGGTCGTAAGACGATTACGATTACCGCTGAAGGACAACGCTGGCTGGACGAAAACCGGAAACAGCTGGAACAGATCCAGGTGCGCATTAAAGCGCGTTCCGTCGGCTTTCAGCTGCGCAAAAACCCGCAGATGAAGCGGGCGCTGGATAACTTCAAAGCGGTGTTAGACCTGAAGGTGAATCAGGGAGAGCTCAGCGACGCGCAGCTCAAGCAGATTATCGGCGTCATTGACCGCGCGGCGCTCGAGATCTCCCAGTTGGATTAAGCCGGAGCGCGCTCGCTCACGCGGAAGACGCGCACCAGCTCTTTCAGGTGCATCGCCTGTTCGTTAAGCGATGCTGCTGCAGCCACAGACTCCTCCACCAGCGCGGAGTTCTGCTGGGTGGTGGCATCGATCAGGCCAATCGCGCTGTTAATCTGCGAGATACCTTCCGTCTGCTCGTGGCTGGCCTGGCGAATTTCCCGCAGGATCACGTCCATCTCTTCCACGTTGCCGACCATCCCGTTGATCAGCCCACTCGCTTTTTCGACCAGGTTCATCCCGTCCTGAGTCTGGCTGGTGGAGCTCTCAATCAGTTCACGGATTTCGCTGGCAGACGACGCGCTCTTCTGGGCAAGCTGGCGCACCTCGCCGGCCACCACCGCGAAGCCGCGGCCGTGCTCGCCGGCGCGCGCTGCTTCCACCGCCGCGTTCAGCGCCAGAATGTTGGTCTGGAACGCAATGGCGTCGATCAGGTCGATAATGTCTGACATCCGGTTTGATGTTTCGTTAATCAGGCGCATTTTGCTGGTCACCTGTTTCATCATCTCACCGTTGTTTTTGACCACCGTGGCGGCATCCGCCGAGAGGTTGGTTGCTTCCCCGGTATGCGAGGCGGTATTTTTCACCGTCGCGGTGATCTGCTCCATCGAGGCGGCGGTCTGTTCAACGGAACTTGCCTGCTCTTCCGTGCGCGCGGCCAGATCCTGGTTCCCGGCGACAATCTGCGCGGCTGCGCTGGAGATATTCTCCGAGCCGGTTTGCACCTGCTGCACAATGTCCAGCAGTCGGGTCTTCATCTCCATCAGCGCATGCAGCAGCAGACCCGTTTCGTCTTTGCCGTGAGGCGTGATGCTGCCCGTCAGGTCTCCCTCTGAAATGGCTTTCGCAAAATGCACCGCCTCGCCGAGCGGCCGAGTGATAGCGCGCACGATAAACCAGCCGATCAGGCTGCCTGCCGCGACGCTAAAGAGCGTGAGCACGATCAGCAGCAGGCGGTTAGACCTGAAATCCCCTTCCACCTGCGCGCCGGCACTCTGCATCTCGCTGTTTTGAATGGTAATCAGCTCCTTCACCTTCGCTTTATATGCCTGCTGCACGGCGAGGGTGGTGGTCATCATCTCCTGAATAGCACCCGCACGATTGTTGTTCTGCACCGCCTGCAAAATGCGGTAGCGCGAGTCCAGATACTGCTGGCGCACGCTGCGGATTTCCGCCAGCACCTGCTGAGACTTTTGATCCTGCAGCGCGTTGTTCAGCTCGCCCAGGATCACCGTGATGTGCTCGCTGATCTCTTTCAGGCGCTGCTGAGATTGCCCCGTGTAAGTGCCCTGCTCGTCCAGCAGCATCAGCTGTTGGGTGCTAATAAATTCCTGGAAGTTATCGATTAACTGGTTCGCTTTTACCGTGGTCGGATAATCGCTGGTAATAATCGATTGCATCCCGTTATTAGCCCGGTTCAGGCTCAGCAGAGACAGGCTCGCGCTGATCGCCATCAGGACAATAAAGAACCCAAACGCCAGAAATAATTTCGTGCCGATCTTTACGTCATGTAAGAACATATTTTCTCCATCGATGTGATTATTTCTCAGACGATCGCTGTTATCGGTAACGATTTCGCTAACTTTATGAGTTTGATCGTTTTTTTATTTCATAACCCCCGCAATGCATAGGTGTAGGCTATTAATATTGCCTCATCGATCGTTACCAGACCGTCAAACGGGGTATTTTCGAAATAGCATTCTGAAGAACTGACTTAGGCAGGAATAAATAACTGAGGCGATTTCTTTAGTTATTTAATATTAAATTAACAATAAAATACATTAATAGTCACAACCAGAAAATAAAAAGCCGTTTATTCCTTACGAAATAAACGGCTTTTTTAGAACATTACTGACTCAATGAAGCACAGTCACCGCATCCTTAAGGCGTCCGGCGCGGTGCTTAACCATCGCAGAAATGTGGGCGCTCTCCTCGACCAGGTCGGCGTTTTTCTGCGTGATGCTGTCGAGTTCAGCGACCGCGCGGGTCAACTCTGACAGTCCGGTTGCCTGCTCGGAGGTCGCGTGGCTGATCTGGGCGATAAGCTGCGTCACGTTTTTCACCTGCTCGACAATATCATCCATCGTGCGGCCTGCGGCGTGAACCTGCTCAGAGCCGGACTGCACCTTGCTGGCGCTGGCATCAATGAGTTTACGAATATCATTGGCGGCGCTGGCGCTGCGGCTGGCAAGATGGCGGACTTCGCCCGCGACCACGGCAAAACCTTTGCCCTGCTCCCCTGCCCTTGCCGCTTCAACCGCCGCGTTCAGCGCCAGAATATTGGTCTGGAAAGCGATATCGTTAATCAGGGAGGTAATCGAGCCAATTCGCTGCGTGCTGTCGGCAATGTCATCCATGGTTTTGACGACGGTCTGCATCGCGTTGCCCCCTTTCGTCGCCGCGCTGCTCGCGGCCACAGAGAGTTTATCCACCTCGGCGGCGGTTTCAGAGTTACTCTGAACGGAAGCGGCCATCTGGTTCATTGTTGCAACGGTCTGCTGCACGTTCGCCACGGTCTGACGCGTCCGATCGTTCAGGTCTTCATTTCCCTGCGCCAGCCTGTCGCTGCCGTCACGGACGCTCACCACCTGGCTCGACACGTCATTGATTAACCAGCGGCACATCAGGCCCAGTTGCCCGACCGCGCGCAGCGTCAGCCCCAGCTCGTCGCTGCGGTTCAGATGCTGCACGCTGTTGCGCTCGCCGGTTGCGACCTTCAGCGCCTGTCGGGCCACATTCTCTACCGGGCGGACAATCTGCTGCTCAAACAGCAGTGTTCCCAGCAGCATCACTAGCGCGGCTGCGGCGAGCGGCATCCACCCGGCGGAGGTCGCGACCAGCGTGGCGGCGAGAACGGCATAAAGCGCCGCCATCACGCTGCGCACGCGCCAGCGCAGCGGCATAGCCGGCAGTTTGCCCAGCCAGCCTTTTCCAACCACCAGCCCCTTGTGCACACGTTTCTTACAGCGCCCGTCGTTCAGCGCCCGGTAGAGCGGCTCCACGGTGGCAATCTCTTCCGCTGTGGCTTTGGTGCGAATGGACATATAGCCCGTCACCTGCCCGCGGCGCACCATTGGCACCGCATTCGCACGCACCCAGTAGTGGTCGCCGTTTTTACGCCGGTTTTTGACAATCCCGCTCCACGGCTCGCCCTGCTGCAGTGTGTACCACATATCGGCAAACGCGGCTTTTGGCATGTCGGGGTGGCGTACCAGATTGTGCGGCTGGCCCGTCAGCTCATCAAGCTGGTAGCCGCTCACCTGCACAAAGGTGTCGTTGGCGTGTGTGATATAGCTGTGGACGTCTGTGGTAGACATTAAGGTGGTGTCATCGTCCAGAGGGTATTCATTCTGGGTGACATCGGTTGGAGAGGACATCGTGGGCATCCCTTGCAGGTTATTTGAATGTTAATTTTGTGGGTCAATGTTTTTTCGGCGGTAAACAATTTATCTTTAGTTGTTAAACTTGATGAAGATCGCAGATTTCACTTAAACCATACTTTTTGTACGATTTTATAATTCATTGATTTCAAATACTTTCGCAAAGAAATTACCTATAAAGCATGACCTGTTAATGCCCACTTAAGTTGCAGCGACTGCACTTCTTTAGTGCAGCTGCGCTTTTCCGCCCTCATTTATCCTTTCTGTCCTGTACCGCTAAATCCCGTTTCGGTTGCTCCGGCATGATTAAATATTGTGCAACATTATTTTAACCTGGCGTTTATCCCGATTTTCGTTAAGGCATCTGAAGTGGCGTAATCCCTGCAATACTTAAACCAGTATCATGTGATACGCGATCCCCGGGAGCACATTTTGAACAGGTTACCTTCCAGCGCCTCGGCTCTTGCCTGTACCGCGCACGCACTGAATCTCATTGAGAAGCGAACGCTCGATCATGAGGAGATGAAACAACTTAACCGAGAGGTCATCGATTACTTTAAAGAGCACGTCAATCCAGGTTTTCTGGAGTATCGCAAATCTGTTACCGCCGGCGGGGATTACGGAGCCGTAGAGTGGCAAGCGGGAAGTCTGAACACGCTTGTCGACACCCAGGGACAGGAGTTTATAGATTGCCTGGGAGGTTTTGGAATTTTCAACGTGGGGCACCGTAATCCAGTTGTGGTTTCCGCCGTACAGAATCAACTTGCGAAACAACCTCTCCATAGCCAGGAACTGCTCGACCCGCTTCGCGCCATGCTCGCGAAAACGCTGGCGGCCTTGACGCCCGGCAAGCTGAAGTACAGCTTCTTTAGCAACAGCGGCACGGAATCGGTCGAAGCGGCGATTAAACTCGCCAAAGCGTACCAGTCGCCGCGCGGAAAATTCACCTTTATCGCCACCAGCGGCGCGTTCCACGGTAAATCCCTGGGCGCACTGTCTGCTACCGCCAAATCCACCTTCCGCAAACCGTTTATGCCGCTGCTGCCGGGCTTCCGCCACGTGCCGTTTGGCGACATCAACGCCATGCGCACCGTGCTGAGCGAATGCCGTAAAACCGGCGATGACGTGGCGGCGGTGATCCTGGAGCCGATTCAGGGCGAAGGCGGCGTGATCCTCCCTCCGCAGGGCTATCTGCCCGCCGTGCGTCAGCTGTGCGATGAGTTTGGCGCGCTGCTGATCCTCGACGAAGTCCAGACCGGGATGGGGCGCACCGGCAAAATGTTTGCCTGCGAGCACGAAAATGTTCAGCCGGACATCCTGTGCCTGGCGAAGGCGCTCGGCGGCGGCGTGATGCCGATTGGTGCGACGGTTGCGACTGAAGAGGTCTTCTCGGTGCTGTTCGATAATCCGTTCCTGCATACCACCACCTTTGGCGGTAACCCGCTGGCCTGTGCGGCCGCGCTGGCAACCATCAACGTGCTGCTGCAGCAAAACCTGCCCGCGCAGGCGGAGCAGAAAGGCGACATGCTGCTGGACGGCTTCCGTCAGCTAGGCCGAGAGTATCCGGACCTGGTGCAGGACGCGCGTGGGAAAGGGATGCTGATGGCGATTGAGTTTGTCGATAACGAAACCGGCTATAGCTTCGCGAGCGAGATGTTCCGCCAGCGGGTGCTGGTCGCCGGAACGCTCAACAACTCGAAAACCATCCGCATCGAACCGCCGCTGACGCTGACGATTGAACAGTGTGAGCAGGTGCTGAAAGCGGCGCGTAAAGCGCTGGCAGCGCTGCGAATAAGTGTGGAAGAGGCGTAAAAAATCACCGGGCCTGCAGGCAGTTACAGGCCCGGTTTTTAGCGGTGGAACTCCGCCACCGTCATGGTAAAGCGCAGAACGTTTTTTCCCTCATTGGCATAACCGTGCGCAGCTTCCGTTTTCGCCACCGCCGATTCGCCTGCAGCAACCTGCGTCACCGTCTCGTCCACCGTCAGCGTTAAAACGCCTTCGTTCACGTGCAGCAGCTCAAAGGTTCCCGCCGGGTGCCCCGGAGAGGTAAAGCGCTCTCCCGGCTGCATCTCCCACTGCCATAGCTCAATCATATCCGGGCCTGCCGTTCCCGCCAGCAGTCTGGCGCATCCACCCTGTGCGCCCTGCCACAGCACCGGAATCGCGGCCTCTTCGATAACATGCACCAGCGGCTCGCTGGAGACGTTGACGATATCCGCTACGGAGATGCCGAGCGCGGCGGCCAGCTTGCACAAGATGGCGATACTGGGGTTGGCTGCGCCCTTTTCGATCTCCACCAGCATGCCTTTACTGACGCTGGCCCGGCGGGACAGCTCGTCCAAAGACAGCTTTTTCTCTTTACGCCAGTTGCGGATGCGGTTCGCCACGGCCAGGCTTACCTGGGCAACATCGGCACCCGAATCAGTCATTATATTGACTTTATCAGTCATTGGTCACTACCATGGTATAAAACAGTCAATACAGGATTATTTATGTCTCTCGTTACGCCGTCAATAGATTCGCGTCTTGCCGGGATTGCCCCGGGCTTTCGGGCGCTGAGCATTCTGGTTGAAGCTGCGCCGATTACCCACCCGGAGGTTGCGCCCGCCGCGCTGGCGCAGGCCTGCCAGCAGATGTTGAATGATGATGTGCCGTGGGCTGATGCACATCTTTCAGACTGGGATGAGGTGTTTAAAGCCTTCGGCGCGAAACCGAAACGCACGCCCTGCTCGGCCTCCGCCCTGCGCAAGCGGGTACTGAAAGACGGTTCGCTGCCGTCGCTGGATCCGGTGGTGGATATCTATAACGCGGTGAGCATTCGCTATGCCATTCCGGTGGGTGGGGAAAATCTCGCGGCGTACTCGGGTGCGCCGCGCCTGACGCTGGCAGACGGCAGCGAACCGTTTGATACCTTTAAGGAGGGAGAGCCGGTAGTGGAATACCCGGATGCTGGCGAGGTTATCTGGCGAGACGACCTCGGCGTCACCTGCCGCCGCTGGAACTGGCGACAGGGGGTTCGTACCCGTCTGGACAGCCAGGCACAATCTATGTGGTTTATTCTTGAAAGCCTGCCGTCAATGCCGCTTGCGGCACTGGAAGAGGCAGGAGAAGAGCTGGTCAACAACCTGCAGCGGCTGATGCCGGGAGCCACGGCTCGGGTTCAGCTGCTGACGCAGTAGGAGGACAACACGATGTTTCACGGGTTAAGCGCGTTTCCGTTAACGCCCCTGAGAGAGGGGACGTTTGACGAGCACGCCTTCATCAATCTTCTGCACCCCGTGGTCGACGCTGGCGTGGATTCACTGGGCATTTTGGGCTCAACGGGAAGTTATGCCTATCTGACCGTTGAAGAGCGTGGTCGGATCGCACGCTGCGCGGTGGCGCATGCTGATGACATTCCGGTCATCGTCAGCATCGGCGCATTGCGGCTGGATGATATTCTGCGTCTGGCTGACGACGCACAATCGGCAGGTGTCTCCGGCGTGCTGCTGGCACCCGTGTCGTACCAGCGATTAACGGAAGACGAAGTGTTTCATCTCTATGAAACGGTGACCCGCCAGCTCTCCGTACCGCTGTGCATTTACGATAATCCCGCTACGACCGGTTTTTCGTTTAGCGATGAACTGTTATTTGCCGCCGCGGCCCTGCCGAATATAGGGTCCATAAAGCTTGGCCGCGTGCCGGAGGACCTGTCGCAGGTACGCGCTCGTCTTCCTGATACCGTCACGCTGGGCATCGCCGGTGACTGGCGAGCGGCTTCCGCCCTGCAGGCCGGGTTTGACGTCTGGTACTCGGTGGTCGGCGGGTTGTTTCCGCAAACAGCGCTGGCGATTGCCCGTTCGAAAGAGTCGGCACAATCCGAGCGGCTGGAGCCGCTTTGGGCGCTGTTCCGCCATTATGGTAGTTTGCGGGTGGTAGCGGCAGCGGCAGAAATGCTGGGGAAAGTGGAAACGCCCGCGCTACCCTTCCCCCTTCAGGCTATTCAGGGTGAGCCGCGCGAAGCGCTTGCTACGATACTTGCGGATCTGGCGCTGGCCTGAACAACGCCGGGTGGCGCTAGCGCTGACCCGGCCTACAAAACCTTTATAACGCCTGTTACTCCGGCAACAACCCCACAAAACTGCGTTTCTTACGTGGCTCTGACATCAGCTCTTCGAGCCTATCCACGCACGCCAGGTAATGCGGGGTTTGCTTATGCGCCAGCACCGCCTCTTCGTCTTTATAGGCCTCGTAGATAAAGAACCGGGTCTTCACCCTCGGGTCCTGCAATACGTCAAAACGCAGGTTTCCCGGCTCCTTGATTGCCCCCTCGTGGTTGGCGCGAAACACCTCCAGAAACTCGTCCACCCGCTCGGGCTTGATGTTGATTTCAACCAGCGTCACGTTCATTTTGCTTCTCCCTGTTTCTCTTCCTGCCAGAACTGGAACGCATCGCGGGCGTTCCAGTTCTCGTGAACCACTTTTTTCACCGCCTTCAGCATGGCGAGCGGCGCGCTGGACTGGAAGATGTTGCGACCCATGTCCACGCCGGACGCGCCCTGGTCAATCGCGCGCCAGCACATTTCCAGCGCCTCGTGCTCCGGCAGCTTTTTGCCCCCGGCGATCACAATCGGCACCGGGCAGCTGGCGGTCACTTTTTCAAAGCCCTCGTCCACGTAGTAGGTTTTGACGAACTGCGCCCCCATTTCGGCGGCGATGCGGCTGGCCAGCGAGAAATAGCGTGCGTCGCGCGCCATCTCCTTGCCGACGCCCGTCACCGCCAGCGTCGGCATGCCGTAGCGCGCGCCCGCGTCCACCAGCTTGATGATGTTGTTGATCGACTGATGCTCAAACTCGCTGCCGATATACACCTGCGCCGCCACCGCGCAGACGTTCAGGCGCAGCGCGTCCTCCATCGCCACCGCCACGCACTCGTTCGACAGCTCGCCCAGAATCGAGTTACCGCCCGAGGCGCGCAGCACCACCGGTTTGTTCGTCGCGGCTGGCACCTGGCTCCTGAGGATGCCGCGGGTGCACATCAGCACGTCGGTTTCGCCAAACAGCGGCGCGATGGAGAGATCGATGCGCTCAAGGCCGGTGGTCGGCCCCTGAAAGTAGCCGTGGTCAAAGGCCAGCATCACCGTGCGGTTGCTCTGCGGGTTGAAGATGCGCGCAAGCCTGGACTGCATGCCCCAGTCCAGCGAGCCGCAGCCCTTCAGTGTGTAAGGCACGTTCTGCTGCGGCGTGCCGATGCCAAAATCCTTGCCGTCTTTGATGTCGTCTAAATCAGCCATTTGCTCCCCCGTCAGAAATCGTATTTGCTGATGTTCTCTTTAGTGAACACCACGCGCTCCGGCAGCAGCACGATGCCGTTGCCCTTCGCCTCATACTGGTAACCCTGCACGCTGTTCGGTTCGACCTTCAGCGCGCCGATATTTTTTACGTCCACGCTGTCGCCGACGTTAAGATCGCCTTTTTTCAGCAGGCGATCGGCGACATTGACCACAATTCTGCCCTGTTGCACCACGTCCCACAGGCCGAAGGCTTTCACCGTGCCGCGCTCAACGTACGGACGCATCACGTTCGGCGTGCTGAACCCGACAATCGCCACCCCTTCCCGCTTCAGGTTTTCCGCCGCCTGCGCCGCCGCTGGAAGCGCGTTAGCGTCCGGGGCGATGATCGCATCCAGATCCGGATACGCTTTTAAGATCCCTTCGGCGGTTTGCAGGGATTTGGTGGCGTCGTTATAGCCAAACTGGGTCGTCACGACCTGCCACTGGGGGTGATCTTTCTCGATTTTGGCCTTCGCCTCTTTCACCCACTGGTTCTGGTCGGTGACGGTCGGGCTTGAGTAGAAGAACGCCACTTTAGCGTTCGGTTTGGTGACCTGTTTGCCCGCCATCTCCACCAGCAGGCCGCCAAGCTGCTCCGGCGTCCCCTGGTTGATGTAGATGCTGCGGCACTCCGGTTTGGTGTCGGAATCCCAGGTCAGGACCTTGACGCCGCGCTGCATCGCGCGCTTGAGCGCCGGGCAGAGGCCGTCCGGCGACACGGCGGAGACGATAATGGCGTTATAGCCCTGGTTGACGAAGTTATTGATGAGCTGCACCTGGCCGGAGACGCTCGGCTCGGTCGGGCCGTCGTAGGTCACATCTACGCCGAGTTCTTTCCCCGCCTCTTTCGCGCCGTTGCCGCCGCTGGTGAAGAACCCCACGCCCACCAGCTTTGGGATAAAGGCAATGCGGTCCGCCGCCTGCGCCGAGGCGAAGCTGAGGGCCATTGCCAGGACGAACAGTTTTGTTTTCATCTTACGCTCCGGATAGTTTTCTAAAGAGAGAACGCACCCACTCGCGGTGCAGACTCAGCGAACGTCCCATCACCACCACAACCAGCAGCGCCCCTGACAGCGCGCTCGACACCTGGTTAGGGATGCCGACCATCTGTAAACCCTGCTGCAGGTAGCCCACCAGCAGCGCCGCCAGCGCCGTACCGACCACCGAACCTGACCCGCCGTAGATATTGGCCCCGCCGAGCACGGCGGCGGTGAGCGCGGGCATCAGCAAATCGCGCCCCAGATCCGAACGCGCGGAGCCGAAATAGGAGACCATCACCAGTGCGGCAATGGCGGAGGCCATGCCCACCAGCCCGTACAGCGCGTAGGGCATACCGTTCACCGACAGCGCCGCATAGCGCGCCGCGCGCGGATTCTGCCCAATCAAAAACAGATGACGGCCAAAGCGCCCGCGGTGGGTAATCAGCCAGAAGAAAAACGTAATCACCGCGAACAGCACCAGCGGGATCGGCAGACCCAGCACCGTGAGGTTAGCGAACGCCGTGAAGCCGTCCGGGAAGCCGCCGATGCCCTCGTAGCCCGTCGCCCCCGCCATGCCGGAGAGCAGCAGCGCGCCGCCGCCGTAGAGGTAGAGCGTGCCGAGGGTGATAACCAGCGGGCTGATGCCGGTGTAGTGGATCAGCGCGGCATTAAATAATCCGCACAGCAGGCCGAGCAGCAGCGTCAGCGGAATGGCAACCGCCATCGGCCATCCGGCCTGCATCATCACGCCCAGCGCGATGGCGCACAGGCCGATGGTCGAGCCGAGGGAGATGTCGATCCCGCCGCTGATGATCACCAGCGTAAGCGGCAGCGCCACGATGCCGATGCAGATGAAATCGCTGGTGCTGAACAGCAGCATGTTGATGTCGAGCATGCGCGGGTTGATGGCGCCAAAGAGCAGGATCTCCAGCACCAGTAAAATCAGCAGCGCGCTTTCCCAGTTAAGCCTCATTTACGCCACCTCTTTTTTGCGTTTGGGAAACGGGGTGACGTGCTTTCCCCCTTTGTTACCCGGCTGGAAGCGACCGTACTTCAGCGCCCGCTGATGGCGCGCCAGCGCCTGGCGCAGGCGCCCGTCGAGCACCAGCACGCCCAGCAGCACCAGCCCGGCGATAAAGTCGTTCCACCACGCCGGGAGCCTGAACAACACCAGCACGGTATCGATTTGGGTCAGGAAGAAGGCCCCGAGCAGCGCGCCAACCAGCGTGCCCGTACCGCCCAGCAGCGAAATACCGCCGAGCACGCAGGCGGCGATGGCCTTCATCTCCAGCCCGCTGCCGGTCTGGTTGGGCACAAAGCCAATCTGCGCGGCAAAGACGATCCCGGCGCAGGCCGCCAGCATGCCGTTGAGGGTAAAGGCGATCATGCGGGTGCGGTTCACCGCCACGCCCAGCTGGCGCGCGGCGGCGAGGTTATCCCCCACCGCGTAGAAATCACGCCCGAACGCAGTACGCGACAGCGTCCATGCGCCTGTGGCCGCGATAATCAACGCCAGCATGCCGAGCGGCGAAATGCCGACGGCGGCAGGCTCAGAGAGGGATTTCAGCCCCGGCGGCAGCCCTTCAATCCACTTTCCGCCGGTCCAGAGCAGCATTGCCCCGCGGTACAGCCCCAGCGTGCCGAGGGTGGCGACAATCGCCGGGATGCGCAGCCCCACCACCAGGAACCCGTTGAACGTCCCGGCCAGCGCGCCAATAGACAGCGCGAAGAGAATGGAAACGGGCAGGCTGTAGCCGCTATTAAGCGCCACGCCGACGGCGATGGCGGACAGCCCGACGATGGAGCCGACGGACACGTCGATATTGCGGGTCAGCATCACCAGCGACGCGCCGATGGCCAGCAGGATCAGGATCTGCGAGCTGGCGAAGATCATCCCCAGCGTCTGCAGGCTGAAGTAGGACGGGTTCAGCGCCACCAGCACGGCGAACAGCGCCAGAATGGCGAGAAACGCGCTCAGCTCGCGGTTTTTCAGTAAGGTCTTCATGATTGCCCTCCGAATGCCAGCGCCATCATTCTGTCGAGGCTGACGGCGTGGCGCGGCAGCTCGCCGCTGAGCACGCCCTGATGCATCACCAGCACCCGGTCCGCAAGGCCGGGAAACTCGTCAAGATCGCTTGAGATCATCAGCACCGCCACGTTCTGCGCCGCCACGCTTTTTATCAGCTGGTAGATATCGGCGCGCGCCGAGACGTCCACCCCGCGCGTCGGTTCATCGACGATCAGCAGTAAAGGATTAGCCTCCAGGCAGCGCGCCAGCAGCACCTTCTGCTGGTTGCCGCCGGAGAGCGTGCGCACGTTTTGATCCGCATGGTTGAGCTTGATCCCCAGCGCCCGGTGATAGCGCTCCACCACCGCCGACTCCCGCTTGCGCTGCTGCCAGATAGACGGCTCGTTCAGCGCCACGGTGTTCCAGCGGATCGGCGCGTCGAGGAACAGGCCGGACACCTGCCTGTCTTCCGGCAGGTAGACCAGCCCTTTTTCCAGGCGTGAACTTACCGGATCGTCGGTGATCTCCTGGTTTTCCAGCCAGACGCGCCCACCGCGTACCGGCCGCAGGCCGTAGAGCGTTTCCGCAAGCTCGGTGCGCCCGGATCCCACCAGCCCGGCCAGGCCGACGATCTCTCCGGCGTAGATCTCAAGGCTGAGATCGATAAACCCTTCCCCGGTAAGATCGTCAACGCGCAGCACCGGGAAATCCTGCGGCTGGGTGCGGCGGTTGCCCGGCAGCGCCAGCCACAGCTTTTGCGTATCGCTGAGGGATTTCCCCCGGCTTACCGGCGTCATGGCGGCGATCAGGGCGCTGTCGTCAAACTGCGCGGTTTCGCCGCTCAGCACCACCGCGCCGTCGCGCATCACCGAGACGTGGCTTGAAAGCATGCGGATTTCCGGCAGCTTGTGCGAGATAAAGACAATCCCGACGCCGAGCGCCTGCAGGGCGCGGATCTGGCGGAACAGCCGCTCGGTTTCGCCCGGCGTGAGGGAGGCCGTAGGTTCGTCGAGGATCAGGATCCTCGCGTTGCGCATCAGCCCGCGTAGGATCTCCACCATCTGCTGGTCCGCCACTTCCAGGGTGCTGGCGGCGGCATCGAGGTTAAGCTGGCACTGCAGCTGCTGAAGTTTCTCCGCCAGCCGCTTTTCCAGATCGCGCTCGCGCGGCAGGCGGAACAGGATGTTTTCCCGCACCGTCAGGTTGGGAAACAGCAGCGGCTCCTGCGGCACCAGGTAAATGCCTAACCTGTGCGCCTGTAAGGGCGTGAGCCGCGCATATGACTGCCCCTCGACAGAAAGTTCACCGCTGTCCGGCGTTTCCACCCCGGCGATGATCTTCATCAGCGTCGATTTCCCCGCGCCGTTTCCGCCCATCAGCGCGTGCACCTGGCCCGCAAGCAGCGTGAAATCAATGCCTTTTAGAACCGGCACGCCTGAGAACTGCTTGCTGATATTTCGCGCGTCGAGAAGTGAGGTCATCATCGCTCCGCTATTGAACAAATGATTTTTAGATTTAATAATGTTCAAAAGCGTAGACGGTGAACTATATTTACAACCGTGCAGGGATCACAGTTTTATCGATTGAGATACAGATAAACCAGAAACGATCTAAAAGATCCGTTTTGTCGCGTGGCTCACACTTTCCCTTCGCGCCATCACGAACATATGATCTAAATTTTTATAAGAGTTCAACTATGAGCGATAAACGCACTGCGGAAGAAGGACGGTTTGCCGGGCTGGCACTGGCGGAAGAGGAGCTCGTGGCGCGCGTGGCCTGGTGCTACTACCACGACGGATTAACCCAGAACGACATCGGCGAGCGGCTCGGGCTGCCGCGCCTGAAGATCTCCCGCCTGCTGGAAAAAGGCCGTCAGTCCGGGGTGATCCGCGTGCAGATCAACTCCCGCTACGAGGGCTGCCTGGCGCTGGAGACCGAGCTACAGCAGCGCTTCGGCCTGAAGCTGGTGCGCGTGATGCCCGCGTTAAATACGCCGCCGATGAACGTGCGGCTGGGCATTGGCGCGGCGCAGTCGCTGATGGGCGTACTGGAGCCCGGCCAGCTGCTGGCGGTGGGGTTTGGTGAAACCACCATGAGCAGCCTGCAGCACCTGAGCGGCTTTATCAGCTCGCAGCAGATCCGCCTGGTGACACTCTCCGGCGGCGTCGGGCCGTATATGACCGGTATCGGCCAGCTGGACGCGGCCTGCAGCGTCAGCATGATCCCCGCCCCGCTTCGCGTGTCATCCGCCGAGGTGGCTGGGATCTTAAAACGCGAGACCAGCGTGCGGGACGTGATCCTCGCCGCCACCGCCGCCGATGTCGCAGTGGTCGGCATTGGTTCAGTGAACCAGCGCCGTGACGCGACGATACTGCGCTCCGGCTATATCAGCGAAGGTGAACAGCTGATGTACGCCCGCAAAGGCGCGGTCGGCGACATTCTCGGCTATTTCCTCAATGCCGAGGGCGAGTGCGTCGAGGAGCTGGAGATCCACAAAGAACTGCTGGGCGTCACGCTCGATGAACTGGCGCAGCTGCCCACCATCGTTGGCGTGGCCGGAGGGGAAGAGAAAGCCGATGCGATTTATGCCGCACTGAAGGGTCGCCGTATCAATGGCCTGGTGACGGAGGAGACGACAGCCCGCGCGGTGCTGGCCCTGACGTAACGGGCAGGCCCTGCGCTAACAACGAGGCAAGCTCATGAGTTACCTTTTAGCGTTAGATGCAGGGACAGGCAGCGTTCGCGCCGTTATTTTCGATTTACAGGGCAACCAGATTGCCGTCGGCCAGGCCGAGTGGAAGCACCTGAGCGTGGAGAACGTGCCGGGATCGATGGAGTTCGACCTCGAGACCAACTGGCGGCTGGCCTGCCGGTGCATTCATCAGGCGCTGGAGCGCGCGCGCCTGAGCGCGGCGGATATTCAGTCCGTCGCCTGCTGCTCGATGCGCGAAGGGATCGTGCTGTACGACCGCAACGGCGAGGCCATCTGGGCCTGCGCCAACGTCGACGCCCGCGCCAGCCGCGAGGTGGCCGAACTCAAAGAGATCCACGACGACCGTTTTGAATCCGAGGTGTATGAAGTTTCCGGCCAGACGCTGGCGCTGAGCGCCATGCCGCGCCTCCTTTGGCTGGCGCACCATCGTCCGGATATTTACCGCAAGGCCGCGACCATCACCATGATCAGCGACTGGCTGGCGGCGAAGCTCTCCGGCGAGCTGGCGGTCGACCCGTCTAACGCGGGCACCACCGGCATGCTGGATCTGTTTTCCCGCGACTGGCGTCCGGCGCTGCTCGACATGGCCGGGCTGCGCGCCGATATCCTCTCCCCGGTGAAAGAGACCGGCACCGTGCTGGGCGCTATCACCAAAGAGGCCGCGCAGCAGAGCGGCCTGCGCGAAGGCACGCCGGTGGTGATGGGCGGCGGCGACGTGCAGCTGGGCTGTCTGGGGCTGGGCGTGGTCCGCGCCGGGCAAACGGCGGTGCTGGGCGGCACCTTCTGGCAGCAGGTGGTCAACCTGCCGCAGGTGCGCACCGACCCCGAGATGAACATCCGCGTGAACCCGCACGTTATTCCCGGCATGGCGCAGGCGGAGTCGATCAGCTTCTTTACCGGGCTGACCATGCGCTGGTTCCGCGACGCCTTCTGCGCCGAGGAAAAGCTGATTGCCGAGCGGATGGGGATGGACACCTACTCCCTGCTGGAAGAGATGGCGAGCCGCGTACCGGCAGG
Organism: Enterobacter sp. WP_7_1; assembly: GCF_003688535.1. Lineage (NCBI taxonomy): Bacteria > Pseudomonadati > Pseudomonadota > Gammaproteobacteria > Enterobacterales > Enterobacteriaceae > Enterobacter > Enterobacter sp. WP_7_1. The sequence continues at coordinate 175,118 of NZ_REFK01000003.1, read as the reverse complement.
CTCCCACGGGGTGATGCCGATATTTTCCGACGCGATGCATTTTAAGCAGTGGTACCACGCCGCGCCGTCGTTTATTAACCTCTCCATCGACCCGGAAAAGTGCAACAAAGCGACGCTGTTCCGCGCCCTGGAGGAGAACGCGGCGATCGTCTCGGCCTGCAACCTGGCGCAGATCTCGCGCTTCTCCGGCGTGACGTTTGAGAGCCTGGTGTTTGCGGGTGGCGGGGCCAAAGGGGCGTTGTGGAGCCAGATCTTAAGCGACGTGACCGGGCTGCCGGTGCGCGTGCCGGAAGTAAAAGAGGCGACGGCGCTCGGCTGCGCGATTGCCGCTGGCACCGGCGCGGGTCTGTTTGCGGATATGGCCTCGACGGGCGAGCGGCTGGTGAAGTGGAGCCGCGAGTTCACGCCAAACCCGCAGCACCGCGAGCTGTACGACGGCATGATGCAGAAATGGCAGGAGGTGTACGCCGACCAGCTTGGGCTGGTGGACAGCGGGCTGACGACGTCGATGTGGCAGGCACCGGGGCTAGTGCGGACATCCCCCTCACCCCGGCCCTCTCCCTGAGGGAGAGGGAGATTACGTCCCCTCTCCCCGTGGGAGAGGGTTAGGGTGAGGGCATCAGGCCACACCAATATTTGAATTCCATCACAATCACTGCATTCGCCTTTTCCCTTTTACTCCCCGCTGGCTAAATTAGTAACTCATCCGACCACATAACAATAATTTTACACTGGAAGAGACTATGAGCCGCTACCCGTCGTTATTCGCCCCTCTCGATCTGGGGTTCACCACACTCAAAAACCGCGTGTTGATGGGCTCGATGCACACCGGGCTGGAGGAGCATCCGGACGGGGCCGAGCGTCTGGCAGCCTTCTATGCCGAGCGCGCCCGCCACGGGGTGGCGCTGATTGTCACCGGCGGCGTAGCCCCTGCGCCTTCCGGCGTGGGCATGGAGGGCGGCGCGGTCCTGAACGATGCGTCACAGCTGCCGCACCACCGCATTGTGACCGACGCGGTACACCGCGAGGGCGGTAAAATCGCCCTGCAAATCCTGCACACCGGACGCTACAGCTATCAGCCGAACCTGGTCGCACCGTCGGCCCTCCAGGCACCGATTAACCGTTTTAAACCTCACGCCCTCACCCATGACGAGATCCTCGCGCTGATCGACGACTTTGCCCGCTGCGCGGCGCTGGCCCGCGAGGCGGGCTACGACGGCGTGGAGGTGATGGGTTCAGAAGGCTATCTGATCAACGAGTTCCTCGCGGCCCGCACCAACCAGCGCGACGACGAATGGGGCGGCGACTATGCCCGCCGGATGCGCTTTGCCGTGGAGGTGGTGCGCGCGGTGCGCGAACGTGCGGGCGCAGACTTTATTATCGTCTTCCGCCTGTCGATGCTCGACCTGGTGGAAGGCGGCGGCACGTTCGACGAAACCGTGCAGCTGGCGCAGGCGATTGAAGCCGCAGGTGCCACGATTATCAACACCGGCATCGGCTGGCACGAAGCACGCATCCCGACCATCGCCACGCCGGTGCCGCGCGCGGCGTTCAGCTGGGTAACGCGCAGGCTGAAGGGCAAAGTGTCTGTTCCGCTGGTCACCACTAACCGCATTAACGATCCGCAGGTGGCGGACGATGTGATTTCGCGAGGCGACGCCGATATGGTGTCGATGGCGCGCCCGTTCCTGGCGGATGCCGAACTGCTCTCCAAAGCGCAAAGCGGCCGTGCGGATGAGATCAATACCTGCATCGGCTGTAACCAGGCTTGTCTGGATCAGATCTTCGTCGGCAAGGTCACCTCTTGCCTGGTTAACCCGCGCGCCTGCCATGAAACCAAAATGCCGGTCGTTCCGGCGGTGAATAAAAAACGCCTGGCCGTGGTGGGCGCTGGCCCGGCGGGCCTGGCGTTTGCGGTGAATGCCGCCTCGCGCGGGCACAGCGTGACGCTGTTTGATGCGCTGGCGGAGATTGGCGGGCAGTTTAATATCGCCAAACAGATCCCCGGCAAAGAGGAGTTCTATGAAACCCTGCGCTACTACCGCCGGATGATCGAGCTTACAGGCGTCGATCTGCGGCTTAACCAGTTTGTCAGCGCGGCGGATCTGATCGGTTTCGACGAGGTGATCCTGGCGAGCGGGATCGTACCGCGCCTGCCGGCGATCGAGGGTATCGATCATCCGAAGGTGTTGAGCTATCTGGATGTATTGCGTGACAAAACGCCAGTTGGCGAGAAGGTGGCGATTATCGGCTGCGGCGGGATCGGCTTTGATACCGCCATGTACTTAAGCCAGCCGGGCGAGGCCACCAGCCAGAACATTGCCGAGTTTTGCGTAGAATGGGGTATCGACACCAGCCTGAATCAGTCCGGCGGACTGCGCCCGGAAGGGCCGCAGCTGCCGAAAAGCCCGCGCCAGATCGTGATGCTGCAGCGTAAGGCCAGCAAGCCGGGCGAAGGGCTGGGCAAAACCACGGGCTGGATCCACCGTGCCACCCTACTCTCACGCGGGGTGAAGATGATCCCGGCGGTGAGCTATCAGAAGATCGACGACGAGGGTCTGCACGTCACAATCGGCGGCGAACCGCAGCTGCTGCGCGTGGATCATGTCATTTTATGTGCCGGTCAGGAGCCAAAGCGCGATCTGGCCGATCCGCTGCGCGAAGCCGGTAAAACGGTGCATTTGATCGGCGGGTGCGACGTGGCGATGGAGCTGGACGCGCGGCGGGCAATTGCGCAGGGGACGAAGTTGGCTCTGGCGATCTAGGACATTGCCGGGCGGTAGGGTAAAAGCAAAACGGCAACCCAGTTGCCGTTTTTAGTGTTTGCGCCCTCTCCCTGTGGGAGAGGGCATCAGGCCGTACATAACAATCTTACCGACGACGCCCCAGCTTCACCGCTTTCAGCACCACGAACTTGTTGTTCGTCGCAATGGTGACGCAGTTACCGAAAATCTTCTTCAGCTTGTGGAAATAGTCCAGGTGGCGGTTCGCCACGATGTACAGCTCGCCGTTAATTTTCAGGCAGCGGCGCGCGTGATGGAACATCTCCCACGCGACGTTATCCGTCAGGGCGTGCTTCTGGTGGAACGGCGGGTTGCAGAACACCGCGTTGAAGCGGAACGGCTCTACGCCGGACAGCGCGTTGTTGATCATAAACTCGCAGCGGTCCAGCGCTTCCGGCATGTTGGTTTCCACGTTCAGACGGCTGGAGGCCACCGCCATCGGCGACTCGTCGCTGAACACCACGCTGGCGTCCGGGTTCTTCGCCAGCAGCGTCAGGCCAATCACGCCGTTACCGCAGCCCAGATCGACAATCTCACCTTCCAGATTTTCCGGCAGATGTTCCATAAAGAAACGCGCCCCGATATCCAGACCGGTGCGGGAGAAGACGTTCGCGTGGTTGTGGATGGTCCAGTCGGTCCCTTCCAGCTTCCAGCTCAGGGTCTCCGGCGCGTCGGCCAGCTCTGGCGCGCTGAAGGTACAGTTGATCAGGCGCGCTTTTTTCCACGCCAGCGTGGTGGTGGTCGGGCCGAGGACCTTCTCGAACAGCTCCAGCGTTGAGGTGTGAATATCGCGCGCTTTTGCGCCCGCGATAATGCGCGTTTCAGGCGTCACGACCTTACGCAGCGCGCGAAGCTGTTGCTCCAGCAGCGCCATGGTTTTTGGCACTTTGATCAGCACCACGCCCGGCGCCTGCGGGTAATCCGCGGTGCTGTCGAGGAATTTCACGCTGGACTCTTCGATGTCGTTATGGCGCAGGTTTTCACGCGTCGCCAGCTCGCTCAGGTAGGAATCGCCGATGCTGTAAGGCGTGTGCTCCGCCAGGGCGCAGCCCAGCGCGCCAAAGGCGTCATTCAGGATCAAAACCGGGCCGCGGATTTCAGTCTCATCCAACTGCTGCAGCAGATATTCATCCGCCGCTTCCCACGCCATGAGCGGGTTAACGTCGTCCGTTTCCGGGAAACGTTTAAGGTTGAGTGAACGGAAACCGTTGTCTAAGTGGCTCATCGGCCCTCCTGAATGGTAAAATTTGGCGTATCCCTGAAAAGGGTGCGTGAGTATACCCGTTTTATTGTCGATTTGGGGCGTTGATGAACCAACTTACTTATCTCCAGGGCTATCCGGAGCATTTACTGACTCAGGTTCGCGGCCTGATTGCCGAGCAGAAGCTCGGCGCGGTGCTGGAAAAACGCTATCCCGGCACGCACGATTTCGCGACCGATAAGGCCCTCTGGCAGTATACGCAGGATCTGAAAAGCCAGTATTTGAAGAGCGCGCCGCCGATCAACAAGGTGATGTACGACAACAAGATCCACGTGCTGAAAAACGCGCTCGGTCTGCACACCGCCATCTCCCGCGTGCAGGGCGGCAAGCTGAAAGCGAAGGCCGAAATCCGCGTCGCGACGGTTTTCCGTAACGCGCCGGAGGCGTTTCTGCGGATGATCGTCGTCCACGAGCTGGCGCATTTGAAAGAGAAAGAGCACGACAAAGCGTTCTATTCACTTTGCTGCCACATGGAGCCGCAGTACCACCAGCTGGAGTTTGATACCCGCTTGTGGCTTACGCATTTATCGTTAAATGGTAATGCGGAATAGCGCACGCGAATTGTCATGATGACGTGCTACAGTGGCTAAAGGTTCCCCGCTACGGAGTACGTAAACGTTTATGATACGTTTCGCAGTCATTGGAACGAACTGGATCACACGCCAGTTCGTCGACGCCGCCCACGAAACCGGCAAACTTAAACTTACCGCAGTCTATTCCCGCAGCCTTGAGCAGGCGCAGAGTTTTGCTAACGACTACCTCGTTGAGCATCTCTTCACTTCGCTTGATGAGATGGCGCAAAGCGACGCCATTGACGCGGTGTATATCGCCAGCCCGAACTCCCTGCACTTCCCGCAGACAAAGCTGTTCCTCAGCCATAAAAAGCATGTGATTTGCGAGAAGCCGCTGGCGTCAAATATCCAGGAAGTGGAAGCGGCCATTGCGCTTGCCCGCGAAAACCAGGTGGTGCTGTTCGAAGCGTTCAAAACCGCCAGCCTGCCGAATTTCCTGCTGCTGCAGCAGTCTCTGCCGAAAATTGGCAAAGTGCGTAAAGCCTTTATCAACTACTGCCAGTACTCGTCGCGCTACCAGCGTTATCTGGACGGCGAGAACCCGAACACCTTTAATCCGGCCTTCTCGAACGGCTCGATTATGGATATCGGTTTCTACTGCCTGGCCTCCGCCGTGGCCCTGTGGGGCGAGCCGCACGGCGTCAGCGCCACCGCCAGCCTGCTGGAGAGCGGCGTGGATGCGCACGGTGTAGCGGTGCTGGACTACGGTGATTTCAGCGTCACGCTGCAGCACTCCAAGGTGAGCGATTCCGTGCTGCCGAGCGAAATTCAGGGCGAAGCGGGCTCGCTGGTTATCGAGAAGATCTCCGAGAGCCAGAAAGTGAGCTTTGTGCCGCGCGGCGGCAAAGCGCAGGAGCTGACGCAGCCTCAGCATATTAACACTATGCTCTATGAGGCAGAGGTCTTCGCCCGTCTGGTGGAAGACAATGAAGTGAATCACCCTGGCCTCGCGGTGAGCCGCACCACGGCGAAGCTGCAAACGGAGATCCGCCGCCAGACCGGCGTGGTGTTCCCGGCAGACGGCGTCAGCGCGGAAGTTATCGCGTAAAGCTGTGTAATGAAACGGCGCAGACCATTGACGAAACCAATGGTCTGACATATTTTGTTACCTGCAAAGGGGAGTAACTTCTTCGCCGGTGGATCGTCATTACGATGCGTTAAACACGCATCCGGTCGCCGGGCAACCTTCGTGGTTGTAAGTGAGACCTTGCCGGAAGGCGAGGTCTATGCATAAAAAGCTAACGGCTATCGTCTTCTGACCATGGCCGTTTTTGTTTTTTATGTGTAAGGAAAATAGTATGCATTCTGTCGGCACTCCAATGTTGTGGGGCGGATTCGCGGTTGTCGTGCTCATCATGCTGGCGATCGACCTCTTTTTGCAGGGCCGTCGCGGCGCGCACGGCATGAGCATCAAACAGGCTGCGGCCTGGTCTCTGGTATGGGTCACCCTCTCCCTGCTGTTCTGTGCCGCCTTCTGGTGGTACCTGGCCTCGACCGAAGGCCGCGCGGTGGCCGACCCTCAGGCGCTCGCCTTCCTCACCGGTTATCTGATTGAAAAAGCCCTGGCGGTTGATAACGTCTTCGTCTGGCTGATGCTGTTCAGCTACTTTGCCGTGCCTGCTGCCCTGCAGCGACGCGTGCTGGTCTACGGCGTGCTGGGCGCGATTATCCTGCGTACCATCATGATCTTCGCCGGCAGCTGGCTGATTACCCAGTTCGAATGGCTGCTGTACGTCTTTGGCGCGTTCCTGCTGTTCACCGGGGTCAAAATGGCGCTGGCGAAAGAAGACGGCTCCGCGATTGGCGATCGCCCGCTGGTGAAGTGGATCCGTGGGCATCTGCGCATGACCGACAAGATTGAGAGTGAGCACTTCTTCGTGCGCAAGAACGACCTGCTGTTTGCCACTCCGCTGCTGCTGGTACTGATTCTGGTTGAGCTGAGCGACGTGATTTTCGCGGTGGACAGCATTCCGGCGATCTTCGCGGTGACCACCGACCCGTTCATCGTCCTGACCTCAAACCTGTTCGCCATTCTCGGCCTGCGTGCGATGTACTTCCTGCTGGCAGGCGCGGCGGAGCGCTTCTCGATGCTGAAGTACGGTCTGTCGGTGATCCTGGTCTTTATCGGTATCAAGATGCTGATCGTCGATTTCTACCATATCCCGATCGCCATTTCGCTCGGCGTGGTGTTTGGCATTCTGATCGTGACGCTAATTATCAATACCTGGGTTAACCGCCAGCACGATAAGAAGCAGCAGGTGGAATAAAGCGTTCGGTGCGGGCTGATGCCCTCACCCCGACCCTCTCCCACAGGGAGAGGGGGAAATGCAGTGTAGGCCGGGTAAGCGTAGCGCCACCCGGCACTTTCGTTAACCAATAGTTAAAAAACATGACGCAACACGTAAAATCCAGCATTTTACGCTTCCCTCCTTTCGCGCATTCCCTATACTCGACCAGGCAAACATTTACTTACATCCGGACATAAATGTGACTAAGAGCACATCCGGGATGGAACGCAATTTCACTCAGGAAATACGTATGAGCACACAATCAAGCGGTCTGTTCGCGCGCCTGGCGCAGGGCAGCCTCGTTAAACAAATTCTGGTCGGGCTGGTGCTGGGTATTCTGCTGGCGATGGTGTCAAAACCTGCTGCGGAGGCCACGGGGCTGCTCGGGACCCTTTTCGTTGGCGCACTGAAGGCCGTCGCACCGGTACTGGTTCTGATGCTGGTTATGGCGTCAATTGCCAACCACCAGCACGGACAAAAAACCAACATTCGCCCCATTCTGTTCCTTTATCTGCTGGGAACCTTCTCGGCTGCCTTAACGGCCGTGGTGTTTAGCTTCCTGTTCCCGTCCACGCTGCACCTGACCAGCGCGGCCGGTGACATCACGCCGCCATCCGGCATTGTCGAAGTGCTTCGCGGCCTGCTGATGAGCATGGTTTCTAACCCCATCACCGCGCTGATGAGCGGAAACTACATTGGCATCCTGGTCTGGGCGATTGGTCTGGGCTTCGCGCTGCGTCACGGTAACGACACCACGAAAAACCTGGTCAACGATCTGTCCAACGCCGTGACCTTTATGGTGAAGCTGGTGATTCGCTTTGCGCCAATCGGGATTTTCGGGCTGGTCTCCTCTACGCTTGCAACCACCGGTTTCGACGCGCTGTGGGGCTACGCGCAGCTGCTGGTTGTGCTGGTCGGCTGTATGCTGCTGGTGGCGCTGGTGATCAACCCCCTGCTGGTGTTCTGGCAGATCCGCCGCAACCCGTATCCGCTGGTGCTGACCTGCCTGCGCGAGAGCGGCGTATATGCTTTCTTCACCCGCAGCTCTGCGGCGAACATTCCGGTTAATATGGCGCTGGCGGAGAAGCTGAACCTGGACCGCGATACCTATTCCGTGTCGATCCCGCTGGGTGCAACCGTGAACATGGCGGGCGCGGCAATCACCATTACCGTGCTGACCCTGGCGGCAGTGCATACGCTGGGCATTCCGGTGGATCTGCCAACCGCGCTGCTGCTGAGCGTCGTGGCGTCACTGTGTGCCTGTGGCGCATCCGGCGTGGCGGGCGGTTCGCTACTGCTGATCCCGCTAGCGTGTAATATGTTCGGCATCCCGAACGAGATTGCGATGCAGGTTGTGGCCGTCGGCTTTATCATCGGCGTGCTGCAGGACTCCTGCGAAACCGCGCTGAACTCCTCTACCGACGTGCTGTTTACCGCAGCGGCCTGTCAGGCGGAAGACGCGCGTTTAGCGAAGAACGCCCTGCGCAGTTAACAATAAAAGCCCGGTGGCGGCTACGCCTTACCGGGCCTACAGGGTAAACTAAAAACGGCAACCAACGGTTGCCGTTTTTAGTTTTTGTACCCTCTCCCCGTGGGAGAGGTCCAGGGTGAGGGCATCAGGCCGCACCGATTAAAGCGTCACACCACTCTTAAAGATCGCCAGCTCGCGGAAGTCGTTCTTCTCGTTACAGGTCTGCTTGCCGTTAGCAAATTCCACGATAGTGTCCACGAACTCCGTCAGCAGCTGCGGCATGGCTTTGCCGTGAATCAGCTGGCCCGCATCAAAGTCGATCCAGTGCTTTTTCTTCGCCGCCAGCTCGCTGTTGGTGGCGATTTTCACCGTCGGCACAAAACCACCGTAAGGCGTACCGCGACCGGTACTGAACAGCACCATATGGCAGCCGGCACCCGCCAGCGCGCTGGTGGCGACCGCATCGTTGCCCGGTGCGCTCAGCAGGTTCAGACCGTGGGTTTTCAGGCGCTCGCCGTAGCGCAGCACGTCAACCACCTGGCTCGCGCCCGCTTTCTGAGTGCAGCCGAGGGATTTCTCTTCCAGCGTAGTGATCCCGCCCGCTTTGTTGCCCGGCGACGGGTTCTCGTAAATCGGCTGATTGTGGGCGATAAAATACTGTTTGAAGTCGTTCACCATGGTGACGGTCTTCTCAAACGTCTCTTCGTCGCGGCAGTGGCTCATCAGAATACGCTCCGCGCCGAACATTTCCGGCACTTCGGTCAGTACCGTCGTGCCGCCGTTGGCAATCACGTAATCCGAGAAGCGGCCCAGCATCGGGTTGGCGGTAATGCCGGAAAGGCCATCTGACCCGCCGCACTCCAGCCCAAACTTCAGCTCGCTCAGCTTGCCCGGCTCGCGCCTGTCATGGCGCATCACCTCATAAAGCTGGTGAAGCTGTTCAACGCCCGCTTCCACTTCGTCGTCCTGATGCTGGCACACCATAAAATGCACGCGCTCAGGATCGAACTCGCCCAGCGTGTCGCGGAAGGCGTCCACCTGGTTGTTCTCGCAGCCCAGGCCAATCACCAGCACCGCGCCCGCGTTCGGGTGGCGCACCATGTTTTGCAGCATGGTGCGGGTATTGATGTGATCGTCACCGAGCTGGGAACAGCCGTAAGTGTGGCTGAACAGATGCACGCCGTCAGTCCCTTCGGCATCGTTGGTCTCTTTCAGAAAACGCGTCTGGATCTGACGCGCAATTCCGTTCACGCAGCCGACGGTCGGGAGGATCCACAGCTCGTTGCGGATCCCCACGTCGCCGCTGGCGCGACGATAGATCTGCACCTCACGATCTGCCGCCTGCCCGGCTTCCGCCTGGAAATCAGGTTGATAGCTGTACTCGTCCAGATCGCTCAGATTGGTGCGGGTATTGTGGGAGTGAATATATTCACCCGGCGCAATATCCGCCAGCGCATGACCGATGGGCAAACCGTACTTCACCACGTTCTCCCCTTTCGCAATGGGGATCAGGGCAAACTTGTGTCCACGAACGATCGCCTGACGCAGGGTGACGCTCTGGTTATCAACGGTCACCACGTCGCCTTCACCGAGATCCGTCAGCGCGACGGCCACATTATCCAGCGAATGGATTTTGATGTATTGCATATCAACCTCAAACGGCCTTAGTTCAGTTCAATGGCGAAGTAGTCACGCGCATTGTTAAAGCAGATGTTTCTCACCATTTCGCCCAGCAGCTGTATATCCGCTGGCGCTTCACCTGCGTGCACCCAGCGGCCAATCATCTGGCACAGAATGCGGCGGAAATATTCATGACGGGTATAGGACAGGAAGCTGCGGCTGTCGGTCAGCATGCCGACAAAGCGGCTCAGCAGACCCAGCTGCGCCAGCTGCGTCATTTGACGTTCCATGCCGTCCTTCTGATCGTTGAACCACCAGCCGGAACCGAACTGCATCTTGCCCGGCATCCCTTCGCCCTGGAAGTTGCCGACCATGGTACCCAGCACTTCGTTATCGCGCGGGTTCAGGCAGTACAGGATGGTTTTTGGCAGCAGGTTTTGTTCGTTCTGTTTGCTCAGCAGTTTGGACAGCTCTTCCGCCAGCGGACGGTCGTTGATGGAGTCGAAGCCCACATCCGCACCGATCAGTTTGAACTGGCGCTGGTTGTTATTGCGCAGCGCGCCGATATGGTACTGCTGTACCCAGCCGCGACGCGCGTATTCCGCACCGAGGAATACCAGCACCGCCGTTTTAAACTGCGCCACTTCGTGCTCGCTTAAGCCTTCGCCGGAGAGACGACGCGCCAGAATGCTGTCCAGCTCGGCTTCGTTTGATTCCGCAAACAGCACCACGTCCAGCGCGTGGTCAGACACTTTACAGCCGTGCGCCGCAAAGTGATCCAGGCGTTTGGTCAGCGCGGTTTGCAGATCAGCGAAACGACGGATGTCGGTATCCGACACTTCCGCCAGCTTCGCCATGTAGTCGGTGAAGGTGGCCTGCTCAATGTTGAAGGCTTTGTCCGGGCGCCAGCTTGGCAGCACTTTGATATCAAAAGAGGTGTCTTTGGCGACAACGGCATGATGTTCCAGGGAGTCGATCGGATCGTCGGTAGTGCCCACCATCTTCACGTTCATCTGCTTCATGATGCCGCGCGCGGAGAAGTTATCCTGCGCCAGCAGCGCGTTGCAGCGATCCCAGATTTCATCCGCGGTCGTTGGGGAGAGCAACTTGCCGGTGATGCCAAACGGACGGCGGAGCTCAAGATGGGTCCAGTGGTAGAGCGGGTTGCCGATGGTGTGCGGAACGGTCGCCGCCCAGGCGTCAAATTTCTCGCGGTCGGTCGCATCGCCGGTACACAGGCGCTCAGCCACACCGTTGGTGCGCATGGCGCGCCATTTGTAGTGGTCACCCTTCAGCCAGATGTCATACAGGTTTTTGAAGCGATAATTTTCGGCAACCTGCTGCGGCGGTAAATGGCAGTGGTAGTCGAAAATCGGCTGGTCTTTTGCGTAGTCGTGGTACAGGCGGCGAGCAAATTCGGTATCTAACAGAAAATCTTCGGTCATAAACGGCGTCATTATCGTCTTCCTCATTACGGGAGCGCAGAAAGCGTATGTTCATATGCTGCAAAGTTATCACACCAATTTCCACCAACCGAAGCTTTTTTCGTGAGTGAGATCAATAAACGCCAACAAATAAATTACCCTCAATGGAGTAAACCCTTCTGCAACCCCCGCCAGTACTGGCTTTGCGCGCAACAGATAATGTCCCCACAAAGAATCATACATTTGTGATGTCACTCACCTTTTAAAGTTGTATGACAAGTTATCTTTTCGCCGTCGCAAACTATAAGCCGACGGAATGCATTACCGGTGTGAGAGACATCGGGTTTAACGGTACGGATACCGACTTATGCACGCTTACTTATGGCAAGGTTCGGGCCGTTCCGGGACATGCTCCTGGTTACGCCCCTCCCGTTACACAACTGCTCCCGGAAACGGTTGAGAGGTTGCCGTGCTCTGGCGCGGAAATAACATAACGATGAGGTTTTAGATGCGTAAAATTAAAGGGTTACGTTGGTATATGATCGCGCTGGTGACGTTAGGCACCGTGCTGGGCTACCTGACGCGTAACACCGTGGCAGCAGCAGCGCCAACGTTGATGGAAGAGCTGCATATCTCCACGCAGCAATACTCCTACATCATTGCCGCCTATTCCGCGGCTTATACCATCATGCAGCCTGTTGCTGGCTATGTGCTGGACATTCTCGGTACCAAAATCGGTTATGCCTTCTTCGCCATCGCCTGGGCGGTGTTCTGCGGCGCAACCGCGCTGGCAGGCAGCTGGGGTGGACTGGCGCTGGCGCGCGGTGCGGTCGGTGCGGCTGAAGCCGCGATGATCCCGGCGGGCCTGAAGGCCAGCTCCGAGTGGTTCCCGGCGAAAGAGCGCTCCATTGCGGTCGGCTACTTCAATGTGGGCTCGTCCATCGGGGCAATGATAGCGCCGCCGCTGGTGGTGTGGGCTATCGTGATGCACAGCTGGCAGATGGCGTTCATCATCTCAGGCGTGCTGAGCTTTGCCTGGGCGATGGCGTGGCTGGTTTTCTATAAACACCCGCGCGATCAGAAAAAACTCTCCGAAGAAGAACGTGAATACATCATTGGCGGTCAGGAAGCACAGCATCAGACCAACAACGGCAAAAAAATGACCGTCTGGCAGATCCTGGGCACCCGTCAGTTCTGGGGTATCGCCCTGCCGCGTTTCCTGGCTGAACCAGCCTGGGGTACCTTTAACGCGTGGATCCCCCTGTTCATGTTTAAAGTTTACGGCTTTAACCTGAAAGAGATCGCGATGTTCGCCTGGATGCCAATGCTGTTCGCTGACCTGGGCTGTATCGTGGGCGGCTACCTGCCACCGCTGTTCCAGCGCTGGTTTGGCGTGAACCTGATCGTTTCCCGTAAGATGGTGGTGACCATGGGCGCACTGCTGATGATCGGCCCAGGCATGATCGGCCTGTTCACCAGCCCGTACATCGCCATTGCCCTGCTGTGCATCGGTGGCTTTGCGCACCAGTCCCTGTCCGGCGCGCTGATTACGCTCTCGTCTGACGTCTTTGGTCGTAACGAAGTGGCAACCGCCAACGGTCTGACCGGCATGGCCGCCTGGACCGCGAGTACGATGTTCGCACTGGTGGTCGGCGCACTGGCGGATACCATCGGCTTCAGCCCGCTGTTCGCGGTGCTGGCGATCTTCGACCTGATGGGTGCGGTGGTTATCTGGACGGTGCTGAAAAGCAAATCGGCAGAGGAGCTGGCGAAAGAGTCCATCGGCAAACCGGCTACGCAGAGTTAGCAAAAATACGTTTCACCTAAGCCGCCCTCGGGCGGCTTTTTTAATGGCAAAATCTGGAGAGTGGCACGCAAAAGTGGTATAACAAATCATCTGCCGTACCCTGCCTGGAGCGCATATGGAAATCACCGAACCACGTCGTTTATATCAACAACTTGCTGCGGAGCTGAAAGATCGCATCGAGCAAGGGGTCTATCTTGTCGGTGATAAACTTCCCGCCGAGCGCTTTATCGCGGATGAAAAAAGCGTGAGCCGCACCGTGGTGCGTGAAGCAATTATCATGCTGGAAGTGGAAGGCTACGTTGAGGTACGCAAAGGCTCCGGCATTCACGTGATTTCTAATCTGCCGAAACACTCTCCCGTCGCGGACGAAAGTCTGGAATTCGCCAGCTATGGCCCGTTTGAGCTGCTCCAGGCTCGCCAGCTGATTGAAAGCAATATTGCAGAGTTTGCGGCGACGCAGGTGACCAAGCAGGACATCATGAAGCTGATGGAGATCCAGGAGAATGCCCGTAAGGAAAAATGTTTCCGCGATTCAGAGTGGGATCTTCAGTTCCACGTTCAGGTCGCTCTGGCAACCCAAAATACAGCGCTGGCGGCAATCGTTGAAAAAATGTGGACTCAGCGCGTTCACAACCCGTACTGGAAAAAACTGCACGACCATATCGATTCCCGTACCGTCGACAACTGGTGCGACGATCACGACCAAATCCTTAAGGCGCTGATTCGTAAAGATCCGCATGCCGCTAAGCTGGCGATGTGGCAGCACCTGGAAAACACCAAGCAGATGCTGTTCAACGAAACCAGCGATGACTTCGAATTTAACGCTGACCGCTATCTTTTTGCCGATAATCCGGTTGTTCATCTCGATACGGCTTCCAGTGCCGCAAAATAGATGACCTTTCTGCTGGCAGGCGCTACGTCGCGCCTTCCGGCTTACATGGGTAAGCAAAACATATATAGTGTCAGCCTTTGTAAATCCCCTCGCTCACTTCCTGGGCTTACGCCAAAATCAACTCAACCCTGCAAATTCTGTGACGCAGAACGTTGGGCTTTGTTACAATTGGATTCAATTCCTTATTTTGTAAGTTAGTGCTTGCTAACCAGCCAATTAACAGGGAACAGTGTTGGCCACACCGCAATGTGTCCGCGAGCGACCATAATGAAATCACAACAATGTCGCCGTGCTGTTTGTCCCGGATAACAGGCGTGACGTTAACCGATTTCCAGGAACACTGAATGGAACTTTTGACCCAACTACTGCATGCCCTCTGGGCGCAGGATTTTGAAACGCTGGCCAACCCTTCCATGATTGGCATGCTCTATTTCGTCTTGTTTATGATCCTGTTCCTTGAGAACGGTTTGCTGCCTGCAGCCTTCCTGCCCGGTGACAGTTTGCTGGTGCTTGTCGGCGTGCTGTGTGCCAAAGGGGCGATGGCGTTTCCGCACACCATTTTATTACTGACCGTTGCGGCCAGCCTCGGCTGCTGGGTGAGCTATATCCAGGGAAGATGGCTGGGCAATACCCGGATCGTCCAGAACTGGCTCTCTCATCTTCCTGCGCATTATCACCAGAGGGCGCACCACCTGTTCCACAAGCACGGGCTTTCCGCGCTGCTGATTGGCCGCTTTATCGCCTTTGTTCGCACCCTGTTGCCGACCATTGCCGGTCTGTCGGGGTTGAGCAGCGCGCGCTTCCAGTTCTTTAACTGGATGAGCGGCCTGCTATGGGTGCTTATTTTGACGACGCTGGGCTATGCGTTGGGTAAAACGCCGGTCTTTATGAAATATGAAGACCAGCTGATGTCCTGCCTGATGCTGCTGCCTGTGGTTCTGCTGGTCTTCGGCCTGATTGGCTCACTGGTTGTCCTGTGGAAGAAGAAATACGGAGCCAGAGGCTAACGATGGTTATCTCACCGCTCGCCCTGCGCCGTTTTGCCGTTGCCGTGATTACGCTGATCGTCCTCAGCGCCATGCTGCTGGCATGGAGCGCGCTTTCGCATCAGGAATCGACGCTGGCCATCCGCCCGGTAAACCAGGGCGCCAGCGTGCCTGACGGTTTTTCTGTCTGGCATCATCTGGATGCGAATGGGATCCGCTTTAAGAGCATCACCCCGCAGGACGACGTTTTACTGATCAAGTTTGATTCCCGTGCGCAAAGTGCCGCCGCGAAAGTGGTTCTCGACCGTACCCTGCCGCACGGGTATATCATTGCCCAGCAGGAAGATGACAGCCAGCCTGCAGCCTGGCTCTCATTGATTCGCGATACGTCGCATCGGTTTGGATAACTTCCAGGATTCCGAATCTTTTCACTCACTTTGGTGAATCCCCCGTTTACTTACTATGCTTAAGTACGCGGAGCACCCCTCGATGTACTCCGCATAACTTTGGATAGCGGCTAACGCCGCAACACAATGGAAGGTTTCGATAATGAAATTCCGCATGACTCTGGCTCTGGCCCTTTTTTCTTTAAGCACAGCATCCTTCGCAAGCTCTCTCTGTCAGGAGAAAGAACAGGATATTCAGCGTGAGATCGGTTATGCCGAAAAACATAACAATCAGCACCGTGTTGATGGTCTTAAAAAAGCGCTGAGCGAAGTGAAAGCGAACTGTTCAGACAGCAAGCTTCGTGCCGACCACAAGAAGAAAATCGCTGAACAGAAGGACGAGATAGCCGAGCGCCGTCGCGACCTGCAGGAAGCGAAAGAGAAAGGAGATGCGGAAAAAATTGCTAAGCGCGAGAAGAAGTTGAAAGAAGCGCAGGATGACCTGAAAGCGCTGGAAGCTCGCGATTATTGAGTTAACGGAAATCTCAACAGGAGAGAGAATCATGTCAAAAGATACGACGTCTGAACATCTGCGCGCTGAACTGAAATCCCTGGCCGATACCCTTGAAGAGGTGCTGAACTCCTCTGCTGACAAGTCAAAAGAAGAGGTCAGCAAACTGCGCAGCAAGGCGGAGCAGGCGCTGAAAGAGAGCCGCTATCGCCTGGGTGAAACCGGTGATGCGCTGGCGAAACAGACCCGCGAAGCGGCTGCGCGCGCGGACGAATATGTGCGTGATAATCCATGGACGGGTGTAGGGATTGGTGCCGCAGTGGGTGTGGTACTGGGTGTCCTTCTGACGCGTCGTTGATATGGAAGATCCTCGTCACGCACAAGGGCCTGCTAACAACGTCCTCGGCATCGGCCAGCGTATTTTAACGACGCTGGTCGGGATTGCCGAAACGCGCGTCCGGCTGGCAGTGGTCGAGCTGGAGGAGGAGAAAGCGAACCTCTTCCAGATGCTGCTGATGCTCGGGCTGACCATGCTCTTCGCCGCGTTTGGTCTGATGAGCCTAATGGTGTTAATCATCTGGGCCATCGATCCGCAGTATCGTCTTAACGCGATGATTGCCACCACCGTCGTTCTGCTGGTCGCCGCGTTGATAGGCGGTATCTGGACGCTGCGTAAAGCGCGCAAGTCCACTTTCCTGCGCCATACGCGTCAGGAGCTGGCGAACGATCGCGCTCTGCTGGAGGATGACTAGCCGTGAGCGGTAAAGCCGAACGTCAAAAGCGAAAAGCGTACCTGCTAAGCCAGATCCAGCAGCAAAGGCTGGATCTGTCTGCCAGTCGTCGCGACTGGATTGACGCAACGCGACGGTTTGACCGGGGCTGGAATACCGTCCTGAGCCTGCGTTCATGGGCGCTGGTCGGCAGCAGCGTGATGGCTATCTGGTCCGTTCGTCATCCGAATATGCTGATCCGCTGGGCTCGTCGTGGATTCGGCGCCTGGAGCGCCTGGCGTCTGGTGAAAGCAACGTTGCGGCAGCAGCAGCAGCGGTGATAAAAGCAAAACGGTAACCCAGGTTACCGTTTTTTGTTTTTGCGCCCTCTCCCACAGGGAGAGGGTTGAGGTGAGGGCACCAGCGCGCACGCCCCTTACTCAATATCTTTGAAGAAGATTGACAGTTTTCCTTGCTAACAATTACCACCCGCCCCGTTTATTATGCTCTCCATCGACAGCAACGCCGCGGTATCTACCCGGAATTGCAGACAAATAATGTTCAGCCGCTCATGTGGTTTCCTGGAGAGTAAAATGAAAAAATTAGAAGATGTTGGTGTACTGGTCGCGCGTATTCTGATGCCAATTCTGTTCATCGTGGCAGGTTGGGGAAAAATCACCGGTTATGCGGGTACCCAGCAGTATATGGAAGCCATGGGCGTTCCGGGGTTCCTGCTGCCGCTGACCATTCTTCTTGAGTTCGGCGGCGGCCTGGCGGTACTGTTCGGCTTCCTGACCCGTACTACCGCGCTGTTTACCGCAGGCTTCACCGTGCTGACGGCGTTCATCTTCCACAGCAACTTTGCGGAAGGCGTGAACTCTCTGATGTTCATGAAAAACCTGACCATCGCGGGTGGCTTCCTGCTGCTGGCCGTTACTGGCCCGGGCGCATACAGCATTGACCGCGTTCTGAATAAGAAGTGGTAAGCACGCTATACTGAATGAACACAAAGCGAGGAGATATCTCCTCGCTTTTGCTATCTGACGGAGGAAAAAATGGGACAACTCGTAGACGGCGTATGGCAGGATGTCTGGTATGACACCAAATCCACCGGAGGTCGCTTCAAGCGCTCAGTTTCGGCCTTCCGTAACTGGCTGACCGCCGACGGCGCGCCAGGCCCGAGCGGCGAAGGCGGCTTCGCGGCTGAGAAAGACCGTTATCATCTTTATGTTTCGCTTGCCTGCCCGTGGGCACACCGCACGCTGATTGTGCGCAAGCTTAAAGGTCTCGAATCCTTAATTCCTGTTTCGGTCGTGAACCCGCTGATGCTGGAAAACGGCTGGACGTTTGACAGTGAT
This sequence comes from Enterobacter sp. WP_7_1, assembly GCF_003688535.1. Taxonomy (NCBI): domain Bacteria; kingdom Pseudomonadati; phylum Pseudomonadota; class Gammaproteobacteria; order Enterobacterales; family Enterobacteriaceae; genus Enterobacter; species Enterobacter sp. WP_7_1. The sequence continues at coordinate 157,049 of NZ_REFK01000003.1, read as the reverse complement.
TTCCCCGCGGCGACCGGCGACGATCTTTACCACCACGATTTCCTTTACCAGCTCTATCTGCGCGCCGATCCTCACTACACCGGGCGCGTTACCGTGCCGGTGCTGTGGGACAAGAAAAACCAGACGATTGTCAGCAATGAGTCTGCGGAAATCATCCGCATGTTCAATACCGCGTTTGACGCGCACGGCGCCCGCGCCGGAGATTACTATCCGGCTGAGCTGCGTGAGAAAATTGACGAGCTGAACAGCTGGATTTACGACAACGTCAACAACGGTGTCTACAAGGCCGGTTTCGCCACCAGCCAGGAAGCGTATGACGAAGCGGTCGGAAAGGTGTTTGAATCGCTTGAGCGTCTCGAGCAGATCCTGGGCCAGCATCGCTACCTGACGGGCGATCGCCTGACGGAAGCGGACATTCGCCTGTGGACCACGCTGGTTCGCTTCGATCCGGTCTATGTCACCCACTTTAAGTGCGACAAGCACCGCATCAGCGATTACCTGAACCTGCATGGTTTCCTGCGCGACATCTACCAGATGCCGGGTATTGCCGACACGGTCGACTTCGACCATATCCGCACCCACTATTTCCGCAGCCACAAAACCATCAACCCGACGGGTATTATCTCCATTGGGCCGTGGCAGGATCTGGATGAACCTCACGGGCGCGACGTCCGATTTGGCTAAATATTAAGGGCATCAACAGATGCCCTTTTTTAATTCACAATCTCCATCTATCCTTACCTCGATCGCTTAGAAAACAAGTGATTGACTGACTAATGAGGCAAGGAAAATGGACTGGTATTTAAAAGTACTGCGTAACTACATTGGATTTGGTGGTCGTGCCCGCCGGAAAGAGTACTGGATGTTCGTTCTGGTGAACTTCATTCTCATTATGGTGCTGGGTATTGTGGATAAAATTCTTGGCTGGGAGCGGGCTGGCGGTGAAGGCGTGCTGACTACCATTTATGGCCTGTTAGTCCTGCTGCCATCATGGGCGGTGCTGTTCCGTCGACTGCACGACACCGATCGTTCAGCGTGGTGGTTACTGCTGCTGCTGATCCCGATTATTGGCTGGATCGTGATTTTAATTTTCAACTGCCAGAGCGGGACGCCGGGCGAAAACCGCTTTGGTCCGGATCCGAAAATCGGCGCATAAAAAAAGCCCGGTAGCGCTTCGCTTACCGGGCCTACAAAATACGATTTTATTTATTATATTGCGTGAAAAGCTTCGGAATTTCGCGCAAACACCACGATTTGGCTTCGCCCATGCTGTCGCGACGCCACGCCATAATGATATCCACCTCGTGGCTATATTCCGGGCTGACAACGCGCAGCCGCCCTTCAGCAATGTCTTTTTCCACAAACGGGTAGGGCATGGTCGCCACGCCCAGACCTGCCAGCAGCGCCTGCCGTTTGTCTTCCAGCGAGGTCACCGTCAGACGAGGCTGCTTATCCAGCAGCTGCACCGTCAGCACCGGACGCTCGCGCGCGGTATCCGCCACCGCCACGCCACGATACTTCACGCGCGTCACCTCCGAGAGCGGCTCCGGCTCCTGGTGAATCGGGTGATTGGGGGCGGCAACGTAGACGTTCATCACGCTGTAAAGCTTGCGCGAGTTGATTTCTGATGAGGAACGGAAGTGCATGTCCGGCGCAATGACGATATCCGCCCGGCCCGTCTCCAGACGTTCCCACGCGCCTGCCAGCACCTCGGTGATGATTGACAGTTGCGTATTGGCCTTCGCCGCCAGGCGGTCCACCAGCGGGAACAGCGCTTCAGTCGGCACCAGCGCTTCCGTCACCAGCGTCAGATGGGTTTCCCAGCCGCGCGCCAGCGCTTCCGCGTCTGTCGTGAGCTTGTCCGCCGCTTCCAGCAGCACGCGGCCGCGCTCCAGCAGCATTCGCCCCACGTTGGTGAATTTTGTTCGATGACCGGAGCGGTCAAACAGCACCACGTCCAGCTCTTCCTCCAGCTTCTGCATGGTGTAGCTTAGCGCAGACGGAACGCGCCCCAGCTCATCTGCCGCCGCCGCAAAACTGCCGCGCCGGTCAATCGCGTCCATGACGCGAAGCGCCTCAAGCGTCAATGCTCTCTCTTTAGCCATCTCGTTCTCATTCAGGAAATTTGAACATACCGGGCAGAATATCTGGCTAACAATGCAGCGTCCATACCTTTACCATTGTTTTAGTGTAAAGAGAGGTCAAGTTTATGATTACGACAAGAACAGCTAAACAGTGCGGACAAGCCGATTTCGGTTGGCTGCAGGCCCGCTACACCTTTTCCTTTGGACACTACTTTGACCCTAAACTCCTCGGTTACGCTTCACTGCGCGTGTTAAACCAGGAAGTGCTCGCCCCGGGCGCCTCCTTCCAGCCGCGTACGTACCCGAAAGTCGATATCCTGAACCTGATCCTGGAAGGCGAGGCAGAATACCGCGATAGCGAGGGCAATCATGTCCAGGCAAAGGCTGGCGAAGCGTTGTTAATTTCCACGCAGCCGGGCATCAGCTACAGCGAACATAACCTCAGCAAAGACAAAACGCTGACCCGTATGCAGCTGTGGCTGGACGCCTGCCCCGAGCGTGAAAATCCGCTGGTGCAGAAGTTAGATTTAACGGGCGATAAGCAGCAGCTGATTGCATCGCCGGACGGCAGTAAAGGTAGCCTGCAGCTGCGCCAGCAGGTGTGGCTGCACCATATCGAACTGAAGAAAGGTGAACAGGCGAGCTTCCAGCTTCATGGTCCGCGCGCCTATTTACAGTCTATTCACGGTACGGTACATGCGGTGACGCACACGGAAGAGAAAGAAGCGCTCACCTGCGGCGACGGGGCGTTTATTTGTGATGAAGCGAATATCACCCTGGTGGCGGATACGCCGCTGCGCGCGCTGCTGATTGATTTGCCGGTTTAGAAAATACTCACACCCTAACCCTCTCCCAGTGGGAGAGGGAACCGGTCGAGCCACGGGAGAATTATCCGGCGCCGTATGCGACGTACGAAATCACTCTGCCAGCGCGTTAGCCATATCGGTTCTAATCTGCTTACGCTGTTCCGGCGTCAACACCTGGCTGACGTCGAAGTAATATTTCACGCGGTAATAGCGGGTCTGCTCTTCAATTTTGCTAAAGGCAGCAAGCTGGCTTTTCACCGTGCTTTCGTCCCATTTACCCGCCTGGAACATGTCAATCAGCGCGCCGTCCTTCACTCCCTTCATCGGGATCTTACTGACATTTTGTTCCAGCTGCTTATGCAGATCTTCAATCTTCTTAACCTGCTCATTGCTGAGCTTCAGGTGCTGTACCAGCGGATCCTGCGAGGGAGACGGGGCAGCCTCAACGTTCGCGGCCTTTGCCGTAAAACTGCACACTGCCAGCGAGGCGGCGACCAGCGCAATACGGGTCATTTTCATCATCTTACTGTCCTTACATGCTGTGATAGGGAAAAGCAGGCGTATTGTTTTTCAAGAGCGGATGAATATGTGTGAATAATTATATAAACAATTTTGTATGTTTAGCGGGCAAAAAAATGCCCCCAGGGTTGAGAGGGCATGAGACCTGAATGTCATCAGATAGATTGGGTAAACGTCCTCGAAATCACATCCTGCTGCTGCTCGCGCGTCAGCGCATTAAAACGTACCGCATAGCCTGAAACGCGGATCGTCAGGTTTGGGTAATTCTCGGGATGCGCAATGGCATCGAGGAGCATTTCCCGGTTCATGACGTTGACGTTCAGATGCTGACCGCCCTCAATGGACGCTTCGTGATGGAAGTACCCGTCCAGCAGCCCCACCAGGTTGGTTTTTCGCACCAGCTCGTCCTTGCCCAGCGCCTGCGGCACGATGGAGAAGGTGTAGGAGATCCCGTCTTTCGCATAGGTGAACGGCAGCTTGGCCACCGACGTTAGCGAGGCCACGGCCCCTTTTCTGTCGCGGCCGTGCATCGGGTTCGCGCCAGGCGCAAACGGCGTTCCGCCGCGGCGTCCGTCCGGCGTGTTCCCGGTCTTCTGACCGTAAACCACGTTGGAGGTGATGGTCAGGATCGACTGGGTTGGCACCGCGTTGCGGTAGGTTGGCAGCGCCTGAATTTTCTTCATAAAGCGCTCCACCAGGTCGCAGGCGATGCTGTCCACGCGGTCGTCGTTGTTGCCATACTGTGGATAGTCCCCTTCAATCACGAAATCGACCGCCAGTCCGGTATGGTCGCGCACCGGCTTCACCGTGGCGTATTTAATGGCCGACAGGGAATCTGCGGCCACCGACAGCCCGGCAATGCCGCAGGCCATGGTGCGATAGACGTCCCGGTCGTGCAGCGCCATCAGCGAGGCTTCGTAGCTGTACTTATCATGCATGTAGTGAATGAGGTTCAGGGCGCTGATGTACTGCACCGCCAGCCAGTCCATAAAGTGATCGAGGCTCGCCATCACGGTGTCGTAATCCAGCACGTCGTCCAGCAGCGGCTCGGTTTTCGGGCCGACCTGGATCTTCAGCTTCTCGTCCACCCCGCCGTTGATCGCGTACAGCAGCGTTTTGGCGAGGTTGGCGCGCGCGCCAAAGAACTGCATCTGCTTGCCGATCACCATCGGGCTGACGCAGCAGGCAATGGCGTAGTCGTCGCTGTTGAAGTCCGCACGCATCAGATCGTCGTTCTCATACTGCAGCGAAGAGGTGACGATCGACACCTGCGCGGCGTATTTCTTGAACGCGATCGGCAGTTGTTCAGACCAGAGGATCGTCAGGTTCGGCTCCGGCGCAGGCCCCATGGTGTGCAGCGTGTGAAGATATCGGAAGCTGTTTTTGGTCACCAGCGTGCGCCCGTCCAGCCCCATGCCGCCGATCACTTCCGTCGCCCAGATCGGATCGCCGGAGAAGAGCGTGTCAAACTCCGGCGTGCGCAGGAAGCGCACCATGCGGATCTTCATGATGAAGTGGTCGATCAGCTCCTGCGCCTGGACTTCATTCAGGCGCCCCGCCTGCATATCTCGTTCAATGTAGATATCGAGGAACGAGGCCGTGCGCCCCAGCGACATCGCTCCGCCGTTCTGGGATTTCACCGCGGCAAGGTAGGCAAAATAGACCCACTGCACCGCTTCCTGGGCGTTCATCGCCGGGCGTGAGATATCAAAGCCGTAGTTCGCCGCCATCTGCTGGATCTGCAGCAGCGCGCGCCTGTGCTCCGCCAGCTCTTCACGCAGGCGGATCGTGGCTTCCAGATCTTCACCGCGCTCCAGCCTGCCCTGCAGCTCGGCAAACTGAAGTTCGCGCTCGCGCACCAGATAAGCGATCCCGTATAGCGCCACGCGGCGATAGTCGCCGATGATGCGTCCGCGCCCGTAGCCGTCCGGCAGACCGGTCAACACGCCGGATTTACGGCAGCGCATCATCTCCGGGGAGTAGACGTCAAACACGCCCTGGTTGTGGGTTTTGCGCAGGTCGGTAAACAGGTATTCGAACTGCGGATCCATCTCCCGGCCATAGGCTTCGAACGAGCTGCGGATCATGTTGATCCCGCCGTACGGGTGCAGCGCACGCTTGAGCGGCTTATCGGTTTGCAGACCAACGATCGTCTCCAGATCCTGGTCGATATAGCCCGGCCCGTGGGCCGTAATGGTGGTGGCAATGTTGGTGTCAAAATCCACCGGGGCGTGGGTGGCGTTCTCCTGGCGAATGCCGACCATTACCTTCTGCCACAGCGCCGTCGTTGCTGGCGTCGCCTGCGCGAGGAAAGCTTCATCGCCTTCATAAGGGGTGTAGTTATGCTGAATAAAATCGCGAACGTTGACGGCGTTTTTCCATTCTTCACCGCGAAACCCGGCCCATGCGTCGCTGTAGGGCGCGACGCCCGTATCGATTGTTACTTTCATGTGTTTCTCGCTTTATCAGGCGTAAGCCGCGGCCGGGGTAACCTTCCCAAGACGGAGGGCGTCCAGCGCGATCATTTTTTCTTCGTTGGTAGGGATAACCGCGCAGGCCACGCGGGACGACTCGGTGGAGATCACGCGCTCGCCCGCGCTGCCCGGCAGGGCATTTTTGGCGTCGTCGAGGCGGATGCCGAATACGTTCAGATGTTCCGCCACCAGCGCGCGGACAAGCTTCGAGTTTTCGCCAATGCCGCCGGTAAAGACCACCCCATCCAGGCGGTGCAGCGACGCCGCGTGCCCGGCGATATGTCGCGCAATGCGGTGAACGAAGGTGCGGATAGCCAGCTGCGCCCGCTCGTTGCCTTCGTGCCAGGCTTTCTCCAGTGCGCGTAAATCGGAGGAGATACCGGAGATCCCCAGCAACCCGGACTCTTTATTGACCACGCGCTCCAGATCCTCGAACGACTGGCCGGTCTGCTGGGCAATCCACGCTATCGCGCCGAAGTCCACATCGCCGCAGCGCGTCCCCATCACCAGCCCTTCCAGCGGCGTCATCCCCATCGAGGTGTCGACGCTTTCGCCGTTGCGCACCGCGCAGATGGACGCCCCGTTGCCGAGATGGGCAATCACCAGGCCGCTGTCATCGGGGGACAGCCCGAGAAGCGTATGCGCCTGCGCGGCCACGTAGCGGTGAGAGGTGCCGTGGAAGCCGTAGCGGCGCACGCCCAGCGCTTCAAAATAGCGGTACGGCAATCCGTACAGATACGCCTGCGGCGGCAGCGTCTGGTGGAAGCTGGTGTCAAATACCGCCACCTGCTGCACGCCCGGGAACAGGCGCTCTGCGGCTTCCACGCCGCTCAGGTTGGCGTAGTTATGCAGCGGCGCCAGCGGGGAGACCTGGCGGATCTGCGCGATCACCTCTTCCGTAATCAGGGTCGACTCGCTGAAGAGGTCGCCGCCGTGCGCAATGCGGTGGCCAATTAAGGCCACGCTGCTCATCAGGTTACGCTTCTCCAGCTCCAGGGCGATGGCAGCCAGCGCCCCTTCGTAGTCATGGTGAGCCAGTCTGGCCGGCTCACCCCCGTTCACGGAAATAAAGGCCTTCTCGGTGTTGATCCCGTCTGCAATGCCCGTCATCAGGGCATCGCAGCTGCTGGCGTCGAGCACCGAAAACTTAACAGAGGACGATCCGCAGTTAATAACCAGTACAACCGGAAACTCAATCATCATGTGACTCCGCTCTTCCTGAGCAATGGGTTAGAACAGTTTGTAAACGATATTCAGAATGGTCAGCAGGCCGACCGCGGTAACGAAGATGTTCTCGGTACGCCCTTTATATTTCGCCAGCGCCGGTGCTTTGCGGATGGCATACATCGGCAGCAGGCAGAGCAGAGAGGCGATGATTGGTGCGCCCATGGCTTCAATAAGGTCCAGAATGTTCGGGTTGGCGTAGGCCACAACCCAGGTGGAGCCCATGATGAACACCATGCTGATGGTATTCAGTTTGCCAACGGAGACTTTCTTCTTATCGCCCTTGTAGCCGAACTTGAGGATCAGGCCGTTCAGCCCTTCCAGCGTGCCCAGGTAGTGGCCGAAGAAGGATTTGAAGATAGCCACCAGCGCGATGATGGAGGCACCGTATTCCAGCACCGTCGCGAACGTCGATTTGGTTCCGGACATCGACGCAAAGTGGTTCGCCAGGTAGGAGAGCACCGGAATGTTCTGCGCCTTGGCGTCCGCCATGTTCTGGGGAGAGAGCGTAAACAGGCAGCTAAAGGCGAAGAACATCACCACGGCCACCATCAGCAGGCTGGCGCGACCGATGATTTTGGAACATTTCTGCTCGGTGAACGCTTTGCCGAACTCCGGCTCGTACTCTTCGCGCTTGGAGACCACGAACGAGGAGACGATAGGCGAGAAGTTGAAGGAGAAGACCATGATGGAGATACCCAGCCACACCGTGACCAGAATGCCGTCATGACCGGTAAAAGCGATATCGCTCAGGTTGACCTGGTCGATCACCGCCGAGTTCCAGTAAGGGATCAGCGACAGGGAAATCAGCACCAGGCTGGCGATAAACGGGAACACCAGGAAGCTCATGACCTTCACCATCAGGTCTTTACCAAACCAGATAACAAAGGCCATCAGCAGCAGCAGGAACAGCGCCACCACGCCGCGGTTCAGCGCAGGCAACTGGAGCTGGTTTTCCCAGAAGGTCATAAAGGTGTTGGTAATGGTGACGCCGTAAATCCACAGCAGCGGGCAAATGGCGAAGAAGTAGAGGAAGGTGATCACCACCCCACCGGTTTTACCAAAGTGCTCTTCCACCGTTTCGGTGATGTTGCCGGAGACGTTGCTGCCGGACAGACACAAACGCGCCAGCGCGCGGTGACAGTAAAACGCAATCGGGAACGCGAGAACCAGCATCAGCAGAATAGGGATCAATCCACCAAAGCCTGCGCGAATGGGGAAGAACAGCACGCCTGCGCCAATGGCGGTACCAAACAGGCCGAGGGTCCATGTGGTATCAGACTTACGCCAGGAGGACGTTTTTGTCTGGCCAACGATAATGCTTTCTGTGTTGCTCATAGGTCACCTTTATGCGTCAACGAAGCCGGTAATTTGGGAAACACGGGAGAGATCGATATTGCCGCCGGAAATAATGCAGACGGTTTTACGCCCCTGAATATAGTGGTCAAGCTTGCCGCTTAATAACGCGGCACAGGCCAGCGCGCCGGCGCCTTCCGTCACCACTTTATTTCGCTGAATAAGCGCGATCATGCTGTCGCGAATGTTGTCTTCGCTGACCAGCACAATGTCATCAACCAGCTCGCGAACAATTTCGAACGGTAAATTACCGGGACGAGAAACATCACAGCCGTCGGCCAGCGTGCCGGTAACGCGATGGCTCATTATTTCCCCGGCCTGAAACGATGCCGCCATGCCGTGAACATTTTCTGACTGCACGCCGATGATATTAATGGTGGGGTTGATGGATTTAATTGCCGTCGCAATTCCGGCAATTAAACCGCCGCCGCCGATAGGCACAATAACGTTATCCACGTCGTATAAATCTTCGAGAATTTCCAGACCGATGGTGCCCTGCCCGGCGATCACTTTGGCGTCATCGTACGGCGGAATAAAAATACGTCCTTCCATCTCGACGATTTCGCTGACTTTGGCAATGGTGTCGTTGAAGTTCTCGCCGTGCAGCACAACTTCCGCCGAGTAGTCGCGCGTCGCGGCCACTTTAGACTTCGGCGCGCCCATCGGCATCACCACTTTGCCGTCGATGCCAAGCATCGCGCAGGAGAGGGACACACCCTGCGCGTGGTTTCCCGCGGAGCAGGCGACAACGCCTTTGCGTTTTTCAGCGTCGGTCAGCGAGCTTAATTTGTTAAACGCGCCGCGGATCTTAAACGAGCCGGTACGCTGCATGTTCTCAAACTTCAGGAATATTTCGCCCTTGCAGCGTTCGCTAAGATAATTCGAGCGCGGCATACCTGTTTTATATATTTTTCCTGCCAGTCGTTTTCTGGCGTCCTGAATATCTTCAATCGTTACCGGGAGATCGTAGGTAATATGCATAATATCCTCGTTATAATAATTCATTCTTTTCAGGCAAAGTCAGGGTATCAGAGCGTTACAGAGATAAGCTCTGGGTGTTTTTAAAATGATTACTCATTATTCATCGTCGTCTTTCGATATTCATCGACGAATACTTTTTTGCCAGCTCAACTAATACTGACGCCGATTTTTTAATCCTGTAATTTTTTGACCACACGGCGGCATAACGTGCCACGGGTAATTCATCTTCCACGGGCAACACAATAAACTGATCAGAACCGAACGGGGCAATCATATCGCGGGGAATGACCGTCAGATAATCGGCATTCAGCACGAGGTTATAAATGGTGACGACGGAATCGGTCTGGACGATGTTTTCGATGCTGATGTGGTTGTCTTGCAGAGTAGTCAGAAGTTCTTTGTAGTAGCCCATATCGGTTTGCGGCATCACCCACTGCTCGTGCGTGAGCGATGCCAGTGTCGTCGGGCCGGTGCACGTTCGCGTTTTGCTGGCGACCAGCACAAACTCGGACTCAAACAGCGGTTCGACGTGCAGATCCTGCAGCAGCATTTCATCGCTCAGCGTGCCGATAGCGAAATCCAGACGACCGTCGCGAATGGCCGGAAGGAAAGAGGAGAGCTGGGCTTCATACATCGAGACGCGTGCTTTCGGGAACACTTCCTTGAATTTTTTGATCATCTCAGACAGGAAGGTAAAGCCGATCAGCGACGGGTAGCCAAAGGAGACGTCCATAACGGTGCTGAAACTCAGGCTGTTAATCTCACTCACCATGTTTTTCATTTCGCGGGTGATCGACTCAGAGTACGAGAGCAGAACCTGGCCCGCGGCGGTGAGTTTTACGCCGGTGTTTTTACGCACCATCACTTCCACGCCGAAGTAGGACTCAATATCGCTGATGATTTTGCTGACGGCGGGTTGCGTCAGGCCCAGCTGTCTTGCTGCAGAACCTATGGAGCCACTTTTAATGACTTCCTGAAATACCACGAGGTGCTGTGTTTTCGGTAGAATAATAGTGTTCATAATATTCTGCGCTTATTTCCCTATGACGGAGCGGATTCTACCTAATAGTGTTTAAGGGGGTATGTGCTGTCACTCACAATTTGCTTTTCCGCGCGCTTCACAGGAACAATGACAACCAAAAAATACATTTATTATCAATAACATGAATAAATACAGCCACACCATTACGCTGATATCGATCAATAAAAGCAGTAGTAATAAATTTATTTTATGGCGATAACCTTGATAAATTTTCCTGCGTTAAAAAAATCAATAAAGACGATCTTTCAGGCAATTAAAGACCAATAAATAACCGCTATTTGTTTGAAACATTCTTTCAATTTATTAAATTTTTCCGATGCAAATTTTCAGGTTTGTGGAAAAGAGTGGAATTCGTCACATATTCACGGGAGAAATGTATTTGATTTCAATATATGCATATCAAACGAGAAAAGATTCTCGATCATATAGGTAACAAACATAACAAATTATCAATACTGAAATTCACCTGTTTTTTAGCGTGAAATTTTGTGATGACGATCGTCTACAGATACAGGATCGATACGAAAGGTATAAAAGCAGTGAAATGTGCTTAATGTCGCAAATATGAGAATTGATGTCGTTTGTCCGGCGCTGCGCTTACCCGTCCAGCAGAACCCAGAAAGCAAAAACCCCGCCGAAGCGGGGTTTTTTAAGAAGTTGAAGCTGACCGATAAGCCGGGTTCTGTCGTGGACAGTCATTCATCTAGGCCAGCAATCGCTCACTGGCTCAAGCAGCCTACCCGGGTTCAGTACGGGCCGTACCATGTGAACCCCTATTTGGCCTTGCTCCGGGTGGAGTTTACCGTGCCACGGACTGTTACCAGCCGCGCGGTGCGCTCTTACCGCACCCTTTCACCCTTACCTGATCCCGCTTGCGCGGGCCATCGGCGGTTTGCTCTCTGTTGCACTGGTCGTGGGTTTCCCCCCCAGGCGTTACCTGGCACCCTGCCCTATGGAGCCCGGACTTTCCTCCCCTCCGCCCGTCTCCCCCGAAAGGGACGACGACGAAGCGGCGACTGTCTGGTCAGCTTCGGCGCGCAGTATAGTGGGTTTGCGCGCCGCTGTCACCCTAAGGTGTAGGCAAGGCGTGATTAACGCGCCACTTCCACCTTCGCCAGTTTTTCGTAGTAGCACGCAATCGCGCTGTGATCGGCCGTGCCCAGGCCATCGGCACGCAGCGCCTGCATCATCTCCATGACCGCCGCGGTCAGCGGCAGCTGTGCGCCCACGCCGTGTGACGTATCCAGCGCGTTCGCCAGATCTTTGATATGCAGGTCGATGCGGAAACCGGGTTTGAAATTACGATCCATGACCATCGGCGCTTTGGCATCCAGCACGGTACTGCCCGCCAGACCACCGCGAATGGCCTGATAGACCAGATCCGGGTTGACGCCCGCTTTGGTTGCCAGCGTCAGCGCTTCGGACATGGCGGCAATGTTCAGCGCCACAATCACCTGGTTGGCCAGCTTGGTCACGTTACCCGCCCCGATGTCCCCGGTATGCACCACGGAGCCCGCCATCGCTTTCATCAGGTCGTAGTATCTATCGAAAACGGCTTTATCACCGCCGACCATCACCGACAGCGTGCCGTCGATCGCTTTCGGCTCTCCGCCGCTGACCGGTGCATCCAGCATATCGACGCCCTTCGCTTTTAACGCCTCGCTGATTTCACGGCTTGCGAGCGGTGCAATAGAGCTCATATCAATCAGCACCAGGCCCGGCTTCGCACCGTCGATAATGCCGTTCTCACCCAGCGCAACCTCTTTAACATGCGGTGAGTTTGGCAGCATGGTGATGATGACATCGCACTGCTCGGCAATAGCCTTCGCGGTGGTGGCCGTTTCAGCGCCAGCCGCTATCACCTCTGCCACGGCCTGCGGATTGTGATCGGATACCACCAGTGAGTAACCCGCTTTGATGAGGTTCTTACTCATTGGTTTACCCATGATCCCCAGGCCAATAAAACCCACTTTCAGCGTCATAATCTGTTTCCTCAATGATGGTTATTTTTTAAAAGCGTCGGCTAATTTCTGCGTGGCTGCGCGGAATACGCCGAGGTCGCTGCCGACGGCAACAAACGTGGCTCCCCACTCCAGATAGCGACGGGCGTCAGCCTCAACCGGCGCCAGAATGCCGCACGGTTTGCCGTGAGCTTTAGCGCGGGCAAAGATATGCTGGATCGCGCGCTGCACGTCAGGGTGGCTGGCGTTACCCAGATGGCCAAAGGCGGCAGCCAGATCGCTCGGGCCGACGAAGATACCGTCCACGCCGTTTGTGGCTGCAATCGCGTCAACGTTATCAACGCCCTGCTGGCTCTCGATCTGAACCAGAATGGTGATGTTGTTACTGGACTGCGCGAAGTAGTCCGGCACGGTGCCAAACATATTGGCGCGATGCGAAACGGAAACGCCGCGGATCCCTTCAGGCGGATAGCGCGTTGAAGCTACGGCCAGGGCCGCTTGTTCTTCCGTCTCCACAAACGGGATCAGAAAGTTGTAGAAACCGATATCCAGCAGGCGCTTGATAATTACCGGCTCGTTAGTTGGCACGCGCACTACCGGGGCGCTGGGACTGCCTTTCAGCGCCATCAGCTGCGGAATAAAGGTGCTGATATCGTTCGGCGCATGCTCGCCGTCCAGCACCAGCCAGTCAAAACCGGCCAGGCCCAGCACTTCGGTGCTGATAGGGTTTGCCAGCGCGGACCAGCAGCCAATCTGAATCTGGTGTGCCGCGAGGGCCGCTTTAAATTTATTCGGGAAGATATCGTTATTCATCGTATTTACCTTTTTAATTCGCAGCCTATATCAGCATCATTTTATTTATTCAGACACCGCACCAGCATTATATTTATTATTCTGACATATTTTGGCGTTATAAAATCGTCATTCAGTATAAGACGCAATCCACGACCGCACATTGTTTTAATGCTCAAGTATTGCGTTACACTTCGATAAATTTTTTTGCATATGCACAAGGCGCTGGGCGCTAATGCACAGAATCAGGCATTACTGGTTCTGGAGCGATCGCGATCACATTTTCATATCCCCTATGCTGACATGCTTTATTTCTGAAAGCCGCGTATTTATTTCTACCATTTGAAAATTGGCTGAATTTATTATCAGACACTTTGCTGGAGAATACTGAACAATGGCCGACATTGAAATTCGACAGGCATCGCCGACGGCGTTTTATATAAAAGTCCACGACACTGATAATGTGGCGATTATTGTCAACGACAATGGCTTAAAAGCGGGCACCCGCTTCCCGGACGGGCTGGAACTGATTGAGCATATTCCGCAGGGACATAAGGTCGCCCTGGTGGATATCCCTGCTAATAGCGAAATCGTACGTTACGGTGAAGTCATCGGCTATGCCGTTCGCTCTATACCACAGGGGAGCTGGGTTGAGGAGTCGCTGGTGGCGCTGCCGGAAGCGCCGCCGCTAAACACGCTTCCGCTGGCGACCCGCGTGCCGGAACCGCTTCCTCCGCTGGAGGGCTATACCTTCGAAGGCTACCGCAACGCGGACGGCAGCGTCGGCACCAAGAATCTGCTCGGCATTACCACCAGCGTGCACTGCGTGGCGGGCGTAGTGGATTACGTGGTGAAAATCATCGAACGCGATCTGCTGCCGAAATACCCGAACGTCGACGGCGTGGTTGGCCTGAACCACCTCTACGGCTGCGGCGTGGCGATTAACGCCCCCGCTGCCGTGGTGCCTATCCGTACCATCCATAATATCGCCCTGAACCCGAACTTTGGCGGCGAGGTGATGGTCATCGGTCTGGGGTGTGAAAAATTGCAGCCAGAGCGCCTGCTGCAGGGCACCGAAGATGTCAAAGCCATTCCGGCAGACGAGGCCAGCATCGTGCGTCTGCAGGACGAACGCCACGTGGGTTTCCGCTCAATGGTCGACGATATCCTGCAGGTGGCTGAACGCCATCTGGACAAGCTCAACAAGCGCCAGCGCGAAACCTGCCCGGCGTCTGATTTGGTAGTGGGAACACAGTGCGGCGGCAGCGATGCCTTCTCCGGCGTGACGGCCAACCCGGCGGTGGGCTATGCGTCTGATCTGCTTGTGCGCTGCGGCGCCACGGTGATGTTCTCCGAGGTAACCGAAGTGCGTGACGCCATCCATCTGCTCACGCCACGCGCCGTTAATGAAGAGGTCGGCAAGCGTCTGCTCGAGGAAATGGCCTGGTACGATAGCTATCTCGATATGGGCAAAACCGACCGCAGCGCCAACCCGTCTCCGGGCAACAAAAAAGGCGGCCTGGCCAACGTGGTGGAAAAAGCGCTTGGATCGATTGCCAAATCCGGCCAGAGCGCGATTGTGGAAGTGCTCTCTCCGGGCCAGCGCCCGACGAAACGCGGCCTGATTTACGCGGCAACGCCGGCCAGCGATTTCGTCTGCGGCACGCAGCAGGTGGCATCCGGCATTACGGTACAGGTCTTTACCACCGGGCGCGGCACGCCGTACGGCCTGATGGCGGTGCCGGTGATCAAGATGGCGACCCGCACCGAGCTGGCAAACCGCTGGTATGACTTAATGGACATCAACGCGGGCACCATCGCCACCGGGGAAGAGAGCATTGAGGACGTGGGCTGGAAGCTGTTCCACTTCATTCTGGATGTCGCCAGCGGGCGGAAGAAATCCTTCTCGGATCAATGGGGATTACATAATCAGCTGGCGGTGTTCAACCCGGCACCGGTGACGTGATTCCTATTCCCAACCGCACCGAACGGTCCCCTCTCCCCTATGGGAGAGGGTTAGGGTGAGGGGAAAGCCCCCTTAAACCAGCACCACCTCAATCCCGCTTTTCCGCAGCCCGTCCAGACTCTCCGCCGGAATGCCTTCATCGACAATAATCATATCAATCCTTTGTGTATCAATGATTTTATGCAGGCTTGAGCGGTTAAATTTACTGGAGTCCGTGACAACGATAATACGCTCCGCCACCTCGCACATTTTGCGGTTCAGGCGGGCTTCGTCTTCGTTATGCGTACTTACGCCGCGGTCGAGATCGATGGCGTCAACGCCCAGGAACAGCAAGTCGAAATGGTAATTCTGTAGCGACTGTTCTGCCTGGTCACCGTAGAAAGATTGCGACTGACGGCGCAGATGCCCGCCGGTCATCAGCAGTTCCACCCCTTCCGCTTCCAGCAACGCATTCGCCACGTTCATCCCGTTGGTCATCGCAATGACGTCCGTGTGCTGGCGCAGCATGCGGGCGATTTCATACGTCGTGGTGCCGGAGTCCAGAATAATACGGTGCCCGGGTTTGACCAGGGCGGCAGCGGCCTGCGCGATACTGCGCTTCACCGCCGTATTCAGCGAGCTTTTATCCTCCACGGAAGGCTCAGCGCCCGGCATGTTGCCTTCGCAAATCAATGCCCCACCGTAAGCGCGAACGGCGATGCCCTGCTTCTCCAGGAACGCCAGATCGTTGCGGATCGTCACCGTCGATACGCCGTACAGATGAGACAGATCGTTAACCTGCACGCTTCCCTGCGCCCGCAACCGCTGAATGATCTGCTCTCGCCTTTCACTGGTGCCGGTGATGCGCTTTTCCGCGGATGAATCGCTGCTGCTCATACGAGATCCTTAATAAATAGTCTTTCGTTTCATTTCGTTTTGCCTATTAAGGCCTTTCTTTTTCGGGAATGCAAGTCCCGCCTTACGTACAGACGCAAGCCAACACTGCTCTGAAACCTTTCATTATGTTTCTTTTGTGAAACAGATCGGAAAACTATTATCTTTCGTTTTATTTTTATATCACCATGATGCAGGATTAAATGAAACAAAACGAAAGACAAGTATCATTACCATCCGAAATGGAGAGGAAAGTGAAACATCTGACAGAAATGGTGGAACAACATAAACGAGGGAATTCGAACGGGATCTATGCCGTCTGTTCCGCACATCCGCTGGTACTTGAAGCTGCCATTCGTTACGCGCATTCGCATCAGTCGCCGCTGCTGATCGAGGCCACCTCCAACCAGGTGGATCAGTTTGGCGGCTATACCGGCATGACGCCTGCGGATTTTTACGGATTTGTCTGCCGGCTGGCCGAGTCGCTCGGTTTTCCGACGTCACAGCTGATCCTCGGCGGCGATCATCTGGGCCCCAACCGCTGGCAAAATCTCCCTGCGGAACAGGCGATGGCAAATGCCGACGATCTGATCAAAAGCTATGTTTCCGCCGGATTCAAAAAGATCCACCTGGACTGCAGCATGTCCTGCGAGGACGACCCGGTTCCCTTGACCGACGCGATCGTTGCCGGACGCGCCGCACGCCTGGCGAAGATTGCCGAAGCGACCTGCCGCGAGCAGTTTGGTGAATCCGATCTGGTCTACGTTATCGGCACGGAAGTGCCGGTTCCCGGTGGCGCGCACGAGACGCTCACCGAACTTGCCGTCACCACGCCGGACGCGGCCCGCGCCACGCTTGAAGCGCATCGTCACGCGTTCGAAAAGGAAGGTTTGAGCGACATCTGGCCGCGCATTATTGGCCTGGTGGTCCAGCCTGGCGTGGAGTTCGACCACGCGCACGTCTGCGACTATCAGCCGCAGAAAGCCGTTGCCCTGAGCAAAATGGTTGAAGCCTACGATACGCTGGTGTTTGAAGCGCACTCCACCGACTACCAGACGCCGCAGGCGCTGCGCCAGCTGGTTAACGATCACTTTGCGATTCTGAAAGTTGGCCCCGCCCTGACCTTCGCCCTGCGCGAGGCGCTGTTCTCGCTGGCCGCCATTGAAGAGGAGCTGCTGCCGGCAAAAGCCAGCTCCGGCCTGCGTCACGTGCTGGAAAACGTCATGCTCGATCGCCCGGAATACTGGCAAAGCCATTACCACGGTGACGGCAACGCGCGTCGCCTGGCGCGCGGCTACAGCTACTCTGACCGCGTGCGCTACTACTGGCCGGACAGCCAGATTGACGACGCCTTTGCACGGCTGGTGCGTAACCTGGCAGACGAGCCTGTTCCCCTGCCGCTGATCAGCCAGTACCTGCCGCTGCAGTACAGTAAAGTTCGCGAGGGCGCTCTCAAGTCAACGCCACGGGAACTCATCATCGACCACATTCAGGACATACTCCAGCAGTACCACGCCGCCTGCGAAGGCGTAACGACTCAAGACGCATAATTAAAAAAGAGGAAAACGCTATGCCAAACATTGTCTTATGCCGCATCGACGAACGCCTGATCCACGGTCAGGTGGGCGTACAGTGGGTGGGGTTTGCGGGGGCAAACCTGGTGCTCGTCGCTAACGATGAGGTCGCTGAGGATCCGGTTCAACAGAACCTGATGGAAATGGTGCTCGCGGAAGGGATCGCCGTGCGCTTCTGGTCGCTGCAAAAGGTGATCGACAACATTCACCGCGCCGCTGACCGCCAGAAAATCCTGCTGGTCTGCAAATCACCCGCCGATTTTCTGAAGCTGGTCGAGGGCGGCGTACCCATCATCCGTATTAACGTCGGAAATATGCACTACGCCAGTGGCAAACAACAAATTGCCAAAACGGTCTCTGTCGACGCGAACGATATTGACGCGTTCAACGGCCTGAAAGCGGCCGGTGTGGAATGCTTCGTTCAGGGCGTTCCAACAGAAACTGCTTTGGATCTCTTTAAACTGCTCTGAGGGATTCACAATGGAAATCAGTCTGTTGCAGGCGCTGGGGTTAGGCATACTCGCCTTTATCGCCGGTCTGGATATGTTTAACGGGTTAACGCACATGCACCGCCCGGTGGTACTCGGGCCGCTGGTCGGCCTGATTCTGGGCGATCTGCATACCGGCATTTTGACCGGCGGGACGTTAGAGCTGGTCTGGATGGGGCTGGCCCCGCTCGCCGGTGCCCAGCCGCCTAACGTCATTATCGGCACCATCGTGGGTACCGCATTTGCCATCAGCACCGGCGTGAAGCCAGAAGTCGCGGTTGGCGTCGCCGTGCCGTTTGCCGTGGCGGTTCAGATGGGGATTACGTTCCTCTTCTCGGTGATGTCCGGCGTCATGTCGCGCTGCGATCGCATGGCGGCTAATGCAGATACAAACGGTATTGAACGGGTTAACTATCTTGCGCTGCTGGCGCTCGGCATCTTCTATTTTCTGTGCGCGTTCCTGCCGATCTACTTCGGTGCGGAACATGCGAAAACCGCCATTGACGTTCTGCCAGCGCGTCTGATTGACGGCCTCGGCGTCGCGGGCGGCATCATGCCAGCCATCGGTTTCGCCGTGCTGCTGAAGATCATGATGAAAAACGTCTACATCCCTTACTTCATTATCGGTTTTGTCGCCGCCGCCTGGCTCAAGCTTCCGGTGCTGGCGATTGCGGCGGCCGCGCTGGCGATGGCGCTGATCGACCTGATGCGTAAATCACCTGAACCGACGGCTCCCGCCGCTCAGAAAGAGGAATTCGAAGATGGCATCTAACCACACCACCCTGCCGGGCGTGTCTGAAAGCGAAGAGACGCTGCTGACCGGCGTGAATGAAAACGTCTACGAAGACCAGAACATCGGTGCCGAGCTGACGAAAAAGGATATTAACCGCGTGGCCTGGCGTTCCATGCTGCTGCAGGCATCGTTTAACTACGAACGTATGCAGGCCTCCGGCTGGCTGTACGGGCTGCTGCCCGCGTTGAAAAAGATCCACACCAACAAGCGGGACCTGGCGCGGGCGATGAAAGGCCATATGGGCTTCTTTAACACCCATCCGTTCCTGGTGACCTTTGTTATCGGCATCATTCTGGCGATGGAGCGATCCAAGCAGGATGTGAACAGCATCCAGAGCACCAAAATTGCCGTCGGCGCGCCGCTCGGTGGTATTGGCGACGCCATGTTCTGGCTAACCCTGCTGCCCATCTGCGGCGGTATTGGCGCCAGCCTGGCGCTGCAGGGTTCGATTCTGGGCGCGGTGGTCTTTATCGTGCTGTTTAACGTGGTGCACCTTGGCCTGCGCTTTGGCCTGGCGCACTACGCTTACCGGATGGGCGTCGCGGCCATTCCGCTGATTAAAGCCAACACCAAAAAGGTCGGCCACGCGGCGTCTATCGTCGGGATGACGGTGATTGGCGCGCTGGTGGCAACCTACGTCCGCCTCAATACCACGCTCGAAATCAAAGCGGGTGATGCGGTCGTCAAACTGCAGGCCGACGTCATCGACAAGCTGATGCCCGCGTTCCTGCCGCTGGTCTACACCCTGACCATGTTCTGGCTGGTACGCCGCGGCTGGAGCCCGCTGCGGCTAATCGGTATCACCGTGCTGCTGGGCGTTGTCGGTAAATTCTGTCACTTCCTGTAAAAGCAAAGAGGTTGCGATGTTAGGCATTATTTTGACGGGTCACGGCGGTTTTGCCAGCGGGCTTGAGCAGGCGATGAAGCAGATCCTCGGCGAGCAGCCGCAGTTTATCGCCATCGATTTTCCGGAAACCTCCACCACCGCGCGGCTGACCGCTCAGCTTGAGCAGGCGGTGAACGAACTCGATGCGCAGCACGATATTGTGTTTCTCACCGACCTGCTCGGCGGCACGCCGTTCCGCGTGGCGTCAACGCTCGCGATGCAAAGGCCGGGTAGCGAAGTGATCACCGGCACCAACCTGCAGCTGCTGCTGGAGATGGTGCTGGAGCGAGACGGATTAAGCAGCGAGGCGTTTCGTCTGCAGGCGCTGGAGTGCGGACACCGCGGCCTGACGAGCCTGGTGGACGAGCTGGGGCGCTGTCGCGAGGAAGCTCCGGCTGAGGAAGGGATATGAGCCAGCTGCTGCGCGCGCGACGGATCCTTACCGAGCAGGGCTGGCTGGACGACCACCAGCTACGCATTGAAAGCGGCGCGGTTGCGGCGATTGAACCCATTCCGGCGGGCGTTACGACGCGCGATGCGGAGCTGCTTTGCCCGGCCTATATCGATACGCACGTCCACGGCGGCGCGGGCGTGGACGTCATGGATGATGCGCCCGACGTGCTGGACACTCTGGCAATGCATAAAGCGCGTGAAGGGGTGGGTGCATTTCTGCCCACCACCGTCACCGCGCCGATGGAAGCCATCCACAGCGCGCTGATGCGTATCGCCCGGCGCACTCGGTCCGGCGGCCCCGGCGCGCAGATCCTGGGCAGCTATCTGGAAGGACCGTACTTTACGCCCCAGAACAAAGGGGCGCATCCGCCCGAGCTGTTCCGGGAGCTGGATATCGCCGAGCTGGACAGGCTGGCTGACGTTTCACAGGGCACGCTACGGGTGGTGGCGCTCGCGCCGGAAAAACCCGGCGCGCTGCAGGCGATTCGCCATCTTAAACAGCGCGGTATACGCGTCATGCTGGGCCACAGCGCTGCCACCTACCGGCAAACTCTCGCCGCGTTTGATGCGGGTGCCGACGGGCTGGTTCACTGCTACAACGGCATGACGGGGCTGCACCACAGAGAGCCAGGCATGGTCGGCGCAGGGCTTACGGACAAACGGGCGTGGCTGGAGCTGATTGCCGACGGCCACCACGTGCATCCAGGGGCGATGCGTTTATGCTGCGGCTGCGCGCAGGATCGTGTGGTGCTGATTACCGATGCCATGCAGGCGGCAGGTATGCCGGACGGACGGTATACCCTGTGCGGCGAAGAGGTCACGATGCAAAACGGCGTGGTTCGAACCGGCTCCGGCGGGCTGGCGGGCAGCACGCTGTCGCTGGATGCCGCGGTCAGGAATATGGTGGAGTATGCGGGCGTAACCGCCGAAGAGGCGATCCATATGGCCTCGCTGCACCCTGCCCGGCTGCTGGGCGTTGACGGTCAGCTTGGATCCTTAGCCCCGGGCAAACGCGCCAATATCATTGCGCTGGACGGGGGTTTACACCTCCAGCGGATCTGGATTCAGGGCCAGGCTCTCCCCCTTTAGCCCTTTCATTGTGTCACCTTTTGGCTTTACGGCCTGAAACCGTAAGGCCTTTCTTTTCCTTTCCTTAAATTTCCCCTTTCCTTTCACGATCACACTTTTCGTTTTATTTCTTTTCTTTCATTGAAGTTTCGATTTCTTTTCTATAGATTTTATTTAACTGCTTAAGTGAACAAGTGAAACGAAACGAAAGATAGCGACACGATTGCCAGCGTCTGATGTGGAATTCACACGACTAAGGACTGAGTTATGCCACAAACCACTACCGCCGCCACAACCGGCACCTGGACCGAGGAAGAGATCCGCCAGCAGCCTGCCAGCTGGATCCGCTCGCTCAACAACATCGATAACCTGCATGCTTCAATCGACAGTTTCCTGACGCCGCTGCTGCGCAAGGACGACCTGCGGATCGTCCTGACCGGCGCGGGCACGTCCGCCTTTATCGGTGATATCATTGCGCCATGGCTTTCAAGCCACACCGGGAAAAACTTCACTGCCGTCCCGACAACCGATCTGGTCACGAACCCGATGGACTACTTCAGCCCTGCGCACCCGCTGCTGCTGGTTTCGTTTGCCCGCTCCGGCAACAGCCCGGAAAGCGTCGCGGCCGTCGAGCTGGCAAACCAGTTCGTGCCGGAGTGCTACCACCTGTCGATTACCTGCAACGAGGCGGGCAGCCTGTACCAGAACGCCGTCGACAGCGATAACGCCTTTGCCCTGCTGATGCCTGCCGAAACGCACGATCGCGGGTTCGCAATGACCAGCAGCATCACCACCATGATGGCGAGCTGTCTGGCCGTGTTCGCCCCGGAAACGATCAATACCCACACCTTCCGCGACGTCGCCGATCGCTGCCAGGCGATCCTCGCCTCGCTCGGGGATTTCAGCCACGGCGTCTTTGGCAGCGAACCGTGGAAACGGATCGTGTATCTGGGAAGCGGCGGCCTGCAGGGCGCGGCGCGCGAATCGGCGCTGAAGGTGCTGGAGCTGACGGCGGGCAAGCTGGCGGCATTTTACGACTCCCCAACGGGCTTCCGTCACGGGCCGAAGTCTCTGGTCGATAGCGAAACGCTGGTAGTGGTGTTTATCTCCAGCCATCCGTATACGCGTCAGTACGATCTGGATCTGCTGGCCGAGCTGCGCCGCGATCGCCAGGCTCTGCGCGTCGTTGCCATCGCCGCTGAAAACGATCCGGTCATTGAAGCGGGTCCGCACATTCTGCTGCCGCCTTCACGTCCGTTTATCGATATGGAACAGGCGTTCTGCTTCCTGATGTATGCCCAGGTCTTTGCGCTCACCCAGTCGCTTAGCACAGGCATTACGCCCGATACGCCATCCGCCAGCGGGACGGTCAACCGCGTGGTGCAGGGCGTCGTTATTCATCCGTGGCAGGCTTAAGAGGATCTGATTATGAGTATTATCTCGACGAAATATCTTCTGCAGGATGCGCAGGCAAAAGGCTACGCCGTTCCTGCGTTCAACATCCACAACGCGGAGACGATTCAGGCGATCCTCGAAGCGTGCAGCGAAATGCGATCGCCGGTGATCCTCGCGGGCACGCCGGGCACCTTTAAGCATATTGCGCTGGAAGAGATCTACGCTCTGTGCAGCGCCTACTCCCACACCTACGACATGCCGCTGGCGCTGCACCTCGATCACCACGAATCGCTGGACGATATCCGCCGCAAGGTCAACGCGGGCGTGCGCAGCGCGATGATCGACGGCAGTCACTATCCGTTTGAACAAAACGTGAAGCTGGTGAAGTCGGTGGTCGATTTCTGCCACCTCAACGACTGCAGCGTCGAGGCCGAGCTGGGCCGTCTGGGCGGTATGGAAGATGACATGAGCGTGGACGCGGAAAGCGCATTCCTCACCGATCCGCAGGAGGCGAAACGCTTCGTCGAACTGACCGGCGTAGACAGCCTTGCCGTCGCCATCGGCACCGCGCACGGCCTGTATACCAAACGCCCGAAAATCGACTTCCAGCGGCTGGCAGAAATCCGCGAAGTGGTCACCGTGCCGCTGGTGCTGCACGGAGCGAGCGATGTGCCTGATGAGTTTGTTCGCCGCACCATCGAGCTGGGCGTGTGCAAAGTCAACGTGGCGACCGAGCTGAAAATTGCTTTCTCTGACGCGGTTAAGGCCTGGTTTGCCGAAAACCCGCAGGGTAACGATCCGCGCTTCTATATGCGGGTCGGCATGGACGCCATGAAAGAGGTGGTCAGAAGCAAGATCGCCGTTTGCGGATCGGCAAACCGATTGCTGCTTCCGGCAGAAGCCTGATTAAAAAGGAGCTTACGCTGATGAAAAAAATCCTCGCACTCTCAGTGCTGGCCCTGTGCGTTTCCCATAGCGCGGTGGCCGCGAATTACGCGCTCGGTAACGACAATATAGCCCTGTCATTTGATGATGCAAACTCAACGGTAGTGGTTAAGGACATCAGAGCTAACCATCCGCTCACGCCGCAGGAGCTGTTCTTTCTGACGCTTCCGGACGAGACGAAAATCCACACCGCTGATTTTAAAATCAAGCATGTCGAAAAGCAGGACAGCGGCTTGGTCATCGATTTCACCCATCCGGACTTTAACGTAACGGTGAAGCTGAACCTGGTGAAGGGGAAATACGCCAGCATCGACTACACCGTTGCCGCCGTTGGCCAGCCGCGAGACGTGGCGAAAATTACCTTCTTCCCGACCAAAAAGCAGGCTCAGGCACCTTACGTAGACGGGGCGATTAACAGCTCGCCGATCGTCGCGGACTCGTTCTTTATTCTGCCTGACAAGCCCATCGTTGACACTTACGCCTATGAAGCGACCACCAATCTCAACGTAGAGCTGAAAACGCCGATTCAGCCAGAGTCGCCGGTCAGCTTTACCACCTGGTTCGGCACCTTCCCGGAGACCAGCCAGCTGCGCCGCAGCGTAAACCAGTTTATTGATGCCGTCCGCCCGCGTCCGTATAAGCCTTATTTACACTACAACAGCTGGATGGATATCGGCTTCTTTACCCCATATTCCGAGCAGGACGTGCTGGGGCGGATGGATGAATGGAATAAGGAATTTATCACCGGGCGCGGCGTGGCGCTGGATGCGTTCCTGCTTGACGACGGCTGGGATGACCTGACCGGACGCTGGCTGTTTGGCCCGGCATTCAGCAACGGTTTTGGCAAAGTTCGGGAAAAAGCCGACAGCATGCAAAGCTCGGTTGGACTGTGGCTCTCGCCGTGGGGTGGATATAACAAACCGCGCGACACTCGCGTCTCGCATGCAAAAGAGTACGGTTTCGAAACGGTAGACGGGAAACTGGCGCTGTCAGGCCCAAACTATTTTAAAAACTTCAATGAGCAGATCGTTAAGCTAATTAAAAACGAGCACATTACCTCGTTCAAGCTGGACGGGATGGGGAATGCCAATTCGCATATTAAGGGCAGCCCGTTCGCCTCGGATTTTGACGCCTCTATCGCTCTGCTGCACAACATGCGCAGCGCCAACCCGAATCTGTTTATTAACCTGACGACAGGTACCAACGCCAGCCCATCCTGGCTGTTCTACGCTGATTCCATCTGGCGCCAGGGCGATGACATCAACCTGTACGGCCCCGGTACGCCGGTGCAGCAGTGGATGACCTACCGCGATGCGGAAACGTACCGCTCCATTGTTCGCAAAGGCCCGCTGTTCCCGCTGAACTCGCTGATGTACCACGGGATCGTCAGCGCGGAAAACGCCTATTACGGGCTGGAGAAGGTGCAAACGGACAGCGACTTTGCCGATCAGGTCTGGAGCTACTTCGCGACCGGAACCCAGCTGCAGGAGCTGTATATCACCCCTTCAATGCTGAATAAGGCGAAGTGGGATACCCTGGCGCAGGCGGCGAAGTGGTCGCGGGAAAACGCCGGCGTGCTGGTGGATACGCACTGGGTTGGTGGCGATCCAACCGCGCTGCAGGTTTACGGCTGGGCATCCTGGAGCAAGGACAAAGCGATTCTCGGCTTGCGTAACCCGTCAGATAAGCCGCAAAGCTACTACCTG
The DNA here is from genome assembly GCF_003688535.1 of Enterobacter sp. WP_7_1. Classification (NCBI taxonomy): domain Bacteria; kingdom Pseudomonadati; phylum Pseudomonadota; class Gammaproteobacteria; order Enterobacterales; family Enterobacteriaceae; genus Enterobacter; species Enterobacter sp. WP_7_1. The sequence continues at coordinate 131,663 of NZ_REFK01000003.1, read as the reverse complement.
GATTTAACAAAAGATTTCGAAATCCCGACAGGGAACGCGGCGCAGTTTCGTCTGAAAGCGGTCTACGGCAGTAATTCAACCGTACCGGAGGAGTACAAAAACGCGGTGGTGATTACCCTGCAGCCGCTGGAAACGCTGGTGTTTGAGGCGGTGCCAGTTAGCTAAAACGCACATAAAGATCTGCAGGCCGGGTTAGGCGCAGCCGCCACCCGGCAAAACAGGCGGCAGGGGCTTACTCCCCCTGCTGCTCCAGCGCATGCTTATACAGCGCATTTTTCTTCACGCCGTGAATTTCCGCCGCCAGCGCGGCGGCCTTCTTCAGCGGCAGTTCCGCCTGCAGCAGCGCCAGCGTGCGCAGCGCGTCGGCAGGGAGCGCGTCTTCCTGCGCCTTATGCCCTTCGACAATCAGCACCATTTCACCCTTGCGGCGGTTTTCGTCTTCCTTCACCCACGCCAGCAGTTCACCCACTGGAGCACCGTGAATGGTTTCCCAGGTTTTGGTCAGCTCGCGCGCCAGCACCACGTAGCGGGCTTCTCCCCACACGGTCACCATATCTTCCAGGCTCTCCAGCAGGCGGTGCGTGGATTCGTAGAAAATCAGGGTGCGCGGTTCCGCTTCCAGATCTTTTAACACGTCACGGCGGCCTTTGGATTTGGCAGGCAGGAAGCCTTCATAGCAGAAACGGTCAGACGGCAGACCTGCGGCGCTCAGCGCAGCAATGGCAGCGCACGGCCCCGGCAGCGGCACAACGCGAATACCGGCTTCACGACAGGTACGCACCAGGTGATAGCCAGGATCGTTGATCAGCGGCGTACCGGCGTCGGAGACCAGGGCAATGTTCTGCCCCTCTTTCAGCTTCGCCACCAGCGTTTCGGCTTTTTGTTGCTCATTGTGATCGTGCAGAGCAAACAAACGGGCGTTAATCGCGAAATGTTGCAGCAGCAGGCCGGTGTGGCGGGTATCTTCAGCAGCAATTAAATCAACAGCTTGCAGTACGGTGAGCGCACGTTGGGTAATATCAGACAAATTCCCGATAGGAGTAGGTACAATATAAAGCTGGCCTTGAGAATTATCTGCCGTTTCGTGTTGTTTCATTGTTTCGTCCGTATTGCCGATTTAATATTGAGCATTGCGTAAAAAAAATCACTGGATACAGTATGGTACCGTTAACGTTTCTTCGAAAAAAAGCCACGCGCAGCGTGCCGCTTCTGCTGGCAGCCCTGATCTTTGCAGGCTGTGGCACCCAGGCACCTGACCAGAGCACCGCCCATCTTCAGGGTTCTGCTCAGGCTGATTCTGGCTTTTATCTGCAACAAATGTCGCAGAGTTCAAATGATACCAAGACCAACTGGCAATTACTCGCCATTCGTGCACTGCTGAAAGAGGGTAAAACCCAGCAGGCAGCCGAACTGTTTAACCAGTTGCCAAAAGATCTTAACGACGCCCAGCATCGTGAGCAGAGCCTGCTCTCTGCCGAGCTGAAGGTCGCGCTGAAAGATTACGCCGCCGCGAAGAAGATCCTCGGGGATATTGACGTGAGCGCGCTGGATAAAAATCAGCAGGCTCGCTTCTGGCAGGCGGGCATTACCGCGGAGCAGGGGCGCCCTTCCCTGACGCTGCTCCGCGCCCTCGTCGCGCAAGAGCCGCTGCTCGGCGGTGCCGACAAGCAGAAAAATATCGATGCCACCTGGCAAGCGCTTGCCTCGATGACTCAGGAACAGGCGCAGGCGCTGGTCATCAACGCCGATGAAAACATCCTGCAGGGCTGGCTGGATCTGCAGCAGATGTGGTTTAACAACCGCAGCGATCCAAAGATGCTTAAAGCCGGTATTACGGACTGGCAGACGCGCTACCCGCAAAACCCGGGTGCGAAAATGCTGCCAACCCAGCTGGTGAATGTGCAGAACTTTAAGCCAGCGTCCACCAGCAAAATCGCGCTGCTTCTGCCGCTCAACGGCCAGGCGGCGGTGTTTGGCCGTACCATTCAGCAGGGCTTTGAAGCCGCGAAAAACGGTACCACCTTGGTAACCGGCAGCGCGGTTCCCGCGCAGGCGGCCCAGGCGGCTAACGTGAATGATGTGGTCAGCCCGTCCGCAGCGGAGACCAGCGACCTGACCACGGCGCAAGCGCCGGTGCAGGGTACAATGCAAAACCCGGTGACGGCTCCGACGACGCCTCCGGCTACAGCTGCACCGGCTGCGGCAGCACCTGCTACTCAGGCTCCGGCCGAGACGCAAGCGGCGCCAGCGCCTGACGCAACAGCACAACAGCCTCAACCGCAGCCTGCACAACCCGCAGCCCAACCTGCTGCGCAGCCGCAGGCCGTGGCAACCACCAGCGCCAACCCGGGCGCTGAGTTGAAAATCTACGACACCAGCTCGCAGCCGCTTGACCAGGTTCTGGCGCAGGTTCAACAGGACGGGGCGAGCATCGTTGTCGGTCCGCTGCTGAAAAACAACGTGGAAGAGCTGATGAAGAGCAATACCACGCTGAACGTGCTGGCGCTCAACCAGCCTGAGCAGGTTCAGAACCGGGCCAATATTTGCTACTTCGCGCTTTCCCCTGAAGATGAAGCCCGCGATGCGGCGCGCCATATTCACGAGCAGGGTAAGCAGGCTCCGCTGCTGCTCATCCCACGCAGCGCGCTGGGCGATCGCGTGGCCAACGCCTTTGCCGATGAGTGGCAGAAGCTCGGCGGCGGCGTGGTGCTGCAGCAGAAATTCGGTTCCGTCTCTGAACTGCGCGCGGGCGTAAACGGTGGAGCGGGTATCGCGCTTAACGGCAGTCCTGTCACCGCGAGCCTGCCGCAGCAGCAGAGCGTGACGATTGGCGGCCTGACGATCCCTGCCCCGCCTACCGACGCGCAGATTAGCGGTGGCGGTAAAGTGGATGCGGCCTATATCGTTGCCACGCCGCAGGAGATCGCCTTTATCAAACCGATGATCGCGATGCGTAACGGCAGCCAGAGCGGCGCAACGCTTTACGCCAGCTCACGTAGCGCGCAGGGCACCGCAGGCCCGGATTTCCGTCTGGAAATGGACGGTCTGCAGTACAGCGAAATCCCGATGCTGGCAGGCAGCAACCCGGCGCTGATGCAGCAGGCGCTGAGTACAGTACGTAACGATTATTCGCTGGCGCGTCTGTATGCGATGGGTGTCGATGCATGGGCGCTGGCGAACCACTTTACCCAGATGCGTCAGGTGCCGGGCTTTGAGCTTAACGGCAACACCGGCGATCTGACCGCGACTCAGGACTGCGTGATCAACAGGAAGTTATCATGGCTCAAATACCAGCAGGGGCAAATCGTCCCGGCCAGTTAAGCCGTAAAGAGACCGGCGATGCGTGGGAGTTAAAGGCGCGTCGCTGGCTTGAAGGCAAAGGACTGCGCTTTATCGCCGCTAACGTCCGCGGGCGCGGCGGCGAAATCGACCTGATCATGAAAGACGGTCAGGTCATCGTGTTTGTAGAAGTCCGCTTTCGACAGTCTTCCCGTTTTGGCGGTGCTGCCGCCAGCGTGACGCTCGCCAAACAACATAAATTATTACAGACTGCCCACTTGTGGCTTGCCCGCGATAATGGAAGCTTTGATACTGTGGATTGCCGGTTCGATGTGATAGCCTTCACCGGAAATGAGATCGAATGGCTTAAAAACGCTTTTGGCGAAGACGCATAATTAAGATTTAAAAGGGATAACGTGCTCGAAAGAATTAAAGTGTGCTTCACAGAAAGCATCCAGACTCAGATTGCCGCGGCGGAAGCCCTTCCGGATGCTATCTCGCGTGCCGCAATGACGCTGGTGCAATCCCTGCTTAATGGCAACAAAATCCTCTGTTGTGGCAACGGCACGTCAGCCGCCAACGCACAGCATTTTGCTGCCAGCATGATCAATCGCTTTGAAACAGAACGCCCGAGTTTACCCGCCATTGCACTTAATACCGATAATGTGGTCTTAACGGCGATTGCTAACGATCGCCTGCATGACGAAATTTACGCAAAGCAGGTGCGAGCCCTGGGTCACGCCGGAGATGTGCTGCTGGCCATCTCCACGCGCGGCAATAGCCGGGATATTGTCAAAGCCGTTGAAGCCGCCGTCACCCGCGACATGACAATCGTGGCCTTAACCGGCTATGACGGGGGTGAGCTGGCGGGTCTGCTTGGGCCGCAGGATGTGGAAATCCGCATTCCTTCTCACCGGAGCGCGCGTATTCAGGAGATGCATATGCTCACGGTGAACTGCTTATGTGATTTGATCGATAACACGCTTTTCCCTCACCAGGATGATTAAGGAGTTCTTATGAAGGCTTTATCGACCCTCGCAGTCCTTATGTCTGCATTACTGCTTCAGGGATGTATCGCTGCGGCCGTTGTGGGTACCGCCGCGGTAGGCACCAAAGCGGCAACCGATCCACGCACCGTGGGGACACAGGTGGATGACGGTACGCTGGAGCTGCGCGTCAACAGTGCGCTGTCGAAAGACGAACAAATCAAGAAAGAAGCGCGTATCAACGTGACGGCTTATCAGGGCAAAGTGCTGCTGGCAGGCCAGGCGCCGAATCTGGAGCTCGCCTCTCGCGCGAAACAGATTGCGATGGGCGTCGAAGGGACCACAGAGGTGTTTAACGAAGTGCGCCAGGGCAAGCCAATTGGCCTGGGTGACGCCTCTTCCGATACCTGGATCACCACCAAAGTGCGTTCCCAGCTGCTGGGCTCGGACCAGGTGAAATCCTCCAACGTGAAAGTGACGACTGAAAACGGCGAAGTGTTCCTGCTGGGTCTGGTGACCGACCGTGAAGGGAAAGCGGCGGCCGATATCGCCAGCCGGGTGAGCGGCGTGAAGCACGTCACCACCGCGTTTACTTACATCAAATAAAAAAACGCCCCTCGCTTGAGGGGATTTTTTTGTAGGCCCGGAAGCGCCAGCGCCACCGGGCTTTTTTTACATCAACGCAATACTGCCCACCATCACCCCGCTCAACGCCACCAGCCCTGCGGTCAGCCACAGCGCTTTCGCCGGGAACGACTTACGCAGCATGATAAGCGACGGCAGGCTGATCGCCGGCAGCGTAATTAGCAGCGCCAGCGCCGGTGCGGTCCCCATACCGGCCAGCATCATGGTCTGAACAATCGGGATCTCCGCCGCCGTTGGGATCACAAACAGACAGCCTGCAACGGCCATCGCAATGACCCACATCAGCGTGTTGTCGATAGCGCCATCCGCATGCGGGAAGAGCCAGACGCGCGCCGCCCCCAGAGCCAGTACCGCCAGGATATAGACCGGGATGGTGCTCCAGAAAAGCTGCCATAGCGCCCTGCCCCAGCGCGCAAAGAAGCCACCCTGCGGCTCGCTGACGTCCAGCTCAACGGCTGCGGGTTCTGCGGCAGTATCCTTCACCAGTTTTTGCACCAGCGTCGCCACCACCAGCACGGTCAGCAGCCCGGCGACCAGGCGGATGAACGCGAAGTGCCAGCCCAGCACAAAGCCCATAAACACCAGCGTTGCCGGGTTAAGCAGCGGGTTCCCCATCCAGAACGCCAGCGCGCCGCCCATCGACACGCGCTGACGGCGCATCCCTGCGGCCACGGGCGCGGCACAGCAGGAGCACATCATGCCCGGCAGGGAGAAAATCGTTCCCAGCAGCGTGCCCTGAAAGCGCGGCTGCCCGAGCGTTTTCACCAGCCAGTTGCGCGGGATAAGCACCTGAATCAGTGACCCCAGGATCACGCCTAAGACGGCGGCTTTCCAGACGGCAAGGAAGTAGACCATGGCGTAGTCCCACGCCGCCTGCAGCGGGCTGGAATCAGCCTGCGCGAGAATAGATTTACCGATGCTGTGCGTTTCGGCGGCGGTGAAGGCTTTGCCGTAGTACGGCTGCCATTTCACGTACCAGAGGCCAACAATGACCACGAGAAAGAAGAGTGCGGGCTTCCACCATTGAACAGGTGTTGCCGCCTGAGATGAAGACTGACCAGTCATAGCATTCCCCGGAGAGTATTAGGTTATTAGCCGGGGGGAGTTTACGCCTCGCCCTGCGCGATTTCACGCAGTTTTGCCGAAGGGATAATGTTGACGCCCGCTTTCGACGGGGCCAGCCCCTCTTTTAACATCGCGCGCGCAACGTCCCGCGCCTCGATGGATTTCCAGTTGCCGGGAAGAATGCGAAACAGCGGGGCAAATATCGACTCGTTAAACCGGCGTTCGTCCCGGTGGCCGATCAGCATCGAGGGGCGCACAATCGTCAGCTGCTCCCATTTCTGCGCAATCAGCGCATCCTCCATCTTGCCCTTCACCTTGTTGTAGAAGAAAGGCGACCCGGCACTGGCGCCCAGCGCGCTGACCACCAGAAAATGTTTGGCCCCCAGCTTTTTCGCCGTGAGCGCGGTATCCACCACCAGCGTATAGTCGGCGTGGATAAATGCCTCTTTGCTGCCCGCCTCCCGCCGCGTGGTGCCCAGACAGCAAAAGGCGATATCAATGGGATCCTGCACCTGCGCCAGCGCGTCGGTCAGCTGAGGATCGTGCGGATTAAAGACGCCGGATAAGTCCGCCAGCGGTCGACGCGTCGGGGCGGCGATATAGTTCACGCGGCGATCCTGAATCAGCAGCCGCAGCAGATGATCGCCCACTAACCCGGTAGCACCTGTAATCAATACCTGACTCATCTTTTCCCCTTTACAGAATTGTCCGTTTGCGAACTCAGCGTCGTCGACCACACTTAGAAGTCTGTTACAGGTAAGTATTTACCACAAGCGGAGAAAAATCAGTCTGAAGCCAAAACAACGGAGGAAGCATGGGCAAGAAAATCGCAGTCTTGATTACCGACGAGTTTGAAGATTCAGAATTCACCTCTCCAGCAGAGGCGTTCCGCAAGGCGGGACATGAGGTCATCACCATTGAGAAAGAGGCGGGTAAAACGGTGACAGGCCATAAGGGCGAGGCGACCGTGACCATCGATGAGACCATCGATAACGTGAGTCCCTCAGATTTTGACGCCCTGCTGTTACCCGGCGGCCATTCCCCGGATTCCCTGCGCGGGGACGAGCGCTTCGTGACCTTCACCCGGGACTTTGTCTCTACCGGCAAACCGGTCTTTGCCATCTGCCACGGCCCGCAGCTGCTCATCAGCGCAGAAGTGGTCCGCGGGCGTAAGCTTACCGCCGTGAAGCCGATCGTTATCGATCTGAAAAACGCGGGGGCCGAGTTTTACGATCAGGAGGTGGTCAACGACAAAGACCAGCTGATCACCAGCCGAACCCCGGACGATCTCCCGGCATTTAACCGCGAAGCGCTACGCCTGCTCGGCGCGTAACCAGTGCAGCTTCTTGCCAAAGCCCAGGGTGTTGTCGGTAAATTTCAGCTCATCGAGGCGGATTTCCCACACCGGGGCTTTTAGCGCAGCGGTAACGGGAAAGCGGCGCGTGTAGAGCTTACGGCGCGCGTCGCTCTCTTCACCATCCAGACGACGGATCTCCCCTTTAAACTGCACGCCGCGGATCAGCGCGACCGTTTTCGGCTGGCCGTTTACCGTGCCCGCGACCTTTGCCTGCTGGCCGGTCATCTGCGCATGACGCGTTTTGTCTTCACTCATGACATAAAAAGCCACGCGCTCAGGGTCATAGTAGTAAAACGCATTTGCGCACCACATCTCACCCTCGTCATAGACGCACCAGGTGACAACATGCTGCTTTGCCAGCCAGCGGTTAATGGCGGCCAGTGTTTCCATTTTCGTTCTCTCTCATGCTATGGTGCGTTCACCTTAACATACTGAATCTGTATACCGTGTGCTGGTTTCTCTATCTTGTCCGAACCGCTGATAACGCCCTCTACACCGGGATCACCACCGATGTGGCGCGGCGTTTTTTACAACATCAAACGGGAAAAGGGGCAAAGGCGCTGCGGGGGAAAGGGGAATTACAGCTCGCCTTCTCAGCGGCCGTCGGCGACCGATCGCTGGCGCTCAGGCTGGAATATCGCATCAAGCAGCTGACGAAGCGCCAGAAAGAGCGCCTCGTGACCGGAGACGACTCCTTTGAGGCGCTACGCGAGAGCCTGATTAAAAGCGATTGAAATGGTCGTGGTACTCGACCAGGCCATTGACGCCGTTGAGCGCGTCGTCCGCCAGGCGATGGACCTGGAAAGCGGATTCCGTACCCGGCCAGCGGCAGCGCAGATCGTAATGCGCGGCCTGCTCAAAGCCTAAACGGCCATAGAATGCCGGATCGCCCAGCGTGACAACGGCCGCGTAACCGAACTCATTGAGCGAATCCAGCCCTTCATAGACCAGCTGGCGTGCCAGCCCCTGCCCGCGATAGCTTTCATCTACCGCCAGCGGCGCCATGCCAACCCACTGCAGCTCTTCGCCCTGAACGATGACCGGACTGAAGGCAACATAGCCCACCACCTGACCTTCGTCATCGGTGGCAACAAGCCCCAGCGTAATCAGGCCGTCTTCGCGAAGGTCGTGGACCAGTTGGGCTTCGGCATCGCTCGCAAAGGCGCGGCGTAACAACGCATCGATCCCCGGCGCATCAATCCCAATTTCGACTCGAATCAGCATGGCTCACCTACTGAAGTGTGTTTACCGTCCGGCGGGGTTTTCAGCCCGGCCTCAACGAAATCTGCCATTTGCATTAACATCACGCGCAGCGCTTTCGGCATCTGCTCCAGCTCAATGGCATCCATTAAATTCTTAACGTACAGGCCCAGCTCCGTGTCGCCTTCAATCACCAGACGGCGCTGGAAGAAGAGCGTATCCGGATCCTGCTTACGCGCGGCGATCATCAGCAGATCGCTGGCGTTGGCGCTAAAGCTCACATCCGCGTCGGCGGATTCGCGTACGATCAGCTGGTCATTCTCAACGGAGGTAAACCAGCGCAGCCCGATGTCACGCACCTCAATGCTTAACCAGCGGCCTTCCAGGAACTCCAGCTCGCCGTCCTGCAGCGCCTGGCGGAACTGCCAGCTCAGGACCTGCTCCAGCACCTGGCGTTTAAGCGCGAACGGCGCCAGCTTGACCGGCACGCTCAGCATTGATGGACCAAATTGTACGAGACGTGAACGCAGTTTATCCAGCACGAGCTTTACTCCCTGATATCTATAGTCCTGCTATTTTGCCATATCCGAAGCGCAACATAGCGGCGTAAATCAACAAACCGTCGCCCGCCGTACCTCATTATTGGTGTCATCAATACGCCATTAGCTGCCTTAAATCAAAAATTGTCGCGTATGGGTTAATTAAAATCCCAGCTCGTTAACAATTTTGCGATCGACTACATCAGGATAAATTATGGAGCTGCTCTGCCCTGCCGGAAACCTTCCGGCGCTTAAGGCGGCCATCGAAAATGGGGCCGATGCGGTCTATATCGGGCTGAAAGATGACACCAACGCCCGCCATTTTGCTGGCCTCAACTTTACGGAGAAAAAGCTTCAGGAAGCCGTTAACTTCGTTCACCAGCACCGCCGCAAGCTGCATATCGCCATCAATACCTTTGCTCATCCTGACGGCTACGCCCGCTGGCAGCGCGCGGTGGATATGGCGGCACAGCTGGGTGCCGATGCGCTGATCCTGGCCGACCTCGCCATGCTTGAGTATGCGGCAGAACGCTATCCCCATATTGAGCGCCACGTCTCTGTTCAGGCATCTGCCACCAACGAAGAGGCGGTGCGTTTTTACCATCAACACTTTGACGTGGCCCGCGTGGTGCTGCCGCGCGTGCTCTCTATTCATCAGGTTAAGCAACTCGCGCGCGTCACGCCAGTACCGCTGGAGGTTTTTGCCTTTGGCAGCCTGTGCATCATGGCCGAAGGCCGCTGCTATCTTTCCTCTTATTTAACCGGAGAATCGCCAAATACCGTCGGAGCCTGCTCCCCTGCCCGCTTTGTTCGCTGGCAGCAGACCCCGCAGGGGCTGGAGTCTCGCCTGAATGAGGTGCTGATTGACCGCTACCAGGACGGTGAAAACGCCGGTTATCCAACCCTGTGTAAAGGCCGCTATCTGGTCGACGGCGAGCGCTATCACGCGCTGGAGGAACCGACCAGCCTCAACACGCTGGAGCTGCTGCCGGAACTTCTGGCGGCCAATATTGCGTCGGTGAAAATCGAAGGACGTCAGCGCAGCCCGGCCTACGTGAGCCAGGTCGCGAAAGTATGGCGTCAGGCCATCGACCGCTGCATGGCGGATCCGCAGAACTACGCTCCACAGCAGGCCTGGATGGAGACGCTTGGTTCGATGTCCGAAGGCACGCAAACCACGCTTGGCGCGTATCACCGTAAATGGCAGTGAGATCATCATGAAATATTCATTAGGACCGGTGCTCTACTACTGGCCAAAAGAGACGCTGGAAGATTTTTACCAACAGGCCGCCACCAGCAGCGCCGACGTGATTTACCTCGGCGAGGCGGTGTGCAGCAAGCGCCGCGCCACCAAAGTGGGTGACTGGCTGGATATGGCGAAAGGCCTGGCAGGCAGCGGCAAGCAGGTGGTGCTCTCCACGCTTGCACTCGTGCAGGCGTCCTCCGAACTGGGCGAGCTGAAGCGCTACGTCGAAAACGGCGAGTTCCTGCTGGAAGCGAGCGATCTCGGCGTGGTGAACATGTGCGCTGAACGCAGGCTGCCGTTTGTCGCGGGTCATGCCCTGAACTGCTACAACGCCGTCACCCTGCGCCTGCTGCTCAAACAGGGGATGACGCGCTGGTGCATGCCGGTAGAGCTTTCCCGTGACTGGCTGGCTAACCTGCTTAACCAGTGCGACGAGCTGGGCATTCGCAATCAGTTTGAAGTGGAAGTGCTGAGCTACGGTCATCTGCCGCTGGCCTACTCCGCCCGCTGCTTTACCGCGCGCTCGGAAGACCGCCCGAAAGACGAGTGCGAAACCTGCTGCATTAAATACCCGAATGGACGCAGCATGCTGTCGCAGGAGAATCAGCAGGTGTTTGTCCTCAACGGTATTCAAACCATGAGCGGCTATGTCTATAACCTCGGCAACGAGCTGGCGTCGATGGACGGGCTGGTGGATATGGTTCGGCTGTCGCCCCTGGATACCGGGGTGTTCGCGATGCTGGACGCCTTCCGCGCCAACGAAAACGGGGCCTCACCGCTGCCGCTGACGGCAAACAGCGACTGCAACGGCTACTGGAGGCGTCTCGCCGGGCTGGAACTTCAGGCGTAAAAATGGCTCACTTTGTTAACAACGGTTATCATTTTTTAATGCAGTATTAAAGATTCACCGTCGACAAAGTGAGCTGTTATGACTGACAAAACCATTCCGTTTTCGGTGCTGGATCTGGCGCCGATCCCACAAGGCTCCTCTGCAAGAGAAGCCTTTTCGCACTCCCTGGATCTGGCTCAGCTGGCCGAAAAGCGTGGCTATCACCGCTACTGGCTGGCCGAGCACCACAACATGGTTGGCATCGCAAGCGCAGCGACCTCGGTTTTGATCGGCTATCTGGCGGCAAATACCACCACCCTGCATCTGGGCTCCGGCGGCGTAATGCTGCCGAACCACGCCCCGCTGGTGATTGCCGAGCAGTTTGGCACGCTGAATACGCTCTACCCGGGCCGTATAGATTTAGGGCTTGGTCGTGCGCCCGGCAGCGACCAGCCGACCATGCGCGCCCTGCGTCGCCATATGAGCGGCGATATCGACAACTTCCCGCGCGACGTGGCTGAACTGGTGGACTGGTTCGACGCGCGCGATCCGAACCCGCACGTGCGTCCGGTGCCGGGCTACGGTGAGAAGATCCCGGTGTGGCTGTTGGGCTCAAGCCTCTACAGCGCCCAGCTTGCCGCGCAGCTGGGGCTGCCGTTTGCCTTCGCCTCGCACTTCGCACCGGATATGCTGCATCAGGCGCTGCATCTTTACCGCACGAACTTCAAACCGTCCGAACGTCTTGAGAAGCCGTACGCGATGGTGTGCATTAACATCATTGCGGCCGACAGCAATCGCGACGCGGAATTCCTGTTTACCTCTATGCAGCAGGCGTTTGTGAAGCTGCGCCGCGGTGAGACGGGCCAGCTTCCGCCGCCGGTGGAGAATATGCATCAGCTGTGGTCAGCCTCCGAACAGTATGGCGTGCAGCAGGCGCTGAGCATGTCGCTGGTAGGCGATAAGGCGAAAGTGCGACACGGGCTGGACGCGGTGCTACGCGAAACGCAGGCGGATGAGATTATGGTTAACGGCCAGATTTTCGATCACCAGGCGCGTTTGCATTCGTTTGAACTGGCGATGCAGGTGAAAGAGGAACTGGTGGGGTAGTTTTTTGCTTTTCTCCCTCTCCCTATGGGAGAGGGCCGGGGTGAGGGGTTCAACCCCTCGTTTTACTGATACACAGGCAACAGGTTAAAACTCGACAGCACGTGTACCAGAGCGTTACCAACGCCGAATACCAGAATCAGCGCAATCATCGGCTTACCGCCCCAGACGCGGAATTTCGGGCTGCCGAAGCGTTTACGTGATTTACGTGCCAGCAGCGCTGGCACAATCGCCGCCCAGATAGTTGCCGCCAGCCCTGCATAGCCGATGGCGTAGAGGAAGCCGTTCGGCCACAGCAGGCCGCCCACAATCGGTGGCAGGAAGGTCAGCAGCGCGGTTTTGAAACGCCCCATCGCAGAATCATCAAAGCCAAACAGATCCGCCAGGTAGTCAAACAGGCCCAGGGTTACGCCGAGGAAAGAGCTCGCCACCGCAAAGTTAGAGAAGATAACCAGCAGCAGATCCAGACTGCGGCTGTTCAACACGCCGCTCAGCGCCTGCACCAGCACGTCGATGTTACCGCCCTTCTGGGCAATGCCGATAAATTCCGGACGCGGGATGTTGCCCATCGTCCCCAGCAGCCAAATCACATACAGACCCAGCGCCAGCAGCGTGCCGTAGACCAGACACTTCACAATGGTGCGGGGATCTTTGCCGTAGTACTTCATCAGGCTCGGCACGTTACCGTGGTAGCCAAACGACGCCAGACAGAACGGCAGCGTCATCAGCAGGTACGGCGTGTAGGAGGTGTTCACTTCGGCGACGTTAAACAGCGTGGCGGGCGTCACGTGCCCCAGCAGGCTGCCGAAAGTCAGGAAGAAAGTGATGACCTTAGCGCCTAATACGATCGCCGTCATGCGGCTTACCGCTTTGGTACTCATCCAGACGATAAACGCCACAGCTAGCGCAAAACACAGCCCTGCCAGACGCGCCGGAACGTTCAGCGACATCTCCGAGAAGGTGTGGTGCAGAATCGAGCCGCTCGCTGAAATGTACGCGTAGGTCAGGATATAGAGTACAAACGCGATGGATAGCCCGTTCACCAGGTTCCAGCCTTTACCCAGCAGATCTTTGGTGATGGTGTCGAAGCTGGAGCCAATGCGGTAGTTCAGGTTTGCTTCAAGGATCATCAGCCCGGAATGGAGCATGCAGAACCAGGTGAAGACCAGCGCGGCCAGCGACCAGAAGAACCACGCACCGGACATGACCACAGGCAGGGAAAACATCCCGGCACCAATGATGGTTCCGCCGATGATCACCACGCCGCCAAGCAGCGAAGGTGACGTTTGGGTGGTGGTTAGTGTCGCCATACAGCCTTTTCTCCAGTCAATCATGCGGTTCTGCATTTTAATGTGACGCACTGTACCAGTACAAGAGTACAAAAGGAATAAAAAAAGCCCCGATAGCGTTTATCGGGGCTGTATATTTTACTTTACGTCAGTTGCGTAAGGCTTACGCGTCACGGCGACGGCTGGTGCCTTCGTCACGACGTGGGCCGCGATTTTCGCGACGCTCGCCGGAGAAACGACGTGGTTCACCGCGACCTTCGCTGCGGCCGCCTTCACGACGTTCGCCACCGAAGCTGCGACCACCGCCACGACGCTCACCACCGCGGTCAGGGCGTGGCTGTGCATCGCCCATCAGCTGCATGTTCATCGGCTTGTTCAGGATGCGGGTACGCGTAAAGTGCTGCAGTACTTCACCCGGCATACCTTTTGGCAGCTCGATGGTAGAGTGGGATGCGAACAGCTTGATGTTACCAATGTAACGGCTGCTGATGTCGCCTTCGTTAGCGATCGCGCCAACGATGTGACGAACTTCAACGCCGTCATCACGGCCCACTTCAATGCGGTACAGTTCCATATCACCAGCGTCACGACGCTCGCGACGTGGACGATCTTCACCACCACGCTCTGGACGGTCACCACGTGGGCCACGGTCATTGCGGTCATTACGGTCGCCACGACGTTCGAAGCGATCGTCACGGTCACGGAATTCACGCTTAGGACGCATCGGCGCATCTGGTGGCACGATCAGGCTACGTTCGCCCTGAGCCATTTTCAGCAGTGCTGCAGCCAGGGTTTCCATGTCCAGCTCTTCGCCTTCAGCAACAGGCTGAATCTGCGACAGCAGCGCACGGTACTGGTCCAGATCGCTGCTTTCCAGCTGCTGCTGTACTTTCGCGGCGAATTTTTCCAGACGGCGTTTGCCCAGCAGATCTGCGTTTGGCAGGTCAGCTTCTGGAATGGTCAGCTTCATGGTGCGTTCAATGTTACGCAGCAGACGACGCTCGCGGTTCTCAACGAACAGCAGCGCGCGGCCAGCACGACCCGCACGACCGGTACGGCCGATACGGTGAACGTAAGACTCGGAATCCATCGGGATGTCGTAGTTCACAACCAGGCTGATACGCTCAACGTCCAGACCACGTGCTGCCACGTCGGTTGCAATCAGGATATCCAGACGACCGTCTTTCAGACGCTCCAGAGTCTGCTCACGCAGGGCCTGGTTCATGTCGCCGTTCAGCGCTGCGCTGTTGTAGCCGCTACGCTCCAGGGCTTCAGCCACTTCCAGGGTCGCGTTTTTGGTACGCACGAAGATAATCGCCGCATCAAAATCTTCCGCTTCCAGGAAACGTACCAGCGCTTCGTTTTTGCGCATGCCGTACACAGACCAGTAGCTCTGGCTGATGTCCGGGCGAGTGGTAACGCTGGACTGAATACGCACTTCCTGAGGATCTTTCATGAAGCGCTTGGTGATACGACGAATCGCTTCTGGCATGGTGGCAGAGAACAGCGCGGTCTGATGACCGTCCGGGATCTGCGCCATGATGGTTTCGACGTCTTCGATGAAGCCCATACGCAGCATTTCATCTGCTTCATCCAGTACCAGGCCGCTCAGTTTAGAGAGGTCCAGAGTACCGCGCTTCAGGTGATCCAGCAGACGGCCCGGCGTACCGACAACAATCTGTGGGCCCTGGCGCAGGGCGCGTAACTGCACGTCATAACGCTGGCCGCCGTACAGGGCTACCACGTTTACGCCGCGCATATGTTTAGAGAATTCCGTCATTGCTTCTGCAACCTGAACAGCCAGTTCACGGGTTGGAGCCAGGACGAGGATCTGCGGTGCACGCAGGTCCGGATCAATGTTGTTCAGCAGCGGCAGCGAGAATGCTGCAGTTTTACCGCTACCAGTCTGGGCCATGCCCAGCACGTCACGACCAGAAAGCAGGTGTGGGATACACTCAGCCTGGATCGGAGATGGTTTTTCGTAACCCAGATCGTTAAGGGCTTCAAGGATAGGAGCCTTCAGGCCCAGATCTGCAAAAGTGGTTTCGAATTCAGCCATGTAGTACAAGTGCCTCGATATTAATGGCGGCCAGTCTACTTAGCTCATCGTGAAAATGATTAGCAATTTTCATTGAAAAGTGTGAACCGGCTCAAAGTAGGTGTATTGACGAACAACAACGCCCTCACCAGTTAAGGTGATGGCAATCAAAAGATTACGGGCTGATGTTTATGTCGTCAGCTATTGCTGGTCCGATTCTGCCAGGTCGTCATGCTCCTGGCCCAAGAGCGATAATTCCAACAATGCATAACGGTGCTCAACGAAGTTGTGTACGTTGTTAGCAACCGCTAATTTGAACAGTGCCGTAGCGCTGTCCATATCCCCCAGACTTAGGTAGTACTTACCTAAATAGAAGTTGGTTTCACTGAGATGCTCAGCGAGCGAGGTGTTATCCGTTGCGTCCGCCTTGAGGCGTTCCATCAGCGTTACTTCGCTAATGTTGCCCAGGTAGAACTCGACAATGTTCCATCCCCACTGTTCCTTGTCCGATTTATCGAAGCGCTGTTTCAGTGCCTCTTTTGCCTGCTTCTCATCGAGCTTCCGCTCAACGATGTAAAGCCACAGGCTACGGAAAGGATCATTAGGATCGTCTTGATAAAACGCCAGCAGATCATCTTGCGCTAACTTATCACGACCGCCGTAATACAATGCGATACCGCGATTCAAGTGCGCGTAGTTGTAAGTTGGATCAAGCTCAAGTACAGAATCAAACGCTTCATAGGCAGCATCAAAATTGCCTGCCTGCGTTAAATAAATGCCTAAGTAATTGAATACTTCAGGCATATCAGGTCGGATAGCCAGCGCTTGTGAAAAATCATTTCGCGCCAATGCCCTCAGACCGAGACTATCATACAACACTCCGCGCTCATATAAAAGCTGTGCGCGTTCTTCATCGGTTAAAGCCCGACTGGCAAGTATTTGTTCCATGCGTGCCAGAATCACTTCCTGCTGCAAAGTCGGTTGCAATGGCACTGCGAGGACTTCGCTCTTACGCCAGGCAGAGTTGCTGCATCCTGCCAGCGTTAAAGCTGTCGCAACGAAACACCAGCGCAAAAAAGGCTTCATTTCCCACTCCCGAAGACAACTATTGGATGAACGTCCTGTCCCCCGGCGGCTTAACAAGGCGTCCTGCCTGATAATAGGCCCTCCGCAAAGCGGAGGGCAAATGGCAACTTACTCGCCTTGCTGTTCTGCTGCCTGTGCTTCTGGCGCAGCAGCTGGCTGAGACTGCTCGGTTGCTTCTTTAATGCTCAGACGGATACGGCCCTGGCGATCAACTTCCAGAACTTTCACCGGGACTTCCTGACCCATCTGCAGGTAATCGGTCACTTTCTCAACGCGCTTGTCAGCGATCTGAGAGATGTGAACCAGACCTTCTTTACCGCCACCGATGGCAACGAACGCGCCAAAGTCAACGATACGGGTCACTTTACCTGCGTAGACGCGGCCCACTTCGATCTCTGCCGTGATTTCTTCGATGCGACGGATCGCGAATTTCGCTTTCTCGCCGTCGGTTGCTGCGATCTTCACAGTACCGTCATCTTCGATTTCGATCGTGGTGCCAGTCTCTTCGGTCAGCGCACGGATTACGGAACCGCCCTTACCGATAACATCTTTGATCTTGTCTGGATTGATCTTGATGGTGTGGATACGTGGAGCGAACTGAGAAATGTCGCCACGCGGCGCGTTAATCGCCTGTTCCATCACGCCCAGGATGTGCAGACGCGCACCTTTAGCCTGGTTCAGAGCAACCTGCATGATCTCTTTGGTGATACCTTCAATTTTGATATCCATCTGCAGCGCAGAGATACCTTCGCGGGAACCCGCTACTTTGAAGTCCATATCGCCCAGGTGGTCTTCGTCACCCAGAATGTCAGACAGAACAACGAAGTTGTCGCCTTCTTTCACCAGGCCCATTGCGATACCCGCAACGGCGGCTTTGATTGGCACGCCTGCATCCATCAGCGCCAGAGAGGCACCACACACGGAAGCCATGGAAGAAGAACCGTTGGATTCGGTGATTTCAGACACCACACGTACGGTGTACGGGAATTTGTCTGCTTCTGGCATCACTGCCAGCACGCCGCGCTTCGCCAGACGACCGTGACCAATTTCACGACGCTTCGGCGAGCCAACCATACCGGTTTCGCCTACGGAGTACGGAGGGAAGTTGTAGTGGAACAGGAAGCTGTCAGTGCGCTCGCCCATCAGTTCGTCGATGTTCTGTGCGTCACGTGCGGTACCCAGGGTCGCGGTAACCAGCGCCTGCGTTTCGCCACGGGTGAACAGCGCGGAACCGTGAGTACGTGGCAGAACGCCAGTACGCACATCCAGACCACGGATCATGTCTTTTTCGCGGCCATCGATACGCGGCTCGCCTGCCAGTACGCGGCTACGAACAACGTTTTTCTCGATAGCGTGCAGAATGTCGCTCAGTTCGTTAGCATCCAGCGCTTCGTCTTCAGCAACCAGGGTCGCGATAGTTTCAGACTTGATCACGTCAACCTGAGCGTAACGCTCCTGTTTGTCAGTGATACGGTATGCATCGCTCAGGCGAGATTCTGCCAGCGCTGCAACGCGTGCGTTCAGCGCGTCGTTTGCTGCTTCTGGCTGCCAGTCCCAACGTGGTTTACCGGCTTCTTTCACCAGGTCGTTGATGTTCTGGATAACGATCTGCTGCTGGTCGTGGCCAAATACCACAGCGCCCAGCATCTGGTCTTCGCTCAGCAGTTCAGCTTCGGATTCAACCATCAGCACAGCTGCTTCAGTACCCGCAACAACCAGGTCCAGCTTACTTTCTTTCAGCTCTTCCTGGGTTGGGTTCAGCACGTACTGGTCGTTGATGTAGCCAACGCGTGCGGCACCGATTGGGCCATTGAATGGAATACCAGACAGTGACAGGGCAGCGGATGCGCCGATCATGGCAACGATGTCCGGGTTAACCTGTGGGTTAACGGAAACAACGGTCGCGATAACCTGTACTTCGTTAACGAAGCCTTCCGGGAACAGCGGACGAACCGGGCGGTCAATCAGACGCGCAATCAGGGTTTCGCCTTCGCTTGGGCGGCCTTCACGACGGAAGAAACCACCCGGGATTTTACCGGCAGCGTAGGTACGCTCCTGGTAGTTAACGGTCAGCGGGAAGAAGTCCTGACCTGGTTTAGCTTTTTTCTGGCCAACAACGGTAACGAATACCGCAGTGTCATCCATGCTTACCATAACGGCAGCAGTAGCCTGACGTGCCATCATGCCGGTTTCCAGCGTGACGGTATGTTGACCATACTGGAATTTACGAACGATCGGATTCAGCAAAGTTCTGTCCTTTCTTAAATGTTTGACAGCACACCACCGGTGTGCTGTCGATTTAACCCGACCTTCTTCGCATCCTCGCGACTAATGACAACCAACACCCCCATGGGTGAAGCCTCTCATTAGCCGCGCGAACCTCTGCAATGAAGATCATTTATAGCAACAATACAATAGTTTCCAGTGAATTGCTGCCGTCTGGTTGAAAAAAGGGGCCATCAGGCCCCCTTTTCTGAAACTCGCAAGAATTAGCGACGCAGACCCAGACGCTCGATCAGCGCGGTGTAGCGTGCAACATCTTTACGTTTCAGGTAGTCGAGCAGTTTACGACGCTGAGAAACCATACGCAGCAGACCACGACGGCTGTGGTGATCTTTTTTGTGCTCTGCAAAGTGACCCTGCAGGTGGTTAATCTGTGCAGTCAGCAGTGCAACCTGAACTTCGGTAGAACCGCTGTCGTTAGTACCACGACCAAACTCAGAAACGATTTTAGCTTTAGCTTCAACGCTTAGAGACATTTTCAAACTCCAAAGTATAAAGAATGTAAGGATGCCGATCTCTAATTCAGCAATCCCATGTACGCCCCGCAGATTGTTAAACAATTTACCAGGCGTTAAGCGGCGATATTCTACTCGTCTCCCCTGCTTATCGCAAGGTGAGCCCTTATCACCGTCACGCGTCGACCGGATATTCGACGACCAGACGACGCGGCGCAACGCGCCCTTCGCCATCCATTTCGCCCATACCGATGAATTTCCCTTCGTCACCTTCGGTCACGCGTACCAGTCCTTCCAGCGGCGCTTCCGCCGTACGAACCGGGTTGCCGTTCTTAAAGTAAACGGACGACGTTAAAGGAAGATTAACAACCGGGAAGTCTGCTGCCGGACTGTCCATCGGCATCAGCAAGGGATCCAGCAAATCTGCCGGCGCAATCCCCTGCGCTTCCGCCTGTTCTACCAGCTCGCGCAGCTGTTCCAGGGTCACCATCCGCTCCACCGGGTACTTGCTTACCGCCAGACGGCGCAGGTAAATCACATGCGCACCGCAGCCCAGCTTTTCACCGAGGTCGTCGATGATGGTGCGAATATAGGTCCCTTTCGAACAGTGTACTTCCAGCTCCAGCTCATCACCTTCGTGGCGAATAAACAACAGCTCATACACGGTTATCGGACGGGCTTCACGCGGGACGTCAATGCCCTGGCGTGCATATTCGTAGAGCTTCTTGCCCTGATATTTCAGCGCCGAATACATCGACGGCACCTGCATCGTGTCCCCACGGAAGCTCTCCAGCGCAGCATCAAGCTGTTCCGCGCTGAAGGTCACCGGGCGCTCTTCTACCACCTGGCCATCCGCGTCGGAGGTATCCGTGCGCTGGCCCAGTTTAGCGATAACGCGGTAACGCTTATCGGAGTCGAGGAGGTACTGGGAAAACTTTGTCGCCTCTCCCAGGCAGACCGGCAGCATGCCGGTTGCCAGCGGATCCAGCGCGCCGGTGTGGCCCGCACGGTTGGCGTTATAAATACGCTTAACTTTCTGCAGCACGTCGTTGCTGGAAGCGCCCTGGGGTTTATCCAGCAGCAGCACACCATGCACGTCGCGACCGCGACGACGAGGACGACTCATCAGTCCTCCTTGCTGTCGTCCGCCGGATTAACACGACGCTCATCGTCATGTTTAACCACGCTGGTCACCAGATTGGACATACGCATACCTTCGACCAGCGAGTTGTCGTAGAAGAAGGTCAGTTCAGGCACGATACGCAGGCGCATCGCTTTGCCAAGCAGGGAGCGGATGAAGCCAGAGGCTTCCTGCAGCGCTTTAATGCCGTTTTTCACTGCCGCTTCGTCCTGATCGTTCAGGAAGGTGACGAACACTTTTGCATACGCCAGATCGCGGGACATTTCGACACCGGAAACGGTGGTCATCATGCCGACGCGCGGGTCTTTAATTTCACGTTGCAGAATGAGTGCGATCTCTTTCTGCATTTCCTGCGCTACGCGCTGAGGGCGACCAAATTCTTTCGCCATAATAAATTCTCCAGACAAAAAAGGGGCTAAAAGCCCCTTTTAAAATTATTGCCGGGTGGCGCGAGGCGATCCCGGCTTACAATCGGTAATTAAGCGATGGTACGCTGAATTTCGATGATCTCGAACACTTCGATCATATCGCCAACGCGAACGTCGTTGTAGTTCTTCACGCCGATACCACATTCCATGCCGTTACGGACTTCGTTAACGTCATCTTTGAAGCGGCGCAGGGATTCCAGCTCGCCTTCGTAGATAACCACGTTGTCACGCAGTACGCGGATTGGGTTGTGACGCTTGATGTTACCTTCGGTAACCATACAGCCCGCGATCGCACCGAATTTCGGTGATTTGAACACGTCACGTACTTCAGCCAGACCGATGATCTGCTGTTTCAGCTCAGGAGACAGCATGCCGCTCATCGCTGCTTTCACTTCGTCGATCAGGTTATAGATGACGGAGTAGTAACGCAGATCCAGGCTTTCAGCTTCAATTACTTTACGCGCAGACGCATCCGCACGAACGTTGAAGCCAACCAGGATAGCGTTGGAGGCAGCAGCCAGGGTAGCGTCGGTTTCGGTGATACCACCTACGCCAGAACCGATGATCTTCACTTTCACTTCGTCGGTAGACAGTTTCAGCAAGGAGTCGGAGATCGCTTCCACAGAACCCTGAACGTCAGCTTTCAGAACGATGTTCACTTCGTGAACTTCGCCCTCGGTCATGTTGGCAAACATGTTCTCGAGTTTAGATTTCTGTTGACGAGCCAGTTTAACTTCACGGAATTTGCCCTGACGATACAGTGCCACTTCACGCGCTTTCTTCTCGTCACGCACAACGGTCACTTCGTCACCGGCAGCCGGAACACCGGACAGACCCAGGATTTCCACTGGAATGGACGGACCCGCCTCCAGAACTTCCTGACCCAGTTCGTTACGCATCGCACGAACGCGGCCGTATTCGAAGCCACACAGAACGATGTCGCCCTTGTTCAGGGTACCTTCACGAACCAGAACGGTTGCAACCGGGCCACGACCTTTATCCAGGAAGGATTCAATCACCGCGCCGCTCGCCATACCATTACGGATCGCTTTCAGCTCCAGTACTTCAGCCTGCAGCAGGATCGCGTTCAGCAGGTCGTCGATACCGGTACCCGCTTTAGCAGATACTGGGATGAACTGCGCTTCGCCGCCCCACTCTTCCGGCATAACGCCGTACTGAGACAGTTCGTTCTTCACGCGGTCCAGATCGGCTTCTGGCTTATCGATTTTGTTGACTGCAACAACCAGAGGCACCTGCGCCGCTTTCGCGTGCTGGATAGCTTCGATGGTCTGTGGCATCACGCCGTCGTCTGCGGCAACAACCAGGACTACGATATCCGTTGCCTGAGCACCACGAGCACGCATTGAGGTAAACGCTGCGTGACCTGGGGTATCCAGGAAGGTGATCATGCCGTTTTCGGTTTCTACGTGGTAAGCACCGATGTGCTGGGTAATACCACCCGCTTCACCAGAGGCGACCTTAGTAGAACGAATGTAGTCAAGCAGAGAGGTTTTACCGTGGTCAACGTGACCCATGATGGTCACAACCGGTGCACGCGGTTCAGCCGCAGCACCAGTATCACGGTCGCTCATTACTGCTTCTTCCAGCTCGTTTTCACGACGCAGGATAACTTTGTGGCCCATCTCTTCAGCAACCAGCTGTGCGGTTTCCTGATCGATTACCTGGTTGATGGTCGCCATGGCGCCCAGTTTCATCATCGCTTTGATGACCTGAGAACCTTTAACAGCCATCTTGTTCGCCAGATCGCCAACGGTGATGGTTTCGCCAATCACAACGTCACGGTTTACGGCCTGCGCAGGCTTCTGGAAGCTCTGCTGCAGCGCGGAACCTTTACGCTTGCCACCTTTACCGCCGCGAACAGCCGCGCGTGCTTCTTCACGGTCAGCTTTGGATTCAGCGTGCTTGTTGCCTTTTTTCGCCGGACGCGCAGCTTTTGCATTACGGCCACGGCCACGACCGCCTTCAACTTCACGGTCGTTATCATCTTCAGCCTGACGCGCATGCTGAGAAGTGGTCACGTGATAGTCGCTGGTGTCTTCAGTCGGCTCAACGGTATTCACACCATTCTTCTCGTTTTCTTCTGCCATACGGCGCGCTTCTTCAGCGACGCGGCGAGCTTCTTCTTCCAGCTTACGGCGGGCTTCTTCTTCCGCTTTACGCTTCAGCTCGGCAGCTTCATTTTCACGGCGGGCTTTTTCAGCCTGGGCGGTTTTGGTCATTTCGTCTGTCTGTTGATTGCTCACTTTGTCTTTTTCCGCAGCGTCACGCTTCACTTTATCACTTGCGTCGCGTTTCGCTTTTTCTGCGGCCTCACGTTCAGCTTTTAATTCTGCTTCACGTTTGGCGGTTGCTTCCGCCTCACGCTGAGCTTGTTCTTCCGCTTCACGCTGTGCCTGCTCTTCCGCGGCAAGGCGTTCTGCCTCTTGCGGATCACGTTTTACAAAGGTGCGCGTCTTGCGGACTTCAATTTGTACCGATTTGCTTTTGCCACCAGTACCAGGGATGTTTAACGTGCTGCGCGTTTTGCGCTGCAGCGTTAACTTGTCAGGCGTAGAACCGTGTTCACGGTTCAGGTGCGTTAACAAGGTTTGTTTTTCTTGCGCGGTCACCGAGTCATCAGCGGACTTCGGGATCCCTGCATCAGCAAATTGCTGTACCAGGCGGTCCACGGAGGTCTGAATCTCAGCAGCCAGCGATTTTACAGTTACATCAGTCATGCTGTTCCTTCCTGCTACAGTTTATTACGCTTCGTCGCCGAACCAGCAAATATTACGTGCGGCCATGATGAGCTCGCCGGCTTTCTCGTCGGTTAAACCTTCGATATCAGCCAGGTCATCAACGCCTTGCTCAGCGAGATCTTCCAGCGTACAAACACCACGGGCAGCCAGCTTGAACGCAATCGCACGATCAAGACCTTCCAGATTCAGCAGGTCATCAGCCGGCTTCTTATCGCCAAGGCTTTCTTCCTGAGCCAGTGCCAGGGTGGTCAGTGCGTTTTTAGCGCGTTCACGCAGGGCTTCAACGGTTGGTTCATCCAGACCGTCAATTTCCAGCAGCTCTTTCATTGGCACATAGGCCAGTTCTTCCAGCGTAGAGAAACCTTCTTCAACCAGAACAGTGGCGAAGTCTTCGTCAATATCCAGGTATTTAGTGAAGGTATCGATCGCCGCATGGGCTTCAGCCTGATGCTTAGCCTGCAGGTCATCAACGGTCATTACGTTGAGTTCCCAGCCGCTCAGCTGTGACGCCAGGCGTACGTTCTGACCGTTACGGCCGATTGCCTGCGCCAGGTTGCCCGCTTCAACAGCGATATCCATGGTGTGTTTGTCTTCGTCAACAACGATAGACGCCACATCAGCTGGAGCCATTGCGTTGATCACGAATTGCGCCGGGTTGTCATCCCACAGAACGATATCAATACGTTCGCCGCCCAGCTCAGTAGAAACTGCCTGGACACGCGCACCGCGCATACCGACGCAAGCACCGACCGGGTCGATACGCTTGTCGTTGGTTTTCACCGCAATTTTCGCACGGGAGCCCGGATCGCGAGCCGCCGCTTTAATCTCGATAACTTCTTCACCGATTTCCGGCACTTCGATACGGAACAGTTCTACCAGCATTTCTGGTTTAGAACGGGTCACGAACAGCTGTGCACCACGCGCTTCAGGACGAACGGCGTACAGAACACCGCGGATACGGTCGCCTGGACGGAAGTTTTCACGCGGCAGCATATCTTCACGCAGGATCACGGCTTCAGCGTTACCCGGCAACCCTTCGGATTTGATCTCCAGGGAGATGTTGTCGCGGTTCACTTTCTTCACCACACCGGTGATGATTTCGCCTTCCTGATCGCGGAACTGATCGACAACCAGCGCGCGCTCGGCTTCGCGAACTTTCTGCACGATAACCTGTTTAGCGGTCTGGGTCGTGATACGGTCGAAGGTAACAGATTCAATCTGATCTTCAACGTACTCGCCCACGTTCAGACTTTCGTCTTCAAAACGGGCGGCTTCCAGCGTGATCTCTTTGGTCGGCTGGGTCACTTCTTCTACGATTACCCAACGACGGAATGTATCGAAGTCACCGCTTTTACGATCGATTTCTACGCGAACATCGATCTCTTGTTCGTATTTTTTCTTGGTTGCTGTAGCCAGTGCACTTTCCAGCGCTTCGAAAATCTTCTCACGCGGCAGTGATTTCTCGTTGGAGACGGCTTCAACAACAGCCAAAATTTCTTTGTTCATCGCGGGCTTTTCACCTCAATCCAGACTGTTAAAAGTGGGGAACCAGGTTCGCCTTCTGGATATTACTCAGCGCGAACACTTCATCTTTGCCTTCGACTGTCACCGTGATCATTTCACCATCAACGGCTTTGATAATTCCCTGCCATTTACGGCGGTTCTGTACGGCCATACGCAGAACGAGAGC
The DNA here is from genome assembly GCF_003688535.1 of Enterobacter sp. WP_7_1. Taxonomy (NCBI): domain Bacteria; kingdom Pseudomonadati; phylum Pseudomonadota; class Gammaproteobacteria; order Enterobacterales; family Enterobacteriaceae; genus Enterobacter; species Enterobacter sp. WP_7_1. The sequence continues at coordinate 106,244 of NZ_REFK01000003.1, read as the reverse complement.
CACTTCTTCACCGGTAAAGCGCACGTAGTGCTCGGCCGTGAACATCGGGCGATCGAGGCCAGGTGAGGAAACTTCCAGGTTGTACGCAACGGTAATCGGGTCTTCAACATCAAGAACCGCACTCACCTGGTGGCTGACATCAGCACAATCATCAACATTGATGCCATCTTCACTATCAATATAGATGCGCAGCGTCGATGTACGGCCGCGAACGAATTCGATGCCGACCAGTTCGTAGCCCAGTGCTTCGACCGGTGCAGTAATCATCTCTGTTAATTTTTGCTCTAATGTGGACAAGCCCACCCCCAAGACATAAAAAAAGGGCGTAAAGCCCAGTTATTCTGTAGTCAGATAACAAAAAACCCCGATAAATCGGGGCTTTAGATAACTGAACCCTATAGCCACAACTGTGGCCTGGAGCACTTTCCGAAAGAATTTTTTCAAATCCAGCTACGAAGGCTCTAAGTCTTCACAGTATATTTGAAAAAGAACTTTATGGGAAAGTGGTTGCGGGGGCCGGATTTGAACCGACGACCTTCGGGTTATGAGCCCGACGAGCTACCAGGCTGCTCCACCCCGCGCCTGAAACGTGGCAAATTCTACGCGTTTTGGACAGAATTTGCAAATAATGCTGGGATTTGGTACCGAAGACGGGACGTAAAATCGGCGTTTAGTATATTGATAGTTGACCCCACCTGTCAACCCAACTTCCGCCAGATCGATTAGACCAAAATTTTTACAAAAAACGCACGACTCTCTTCCGGTCTTCGCCAAAAGATGATTAAATGAATACTCACTTATTTTGCATAAAAATGCACAAGAGAGCGAAAGCGGTCTCTAATCAGTCAATCAAGCAGGGTTTTATTCTATGACGACGATTCTCAAGCATCTTCCGGTTGGACAACGTATTGGCATCGCTTTCTCAGGTGGCCTGGATACCAGCGCAGCACTGCTGTGGATGCGCCAGAAGGGAGCGGTTCCGTACGCCTATACTGCGAACCTGGGTCAGCCGGATGAGGACGACTATGATGCCATTCCTCGTCGCGCTAAAGAGTATGGTGCAGAGAATGCGCGCCTGATTGACTGCCGTAAGCAACTGGTCGCTGAAGGTATCGCGGCTATTCAGTGTGGTGCATTCCATAACACCACCGGCGGCCTGACCTACTTCAACACCACCCCGCTGGGCCGTGCGGTCACCGGCACCATGCTGGTTGCGGCGATGAAAGAAGACGGCGTCAACATCTGGGGTGACGGCAGCACCTATAAAGGTAACGATATTGAACGTTTCTATCGCTATGGCCTGCTGACCAACGCCGAACTGCAGATCTACAAGCCGTGGCTGGATACCGATTTCATCGACGAGCTGGGTGGCCGCCATGAGATGTCCGAGTTTATGATCGCCTGCGGTTTCGACTATAAGATGTCAGTCGAGAAAGCCTATTCCACCGACTCCAACATGCTGGGTGCGACGCACGAAGCGAAAGACCTGGAATTCCTGAACTCCAGCGTGAAGATCGTTAACCCGATCATGGGCGTGAAGTTCTGGGACGAAAACGTCAAAATCCAGGCTGAAGAAGTGACCGTGCGTTTCGAACGCGGCCATCCGGTGGCGCTGAACGGTAAAACCTTCTCTGATGATGTTGAACTGATGCTGGAAGCTAACCGTATTGGCGGTCGTCACGGTCTGGGCATGAGCGATCAGATTGAAAACCGCATCATCGAAGCGAAAAGCCGTGGCATCTATGAAGCCCCGGGAATGGCGCTGTTGCACATCGCTTACGAGCGTCTACTGACCGGCATTCACAACGAAGATACCATCGAGCAGTATCACTCTCATGGCCGTCAGCTGGGTAAACTGCTGTATCAGGGCCGCTGGTTCGATCCACAGGCGCTGATGCTGCGTGATGCGCTGCAGCGTTGGGTGGCAAGCGCGATCACCGGTGAAGTAACGCTCGAACTGCGTCGCGGTAACGATTACTCCATCCTGAACACCGTGTCTGACAACCTGACCTATAAAGCAGAGCGTCTGACCATGGAGAAAGGTGAATCAGTGTTCTCGCCGGACGATCGTATTGGTCAGCTGACCATGCGTAATCTGGACATCACCGATACCCGCGAGAAGCTGTTCAACTATGTTGAGAATGGCCTGCTCTCCACGAATTCCGGTAACGGTCTGCCGCAGGTTGAAAACCTGGAGCACAGCGATAAGAAGTAATCGCTGATATAACGTGCAAAAGGCGCCCACAGGGCGCCTTTTTTATTTTGATTTTTGTAGGCCCGGTAAGCGCAGCGCCACCGGGCAACATGGCGGGTGGCGCATGCGCTTACCCGCCCTACAAAAGATCGGAGACTCGCAATCTACAGACGAAAAAAAGACGTCTTTCGACGTCTTTCTTCTGGAATATTGGTACCGAGGATGGGACTCGAACCCACAAGCCCGTTAGGGCACTACCACCTCAAGGTAGCGTGTCTACCAATTCCACCACCTCGGTACAGAATACTTAGTGCGGGATATCGCTGGTTGGCTTAGCCGGTGCAGCTGGCTGAGTTTGCTCAGTTTTCGCTGGCGCGCTCAGGTTTTCCCACTCGCTTCCTTTGCTGGTCTTGTTGCTGTTGATATTGCCAAGCACCAGACTGATGATGAAGAACAGCGTAGCCAGAATCGCCGTTGTGCGGGTCATGAAGTTCGCAGAACCACTTGAACCGAACAGCGTACCGGAAGCGCCTGCTCCGAAGGAGGCTCCCATATCAGCGCCTTTACCTTGCTGCAGCATAATCAGCGCTACGAGAGCGATGGCTACAATAAGGAAAACAACTAAAAGAGCTTCGTACATAATCAACCTGTTCCTTGCGGATTTGCCGCATACCAATGCTTCGACCAATTAGCAGGATTTTTGTTTCCCACTGAAGCGGGTGTGAATACTAACCAAAGCGAATGACCTTCGCAAGGGCATTTTTGACGCATTGTATCAACTGCGGAAAAAAACAGCAAAAAGCCATTAATTGCTTAAAAGAAAGGCGACAAAAGCCGCCTTTTTATACATTTAGCGTGCACAATTATGCAGCTTTCACAGCATCCGCAATACGGTGTGCAAATTCGGTTACCTGCGCTTCGTCTTCACCTTCCACCATCACGCGGATCAGCGGTTCAGTACCGGACTTACGCAGCAGCACGCGTCCACGATTGCCCAGGGCCGCTTCAACGTCAGCCATCACCGCTTTAACGTTCTCATTTTCCAGCGGATCGCCTTTACCGGCAGTGAAGCGTACGTTTACCAGGATCTGTGGGAACATTTTCATCCCGCTGCACAGATCGTGCAGGCTCATATGGTTGCGCGCCATTGCGGCAACCACCTGCAGCGCGGCCACGATACCGTCACCGGTGGTGGTTTTATCAAGCAGGATCACGTGACCTGAGTTTTCTGCACCGATGCGCCAGCCCTTCTCCTGCAGTTTTTCCAGCACATAGCGGTCACCCACTTTCGCGCGGACAAACGGAATACCGAGCTGTTTCAGCGCCAGTTCCAGGCCCATGTTACTCATCAGCGTGCCCACCGCACCGCCGCGCAGCTGGCCCTGACGCAGGCCCTCACGTGCAATGATGTAGAGGATCTGATCGCCGTCGACCTTGTTACCTTCGTGGTCGACCATGATCACGCGGTCACCGTCGCCGTCCAGCGCAATGCCCAGGTCGGCTTTCTCTGCCAGAACACGCGCCTGCAGGGCACGAACGTCAGTTGCGCCCACCTGCTCGTTAATGTTCAGACCATCCGGCTCACAGCCAATGGTGATGACTTTCGCACCCAGTTCGCGGAAAACATTCGGGGCGATGTGATAGGTCGCGCCATTAGCACAGTCCACCACAATTTTGAGGTGAGCAAGGCTTAGCTCATTCGGGAAGGTGCCTTTACAGAATTCGATATAACGGCCCGCCGCATCAACGATACGGTTCGCTTTACCCAGCTCTGCGGAATCAACGCAGGTGATCTCTTTTTCCATTTCGGCTTCAATGGCTTCTTCCACGTCATCCGGGAGCTTGGTGCCGTCAATGGAGAAGAATTTAATGCCGTTGTCGTAGAACGGGTTGTGAGAAGCTGAGATAACAATCCCCGCTTCCGCACGGAAGGTGCGCGTCAGATACGCGACTGCAGGCGTTGGCATTGGGCCCGTAAAGGACGCGGACAGTCCAGCCGCCGCCAGACCCGCTTCCAGCGCTGATTCCAGCATATAGCCGGAAATACGGGTGTCTTTACCGATAATGATCTTACGGGAACCATGACGCGCCAGCACTTTGCCAGCAGCCCAGCCGAGCTTCAGGACAAAATCAGGGGTGATGGGAGCATCGCCTACACGCCCACGGATACCATCGGTACCAAAATACTTACGATTACTCATAGCGTTTGTTTTCCTTCGCTGCCAGTGTGGCTTCCACCACACGCATGGCTTCTACTGTTTCTTTGACGTCATGGACACGAATAATGTGCGCGCCCTGCATCGCCGCAATCACCGCGCAGGCCAGGCTGCCGCTCAGGCGTTCGCTCGGCCCCACGTTCAGCAACTGCCCAATCATCGACTTTCTCGACATCCCCACCAGCAGCGGCAGGTCAAAGTGATGGAATTCCGATAAGCGCGCAAGCAACGCATAATTGTGGGAGAGATTTTTACCGAAACCGAACCCTGGGTCGAGCAACAATTTCTCTTTTGGGATACCTGCACGTTCACAGCGCGCGATATGCTCAATAAAGAAGCGATTCACGTCGACAAAGACATCGTCGTACTTCGGTGCTTCCTGCATGGTTTTCGGCTGGCCCTGCATATGCATCAGGCAGACCGGTAACCCCGTCTCTGCCGCGGCTTCAAGTGCGCCAGGCTCGGTGAGTGAGCGAATATCATTGATAATGTGAGCGCCCACTCTCGCCACTTCACGAATCACTTCGGGTTTAGAGGTATCAACGGAGATCCATACTTCAAACCGCTGCGCGATAGCTTCAACCACCGGCACCACGCGCGCCAGTTCTTCTTCCACAGACACATCCGCTGCACCAGGACGCGTCGATTCACCGCCCACGTCAATGATTGTGGCACCCGCATTAATCATTAAATTCGCGTGCTTAACCGCCTCGATAAGCGTGTTATGCGTGCCGCCGTCAGAGAAGGAGTCAGGGGTAACATTCAGGATCCCCATCACATGGGGATGTGAAAGATCGAGATGCGAGTCCTGAGCGAATAGTTTCATGGCGAAATCCCTGGTATCTATATCGTTAAACAGAAATGAAAAACCCCGGAGCAAGCTCCAGGGTTTGAGTTACAGACAAACGCTTCAACAGCAGTGGCTTACTTATCGCCCAACTGTTCTGACATGGTGTTGCCCGGGTTTGGCGTACGCGGTTCATCAACCGGACGCGGCGCACGCGGGGTGCCATTGTTGTCAGAATTATTGGAAGCGCCTGGGTCTTCCCAGCCTGCTGGCGGACGCACTTCGCGGCGCGCCATCAGGTCGTCAATCTGCGGTGCATCGATGGTCTCATATTTCATGAGCGCATCTTTCATTGAATGCAGGATGTCCATATTGTCGGTCAGGATCTGGCGTGCACGTGCGTAGTTACGCTCTACCAGAGATTTTACTTCCTGGTCGATGATACGCGCCGTCTCATCGGACATATGTTTCGCTTTAGCCACAGAACGGCCCAGGAATACTTCACCCTCTTCCTCTGCATACAGCAGCGGACCGAGTTTGTCGGAGAAGCCCCACTGCGTCACCATGTTACGCGCCAGGTTTGTCGCAACTTTAATGTCGTTGGACGCACCGGTAGAAACATGTTCCACACCGTAGATAATCTCTTCTGCCAGACGACCGCCGTACAGGGTCGAAATCTGGCTTTCCAGCTTCTGACGGCTGGCGCTGATCGCGTCGCCTTCAGGCAGGAAGAAGGTCACACCCAGCGCACGACCGCGCGGAATAATCGTCACTTTATGCACCGGATCGTGTTCCGGCACCAGGCGACCGATAATCGCGTGACCCGCTTCGTGGTATGCCGTGGACTCTTTCTGCGCTTCCGTCATCACCATGGAGCGACGTTCCGCACCCATCATGATTTTGTCTTTCGCTTTCTCAAACTCCACCATCGATACGACGCGCTTGTTACCGCGAGCGGCAAACAGTGCAGCTTCGTTGACCAGGTTCGCCAGGTCCGCACCGGAGAAGCCCGGGGTACCGCGCGCAATGATTGCCGCATCGATATCCGGCGCCAGCGGTACGCGACGCATGTGAACTTTCAGAATCTGTTCACGACCGCGAACGTCCGGCAGACCCACAACAACCTGACGGTCGAAACGGCCTGGACGCAGCAGCGCAGGGTCAAGTACGTCCGGACGGTTAGTCGCCGCGATAACGATGATACCTTCGTTACCTTCGAAGCCGTCCATCTCAACCAGCATCTGGTTCAGCGTCTGTTCACGTTCATCGTGACCACCGCCCAGGCCAGCGCCACGCTGGCGGCCTACGGCGTCGATTTCATCGATGAAGATAATGCACGGTGCTGCCTTCTTGGCCTGCTCGAACATGTCACGCACACGAGATGCACCGACACCCACGAACATTTCGACGAAGTCAGAACCTGAAATAGTAAAGAACGGCACCTTCGCTTCACCCGCGATGGCTTTCGCCAGCAGGGTTTTACCGGTACCCGGAGGGCCAACCATCAGCACGCCTTTCGGGATCTTACCGCCCAGTTTCTGGAAACGGCTCGGTTCACGCAGGTATTCAACCAGTTCACCCACCTCTTCTTTCGCTTCGTCACAACCGGCGACATCAGCAAACGTGGTCTTGATCTGGTCTTCCGTCAGCATACGCGCCTTGCTCTTACCGAACGACATGGCACCTTTGCCACCGCCGCCCTGCATCTGACGCATAAAGAAGATCCAGACGCCGATAAGAAGCAGCATCGGGAACCAGGAAATGAAGATAGAAGCCAGCAGGCTTGGTTCTTCTGGCGGCTCGCCAACTACCTTGACGTTTTTGGTCAGAAGGTTATCAAGCAGCTTAGGATCGTTCACCGGGATGTAAGTCGTGTAACGGTTACTATCTTTCTTGGTAACGTTGATCTCACGTCCGTTGATACGCGCTTCGCGAACCTGGTCCTGATTGACCTCCTGCAGGAAGGTAGAATAATCCACCTTGCGGCCATTCGACTCGCTGGGCCCAAAGCTCTGGAATACTGACATCAGCACGACGGCAATGACTAGCCAGAGAATTAGGTTTTTCGCCATGTCACTCAAGGGATTAACCTCACATTACAACTGTGTTAAAAACAGCGTCAGGATACTCTATATCCAGTTTCATTCAAACTTTCGCCTGAAATCTACCGGTTATCATTTTCGCCCGGTCGCTACAATATACACTTCTCGGGAACGGGCCCGGGAAGAGTCCGGCTTACGAACTTTAACCTTCGCAAACAGGGAGCGAATTTCCTTAAGATACTCCTCGAAACCTTCGCCCTGAAACACCTTCACAACAAAACTACCACCAGGCGCCAGAACATCACGACACATTTCTAACGCTAGCTCCACCAGATACATGCCGCGGGGGATATCCACCGCAGGTGTTCCACACATATTTGGTGCCATATCAGACATGACAACCTGAACCTTACTATCACCCACACGTTCAAGTAACGCTTTCAGCACTAATTCATCACGAAAGTCGCCCTGAAGGAAGTCGACACCGACGATGGGATCCATTGGTAAAAGATCGCACGCGATGATTCGACCCGCTCCGCCGATCTGCGTGACCGCATACTGGGACCATCCGCCAGGGGCAGCACCGAGGTCGACAACCGTCATCCCCGGCTTAAAAAGTTTGTCACTTTGCTGTATTTCATCAAGTTTAAACCAGGCGCGGGAACGTAACCCCTTTTTCTGCGCCTGCAGAACATATTTATCGCTAAAGTGTTCCTGAAGCCAGCGGCTGGAACTGGCAGAACGCTTTTTACCTGTCATTTAACTTTTCCGTCCGGGTTCATCGTTGCTTACCTTTGGCGTAAATTTCTACGCTGCTATTTGGCGATATTAGGGAGATGGCGGTAGAATGAACCGTTTTCAATCCCAACGTAAGCAAAAATATACGATGAATCTGAGTACTAAACAAAAACAGCACCTTAAAGGTCTGGCACATCCGCTCAAGCCTGTAGTCATGCTTGGCAACAATGGTTTGACCGAAGGGGTGCTTGCCGAGATTGAACAAGCGCTGGAACACCACGAGCTGATCAAGGTGAAAATCGCCTCTGAAGACAGAGACACTAAAAACCTGATCGTGGAAGCCATCGTGCGCGAAACCGGCGCCTGTAATGTACAGGTCATCGGTAAAACGCTGGTGCTCTACCGCCCATCTAAAGAGCGTAAAATCTCGCTGCCACGCTAAGGATATCCTCAATCAAACACATTTTCTGTGTGAAACGAGGGATTTCTGTCAGCAGGCGAGCAAAATGCCATGCTCCTTGAGTTGATAAAAGGCCGCTATGCGGCCTTTTTCTTTTCTTTACAATGTATCAACATCTTAGTAGAGAAGCGAATTACAGGTATTCAACCTTGATAATTTCGTATTCCACTTCACCGCCAGGGGTGCGGATGGTGACAACATCGTCCTGCTCTTTGCCGATCAGGCCGCGAGCAATCGGAGAGTTCACTGAAATCAGGTTCTGTTTGAAGTCTGCTTCATCATCACCCACGATGCGATAGGTCTGCTCTTCGTCGTTGTCCAGGTTCAGCACGGTCACGGTAGAACCAAAGATCACACGCCCATTATTAGGCATTTTGGTGATATCGATAACCTGTGCATTGGACAGTTTTGCTTCGATATCTTTAATACGCCCTTCACAGAAGCCCTGCTGCTCACGCGCGGCGTGGTATTCAGCGTTCTCTTTCAGGTCGCCATGCTCGCGCGCATCCGCGATAGCGGCGATGATTTCAGGGCGACGCACGGATTTCAGGAAATCCAGCTCTTCGCGCAGTTTTTCGGCACCACGTAAGGTCATCGGAATAGCTTGCATTTGTTATACCTCTTAAACATTCCTGTTGGGAGCAGTGTTCCCTGCTCCTGCCCCCCTAAGCGGGCAAGAAGCAAAAAGAAAACCGACCCGGGAGCAATGCCCCAGGTCAGCAGCAATTTTTCAATTTGATATGCATTTTACCGCGAAGTTCACTATGGGTCATCGTTTACTTTGCAGTGCCATGCACCGTAGTATGACGGTTTGTTTTCGGGTTGTTAGCGCGAGATTATGCGATTTTCCAGATTTATCATCGGATTGACTACCAGTATAACGTTCACCGCCCAGGCCGCGAATGTTGATGAGTACATTAATCAGCTCCCCGCAGGCGCGAACCTTGCCCTGATGGTGCAGAAGGTTGGCGCACAGGCTCCCGAGATTGACTATCACAGTCAACAGATGGCGCTGCCTGCCAGTACCCAAAAGGTGATCACTGCCCTCGCCGCCCTGCTCCAGCTCGGGCCTGACTTCCGTTTTACGACCACACTCGAGACCAAAGGTAACGTCGAGGGGGGCGTACTGAAAGGCGATCTTATCGCCCGTTTTGGCGGCGATCCGACCTTTAAGCGCCAGGATATCCGCAATATGGTTGCGGTATTGAAAAAATCTGGCGTCCAGAAAATTGATGGCAATGTACTGATCGACACGTCGATCTTTGCCAGCCACGATAAAGCCCCTGGCTGGCCGTGGAACGACATGACCCAATGTTTTAGCGCCCCACCCGCCGCCGCTATTGTTGACCGTAACTGCTTCTCGGTTTCGCTTTACAGCGCGCCAAAGCCAGATGATTTAGCGTTTATCCGTATAGCGTCCTACTACCCGGTCACAATGTTTAGTCAGGTCCGCACGCTGGCGAAAGGCTCCCCGGATGCGCAATATTGTGAGCTGGACGTCGTGCCGGGCGATCTTAACCGCTTCACGCTTACCGGCTGCCTGACGCAGCGCGCCGATCCGCTGCCGCTGGCCTTTGCGATACAGGATGGGGCAAGCTATGCGGGCGCCATTCTGAAAGATGAGCTGAAACAAGCGGGAATCACCTACTCCGGCACGCTGCTTCGCCAGACGCAGGTTAACCAGCCCGGCACGGTCATCGCCAGCAAACAGTCTCCTCCGCTGCACGATTTACTGCGAATCATGCTGAAAAAGTCTGACAACATGATTGCCGACACCGTATTTCGCATGATTGGTCACGCGCGTTTCGGCGTGCCGGGCACCTGGCGTGCGGGTTCAGACGCCGTTCGTCAGATCCTGCGCCAGCAGGCCGGGATCGAGCTGGGTAATACCATCGCCGTCGATGGCTCCGGATTATCGCGTCATAATTTGATCTCTCCGGCCACGATGATGCAGGTGCTTCAGTACATTGCACAGCACGACACTGAGCTAAACTTTATTTCAATGCTGCCGCTGGCCGGGCATGACGGTTCACTGCAGTACCGCGCCGGGCTTCACGCTGCCGGTGTGGATGGCAAAGTATCCGCTAAAACAGGCTCACTGCAGGGGGTTTACAACCTTGCAGGCTTCATCACTACCGCCAGCGGACAGCGCATGGCATTCGTGCAGTATCTTTCCGGCTATGCCGTCGAACCGACCGACCAGCGCAATCGTCGTATTCCGCTTGTTCGCTTCGAAAGCAGGCTTTATAAGGACATCTACCAGAATAACTAGCGATGAAACTACTCATAGTTGAAGACGATCTGTTATTGCAGGAAGGGCTAGCGCTGGGGCTGGCCAATGAAGGGTATGCCCTTGACTGTGCCGGCACCGCAGCGGAGGCGGATGCCCTGATCCAGAGCGGCGAATACAGTCTGGTGATCCTCGATTTGGGCCTGCCTGATAAAGACGGCGCAACGTTGCTCAGCCAGTGGCGACGCCGCGGTATCGCCAACCCGGTGTTGATCCTGACGGCGCGCGATGCCATTGAGGATCGTATCACCGGCCTTGATGCAGGCGCAGATGATTATCTGGTGAAGCCTTTTGCGCTTGCGGAGCTGCAGGCTAGGGTGCGGGCGTTGATTCGCCGCTATCAGGGCCATAGTGATAACTTACTGACCGACGGCGATATTACGCTGAATCTGCAAACCCAGCAGGTACTGCGCCGGGACCAGGCGGTAGAAGTGACGCCAAAAGAGTTCGCCCTGCTTACGCGTCTGATCATGCGCAGCGGGCAAACGGTGCACAGAGAAACGCTCCAGCAGGATATCTACTCCTGGCAGGACGACCCGGGGTCAAATACCCTTGAAGTTCACATTCACAACCTGCGTCGCAAGCTCGGCAAGGACAGAATCAAAACCGTCCGTGGCGTTGGCTATCGCCTTGAGAGCCAGAAATGAACAGTATGCGTCGGCGTTTGATGGTTCTGCTGGCGGTTATTCTCTTATTTTTCCAGCTGATAAGCGTCATCTGGCTGTGGCATGAAAGCCGTGAGCAGATTGGCTTTCTGGTGAATGAAACGCTGTCGGCAAAAGCCCGCAATAACCATGTCGAAAAAGAGATCCGCGAGGCGATTGCTTCCCTTCTCGTCCCTTCTCTGGTGATGGTCGGTTTCACGCTGCTGTTTTCATTCTGGGCGGTCACCTGGATAACCCGACCGCTGAATAAACTGCGTGACAGCCTGGCTAACCGTTCGGCGGATAACTTAACTCCGCTTCCTATGTATTCCGACATGGAAGAAATAGGCGCGGTGACAACCTCCCTGAACCAGCTGCTCGCCCGGCTGGACAATACCATTCAGCAGGAGCGTCTCTTCACCGCTGACGCCGCACATGAGCTCCGAACGCCCCTTGCCGGTATCCGGCTTCATCTGGAGCTTATGGCGCAGTCAGGCGCACCACAGGCCGCGACGTTAATTAGCCGTATCGATCAGCTCATGCATACCGTCGAACAGCTGCTGATGCTGGCCCGTGCCGGACAGGCAATGGCCAGCGGACACTACGAAACCGTGAGCTGGACGGAAAATATCATTGAACCTCTCGGCCTGGGGCATGAAGCCAAAGAGCATACGGTGATTTGGCCCGCTAAAAGCGCGCTCACGGTTCAGGGAGACGCCGTGCTCCTTCGTCTGATGCTGCGCAACCTGCTGGAGAATGCCGGGCGCTACAGCCCGGCAGGGACAACGATTACAGTGACATTAACCGAGATCGACGGGGGGACGCAGATCGGTGTGATCGATCAGGGGCCCGGTATTGATGAAGCGCACCGACAGTCAATTACCGAGCCATTCCGCCGTCTTGACCAGCGCTACGGTGGCAGCGGCCTGGGCCTGAGTATCGTGCAGCGCATCGTGCAGCTCCACCACGGCAGGTTGACGCTTGAGAACGGCGCTGAAGGTGGTTTGATCGCCAGCTGCTGGCTGCCCGCAACGCTGGAATAAAAAAAGCCCCCATAATGGGGGCTTTGGACAGATATTAGTGCTTGTAGATGAACTCGACGCCTTCTTCGTCGTCTTCATCCCAGTCATCGTCCCAGTCTTCATCATCGTCTTCCGCTTCCAGCTCTTCGAGCTGCTGACGGTGGTAGTCATCCCACATGAATTCGACTTTTTCAGGCTGTTTCGCTTCTTCCGCCTGAACAATTGGGTTCTCAATGATAAAAGTCATCACATCCCAGCACAGATCTTTCACGCCAACCTGGCTTGCCGCAGAGATCAGGTAGTATTTATCTTCCCAACCCATTGCTTCAGCAATCGCTTTGGCTTTCGCTTCCGCTTCGGCTTTGTCCATCAGGTCGATCTTGTTGAAGACCAGCCAGCGCGGCTTACCTGCGAGTTTTTCGCTGTATTTTTCAAGTTCACCGATGATGATACGGGCGTTTTCGACCGGATCGGACTCATCGATTGGATTAATATCAACGATATGCAGCAATACGCGGCAGCGCTCAAGGTGTTTCAGGAAGCGAATACCCAGTCCTGCGCCTTCTGCTGCGCCCTCGATCAAACCAGGGATATCAGCGACAACAAAGCTCTTTTCGTGGTCCATACGAACAACGCCCAGGCTTGGCACCAGCGTCGTAAACGGATAATCCGCCACTTTTGGCTTCGCGGCCGATACAGCACGGATAAACGTTGATTTACCGGCGTTAGGCATACCCAGCATACCCACGTCTGCCAGCAGCATCAGTTCCAGCTGCAGCTCGCGCGTATCGCCCGGTGTGCCCATGGTTTTCTGACGCGGAGCACGGTTAACCGATGATTTAAAACGGCTGTTACCGAGACCGTGCCAGCCACCTTTAGCAACCAGCAGGCGCTGACCGTGTTTGGTCATATCACCCATGGTTTCACCGGTGCCCTGGTCAATCACACGCGTACCGACCGGAACCTTGATGTTGACGTCTTTACCACGTTTACCGGTACAGTCACGGCTCTGGCCGTTCTGGCCGCGCTCGGCACGGAAAGATTTTTCGAAACGGTAGTCGATCAGCGTGTTGAGGTTTTCATCCGCCTCCAGCCACACGTCACCACCATCCCCGCCGTCGCCGCCGTCAGGACCGCCACGTGGGATATACTTTTCACGGCGGAAGCTCACGCAACCATTGCCGCCATCACCAGCCACGACCAGGATCGTCGCTTCATCAACAAACTTCATTTTACTCTCCGTAACTCATTCGCCTGAGCGGGGGACTACTACAACCGCTTCATTTTTGCGCCAACGTCCCCAAAGACGATGACCAATGGCGGAATACATCGCGCCCGCAACCACGACAAACGCACCGAGATAACCCAACAGGTTGAGCATCGGTCTGACGAAGACATCGGGCCAGGCCATTGATAACAAATCTGAAAATAACAGCGTAAACAGCGGAGTAAGCGTAATTAACGCGCTCACCTGTGCTGCCTGCCAGCGCGCCATCGCTTCGGCTAGCGCGCCATAACCGACCAGCGTGTTCAGCCCACAAAAAATGAGGCACGCCAGTTGCCAGTCGCTAAGCTGGGAAATCACACCCGGCTTTGCTAATGGCAGCAATGCTATTGTACACAAAGTGTACAGCAAAAAGAGGATCTGCTGTGAGGCAAGTCGACGCAATAACACCTTTTGTGCGACGCCATAGCTCACCCAGACCGTTGCTGCCCCCACACCAAAAATTACACCCCATGTGTAATCCGTCAGGCGGGTGAAAATCTCTATCAGACTGGTGTTGAAGAACATCACCAGACCGCACAGCAGCATGCTCGCCCCGATAATCTGCGTACCGCGCATCTTTTCCTTGAGGATAAAGACACTGGCGACCATCATGCCCACCGGCGAAAGCTGACCTATCACCTGCGACGCCGTGGGGCTGAGATATTGCAGGGAAGAGCTGAACAGGATGAAGTTACCGAACAGACCGCCCGTCGCGATAGCCAGCAATACCAGCCAGCGCGGTTTGCGGAAAAGCCGCAAGGGTGGAAGCTTACCTTTGATAGCCAGAATGGCCCCGAGGCCGATGCTTGCCATCAGAAAGCGATAAAAGACCACCGTAGGCGGCTCCATCACTTCCAGTACCTGCTTCATTGCAATTGGCAACGCACCCCAGCACATTGCGGTGGTGAGTGCCAAAAGAATGCCCATGCCGGCCTGCTGCTTCATGCCCGTTTTCCCTACAGAAAAAATTACCGGGTTTCCAATGTAAAAAGCCCCGCAACAGGTTGCGGGGCTTTAATCCGTTACCGGACCGAGAAAACCTTACTCAGCAACGATGCTGATGTATTTACGGTTGTTCGGGCCTTTAACTTCAAATTTCACTTTACCGTCTGCTTTAGCAAACAGAGTGTGGTCACGACCGCAACCTACGTTGTTGCCAGCGTGGAATTTGGTACCACGTTGACGAACGATGATGCTACCCGCCAGAACGGATTCGCCACCGAAACGCTTAACGCCAAGGCGTTTAGCTTCTGAATCGCGACCGTTACGTGTGGAGCCGCCAGCCTTTTTATGTGCCATTTAAATCTCTCCTCAGGTCTTAGGCGCTGATGCCAGTAATTTTCACATCAGTGAACCACTGACGGTGGCCCTGCTGCTTACGGTAGTGCTTACGACGACGAAACTTAACGATTTTAACTTTCTCGCCACGACCGTGTGCAACAACTTCAGCTTTGATAACGCCGCCATCAACGAAAGGAACGCCGATTTTGACTTCTTCACCGTTTGCGATCATCAGAACTTCTGCGAACTCAACAGATTCGCCAGTTGCGATGTCCAGCTTTTCCAGGCGAACGGTCTGACCTTCGCTTACTCGGTGTTGTTTACCACCACTTTGGAAAACCGCGTACATATAAACTCCGCTTCCGCGCACGTCCTCGTATGAATCAGAGTGCGCTATAAATATTCACAATAGGGCGCGAATATTACGCAAAACGCGAGCCTTTGACAAGTGCTACCGTCAATACATGAAGAAAAAAAACACAACACGTACGGTAACGTTTATCTGTGCCGTTTTTTCAGTACAATCAGCACTACTATTGATAAACCGAAACCCTTCGTTACCCCATTGAAGATGGGATCAACAGGATAAAAAGCCCGGCTTTTGCGATGAATTTAGAAAAAATCAACGAGTTAACCGCGCAAGATATGGCGGGTGTGAATGCAGCAATCCTGGAGCAACTCAACTCTGACGTTCAGCTGATCAATCAGTTGGGCTATTACATCGTCAGCGGCGGCGGTAAACGCATTCGTCCGATGATTGCCATTCTGGCTGCCAGAGCCGTTGGCTATCAGGGAAATGCTCACATCACTATCGCAGCGCTCATCGAATTTATTCACACGGCGACGCTTCTGCATGACGATGTTGTGGATGAATCGGATATGCGTCGTGGCAAAGCCACGGCAAACGCTGCTTTCGGAAACGCAGCCAGCGTCCTGGTGGGGGATTTTATCTATACCCGTGCCTTCCAGATGATGACCAGCCTGGGCTCACTGAAAGTGCTGGAAGTGATGTCCGAAGCCGTAAACGTCATAGCTGAAGGCGAAGTGCTGCAGCTGATGAACGTCAACGACCCTGACATTACCGAAGAAAACTACATGCGCGTCATCTACAGCAAAACTGCGCGCCTGTTTGAAGCGGCAGCCCAGTGTTCCGGCATTCTGGCTGACTGTACCGAAGCACAGGAAAAAGGCCTGCAGGACTATGGCCGCTATCTGGGTACGGCATTCCAGCTGATTGATGATTTGCTGGACTACAGTGCGGACGGCGAGACGCTCGGCAAAAACGTGGGCGATGACCTGAACGAAGGCAAACCCACCCTGCCGCTGCTTCATGCTATGCGCAACGGAACAGCCGACCAGGCGAAAATGATCCGTGAAGCGATTGAGCAGGGAAATGGCCGCCATCTTCTGGAACCTGTACTGGAAACCATGGCTATCTGCGGATCGCTCGAATGGACGCGTCAGCGTGCGGAAGAAGAAGCCGACAAAGCCATCGAAGCGCTTCAGGTCATTCCAGACAGTCCGTGGCGCGAGGCACTGATTGGTCTTGCCCACATCGCCGTTCAGCGCGACCGTTAATCCCCTTGTTTCTCCCCGCAGCGATAGCGGGGAGATTCCAGAACACACCTGTAAATTCCGTGTTCATGTAAATTCATCGGTTTAGAGACCGCATGAATAAAGCCGTGTCTTATTCTGAATATCCCTTCAAGTAACGCGAACTTTTTAGAACAAGAAGTTGAAATGGGTATAGTAACCGCGTCGTTTCAGAAGAAACGGCGTAGGTGAATCCGAACTTAAGGACGGCGTTATGGATACGAAATTTATCGACTGGCACACGGCTGATATTATTGCCGCACTGCGCAAAAGAGGCACTTCACTGGCAGCAGAGTCCCGCCGCCATGGACTGAGTTCTTCAACTCTGGCAAACGCCCTCACCCGCCCCTGGCCCAAGGGAGAATTAATTATCGCGACGGCGCTGGATACGCATCCGTGGGTAATTTGGCCTTCGCGCTATCACGACCCCATTACCCATGAATTTATCGACAGATCGCGCATGATTCGCCAGAGAAAGGTAAAAACAGAACCGCAGGAATAACGCGTTTTTGACAGGAACAGCAACCCCCCGGTCATTGCTGGCAGGGGGCTGCCGGAACGATTACTCGCCCTTCACACGCTCAATGTTGGCACCCAGCGCGCGCAGTTTATCTTCGATACGCTCATAACCACGGTCGATGTGATAGATACGATCCACGATCGTTGTGCCTTCCGCGATACAACCCGCCAGCACCAGGCTTGCAGACGCACGCAGATCGGTTGCCATCACCTGAGCACCTGACAGTTTCTCAACGCCGTGGCAAATCACGGTATTACTTTCGATCTCAGCATGCGCCCCCATACGGATCAGCTCCGGTACGTGCATAAAGCGGTTCTCGAAAATGGTTTCTGTGATGAAGCCAGTGCCTTCGGCGACCAGGTTCAACAGGGTGAACTGTGCCTGCATGTCCGTAGGGAACGCCGGATGCGGCGCCGTACGCACATTGACCGCTTTTGGACGCTGCCCGTGCATATCGAGGCTGATCCAGTCTTCACCGATTTCGATATCCGCACCCGCATCGCGCAGTTTCGCCAGCACCGCATCCAGGGTATCTGGCTGCGCGTTGCGACAAACAATCTTACCGCCAGAAATCGCCGCAGCGACCAGGAAGGTACCGGTTTCGATACGGTCCGGCAGAACGCGATAAACACCACCGCCCAGACGCTCAACGCCTTCGATGGTGATACGGTCAGTACCCTGACCGGAAATCTTCGCCCCCAGCGCCACGAGGAAATTGGCGGTATCCACAATTTCCGGTTCGCGCGCGGCGTTTTCGATGATGGTGGTCCCTTCTGCCAGCGTCGCCGCAGACATAATGGTGACCGTTGCGCCCACGCTCACTTTGTCCATGACGATGTGCGCGCCTTTCAGACGACCATTAACGGACGCTTTAACGTAACCTTCTTCCAGCTTGATCTCGGCGCCCAGCTTCTCCAGACCAAAGATGTGCAGGTCAACCGGACGCGCACCGATGGCGCAGCCGCCCGGCAGAGAGACCTGTCCCTGACCAAAACGCGCTACCAGCGGGCCAAGCGCCCAGATGGATGCACGCATGGTTTTCACCAGATCGTAAGGGGCTGAGAAGTTGTTCACCTTGCTGGCGTCGATCCAGACGGAACCGTTACGCTCAACTTTCGTGCCCAGCTGGGTGAGCAGCTTCATGGTGGTATCGATATCTTTCAGCTTCGGTACGTTCTGAATTTCTACCGGCTCTTCAGCCAGCAGCGCAGCAAAGAGGATTGGCAGCGCGGCGTTTTTTGCGCCAGAAATTGTGACTTCGCCCTGGAGACGCGTTGGCCCCTGTACACGAAATTTATCCATTGTGTGCTCTCTTATAAATTCAACCGTGCTGCGGGCCTGTCGCCCTCAGCTCAAAAACCGTTTAGTTTGCGATCGCGTGCCCACTCTTGCGGCGTGAACGCTTTAATCGACAGGGCGTGGATGCGGTTATCCGCAATATATTCCATCAGCGGCGCGTACACAGCCTGCTGTTTCTTCACGCGGCTCATACCGTCGAACATCTCACCCACAGCAATAACCTGGAAGTGACTGCCATCGCCAGTGACGTGGGCTTCCTGAAGGGAGAGTGCATTCATCAGCACTGTCTGGATTTCATGATTTTCCATGGGCTCTTAATCATCTGATAGTGAAAACAAGCCCAACATCTTAGAGCAAAGTGGCGTTGTCTTAAACAAGCAAAAAGCCCCGACGATGAAACAGTCAGGGCTTTCGGAAGTAACGCACTGAAAATATTAACGAGGCAGTACGTCCTCAGGGAGGTTGTAGAGCTGAGCAAGAGTCACGACATTATCGCTCGCGCCGTGAAGCTTAACGCTTGTCCCCTGCTTTTTCCCCACGGCAACCAGATGGGCAAGCAGCGCAACACCCGCCGTATCCACCCGCGTAACGTCTGTTAAGTCGATACGCGTCACGCCCTGCATCGCTTCGTGGCGTTTGTCCCACAGTGGGTTCAGCAGATCCTGATCCAGTTCACCGGACAGCTTTAATGTTTCGCCTTCACGCGACCAGCTGAGTTGCTGTGACATTACTTCTTCTCGTCCAGGGTAATTTTCTGGCGAGAGATAGACTGCAGCTGAGCGGTCAGGCCATCAATGCCTTTGGTGCGCAGCAGATCGCTCCATTCGTTCTGTTTGGTGGTGATCATGCTTACCCCTTCGGCAATCATGTCATACGCCTGCCAGTGACCGGTCTGGCTGTTTTTACGCCACTGGAAATCCAGACGAACCGGCGGACGACCGTTAGGATCGATGATCGTCACACGGATAGGGACGATAGTTGCATCGCCCAGCGGCTGCTCAGGCGCAATCTGATAGGTCTGGCCGTGGTACATCGCCAGCGCCTGGCCATAAGCCTGTTTCAGGTATTCACGGAACGCGGCAAAGTAGGCATCACGCTGCGCAGGGGTCGCGTCTTTGTAATAACGTCCCAGCACCAGCGCACCCGCATATTTAATCTGCACGTACGGCAGCAGCTCCTGGTCAACAACTTCACGCAGATAATCAGGATTAGCACGAATTTTAGGCTGTTCATTTTTAAGACGGTCGAAGGTCTTTTTCGCCGCTTCGTCCATCAGTTTGTACGGGTTACTCTGATCCGCAGCGTGGGCGGCGGTAAGAGGGGCGATGACCAGCATGGCAACCATTAACAGTCGTTTAAACATGAATGACTTCTCCTGATATTAATTCGCAGCACCTGGCGTCGGTGCGACGTCGGTATGATCTTCGCTCTGCGCTGGGGCAGCGTCGGATTTTTTCTCATCCCCTTTACTGCTGTAAAGGAACTGACCAATCATATCCTCCAGCACCATCGCGGATTTCGTATCCTGAATGACGCTACCGTCTTTAAGGATAGTCGTTCCCAGCTCGGGGTCTTCAAAGCCGACGTTAAGCGCCAGATATTGTTCGCCCAGCAGGCCGGAAGTGCGAATAGAAAGGGAGCTGGTGTCCGGGATATGGTTGTAACGCTCTTCGATATCCATCGCGACGCGTGGCAGATAGGTTTTCTCATCAAGCGTAATGTCAGATACGCGTCCGATCACCACGCCGCCGATACGAACCGGTGAACGCGCCTTCAGCCCGCCGATGTTATCGAAGGTGGCATAGATGCGATACGTCGGCTCGGTGCGCACAGACGTGATATCCGCCGCTCTCAGGCAGATAAACAGCGCGGCCAGCAGCGCCAGCAGCAGGAATACACCGACCCAAATTTCATTTTTTCTCGTTTGCATGAACTCAATTCCCAAACATCAGTGCGGTGAGCACAAAATCCAGACCCAGTACGGCCAGCGACGAATGTACGACTGTACGTGTAGTTGCGCGGCTAATGCCCGCCGACGTCGGGATGGCATCGTAACCATTGAACAATGCAATCCAGGTGACCGTAATGGCAAATACCACGCTTTTGATCAGGCAGTTAACCAGATCCATTCGCAGGTCGATGGCATCCTGCATTGCGGACCAGAAGAAACCGGCGTCAATGCCTTTCCAGTGCACGCCAACCAGCGAACCGCCCCAGATACCCACGGCGACAAACAGAATAGTCAGTAACGGTAAAGAGATCACCCCAGCCCAGAAACGCGGCGAGATCACGCGACGCAGCGGATCGACCGCCATCATCTCCATGCTGGAGAGCTGCTCGGTCGCACGCATCAGGCCAATTTCAGCCGTTAATGCCGACCCCGCGCGCCCGGCGAACAGCAGCGCCGCCACAACCGGCCCCAGTTCACGCAGCAGCGAGAGCGCCACCAGCATCCCAAGGCTGGTTTCCGCACTGTAGGTCGTCAGAACAAGATAGCCCTGCAGCCCAAGCACCATACCGATAAACAGACCGGAAACAATGATGATGAGCATTGACAGCACGGCGACATTATAAAGCTGCCGCACCAGCAGCGGTGCGTGCTTGCGGAATTCCGGCTTGCCGACCAGCGCGTTGAATAACATCAATCCGGCACGCCCGAACGTCCTGATGGTTTTTATGCCACGGTGTCCGAGAGCGGCCAACGCATTTAACAGCATGAGTGGCTTAACTCCCTATTCCCAGTAAATCGTCACGATAGTCGCCCGCCGGGTAGCGGAACGGCACAGGGCCATCGGCAATACCGTCGAGGAACTGCCGCACGCGCGGATCGCAATTTTCCTGCAGCGCCTGAGCGCTGCCGTGTGCGACGATCTTTTTGTCCGCCACGATATAGGCGTAATCGGCAATGCTCAATACTTCAGGTACATCGTGAGATACCACAATGCAGGTGACGCCAAGCGCGCTGTTCAGTTCAGAGATGAGCTTCACCAGCACGCCCATCGTGATGGGATCCTGTCCAACAAATGGTTCGTCGAACATGATTAAATCAGGTTCTAATGCAATGGCTCGCGCCAGCGCGGCGCGGCGCGCCATCCCGCCGGACAGCTCAGAAGGCATCAGCTTCGCGGCGCCCCGCAAACCGACGGCTTCGAGCTTCATCATCACTGTGCTTTTCAGCAGTTCAGGCGGCAGGCTGGTATGCTCGCGCAGCGGATAGGCCACGTTATCAAAGACATTCATGTCGGTGAACAAGGCTCCCGACTGAAAGAGCATGCTCATGCGTTTGCGGACAGTATACAGACGCGAGCGTGACATCTCCGGGATGTTTTCGCCATCGAAGAGGATTTCACCGCGATCGGGTGGGATCTGCCCACCAATGAGACGCAGCAGGGTCGTTTTACCGATCCCGGACGGCCCCATGATGGCAGTGATCTTACCACGCGGTACGGTCAACGAAATATCATCAAATATCAATCTGTTGGCGCGAGAAAAACTCACGCCGCGAACATCGACTAAATTCGCCATCGTTTGGCTCATTTATGGTTCCTTTATTACCCTGCTCACGTTAAGGCATGCCGCCTGAATCAGCCCTCAACTCCGCATTTTTACAGAATAATAGCCGTTGAGGTTAGCGAAAGCTGGCATTTGTTTTACTTTTCCGGCGCATAAAGTCAAAATTAGGAATTCGTTACGCCTCAGACTGTATGCAGTCCAGCCATTCCCGTGCGATGGACCGACGAGTATACCTGAAGAAAGGACTTTTGATGCTTTTAGCAACAGCACTGTTAATAATTGGTTTACTTTTGGTGGTCTACAGTGCTGACCGTTTAGTGTTTGCTGCATCTATCCTCTGTCGCCTGACGGGCGTACCGCCTGTCGTCATCGGGATGACCGTTGTCAGCGTGGGAACGTCACTTCCTGAAATCATCGTCTCTGTCTCGGCATCGCTGCATGGTCAGTTAGACCTGGCAGTAGGTACCGCGATTGGCTCCAACATCGTCAATATACTCTTGATTTTAGGCCTGGCCGCACTGCTCCATCCATTTCGCGTGCATTCTGATGTTCTGCGCCGTGAATTGCCGCTAATGTTAATCGTAAGCCTGCTGGCAGGCTGCGTATTTTACGATGGTGTGCTGAGCTACAGCGACGGTATTTTCCTGCTGGCGCTGGCCATCATCTGGCTGCTGTATAGTGTTAAAATCGCCCGTCTGGCTGAGAAGCAGGGTCAGGATAGCCTCACGCGGGAGCAGGTCGCCGAACTGCCGCGAGAAGGCACGCTGCCTGTTGCCCTGCTCTGGCTTGGCGTTGCGCTGATCATCATGCCGATGGCAACGCGCATGGTCGTGGATAACGCGACGGTGCTGGCGAACTATTTCGCCATCAGTGAACTGACCATTGGCCTGACGGTGATTGCCATCGGCACCAGCCTGCCGGAGCTGGCCACGGCCATTGCGGGGGCACGTAAAGGTGAGGATGACATTGCCATTGGTAATATCATCGGTTCCAACATATTTAATATCGCCATTGTGATGGGCCTGCCGGCCCTGATTACGCCAGGGCCCTTTAATCCCCTGGCATTCTCACGCGACTACGGTGTGATGTTATTGGTCAGCGTGATATTTGCCCTGCTCTGCTGGCGGCGGCAAAGACAGATCGGCAAAGGAGCAGGCGCGCTGCTGACGGGTGGATTTATCGTATGGATGGCGATGCTGTACTGGCTCTCGCCTCTTCTCTCTGGGTAAACGGAAACGCATTATGTCGCAAATAGAATTGCAGCCGGGTTTTGACTTTCAGAAAGCAGGCAAAGAGGTTCTGGAGATTGAACGTGAAGGTCTGGCGCAGTTAGATCAGTACATTAATCAGGATTTTAGTCTGGCATGTGAGAAGATGTTCTACTGTGCCGGCAAAGTCGTGGTGATGGGGATGGGTAAGTCCGGCCACATTGGACGCAAAATGGCGGCAACGTTTGCCAGCACCGGAACCTCTTCCTTCTTTGTACATCCGGGGGAAGCCGCGCACGGCGACCTGGGTATGGTCACGCCGCAGGATATCGTCATCGCGCTGTCCAACTCCGGGGAGTCCAATGAAATTCTGGCGCTGATCCCGGTACTGAAGCGACTGCAGGTGCCGCTTATTTGCATGACCAGCCGTCCGGAAAGTAGCATGGCGCGGGCGGCCGATATTCACCTGTGCGTGAAAGTGCCCAAGGAGGCCTGTCCGCTCGGCCTGGCGCCGACGTCCAGCACCACCGCCGCGCTGGTCATGGGTGATGCGCTTGCCGTCGCGCTGCTCGAAGCCCGCGGTTTTACGCCGGAGGATTTCGCGCTTTCCCACCCGGGCGGCGCGCTGGGGCGCAAGCTTCTGCTTCGGGTAAACGATATTATGCACACCGGGGACGAGATCCCTCACGTCAGTAAAGAAGCCTCACTGCGTGATGCGCTGCTGGAAATCACCCGTAAGAATCTGGGTATGACGGTCGTGTGCGACGATCTGATGAAAATTCAGGGGATCTTCACCGATGGCGACCTGCGTCGCGTGTTCGACATGGGTGTAGATGTCCGCACGCTCGGCATTGCCGATGTGATGACGCCGGGCGGTATCCGCGTGCGTCCGGGAACGCTGGCAGTGGATGTGCTGAACCTGATGCAGTCCCGTCACATTACCTCAGTGATGGTTGCCGATGGCGACCAGTTGCTGGGTGTGGTACATATGCATGATCTGCTGCGCGCAGGCGTAGTGTAATGAAGGATAAGACAATGAGTAATGCGGGTGCATCCCTTGCAACCTGTTATGGACCGGTCAGCACCCAGATGATGGCGAAGGCGGAAAACATTCGTCTGCTCATCCTGGACGTGGATGGCGTACTTTCCGATGGCCTGATTTACATGGGCAATAATGGTGAAGAGCTGAAAGCGTTTAACGTTCGCGACGGCTATGGTATCCGCTGTGCGCTCACCTCGGGTATTGAGGTGGCTATCATCACCGGGCGAAAAGCTAAACTGGTAGAAGACCGCTGTGAAACCTTAGGAATTACCCATCTGTATCAGGGTCAATCCGATAAGATGGCGGCGTTTAAGGATTTACTGGGTAAACTGGCTATCGCGCCGGAAAACGTGGCCTACGTCGGGGACGATCTGATTGACTGGCCCGTGATGGCTGAAGTAGGGCTGAGCATCGCCGTTGCCGATGCGCATCCGCTGCTGATCCCGCGCGCTGACTACGTTACCCACATCAACGGAGGCCGCGGTGCCGTACGTGAAGTCTGCGATCTGCTTTTGCTGGCGCAGGGCAAGCTTGATGAGGCCAAAGGGCAATCGATATGAGTAAAACCAGACGCTGGATTATCATTTTGCTTTCGCTTGTCGCACTGGTATTGATTGGCGTGAACCTTGCCGATCGCGACGATACGCAAACGGAAGTGGTCAACAATAACGATCCAACCTATAAAAGCGATCACAGCGACACCGTGGTCTACAGCCCGGAAGGCGCGCTGAACTATCGCCTGATTGCCCAGCATGTTGAATATTTTTCAGATGACGGTATTTCGTGGTTTACCCAGCCTGTCATGACCACATTTGATAAGGACAAAGTGCCGACGTGGTCAATTAAGTCAGATCGGGCAAAACTGACAAATGACCGTATGCTTTATCTGTATGGTCACGTTGAAGTCAACGCCCTGACCGCTGACTCGCAACTGCGAAAAATTACGACGGATAATGCCCAGATTAACCTGGTAACCCAGGACGTGACCTCGCAGGATCTGGTCACACTGTATGGCACAACATTTAATTCCAGCGGTTTGAGAATGCGCGGGAACTTACGCAGCAAGAACGCCGAGCTGATTGAAAAGGTTAGAACCTCCTATGAAATTCAAAACAAACAAACTCAGCCTTAAAGTAATTATCGCCAGCGCGATGCTGGCGACCAGTCTCCCCGCGCTTGCTGTAACGGGCGATACCGACCAACCGATCCATATCGAGTCTGATACCCAGTCTCTCGATATGCAGGGCAACGTCGTCACCTTCACGGGTAACGTCGTCATGACTCAGGGCACCATCAAAATTAACGCCGACAAAGTGGTCGTGACCCGTCCGGGTGGCGAGCAGGGCAAAGAGATCATTGATGGTTACGGCAACCCGGCAACCTTCTACCAGATGCAGGACAACGGCAAGCCGGTGAAAGGCCACGCCTCGCACATGCACTACGAGCTGGCGAAGGACCTGGTCATCCTGACCGGAAATGCGTATCTGGAACAGCTGGACAGCAACATTACCGGCGACCAGATCACCTATCTGGTGAAAGAGCAAAAAATGCAGGCCTCCAGCGAGAAAGGCAAACGCGTCACAACCGTACTGGTTCCGTCGCAGCTGCAGGACAAAGGCAAAGGCCAGGCCCCGGCACAGAAGAAGAGTAACTAATTCGTTATGGCAACATTAACTGCAAAAAATCTCGCGAAGGCCTACAAGGGCCGCCGTGTCGTAGAAGATGTCAGTCTGACCGTCAACTCCGGCGAAATTGTAGGGCTGCTTGGCCCTAACGGTGCGGGTAAAACCACCACCTTCTACATGGTCGTTGGCATTGTGCCTCGCGATGCCGGCAACATTATCATTGACGATGAAGACATCAGCCTTCTGCCGCTGCACGCGCGCGCGCGTCGCGGGATCGGCTACCTGCCGCAGGAAGCCTCCATTTTCCGTCGTCTCAGCGTTTACGATAACCTGATGGCGGTCCTGCAAATTCGTAACGATCTGACCAGCGAACAGCGTCAGGATCGTGCCAACGAGCTGATGGAAGAGTTCCATATTGAGCATCTGCGCGACAGCCTCGGTCAGGCACTCTCCGGGGGTGAACGCCGCCGCGTTGAGATTGCGCGTGCGCTGGCCGCAAACCCGAAATTTATCCTTCTGGATGAACCGTTTGCGGGCGTTGACCCGATCTCGGTTATCGACATTAAACGTATCATTGAACACCTGCGTGACAGCGGGCTTGGCGTACTGATCACCGACCACAACGTCCGTGAAACGCTGGCCGTGTGTGAACGCGCGTATATTGTGAGCCAGGGCAATCTGATCGCCCACGGTACGCCGCAGCAGATCCTCGAAGACGATCATGTTAAGCGCGTCTATCTTGGGGAAGACTTCAGACTCTGATAGGGTAGAGGTAACGTAACGCCGAACCGGAGAAAAATGCTCTGAACATGAAGCAAGGTTTGCAATTAAGGCTCAGCCAACAACTGGCAATGACGCCGCAGCTACAGCAGGCAATTCGCCTGTTGCAACTGTCCACGTTAGAACTTCAGCAGGAGCTCCAGCAGGCGCTGGACAGCAACCCCCTGCTGGAACAAACCGATCTTCATGACGAGGTAGATACTCAGCAGTCACAGGATACAGAAGCGCTCGACACCGCGGATGCACTCGAACAAAAAGAGATGCCCGACGAGCTACCGCTGGATGCCAGCTGGGATGAAATCTACACCGCCGGAACTCCTTCCGGTACGCGTGCAGACTACCAGGATGATGAGCTACCGGTCTATCAGGGAGAGACCACCCAGTCGCTGCAGGATTACCTGATGTGGCAGGTGGAACTCACCCCCTTCTCGGATACCGACCGCGCGATTGCCACCTCAATTGTCGATGCCGTTGACGACACCGGCTATTTGACCGTCACGCTGGACGATATCCTGGAAAGCATGGGCGACGACGAGATTGAGCTTGAGGAAGTCGAAGCCGTACTGAAGCGCATCCAGCGTTTCGATCCGGTAGGCGTGGCCGCAAAAGATCTGCGCGACTGCCTGCTGATCCAGCTATCTCAGTTCAGCAAAGAGACGCCATGGATCGACGAGGCGCGCTTAATCATCAGCGATCATCTGGATCTGTTGGCCAACCACGATTTCCGCTCCCTGATGCGCGTCACGCGCCTGAAGGAAGAGGTGCTGAAAGAAGCGGTGAATCTGATCCAGTCGCTCGATCCGCGCCCGGGACAGTCGATCCAAACCAGCGAGCCCGAGTACGTGATCCCGGATGTGCTGGTCAGAAAACACAATGACCGCTGGGTCGTTGAACTGAACTCAGACAGCATCCCTCGCCTGCAAATCAACCAGCAGTATGCCTCCATGTGCACCAGCGCGCGTAACGACTCCGACAATCAATATATTCGCAGCAATCTTCAGGAAGCGCGATGGCTGATCAAAAGTCTGGAGAGCCGAAATGATACGCTGCTACGCGTCAGCCGCTGTATTGTCGAACAGCAGCAGGCGTTCTTTGAGCAGGGCGAAGAGTATATGAAACCGATGGTACTGGCGGATATCGCCCAGGCCGTCGAGATGCATGAATCAACCATTTCCCGTGTCACCACGCAGAAGTATCTGCATAGTCCACGCGGTATATTTGAGCTTAAGTATTTCTTCTCCAGCCATGTGAATACCGAGGGCGGCGGCGAAGCGTCGTCAACGGCCATTCGTGCCCTGGTGAAGAAGTTGATCGCCGCGGAGAACCCCGCGAAGCCACTAAGCGACAGTAAGTTAACCACCATGCTGTCCGATCAGGGTATTATGGTGGCACGTCGTACTGTTGCGAAGTATCGAGAGTCTTTATCCATTCCGCCGTCCAACCAGCGTAAACAGCTGGTTTGACACAACCGATAAGGAAGACACTATGCAGCTCAACATCACTGGACAAAACGTCGAAATTACTGAGGCATTACGCGACTTTGTGAACGCGAAGTTTGCAAAACTCGAGCAGTATTTCGAAAGGATCAATCAGGTCTATATTGTGTTGAAAGTGGAGAAAGTGACTCATATCTCGGATGCCACCCTGCATGTTAACGGGGGTGAACTGCATGCCAGTGCGGAAGGGCAAGACATGTACGCTGCTATCGACGGCTTGATTGATAAGCTTGCACGACAGCTCAATAAACATAAAGATAAACTGAAACAACACTAATTGTCCGGGCAGTTAACGGGTGCAGGACGGCCTGTTGTGAAACACAACAGGCCATTTGTACAGTTAGCGCTTAGGTGAAATTATGATGAACAACGATTCCGCTCTTCAACTGAGCAATGTCCTTAACCAGGAATGTACCCGCAGTGCGGTTCACTGCCAGAGCAAAAAACGTGCGCTGGAGATCATCAGTGAACTGGCTGCAAAACAGCTGGGCCTGCCGCCGCAGGTGGTATTCGAAGCGATTCTGACCCGTGAAAAAATGGGCAGTACCGGTATCGGCAACGGCATCGCGATCCCGCACGGCAAACTGGAAGAGGATACCCTGCGTGCCGTGGGTGTGTTTGTGCAGCTTGAAACACCCATCGCCTTCGATGCCATTGATAACCAGCCCGTCGATCTCCTCTTCGCGCTGCTGGTGCCTGCCGACCAGACGAAAACCCATCTGCATACGCTGTCGCTGGTCGCAAAACGTCTGGCCGATAAAACCATTTGCCGTCGACTGCGCTCGGCCCAAAGTGATGAAGAGCTCTATCAAATTATCACTGAAGCAGAAGGCAATCAGGATGATGCATAACCAGGAGATGGCCTTCACATCTGTTGTCCTGAGGAGAAACGGAACATGGTGCTGATGATTGTCAGTGGCCGTTCAGGGTCGGGGAAATCCGTTGCTCTGCGCGCGCTGGAAGACATGGGTTTTTACTGCGTCGATAACCTGCCGGTCGTGTTGTTACCCGACCTGGCCCGCACGCTGGCGGAGAGACAAACCTCTGCCGCCGTCAGTATCGACGTTCGTAACATGCCTGAATCGCCAGAGATCTTCGAACAGGCCATGAGCAACCTGCCTGACGCGTTCTCGCCTCAGCTGCTGTTCCTCGACGCAGACCGCAATACGCTAATCCGCCGCTACAGCGATACCCGTCGCTTGCACCCGCTATCCAGCAAGAACCTCTCTCTGGAGAGCGCTATCGATGAAGAGAGCGACCTGCTGGAGCCGCTGCGTTCTCGTGCCGACCTGATTGTCGACACCTCTGAGATGTCCGTTCACGAGCTGGCGGAAATGCTACGTACCCGGCTGTTGGGTAAACGCGAGCGCGAACTGACGATGGTGTTCGAATCCTTCGGCTTTAAGCACGGTATTCCAATCGATGCGGATTACGTTTTCGACGTGCGCTTCCTGCCGAACCCGCACTGGGATCCGAAGCTGCGTCCAATGACCGGCCTGGATAAACCCGTCGCGGCGTTCCTCGACCGGCACACAGAAGTACACAATTTTATCTACCAGACGCGAAGCTACCTTGAGCTATGGTTACCTATGCTGGAGACAAACAATCGTAGCTACCTGACGGTGGCGATTGGCTGTACCGGCGGTAAACATCGTTCGGTTTACATCGCCGAACAGCTGGCCGACTATTTCCGCTCGCGCGGGAAGAACGTTCAGTCCCGTCATCGCACGCTGGAAAAACGTAAAACATGACCGTTAAACAAACCGTTGAGATCACCAACAAGCTGGGTATGCATGCACGCCCGGCGATGAAACTGTTTGAGCTGATGCAGGGTTTCGATGCAGAGGTTCTGCTGCGGAATGACGAAGGTACCGAAGCGGAGGCGAACAGCGTGATTGCGCTGCTGATGCTGGATTCCGCCAAAGGGCGCCAGATTGAGGTAGAAGCCACCGGTCCTCAGGAAGAGGAAGCTCTGGCGGCGGTGATTGCCCTGTTTAACGCAGGGTTCGACGAAGATTAAGGTCTGCCATTCAGGCGGGTAGCGCTGCGCTTACCCGCTCTACATAAGATTATTACGCTGCATAAACCCCTCTCCACCCAGCTGATTCATCTGGCGCATAATCCACGCCTGACGGCTTCGCACGTACCCTGATGGGGCACTTGCCTTAAAGCGGATGGGGTTCGGTAACACAGCGGCCAATAGCGCCGCTTCTGACATGCTCAGACGGCTGGCTGGCTTATTGAAATACCGCTGTGCGGCAGCTTCCACGCCAAATATACCGTCGCCAAACTCAGCGACGTTGAGATAGACGGTCAGAATGCGTTTTTTGCTCCAGACCGTTTCCATTCCCAGGGTCAACCCCGCTTCCAGCCCTTTTCGCACCCAGCTTCGACCATCCCACAGAAACAGATTTTTGGCTGTCTGCTGCGACAAGGTTGACGCACCGCGCACGCGGTTTTCATGGCGTTCGTTATGGGCTAGCGCCTTCTCAATGGCCGCAACGTCGAATCCCCAGTGCTCCGGGAATTTCTGGTCCTCCGCCGCGATGACCGCCAGCCCCATGAACGGGGAGATCTCGTCCATGCTCACCCAGTCAGAGTGGGCAACGTAGCTGAAATCGCCGCTGAACCACGCGCTAAGCTGGCGCTCAACCATAACGGCAGAGAACGGAACCGGCATAATGCTGAATAAAGCCAGCCCGCCTCCCCAGAATACCGCCAGCACAAGTACGATGCGCAAGAGAAAACGTTTCACCCCTGCGCCTGCGGCAAATTTACGCCTCATTCAGTCAGCACCAGCACGCGGGCCACCAGCTTTTCAATGCCTGAGGCCGCCTCAGCGATATTGTTCGCCAGCATATACGCCGGGGTGGTGACAATTTTGTTATCTTCATCAACCACAATGTCATCAACCGGGCACGGAACGTGTTCGCCCCCCATTTCCTCCACGATCTCTGCGGTATCAATATCCGTCCCGATAGTCAGGCGCAGCGGGAAATCAAAAATCCTGGGCAGTATTGCCGGCGCGATGCAGATAAAGCCCAGCGGTTTTCCTGCCGCATGCATGGCCTGCGACAGCGCCTTTAAATGAGGATCGACCTGACACTCCGCGCCCTGCGCAGCAAAGGTACTGAGATTTTTGGCCGCGCCAAACCCACCCGGCACAATGAGCGCATCAAGCTCTGTAGGGTCTGCCTGAATAAGAGGATGGATATCACCTCGCGCAATACGCGCGGCTTCAATCAGTACATTACGGGTTTCCGCCATCGGCTCGCCGGTCAGATGATTAATCACATCCGCCTGATTTTTGTCTGGCGCAAACCAAATAACCTCTGCTCCGTGCTTTGCCAGGGCCAGCAGCGTGATTACGGCTTCATGTATCTCAGAACCATCGTAAACACCGCATCCGCTCAGCACGACACCAATCTTTTTCATCATGACAATCCTTTTCTGCAACTTGCTGAAGCACATTAATAATTTTGATTAAAACGCTATGCTTCACACATTTCACTGATTCATGTAACAAACCATTTAAGATTTGCTATCTTATCTGCGTGCGGCCTAAATTTTTCAGGCAGCGCCCTTTCGAAAATAACTTTATAAAACAGGCGCAGCCACGATTTCCCTGGTGTTGGCGCAGTATTCGCGCACCCCGGTTAAGCCGGGGTCATTTTTTTCTGGCGTCGACCCAGGCTTTAAGCACCGCCACATCGTTTTGCCACTCTTGTTTCATCTCTTCAACCCAATCACCCACGTTATCTTCCCATGCAGGTAAATCAGGCGACTGAATCTGTTGACCCAGCTGCTGCAGATGGCGTAAGCCGACCGAGCCGGCCGCACCTTTAATTTTATGTCCTTCTTCCACAATGCCCTTCTGGTCACGAGCCGTCAGGTTTGATTCCAGCACGCTCAGATAGCCCGGCATCATTTTTTCGAACACCGCCAGACCATCGGTAATCAGTTTCGGGCCAACCAGATCGATGTACTGCTCCAGCATCGCGGTATCGAGTATCGTTTGGGCTTTTGCGCTATCAACAGACGTCATGGTGCTCTCCTCTTCATCACGGGTATCCCAGAACTTCTTAATCATGGCGGTCAGAGCAGGCACCGCCAGCGGCTTGCTGAGTACATCGTCCATACCGGCATCGAGATACTCTTTTTTATCTTTCAGCACGTTCGCCGTCAGCGCCACCAGCGGCGGCAGTTCGTCGGCCGCGTACTGGCGCGTCAGCTCACGCGAGATATCCAGCCCGGTCATATCCGGCAGCTGAATATCCAGCAGGACAAGATCGTATTCGCCCGGTTTAAACATCTCCAGCGCGGCCTTACCGGTCATCGCGACATCCACGCTGTTGCCCAGTTTTTCCAGCACCGAGCGCGCCACAATTACGTTCAGCTCAATGTCTTCCACCAGCAGGACGTGCAGCGCGGGCAGCGGCATGTCGTCGTTTTCGAAGGTGTCCTCAACCTCCTCCGCCACCGCCGGCGCATGGACCGTCAGCGTGAAGGTTGACCCTTTACCCGGCTGGCTGGCAACGGTGATATCGCCCCCCATACTCTTCGCCAGCCGTTTAGAGACCGCCAGGCCAATGCCGGTTCCGGTAGCCGGTTTCCCGCCGTTGCTGTCCTTCACCTGGTAGTACATCGCGAAAATTTTGTCCTGCTCCTCCTGCGGAATACCCATCCCGGAGTCCTCCACCTCGAAGTGCAGCATATCGCCTTCGTCAAAGCGGATGCGCACCGCCACCTGCCCCTTCTGGGTAAATTTCACCGCGTTGCTGATAAGGTTCCACAGGATCTGGCGCAGACGCGTGCCGTCAGTTACCACTTTATGCGGCAGCGGCAGGGTTGGCTCCATAATAAAACGCAGTCCCTTCTGCTGCGCCTGCAGGCCGGACAGGTTTTCAAGATCGGCAAGGAAGCTGGTGAAATCAACAGGCTGATTATCAAGCTGAACTTTACGGCGCTCCATCTTATCCATATCAATAATATCGTTGAAGATATTACCCAGCGTGACCGCGGAGACATGGATAGTCTTGAGGTATTTTTCCTGCTCTGCGGTCAGGTCGGTATCCAGCAGAATACGGCTCAGCCCGACAATGCCATTAAGCGGCGTACGCAGCTCGTGGCTGATGGTGGAGATAAAGGTAGTCTTATCACGGCTGGCGCGCTCCAGGGCGTCCTGATAGCGCTTACGCTCGGTGATATCGCGGCCAAAGCCCATCAGGCCGTGGCGTTTCCCCACGCGGTCATAGTAGGGCACCTTACGGATCTCAAAGCAGGCTTTGCGTCCGTCCGGGTAATCCAGCCACTGTTCATAGGTCAGCGAGACGTTATGGCGGAATACTTTTTCGTCCGTCTCCATGACCTTGGCCGCCGCCTCTTCAGAGTAAACGTCCTGCGGCTTCAAGTTAATCAGCTGCTTCTCGCTTTTCCCGGTGAGCAGCTCCATCGCCCGGTTACAGCCGGAAAACTCTTTATCTTCATTACGGTAAAACACCAGGTCCGGCGAAGCATCGAGGAACGACCGCAGGAAAGAGGATTGCTGCTCAAGCTGGATCTGCGTGACCTCACGCTCTTTCATTTCGATCTTTAGCTGCTCCAGCGTGGCCTGACGCTCGGCTTCCGCCTTCTCACGATCGGAGATCTCCTGGTTCAGCTGCGCAATGTTGTCTTTAAGCTGGACGTTGAGCTTCAGGTCGCGTTCGCGCATCTCTTCCAGTTTATCGACCAGTTTTGACAGACGCTGACGGGACTCTTCCAGCTGTTCAACCACCACGGAAAGGAAATAGACCGCCCAGGGAGTAATGAGCAAGCCAAAGAAGATAGAGCGGATGACGTCGATACTCTCGACCTGACCATGCAGAACCATGGTGACGGCCATTTGCACAACAATGGCCAGAACGACCAGCGCCAGCGCAAGCAGCATGGAGAAACGCACCAGCCCAAGCTTCATCATCAGGTCGACGTAATACTGGGCAAGCATTCGAATTTGCTTCATAAAGGATCCCTTCACGACTTTATCGCTCAATAATACTCAAATTCAGGGCGAGGCGTTGAAGGTTGTGAGAAAAAGTGCGGGGTGAAACAGGAGATTAGCCTCGCTCCCGGTTAACCGGAAGCGAGGAGAGGTCGATCAGGAGCGTTTCAACAGCAGCCAGAGGCTGATCAGGAGGAAACTGGCGCTTGGCAGCAGCGCTCCGATTATCGGCGGAATGCCATAAACCAGCGTCAGCGGACCGAAGATCTGGTCGAGCACGTAGAACACAAAGCCGAAGCTGATACCGGTCACCACGCGTACGCCCATCGGCACGCTGCGTAACGGGCCGAAGATAAACGACAGCGCCATCAGCATCATCACCGCCACGGACATCGGCTGGAAGATTTTGCTCCACATGTTGAGCTGATAACGTCCCGCATCCTGCCCGCTCGACTTCAGGTATTTCACATAGTTGTGCAAACCGCTGATGGAGAGCGCGTCAGGGTCCAGCACAACAACACCGAGCTTATCGGGCGTCAGGTTGGTCTTCCACGTACCGGTTACCGTCTGAGAACCGGCGATCTGTTTCGGATCGGTCAGGTCAGACTCATCGACCTGGGACAAACGCCACTGCTTATGCTCGGCGTCAAATTTCGCCGAAGAGGCGTGGCGGACTGACTCCAGACGGCGCTGGTCATCGAAAGCATAGATGCTCACCCCACCCAGTTCATCATTCCCCTTCACCCGTTCGATGTAGACGAAGTTTTTACCGTCTTTCGCCCATAAACCTTGTTGAGTCGAGAGCAGCGAGCCGCCGTACATGGCCTGCGCACGGTAGTTACGCGCCATCTGTTCGCCCTGCGGCGCGACCCACTCGCCAATCGCCATGGTCAACAGCACCAGTGGGATCGCGGTTTTCATGACCGACAGCGCAACCTGCATGCGGGTAAAGCCCGAGGCCTGCATAACGACCAGCTCGCTGCGCTGCGCCAGCATTCCCAACCCCAGCAGCGCGCCCAGCAGGGCCGCCATCGGGAAGAAAATCTGCACATCTTTCGGCACGCTGAGCAGGGTATACATCCCCGCGCCCATCGCGTCATAGCTCCCCTGCCCGGCTTTTTTCAGCTGATCGACAAATTTGATAATGCCGGAGAGCGACACCAGCATGAACAACGTCATCATGATGGTGGTAAAAATGGTTTTACCGATATAGCGATCAAGAACGCCAAACGCCTGCATTAGATGGCTCCTTTACGCGAGAATCGGGCACGTATGCGGCGCACAGGCACCGTATCCCACAGGTTTAATCCCAGCGCCAGTAAGATGTACAGGCTGTTGACGAACCATGTCCAGACCATAGGGTCCAGCTTACCCTTCGCGCCGTTAGAACGAATCGAGGTTTGCAGCAGGAAATAGATCAGGTAAAGCAGCATCGCCGGCAGCATAGAGAGCACGCGTCCCTGGCGCGGGTTCACCACGCTCAGCGGCACGACAATCAGCGCCATCATAAACACGGTGAATACAAGCGTAATACGCCAGTGGAACTCAGCGCGCGCTCTGTCGGTATCGGTATTCCAGAGGGTACGCATGTCCATTTGCTCGGTATCCGTTGGATCGAGCGCCACCGCCTGGTGGCCGATAATGGCCTGATAGTTCTGGAAATCCGTAATACGGAAGTCGCGCAGCATCGCGGTGCCTTCGAAACGGGTGCCTTTGTTCAGCGTCACGATCTGAGAACCATCTTTGCGCTGAGCAAGCTGACCGGAGTCTGCAACCACCACGGAAGGACGCGCGTTACCTTTGGGACGTAACTGCGCCAGGAATACGTCGTTGAATTTACTGCCGTCAACGCTCTCAATAAACAGCACGGAGTTGCCGTCGGTCGCCTGCTGGAACTGACCCTGAGCTAAGGCTGCCATGCCGGGGTTGGCTTTCGCTTCGGCCAGCACTTCGTCCTGATGACGGGAAGACATGGGACCCGCCCACATCACATTCACCGCCGCGACAATACCCGTGAACAGCGCCAGTATCATGGCCGCTTTCACCAGTACCGCTTTGCTCAGGCCACAGGCATGCATCACCGTGATTTCACTCTCGGTGTAGAGTTTCCCAAGCGTCATGAGCAGGCCAAGGAAAAGACTTAGCGGCAGGATGAGCTGCGCCATTTCCGGGATCCCTAAACCAAGCAGGGAAAGCACCAGATTAGTTGGAATTTCGCCGTCAACGGCCGCACCGAGGATCTTAACCAGCTTCTGACAGAAAAAAATCAGCAGCAGGATGAAGAGGATCGCCAGTTGGCTTTTGAGCGTCTCCCGCACCAGATATCTTATGATTATCACTTTAAATACGCCCGTAAAAACCCGTCTCTTTGCTGGAAAATCGCTTGTTTCATGGCTTAAACGTCATTTATTCTCTTGAGTCGTCGAAATCATCGCTAAGATTAAAACATCCGGCGGATTCACGCTTCAGGACTTTTTCTGACGTGTCGAAACCGTAGTAACGTAAGATTAACACGAAGTCACCACAACAGCGGACATGAGTTACGAAAGGTTTCAATTCTATCCGTAGCTGCCGCCGTTGTCTTTAAGATTCAGGAGCGTAGTGCATGGAGTTCAGTGTAAAAAGCGGTAGCCCGGAGAAACAGCGGAGTGCCTGCATCGTTGTGGGCGTCTTTGAACCACGCCGACTCTCCCCGATCGCCGAGCAACTCGATAAAATCAGTGACGGCTATATTAGCGCCCTGCTGCGCCGTGGCGAACTGGAAGGCAAACCTGGGCAGACGCTGTTACTGCACCATGTTCCGAACGTGCTGTCAGAACGTATTCTGCTGATTGGCTGCGGCAAAGAACGCGAGCTTGATGAACGTCAGTATAAGCAGGTGATTCAGAAAACAATCAATACGCTGAATGATACCGGCTCAATGGAAGCCGTCTGCTTCCTGACGGAACTGCACGTTAAAGGGCGTAACACCTACTGGAAAGTGCGTCAGGCGGTTGAAACGGCAAAAGAGAGCCTGTACAGCTTCGATCAGCTGAAGACTAATAAAAGCGAGCCGCGTCGTCCGCTGCGTAAAATGGTCTTTAACGTGCCAACCCGTCGCGAGCTGACCAGCGGCGAACGCGCGATCCAGCACGGTCTGGCGATCGCAGCCGGCATTAAAGCGGCCAAAGATCTCGGCAACATGCCGCCTAACATCTGTAACGCTGCGTACCTGGCCTCTCAGGCGCGTCAGCTGGCCGACGCCTACAGCAAAAACGTCATTACCCGCGTCATCGGCGAACAGCAGATGAAAGAGCTGGGCATGCACTCTTACCTGGCGGTCGGTAACGGCTCGCAGAACGAATCCCTGATGTCCGTCATCGAGTACAAAGGCAATCCGTCCGAAGACGCGCGCCCGATTGTGCTCGTCGGTAAAGGCCTCACCTTCGACTCCGGCGGTATCTCCATCAAGCCTGCCGAAGGCATGGATGAGATGAAGTACGACATGTGCGGCGCGGCGGCGGTTTACGGCGTGATGCGCATGGTCGCGGAACTACAGTTGCCTATCAACGTGATCGGCGTTCTGGCGGGCTGCGAAAACATGCCTGGCGGGCGCGCCTATCGTCCAGGTGACGTTCTGACCACCATGTCCGGCCAGACCGTTGAAGTGCTGAACACCGACGCCGAAGGCCGTCTGGTACTCTGTGACGTGCTGACCTACGTTGAGCGCTTCGAGCCGGAAGCGGTGATTGACGTCGCTACCCTCACCGGAGCCTGTGTGATTGCGCTGGGTCACCACATCACCGGCCTGATGTCGAACCACAACCCGCTGGCGCACGAGCTTATTGGTGCCTCAGAGCAGGCCGGGGACCGCGCATGGCGTCTGCCGCTGGGTGACGAGTATCAGGATCAGCTGGAGTCTAACTTTGCGGATATGGCGAACATTGGCGGACGTCCTGGCGGTGCGATCACCGCGGGCTGCTTCCTGGCACGCTTCACACGCAAGTACAACTGGGCGCACCTGGATATCGCGGGCACCGCATGGCGCTCCGGTAAAGCCAAAGGCGCCACCGGTCGTCCAGTGGCGCTGCTGTCGCAGTTCCTGCTCAATCGTGCGGGTTTTAACGGCGACGAGTAAGTCAAAACGGCAGTAAACCGTAGGCCGGGTAAGGCGAAGCCGCCACCCGGCTTAAGTATTTAAAGTGAGCACAAGAAGCCCCATATATGAAGAATGCAACGTTCTACCTTCTGGACAACGACACCCATCAGGATGGCCTCAGCGCCGTCGAACAGCTGGTGTGTGAAATTGCCGCAGAACGTTGGCGCGCAGGTAAACGCGTTCTGATTGCCTGTGAAGATGAACAGCAGGCGATTCGCCTGGATGAAGCGCTGTGGGCGCGCCCGCCGGAGAGTTTTGTGCCGCATAATCTGTCGGGCGAAGGCCCGCGCGGCGGTGCACCGGTTGAAATTGCCTGGCCGCAAAAGCGCAACAGCAGCGCGCGCGATATTCTGATTAGCCTGCGGATAGATTTTGCAGATTTTGCCACCGCTTTCACAGAAGTGGTAGACTTTGTCCCTTACGAAGAATCTTTGAAACAACTGGCGCGCGAACGCTATAAAGCGTACCGCCTGGCTGGTTTTAACCTGAATACGGCAACCTGGAAATAATGGAAAAGACATATAACCCACGCGATATCGAACAGCCGCTTTACGAGCACTGGGAACAGCAGGGCTATTTCAAGCCTAACGGCGACGAAAGCAAAGAGTCCTTCTGCATCATGATCCCGCCGCCGAACGTCACCGGCAGTTTGCATATGGGTCATGCTTTCCAGCAGACCATCATGGACACCATGATCCGCTACCAGCGCATGCAGGGTAAAAACACCCTGTGGCAGGCGGGGACTGACCACGCGGGTATCGCGACCCAGATGGTGGTTGAGCGTAAAATTGCCGCTGAAGAAGGAAAAACCCGCCACGACTACGGTCGCGACGCGTTCATCGACAAAATCTGGCAGTGGAAGGCGGAATCCGGCGGCACCATTACTCGTCAGATGCGCCGTCTCGGTAACTCCGTGGACTGGGAGCGCGAGCGCTTCACCATGGACGAAGGCCTGTCCAACGCCGTTAAAGAAGTCTTCGTCCGCCTGTACAAAGAAGACCTGATTTACCGCGGCAAACGCCTGGTAAACTGGGATCCGAAACTGCGCACCGCCATCTCTGACCTGGAAGTGGAAAACCGAGAGTCTAAAGGCTCCATGTGGCACATCCGCTATCCGCTGGCCGATGGCGCAAAAACCGCCGACGGTAAAGATTACCTGGTGGTTGCAACGACCCGTCCGGAAACCCTGCTGGGCGATACCGGCGTGGCCGTTAACCCGGAAGATCCGCGTTATAAAGATCTGATCGGCAAATTCGTGGTGCTGCCGCTGGTAAACCGCCGTATTCCGATTGTGGGCGACGAACACGCCGATATGGAAAAAGGCACCGGCTGCGTAAAAATCACCCCTGCGCACGACTTCAACGACTATGAAGTCGGCCGTCGTCACGCCCTGCCGATGATCAACATCCTGACCTTTGACGGTGATATCCGTGAAAGCGCAGAAGTTTACGACACCAAAGGCAACGAATCCGACGTCTACTCCAGCGACATCCCGGCTGAGTTCCAGAAGCTGGAGCGTTTTGCCGCGCGTAAAGCCATCGTGGCAGCCGTTGACGCGCTTGGCCTGCTGGAAGAGATCAAACCTCACGATCTGACCGTGCCGTACGGCGACCGTGGCGGCGTGGTTATCGAGCCAATGCTGACCGACCAGTGGTACGTGCGTGCCGACGTGCTGGCGAAACCGGCTGTCGAAGCGGTTGAAAACGGCAGCATTCAGTTCGTGCCGAAGCAGTACGAAAACATGTACTTCTCCTGGATGCGTGACATTCAGGACTGGTGTATCTCCCGTCAGCTGTGGTGGGGCCACCGTATCCCGGCGTGGTACGACAACGAAGGCAACGTTTACGTTGGCCGTAGCGAAGACGAAGTGCGTCAGGAAAACAACCTGAGCGCGGACATTGCGCTGCGTCAGGACGAAGACGTGCTGGACACCTGGTTCTCCTCCGCGCTGTGGACCTTCTCCACCCTCGGCTGGCCAGAAAACACCGACGCGCTGCGTCAGTTCCACCCAACCAGCGTGATGGTTTCCGGCTTCGACATTATCTTCTTCTGGATTGCCCGCATGATCATGATGACCATGCACTTCATCAAAGACGAAGACGGCAAGCCGCAGGTTCCGTTCCATACCGTCTACATGACCGGTCTGATCCGCGACGACGAAGGCCAGAAGATGTCCAAGTCCAAGGGTAACGTGATCGACCCGCTGGACATGGTTGACGGTATCTCTCTGGAAGATCTGCTGGAAAAACGTACCGGCAACATGATGCAGCCGCAGCTGGCTGAGAAAATCCGCAAGCGCACCGAGAAGCAGTTCCCGAACGGGATCGAGTCTCACGGTACCGACGCCCTGCGCTTCACCCTGGCGGCACTGGCCTCTACCGGTCGTGACATCAACTGGGACATGAAGCGTCTGGAAGGTTACCGTAACTTCTGTAACAAACTGTGGAACGCCAGCCGCTTCGTGCTGATGAATACCGAAGATCAGGATTGCGGCTTCAACGGCGGCGAGATGAAGCTGTCTCTGGCAGACCGCTGGATCCTGGCGGAATTCAACCAGACGGTGAAAGCGTTCCGCGAGGCGCTGGACAGCTACCGCTTCGATATCGCCGCGGGCATCCTTTACGAATTCACCTGGAACCAGTTCTGCGACTGGTATCTGGAGCTGGCGAAGCCGGTGATGAACGGCGGTACAGAGGCGGAACTGCGCGGCACGCGCAACACGCTGATTACCGTTCTGGAAGGTCTGCTGCGCCTGGCGCATCCGGTCATTCCATTTATCACCGAAACCATCTGGCAGCGCGTGAAGGTGATTGCAGGCATCAACGCCGATACCATCATGCTGCAGCCGTTCCCGGAATTCGATGCGGCTAAGGTTGATGAAGCGGCGTCCGCGGATACCGAGTGGCTGAAACAGGCGATCGTCGCGGTACGTAACATCCGTGCTGAAATGAACATCGCCCCTGGCAAACCGCTGGAGCTGCTGCTTCGTGGCTGCAGCGAGGCTGCCGTTCGTCGCGTCACCGAGAACAACACTTTCCTGAAAACCATGGCACGTCTGGAAAGCATCACCGTGCTGCCTGCGGATGATAAAGGTCCGGTTTCCGTGACCAAAATCATCGACGGCGCCGAGCTGCTGATCCCGATGGCGGGCCTGATCGACAAAGACGCCGAGCTGGCTCGTCTGGCGAAAGAAGTGGCGAAAGTCGACGTGGAAATTGGCAAAATCGAAAGCAAGCTGGCGAACGAAGGCTTTGTCGCCCGCGCGCCGGAAGCGGTCATCGCGAAAGAGCGTGAGCGTCTGGTTGCTTTCGCCGATGCGAAGACCAAGCTGATTGAGCAGCAGGCGGTTATCGCAGCCCTGTAATGCTTTTACCCCTTACGCTTCAGGGCGTAAGGGGTATCCTTCCTGAAAACTCCTCGCTTGCACTCCCCTTTCTGCGGTGCTATTAACAGCAGTTATGTGTCAATTTTTGTTATGAGTAATGCTATGAGCGTGATTACCCCCGTCGCGACGACGATGCGTCGGATCACTGAGCAGGATAATCCGGCTATCGCCGCCGTAATCCGCACCGTTTCTGCCGAATATGGCCTGACGGCTGACAAAGGCTACACGGTTGCTGACCCGAACCTGGACGAGCTTTACCAGCTCTACAGCCAGCCAGGGCATGCCTACTGGGTAATCGAGCAGAACGGCCGGGTGGTGGGCGGCGGCGGCGTGGCGCCCCTCAGCTGCAGCGAGCCGGATATCTGTGAGCTGCAGAAAATGTATTTCCTGCCAACGGCGCGCGGGCAAGGACTGGCAAAAAAGCTGGCGCTGATTGCGCTGGACCACGCGCGTAAGCAGGGTTTTACCCGCTGCTACCTTGAAACCACCGCTTTCCTCAAAGAGGCCATCGGCCTGTATGAACATCTGGGCTTTGAGCATATCGATGCGCCGCTGGGCTGTACCGGCCACGTTGATTGCGAAGTCAGGATGCTGAAAAGTCTGTAACTTTCGTTCCTGCCCTCTTCTGTTAAGCGGCTGTAAACTGAATGCTCTACACTCTCAGTTCACACCATAACGGGGGAAACACGATGTCGAAGATAAAAAGCTACGCCGCACCGCAGGCGGGTGCAGAACTTGAGCTGTACGAGTACGATGCGGGCGAACTAAAAGCAGAAGACGTCGAAGTACAGGTTGATTACTGCGGGATCTGCCACTCGGATCTCTCGATGATCGACAACGAATGGGGCTTCTCGAGCTATCCGCTGGTTGCCGGGCACGAAGTCATTGGCCGCGTCGTGGCGCTCGGTAGCGCCGCGCAGGACAAAGGGCTGAAAGTGGGCCAGCGCGTGGGCATTGGCTGGACGGCACGCAGCTGTGGTCATTGCGATGCCTGTATCAGCGGCAATCAGATCAACTGCCTCGAAGGCGCCATTCCCACCATTCTGAACAAGGGCGGTTTTGCCGATAAGCTGCGCGCCGACTGGCAATGGGTCATCCCGCTGCCGGACAGCATTGATATCGAATCCGCTGGTCCGCTGCTGTGCGGCGGTATCACCGTCTTTAAACCCCTGCTGATGCACCATATCACCGCCACCAGCCGCGTGGGCGTGATCGGTATTGGCGGTCTGGGGCATATCGCCATCAAGCTGCTGCACGCGATGGGCTGTGAAGTCACGGCGTTTAGCTCGAACCCGGCGAAAGAGAAAGAAGTGCTGGCGATGGGTGCGGATAAAGTCGTAAACAGCCGCGATCCTGAAGCGCTGAACGCGCTGGCTGGGCAGTTTGACCTGATCATCAACACCGTTAACGTGGATCTCGACTGGCAGCCGTACTTTGAAGCACTGGCCTACGGCGGCAACTTCCATACCGTAGGTGCCGTAATGAAGCCGCTGCCGGTTCCGGCGTTTACCCTGATCGGCGGCGATCGCAGCGTGTCAGGCTCCGCGACCGGTACGCCGTTTGAGTTGCGCAAGCTGATGAAGTTTGCCGGACGCACCAAAGTGGCGCCGACCACCGAACTGTATCCGATGTCGAAAATCAACGAAGCGATCCAGCACGTGCGTGACGGCAAAGCCCGCTACCGCGTGGTGTTGAAAGCGGATTTTTGATGTGACATTGCCGGGGAATGTGCGGCCTGATGCCCTCACCCCAACCCTCTCCCACTGGGAGAGGGCGCAAACACTAAAAACGGTAACGATTGTTACCGTTTTGCTTCTACCATGGCCTTAAACACCTCTGCCACCGCGACCGCCCCCGGGTCCATTACCCCGTCCAGATTCTCTTTATTCACATACGACGAGCGCCCTGCACCGGCTTTCTCCATTTTCGCCGTTGCCTCTGCCCCCTGCTGTGCCGCCTGCACTGCCTCCTGAAGATCGCCTTTCTGCAACGCCTCCAGCGCCGGCTGTAGCGCGTCGATCAGGGTACGATCGCCGAGATCTGCCCCGCCGTACTGCTTCATCTGCGCCAGCCCGCCGAGCAATGCCTCCGGTAGCGGCAGTCCATCGTGAAGCTTTTGCCCGGCTGCGGTGAAGAAGATCGACATCAGCACCCCGCTCGATCCGCCCATCACCGTGGCCAGCCGCTCGCCCACCAGCAGCAGCAGCGTCGATACGTTATCAAGCGGGAGCTTGCGATCCTCCAGGCGCTGCGCAATATCCCGCGCGCCTTGCGCAAAGGTAGAGCCGGTATCACCGTCACCCACTTTGGCATCCAGCGCGTTCAGTCGGTTTTCCAGCTGGAGCAGCGTGCTGGTCACCGTGGAGACATATTCGCCCACCCGCAGATTGTCCGACGGGGTGTATTCCACGCGGTCGTGGATGGCGCTATGCGCCACGGTGCGCAGTGGCGCAAACGCCACGGGCTTCTGCCAGCCCAGCGTCTCGAC
Organism: Enterobacter sp. WP_7_1; assembly: GCF_003688535.1. NCBI lineage: Bacteria > Pseudomonadati > Pseudomonadota > Gammaproteobacteria > Enterobacterales > Enterobacteriaceae > Enterobacter > Enterobacter sp. WP_7_1. The sequence goes on along the minus strand of NZ_REFK01000003.1, from coordinate 62,236 downwards.
CTCGGCGTGAATCGCCTTTTCGAAGAAATCATTAAGCTTCAGAAGCGTGAGCGAAAAGCCCTTCATGTCCAGCGCGCTCACCAGCGGCGCGGGGCCTATCAGGTACGCGATCTCCTCTTTCAGCGCCGAATGCGCCAGCTCTTTGGTCAGCAGCGCCATTTCGAGCGCCGATACGCCGCCAAGATTGTTAATCAATACCGCAAACCGCCCCTCACCCGCCTGCGCGCGTAACGGCGTCACCAGCGTGTCGATAATGGCTTTGCTGTTCTGCGTATCCACGACGGACGCCCCCGGCTCGCCGTGAATGCCCAGACCCAGCTCAACATGGCCTTGCTTAATGCGCCCCTCTTCCTCGTCGCTGCCCGGCAGGTTGCACGTTTGCATTGCGACGCCCAGGCTCCACAGGTTGTCGCAGGCCTGTTGCGCAATATCCCGCACCTCACTCAACGATTTCCCGTGCTCCGCCGCATAGCCCGCGACCTTATGCACCAGTGCCGTACCGGCAATACCGCGCGGCTGTTTGTTATCCGGCAGCGCGATATCATCCGCCACGATCACCATCTCCACCTTGAGGCCGTAGCGTTTGGCCTTTTCTGCCGCCAGGCCAAAGTTCAGGCGATCGCCGGTGTAGTTTTTGACGATCAGCAGACAGCCGCGATCGCCCGTGACCGCCACAATGGCATTCAGCACCGCATCCACGCTCGGCGAGGCAAACAGATCGCCACACACTGCCGCCGTCAGCATCCCTTTGCCGACAAACCCGGCGTGCGCGGGTTCGTGGCCTGAACCGCCGCCGGAGATCACCGCTACGCGGCTTTTGTCCCAGTCGCCGCGCGCGACGATCCTGATGGCCGGATCGATATCAAGTTTGACGAGGTTTGCGTGTGGCGCAGAAAGCAGTATGCCTTCAATGGCATCGTTGACCAGCTGTTTGCGATCGTTAAAGAAGAATCTGGACATAGTTTCCCACTATTTTGTGAACCGTATGCAAAAGCATAGTCCGCACTGGATAATGCGCCGCAAAGTCAGGAATTTACTCAACCAAATTGCTATCAGGTTGCCTATACTCCACCCAGGACAAAGAGAGGAAGCGCATCATGAGTACACCATTGTTAATTGCCCGGACGCTGGAAAAAGAGCTGTATTTACTGCCCGCGATGGCGAACCGCCACGGTCTGATCACCGGAGCGACCGGGACGGGGAAAACCGTCACCCTGCAAAAGCTGGCGGAATCGCTTTCGGAGATTGGCGTACCGGTCTTTATGGCTGACGTGAAAGGCGATTTAACCGGTGTGGCTCAGGAAGGGACGGCCTCTGAAAAACTGCTCGAACGGCTGAAGAATATTGGCATCACGGACTGGACGCCGCATAACAATCCGGTGGTGGTGTGGGATATCTTTGGTGAGAAAGGCCATCCGGTGCGTGCAACCGTCTCCGATCTCGGCCCGCTGCTGCTGGCCCGTCTGCTTAACCTCAACGACGTGCAGTCCGGCGTGCTGAATATTATCTTCCGCATTGCCGACGATCAGGGACTGCTGCTGCTTGATTTTAAAGATCTGCGCGCCATTACCCAGTACATCGGCGATAACGCCAAATCCTTCCAGAACCAGTACGGCAATATCAGCAGCGCCTCGGTGGGCGCCATTCAGCGTGGGTTGCTGACTCTGGAGCAACAGGGTGCCGAACACTTCTTCGGCGAGCCGATGCTGGATATCAAAGACTGGATGCGCACCGACAGCAGCGGCAAAGGCATCATCAACATTCTGAGCTCCGAGAAGCTCTATCAGATGCCAAAGCTCTACGCTGCCAGCCTGCTGTGGATGCTCTCCGAACTGTACGAGCAGTTACCGGAAGCGGGCGACCTGGAAAAACCGAAGCTGGTGTTCTTCTTTGACGAAGCGCACCTTCTGTTTAACGACGCGCCGCAGGTATTGCTGGATAAAATTGAACAGGTCATTCGCCTGATCCGCTCCAAAGGGGTCGGCGTCTGGTTTGTTTCACAAAACCCGTCGGATATCCCGGATAACGTGCTCGGCCAGCTTGGTAACCGCGTGCAGCACGCCCTGCGCGCCTTTACGCCGAAGGATCAAAAAGCGGTGAAAGCCGCCGCGCAAACCATGCGCGCCAATCCTGCCTTTGATACCGAAGCGGCGATTCAGGCGTTAGGCACCGGTGAAGCGCTGATCTCGTTCCTGGATGCGAAGGGCAGCCCGTCCGTGGTGGAACGCGCCATGGTGATCGCGCCCTGCTCGCGCATGGGGCCGGTTACCGACGATGAACGTAACGGCCTGATTAACCACTCTCCGGTTTACGGGAAGTACGAGGACGAGGTGGATCGCGAATCCGCGTTCGAGATGCTGCAAAAGGGGGTGCAGGCGACCACCGAATCGCAGGATGCGCCTGCCGCTAAAGGGCAGTCTGTCGCCGTGGATGACGGTATTCTCGGGGGGCTCAAAGACATTCTGTTCGGCAGCACCGGGCCGCGCGGCGGCAAGCGCGACGGCGTGGTACAAACCATGGCGAAAAGCGCGGCGCGACAGGTCACCAATCAGATAGTGCGCGGCATGCTGGGGAGTCTGTTAGGCGGCCGTCGCCGGTAGACGGGGAATCCACGGGCGGCCAAGCGCCGAACCCTGCACGCCGTTCTCCTGCAGATAACGGTCGATTTCCACCATCCCCGTCCAGCGGTTCTCACACCATAGCGGTGCCAGAAGCGTTGGACGGCGGGCGCTGGCCGAGATGCGGTGGTAGACGATTTCCGGCGGCGTGTGGCGAATCATCTCCCCCGCCGTCACCGTATAGTCCTCAAGCTCAATTCCGCTTAACCGCCCCGCTTCCCATGCTTTCGCCATAATGCTTCCCGTAACGATATGCAGCGGGTGCAGCTTAATGCCGTCCACGCCGGTCTCAACCACCTTTTCCAGCGTTTCAAGGCCATGCTGTTGACCTTCACCGGGTAACCCAACAATCAGGTGTGAACAGACCTTCAGCCCTCGCTCACGGGCCAGGCGCGTGGTGCGCTGGTAGCAGGCAAAATCATGGCCACGGTTAATGCGGTGCAGGGTTTTGTCGTGCGCGGTTTGCAGGCCCAGCTCCAGCCAGATCTCGTAGCCTTGTTCTTTGTACTCGCTGAGCAGGTCCAGCACTGCGTCCGGCACGCAGTCCGGGCGCGTGCCCACGCACAGCCCAACGATGTTAGCCTGGCTGACGGCCTGCTGATACATAGCGCGCAGCACCTGCGCCTCCGCCCACGTGCTGGTGTAGGCCTGGAAATAGGCCAGATACTGCTTCGCGCGGTTCACCAGGCTGGCCTGATGGGCGAGCTGTTCCGCGATAGATTTATGCTGCTGGGCTTCGTCAGCAAAGGACGCTACGTTACAGAAGGTGCAGCCGCCGCGCCCGATGGTGCCATCGCGATTCGGGCAGCTAAACCCGCCGTGCAGCGTCAGCTTATGAACCTTTTGCCCGTACCGCTGCAAAAGATCCCCACCAAACATATTGACTAATTTCTGTAACTGCATAATCTGATAGACCGTCCCGGAGAAAGGGGACAAGCCTGCCACTTTTAGCCTCTGTCGGCGATGACCTGGATCAATCGCCCTGGACGGCCTTTATCTATATGAATAAATACTCAGGATTACTGCAATTTCATTCACGCTATCCGTGATTACTTTTCCTTATGTTCTGATTGTTTTTTTCATTTATAGCGCCACCACTGAAAAACAGTGGCTTTATGCGGGTTTGCAGCCAATGCCAGATTATTATTCTGCTATAAAACGGCTATTCAGCACGCTACATTGATAATACCGCTTTCATATAGTGAGTCAGATCACACTCCGCTGCGTCCTGCCAGGGCATACAATCAATGTAAAAATAGTTAAATACCCTTTAATTACAATCAGATAAACTCTCTTTAGCACATTTTTGTATAAATAAGATTGCCATTTGACCTGTGTACCAATTCCCGATAAGTTGGAAATCCGCTGGAAGCTTTCTGGATGAGCGGCCTGCTCATCATATTTATGCAGTAATTGAGATTCCCTCTGAAGCAAGTCCTCAAACTTGTTTACCTGCGCGAAAGGATGAAAAAAGAGGGCGAATGCGAGGTCCGCGTATGAAACGCAAACCCCGTCGCCATGCTCTTTCTGTGCCTGTGCGCCACGGTTAAAGTTCAGTGGGAAGCCCGACGAGCCTGGGGAGGTTCACTGATATGTTGTACGATAAATCCCTTGAGAAGGATAACTGTGGTTTCGGCCTGATCGCCCACATAGAAGGCGAACCTAGCCACAAGGTAGTGCGTACTGCTATTCACGCACTGGCCCGAATGCAGCACCGTGGCGCGATTCTTGCCGACGGTAAAACCGGCGACGGTTGCGGCCTGCTGCTGCAAAAACCGGATCGTTTCTTCCGCATCGTGGCGGAAGAGCGCGGCTGGCGTTTAGCCAAAAACTACGCTGTCGGCATGCTGTTCCTGAACCAGGATCCTGAAAAGGCTGCCGCCTCACGCCGCATCGTCGAAGAAGAACTTCAGCGCGAAACCCTGTCGATTGTCGGCTGGCGCAATGTGCCAACCAACGAAGGGGTGCTCGGTGAAATCGCCCTCTCCTCGCTGCCTCGTATTGAACAGATTTTCGTTAATGCGCCTGCGGGCTGGCGTCCACGCGATATGGAACGCCGTCTGTTTATCGCCCGCCGCCGCATTGAAAAACGTCTCCAGGACGATAAAGAGTTCTACGTTTGTAGCCTCTCTAACCTGGTGAACATCTATAAAGGTCTGTGTATGCCGGCTGACCTGCCGCGCTTCTACCTGGACCTGGCGGACCTGCGTCTGGAATCGGCCATTTGCCTGTTCCACCAGCGCTTCTCCACCAACACCGTTCCACGCTGGCCGCTGGCTCAGCCGTTCCGCTACCTGGCGCACAACGGCGAGATCAACACCATCACCGGTAACCGCCAGTGGGCCCGCGCCCGTACCTATAAGTTCCAGACGCCACTGATCCCTGACCTGCACGATGCCGCGCCGTTCGTGAACGAAACCGGCTCTGACTCCAGCTCAATGGATAACATGCTGGAACTGCTGCTGGCAGGCGGGATGGACATCGTGCGCGCCATGCGTCTGCTTGTGCCACCGGCCTGGCAGAACAACCCGGATATGGACCCCGAGCTGCGCGCGTTCTTCGACTTTAACTCCATGCACATGGAACCGTGGGACGGCCCGGCGGGCATCGTCATGTCCGACGGTCGCTTCGCTGCCTGTAACCTGGACCGTAACGGTCTGCGTCCGGCGCGCTACGTCATCACCAAAGACAAGCTCATTACCTGCGCCTCTGAGGTCGGTATCTGGGATTACCAGCCTGACGAAGTGGTCGAGAAGGGCCGCGTCGGTCCGGGCGAGCTGATGGTTATCGACACCCGCGGCGGGCGCATTCTGCACTCAGCCGAAACCGATCACGATCTGAAAAGCCGCCATCCGTACAAAGAGTGGATGGAGAAGAACGTGCGTCGCCTCGTGCCGTTCGAAGATTTATCGGATGAAGAAGTGGGTCGTCGCGAACTGGACGACGATATGCTTGCGAGCTTCCAGAAACAGTTTAACTACAGCGCGGAAGAGCTGGACTCTGTTATTCGCGTACTGGGTGAAAACGGTCAGGAAGCGGTCGGCTCCATGGGGGACGATACCCCGTTTGCCGTGCTCTCCAGCCAGCCACGCATCATTTACGATTACTTCCGTCAGCAGTTCGCGCAGGTCACCAACCCGCCGATCGACCCGCTGCGCGAAGCGCACGTGATGTCGCTGGCGACCAGCATCGGTCGCGAGATGAACGTTTTCTGCGAAGCAGAAGGCCAGGCGCACCGTCTGACCTTTAAATCGCCGATCCTGCTGTACTCCGATTTCAAACAGCTCACCACCATGAAAGAGGAGCACTACCGCGCCGACACGCTCGATATTACTTTCGACGTGACCGAAGCGAGCCTCGAAGAGACGGTGAATGCGCTGTGTGACAAAGCCGAACAGATGGTGCGTAACGGTACCGTTCTGCTGGTGCTGTCCGACCGTAATATCGCGAAAAACCGTCTGCCGGTACCTGCCCCCATGGCGGTTGGCGCCATCCAGACGCGTCTGGTCGATAAGAGCCTGCGCTGCGACGCCAACATCATTGTTGAAACCGCAAGCGCCCGCGACCCGCACCACTTTGCCGTGCTGTTAGGCTTCGGCGCGACGGCAATCTACCCGTACCTGGCCTACGAAACGCTGGCCCGCCTGGTGGATACCCGCGCGATCGATAAAGATTACCGCGCGGTGATGCTGAACTACCGTAACGGCATCAACAAAGGTCTGTACAAGATCATGTCCAAAATGGGCATCTCGACCATTGCCTCCTACCGCTGTTCGAAGCTGTTTGAAGCGGTCGGCCTGCATGATGAGGTCGCCAACCTCTGCTTCCAGGGCGTGGTCAGCCGCATCGGCGGCGCCGGTTTTGCTGACTTCCAGCAGGATTTGGTGAACCTGTCCAAACGCGCCTGGCTGGCACGTAAGCCGCTGGATCAGGGCGGTCTGCTGAAATACGTTCACGGCGGCGAGTATCATGCCTATAACCCGGACGTGGTGCGCACGCTGCAGCAGGCGGTTCAGAGCGGTGAATACAGTGATTACCAGCAGTACGCTGAGCTGGTAAATAACCGTCCGGCGGCAACGCTGCGCGACCTCATTGCCCTGAACCCGGGTGATGAAGCGGTCAGCATTGACGAGGTTGAGCCTGCATCCGAGTTGTTCAAACGCTTTGATACCGCGGCGATGTCCATCGGCGCGCTGAGCCCAGAGGCCCACGAAGCGCTGGCGGAAGCCATGAACAGCATCGGCGGCAACTCCAACTCCGGCGAAGGCGGTGAAGATCCGGCGCGTTACGGCACCAACAAAGTGTCCCGCATCAAGCAGGTGGCATCCGGTCGCTTTGGCGTAACGCCTGCGTACCTGGTCAACGCCGACGTGATCCAGATTAAAGTCGCTCAGGGTGCTAAACCGGGCGAAGGCGGTCAGCTACCGGGTGATAAAGTTACCCCGTACATCGCCAAACTGCGCTATTCCGTGCCGGGCGTGACGCTGATCTCCCCGCCGCCGCACCACGATATCTACTCTATCGAGGACTTAGCGCAGCTGATTTTCGACCTGAAGCAGGTCAACCCGAAGGCGATGATCTCCGTTAAGCTGGTTTCCGAACCGGGCGTCGGCACCATCGCCACCGGCGTGGCGAAAGCCTATGCGGATCTCATCACCATCGCCGGCTACGACGGCGGTACCGGTGCAAGCCCGCTCTCCTCCGTGAAATACGCGGGCTGTCCGTGGGAGCTTGGCCTGGTGGAAACCCAGCAGGCGCTGGTGGCTAACGGTCTGCGTCACAAGATCCGCCTACAGGTGGACGGCGGCCTGAAAACGGGCCTCGACATCATTAAAGCGGCGATCCTCGGCGCGGAAAGCTTCGGCTTCGGTACCGGCCCAATGGTTGCGCTCGGCTGTAAATACCTGCGTATTTGCCATCTGAACAACTGCGCAACCGGCGTTGCTACCCAGGACGAGAAGCTGCGTAAGAACCACTATCACGGTCTGCCGTTCAAAGTGACCAACTACTTTGAGTTCATCGCCCGCGAAACCCGCGAGCTGATGGCGCAGCTGGGTGTGAAACGCCTGGTGGACCTGATTGGCCGTACCGACCTGCTGAAAGAGCTGGAAGGCTTCACGGCGAAGCAGCAGAAGCTGGAGCTGAGCAAGCTGCTGGAAACCGCGCAGCCGCACCCGGGCAAAGCGGTCTACTGTACCGAGAACAACCCGCCGTTCGATAACGGCGTGTTGAACGCACAGCTGCTGCAGCAGGCGAAACCGTACGTGGACGACAAGCAGAGCAAAACGTTCTGGTTTGATATCCGCAACACCGACCGCTCCGTGGGTGCCTCCCTTTCCGGCTACATCGCGCAGACGCACGGTGACCAGGGGCTGGCAGCGGATCCGATTACCGCGCACTTCAGCGGTACCGCGGGTCAGAGCTTCGGCGTATGGAACGCAGGCGGCGTTGAGCTGTACCTGACCGGCGATGCCAACGACTACGTCGGTAAAGGCATGGCGGGCGGTCTGCTGGCGGTGCGTCCTCCGGTCGGCTCAGCCTTCCGCAGCCATGAAGCCAGCATCATCGGTAACACCTGCCTGTACGGCGCGACCGGCGGTCGTCTGTTTGCAGCAGGCCGTGCGGGCGAGCGTTTTGCGGTGCGTAACTCCGGTGCTATCACCGTGGTGGAAGGCATTGGCGATAACGGTTGTGAATACATGACGGGCGGGATTGTTTGCGTTCTGGGTAAAACCGGCGTGAACTTCGGCGCGGGCATGACGGGCGGTTTTGCGTACGTCCTGGACGAAGACGGCGAGTTCCGCAAACGCGTGAACCCGGAGCTGGTAGAAGTGCTGGACGTTGATACGCTGGCTATCCATGAAGAACACCTGCGCGGCTTGATTACCGAACACGTGCAGCATACCGGTTCTTCGCGCGGCGAAGAGATCCTGGCGAACTGGCCGGCGTTCTCTGCGAAATTCGCGCTGGTTAAGCCGAAGTCCAGCGATGTTAAAGCCCTGTTGGGTCACCGTAGTCGTAGCGCAGCAGAGCTGCGCGTGCAGGCGCAGTAAGGAATTCAGATGAGCCAGAACGTATACCAGTTTATCGACCTGCAGCGTGTTGATCCGCCAAAGAAACCGCTGAAGATCCGCAAAATTGAATTTGTTGAAATCTACGAGCCGTTTTCAGAAGGCCAGGCCAAGGCACAGGCAGACCGCTGCCTGTCCTGCGGTAACCCTTACTGCGAATGGAAATGTCCGGTACACAACTACATCCCGAACTGGCTGAAGCTGGCCAATGAAGGACGTATTTTTGAAGCCGCCGAGCTGTCTCACCAGACCAACACCCTGCCGGAAGTGTGCGGCCGCGTGTGTCCTCAGGACCGTCTGTGCGAAGGCTCCTGTACGCTGAACGACGAATTCGGTGCGGTGACCATCGGCAACATCGAGCGCTATATCAACGATAAAGCGTTCGAGATGGGCTGGCGTCCGGATATGACCGGCGTGAAGCAAACCGACAAGCGCGTGGCCATTATCGGCGCGGGCCCGGCGGGCCTGGCCTGTGCGGACGTCCTGACCCGCAACGGCGTGAAGGCGGTGGTCTTTGACCGTCATCCGGAAATCGGCGGTCTGCTGACCTTCGGTATCCCGGCCTTCAAGCTGGAAAAAGAGGTTATGACCCGTCGCCGTGAAATCTTCACCGGTATGGGCATTGAGTTCAAATTGAACGTGGAAGTGGGCCGCGACGTACAGCTCGACGACCTGCTGAAGGATTACGACGCCGTGTTCCTCGGCGTGGGCACCTATCAGTCCATGCGCGGCGGTCTTGAGAACGAAGATGCGCCGGGCGTGTTTGACGCGCTGCCGTTCCTGATTGCCAACACCAAGCAGATCATGGGCTACGGCGAAACCGCCGATGAGCCGTTCGTCAGCATGGAAGGCAAACGCGTGGTGGTGCTGGGCGGCGGTGATACCGCGATGGACTGCGTGCGTACCTCCATTCGTCAGAATGCGGCACACGTGATCTGCGCCTATCGTCGTGACGAAGAGAACATGCCGGGCTCTAAGCGCGAAGTGAAAAACGCGCGTGAAGAGGGCGTGGAGTTCCAGTTCAACATCCAGCCTCTGGGTATTGAAGTGAATGCCAACGGTAAAGTGAGCGGCGTGAAGATGGCGCGCACTGAGATGGGCGCACCGGATGCGAAGGGCCGTCGTCGCGCCGAGATCGTCGCCGGTTCTGAGCACGTGATCCCGGCCGATGCCGTGGTGATGGCGTTCGGTTTCCGTCCTCACAGCATGGAATGGCTGGCGAAGCACAGCGTTGAGCTGGATTCGCAGGGCCGCGTGATTGCGCCAGAAGGCAGCGACAACGCATTCCAGACCAGCAACCCGAAAATCTTCGCCGGTGGCGATATCGTTCGCGGTTCTGACCTGGTGGTAACAGCGATTGCCGAAGGCCGTAAGGCGGCTGACGGGATCCTGAACTACCTGGAAGTGTAAAAAAAAACAGGCCCGATTGGGCCTGTTTTTTATTTCACGACGCGAAGAGCCGGACGACCACCGCGCGGAGGCGGATCGTCATCAGGGTCATTGTCGTCGTGACGATCGGGTTTATCGCCATCAATAAGTGACATCACCGTGTCGCTTTCGCGCTCATCGGATGCGTTGTCATCATTCAGGCTGGCAACATCTTCATCATACGCCGCTTCCGGCTCGAACATGGTACCCGCACCGTTTTCACGCGCGTAGATAGCCAGCACGGCTGCCAGAGGTACGGAAACCTGACGCGGCACGCCGCCGAAACGCGCGTTGAAGCGCACTTCATCGTTAGCCAGCTCCAGGTTACCCACCGCACGCGGCGCAATGTTCAGTACGATCTGTCCGTCACGCGCGTATTCCATAGGAACCAGCACGCCCGGCAACGTCACATCCACAACCAGGTGCGGCGTGAGCTGGTTATCCAGCAGCCATTCATAGAAGGCGCGCAGCAGATAAGGACGGCGTGGGGTAAGTTGTGACATTTCCACAGTCATTAGCCTCGGCCGAGACGCATTTCACGTTCCGGTTCAGTTAAAGATGCCAGGAAAGAGTCGCGTTCAAATACGCGAGTCATATAGCCCTTCAGCTCTTTCGCACCAGGACCGCTGAACTCTACGCCCAGGGTTGGCAGACGCCACAGCAGCGGTGCCAGGTAGCAATCCACCAGGCTGAACTCATCGCTCAGGAAGAATGGTTTCTGACCAAACACCGGGGCGATAGCCAGCAGCTCTTCACGCAGTTGCTTACGCGCAGCGTCGGCTTCAGAAGCGGAACCGCTGACGATAACGTTCATCAGCGAGTACCAGTCTTTTTCGATACGCTGCATGTACAGGCGGCTTTCACCACGCGCGACAGGGTAAACAGGCATCAGTGGCGGATGCGGGAAACGCTCATCCAGATATTCCATAATGATACGGGATTCCCACAGGGTCAGCTCGCGATCCACCAGAGTCGGTACGCTTTGGCTCGGGTTGAGATCGATCAGATCCTGAGGCGGGTTATCCTTTTCCACATGCTCGATCTCAAAACTGACACCCTTCTCGGCCAGCACGATACGAACCTGATGGCTATAAATGTCAGTAGGACCAGAAAACAGCGTCATTACCGAACGTTTGTTGGCAGCGACAGCCATGAAAACCTCCAGGTATATTCAGAATTTTTACTGCTACCAGCCCAACAGGGGCCAGCCAGATGTTGTATCGCCCATCTCAGAGAAAACGCATTGTTCAAGAAACGAACAAAAATCGAGTATTCACCGATATTTGGGCAGAAAATTGGATGATAGTTTACCAGATTTTGATGGCTTTGTGGTGAGGGGATTCTGGAAATGTGGAAAAAGAGAAGATATATGCATGGATATTGTGGATAACCTGCGCATTATCCATAAAAAAACCCGCCGAAGCGGGTTTTTCGCCAATCGTTCTGCGTAAGCAGAATGGATTAACGTTTGGAGAACTGTGGACGACGACGTGCTTTACGCAGACCCACTTTCTTACGTTCAACCTGACGCGCGTCACGAGTAACGAAGCCAGCTTTACGCAGTTCAGAACGCAGGGATTCGTCGTACTCCATCAGAGCGCGGGTGATACCGTGACGGATCGCACCTGCCTGACCGGAGATACCACCACCTTTAACGGTGATGTACAGATCCAGTTTTTCTACCATATCAACCAGTTCCAGCGGCTGGCGAACTACCATGCGGGCAGTTTCGCGACCGAAGTATTGTTCCAGAGAACGCTGGTTGATTACGATTTTACCACTGCCCGGTTTGATGAAAACGCGAGCTGCGGAACTTTTGCGGCGACCAGTGCCGTAGTATTGATTTTCAGCCATTGCCTATAATCCCGATTAGATGTCAAGAACTTGCGGTTGCTGTGCCGCGTGGTTGTGCTCGTTGCCTGCGTAAACTTTCAGTTTACGGAACATAGCACGACCCAGCGGGCCTTTTGGCAGCATGCCTTTAACCGCGATTTCAATCACACGCTCAGGACGGCGGGCAATCATCTCTTCAAAGGTCGCTTCTTTGATACCACCGATGTGGCCGGTGTGGTGATAGTACACTTTGTCAGTACGCTTGTTGCCGGTTACAGCAACTTTATCAGCGTTCAGAACGATGATGTAATCACCGGTATCAACGTGCGGAGTGTATTCCGCTTTATGCTTACCGCGCAGGCGACGAGCCAGTTCAGTAGCCAGACGGCCCAGAGTTTTACCGGTCGCGTCAACAACATACCAGTCGCGCTGTACGGTTTCTGGTTTAGCTGTAAAAGTTTTCATTAAAAGCTTACCCAAATAAATAAGTTACACGTTGGTGAACACCCAAACGTTTAGTCAGTTGAGGCTCACACGACAAAGTCCGGCAAACCTACCCCTTCGAATAGCACATGCCGACACATAGAAAGTTTTGGGAAAAAAACCTTCTCGTAACGTGGGGTCGCAAGATTATAGAGAAGTTGAGGTCAAAGATCGACCCTTAAATGCGTTTTGGAATGGGTTTTTCGGGGGTGGGTATTGTGCGGTCTGGTGCCCTCACCCCCAGCCCCTCTCCCACGGGAGAGGGTGGCATTTGTTACGGCATATGCTCCAGCTTCAGGTATTCTTCGCTCTGCATCTCCTGCAGGCGCGACAGGCAGCGCTGGAACTCAAACTTCAGCCGCTCGCCCTGGTAAATCTCATATAAAGGTACCTCAGCGCTGACCACCAGCTTGACGTGACGCTCATAAAACTCGTCCACCAGCGCAATGAAGCGCCGTGCTTCGCTCTCCATCAGCCGCGTCATCACCGGCACGTCCAGCACCATCACGGTGTGGAACAGACGCGAAAGCGCAATGTAGTCATGCTGGCTGCGGGCATCCACGCAGAGCGTCGTAAAGGAGACCGCCAGCGTTTGGTTTTCGACGCCGAGTGTGGGCAGCGGTCGATGGTTAATCTCGAGTTCCGGGGCGTGCTCGCGTTTTGCTCCCGCCAGCGCCAGCCAGAGTGTATCCATCTCGCGGGTGGTCTCTGCATTTAACGGCGAAAGCCACAGATGCGCCTGGGTCAGCGTGCGCAGACGATAATCGACACCGGCATCGACGTTCATGATGTCGCAGTGCTGCTTGATGGCATCGATGGCGGGCAGGAAGCGTGCCCGCTGCAGGCCGTTACGATAGAGCTCATCCGGCGGGATATTCGACGTGGCCACCAGCGTGATCCCGCGGGCAAATAGCGCTTTCATCAGGCCGCCTAGCAGCATGGCATCGGTGATGTCAGACACAAAAAACTCATCGAAGCAGAGCACGTCCGTTTCAGCTTTGAACCTGTCGGCCACAATCTCCAGCGGATCGCTCTTGCCCTGCAGTGCGGTCAGCTCTTCATGCACCCGCAGCATAAAACGATGGAAGTGCAGACGCTGCTTACGTGCGCCAGGCAGGCTCATATAAAACAGGTCCATCAGCCAGGTTTTTCCGCGACCGACCCCGCCCCACATATATAAACCGCGCACCGGCGCGTGAGCCTGTGGCGCTTTTTTACCGAGTAACCGCCCAAATGCCGCCTTTAACCCACCGTTCTGTTCGACTTCAGCGGGTTTTGCCGTGAGCTCCTGGTAAATCATCTCCAGGCGGTTTACCGCCTCACGTTGAACGTCATCAGGCTGATGAGTGCCCTCGTTAAGGGCCAGTTGATATCGCGATGCAGGGGACAGGTTTTGCATAATCTTATTGTTATTCCTTCAATTAACGCTCACCAGCAGACGTGACTGATGAAAAAAAGGCCGTTCTACACTACGCGATGATACGTCAGGATTCCACTTCTGCAGAAATAGCGGTTATAGTGGCATTATCAGGCACAGGCAGGAGCCGAGCCAACACCCTACGGAACAACAAGACAACGGGAGAAGTTCATGACCTGGGAATATGCGCTAATCGGTTTAGTCGTCGGCATCGTCATTGGTGCTGTGGCCATGCGTTTCGGTAATCGCAAATTGCGTCAGCAGCAGTCACTGCAGTACGAACTGGAAAAGAACAAAGCCGAGCTGGAAGAGTATCGCGAAGAGCTGGTCAGCCATTTTGCCCGTAGCGCCGAGCTGCTGGACAACATGGCAACCGACTATCGTCAGCTGTATCAACATATGGCAAAAAGCTCCAGCAGCCTGCTGCCGGAAATGACCGCGGAAACCAACCCGTTCCGCAACCGTCTGGCTGACTCTGAAGCCGGTAACGATCAGGCGCCCGTTCAGATGCCTCGCGACTATTCCGATGGCGCGTCCGGCCTGCTGCGCGGCGGTGTAAAACGCGATTAATCGCACAACCTGAATTTATTTTACGGGCGCAGCGATTGCGCCCGTCCTTTCTTGATGACCCCAGCTATCATTTAGTTACATACCTCATTGTTCAGCGGTTTAAAATTCAATAACATCAACGTGTTTTTAGGGCCGTTTTTCCTTTATTCCAGGTTACGAGAGTCAACATCGATGAAGAAAAAAAACCAGCTGTTGAGCGCTATCGCGTTAAGTGTCGGGTTATCTCTCTCGGCGTCCGTCCCTGTATTCGCCGCCATTCCTTCCCAGGTGCCTGGCCAGGCGGCCATTCCAAGCCTCGCGCCAATGCTGGAAAAAGTGTTGCCTGCGGTCGTCAGCGTTCAGGTTGAGGGCACCGCAGTACAAAGCCAACGCGTCCCTGAAGAACTGAAAAAATATTTTGGCGATGAGTCTCCGGACCAGCAGGCGCAGCCTTTTGAAGGCCTGGGCTCTGGCGTCATTATTGATGCGGCAAAAGGCTATATTCTCACCAACAATCACGTCATCAGCCAGGCCGATAAAATCAGCGTCCAGCTGAACGATGGCCGTGAATTTGATGCCAAACTGATCGGCGGCGATGATCAGAGCGACATCGCGCTGCTTCAGGTGCAAAACCCAAGCAACCTGACCCAGATTGCCATCGCGGATTCCGACAAACTGCGCGTCGGCGATTTTGCCGTCGCCGTGGGCAACCCCTTTGGTTTAGGGCAGACCGCGACTTCCGGGATCGTCTCGGCGCTCGGGCGCAGCGGCCTCAATCTGGAAGGGCTGGAAAACTTTATCCAGACCGATGCCTCAATCAACCGTGGTAACTCCGGCGGGGCATTGCTCAACCTTAACGGCGAGCTGATTGGGATTAACACGGCAATTCTGGCCCCGGGCGGCGGCAGCATCGGGATCGGTTTTGCTATCCCCAGCAATATGGCCAAAACGCTGGCGCAGCAGCTCATCCAGTTCGGTGAAATCAAACGCGGGCTGCTGGGTATTAAAGGGATGGAGATGAGCGCGGATATCGCAAAAGCGTTCAACATCAACGTGCAGCGCGGGGCGTTTGTCAGTGAAGTGCTGCCAAACTCCGGCTCGGCAAAAGCGGGCGTGAAGTCAGGTGATGTGATCGTCAGCCTGAACGACAAACCGCTGAGCAGCTTTGCAGAACTGCGTTCGCGGATTGCCACAACGGAGCCTGGCGCCAAAGTGAAGCTGGGCCTGATACGTGACGGTAAGCCGCTTGACGTTGAAGTGACGCTGGATAAGAGCACCTCTTCCTCGGCCAGTGCGGAGCTTATCGCCCCGGCGCTGCAAGGGGCTACGCTGAGCGATGGGCAGCTGAAGGACGGTACGAAAGGCATTAGCATCGACACCGTCGAGAAGAGCAGCCCTGCGGCACAGGCTGGATTGCATCAGGATGACGTGATCATCGGTGTCAACCGCAACCGCGTGCAGTCTATTGCCGAACTGCGCAAGGTGCTGGAAAGTAAACCGGCGGTTATTGCCCTGCAGGTCATGCGTGGCAATGAGTCCATCTATATTCTGTTGCGCTAAGCATTTGCGACCCGGACATCACCGCTGCGTGTGATGTCCGGATAACTCATGTTATGCTGCAAATCGTTCCTTTTTTAACGACACGCGCATCATGCTTTTAAAGCTCTTACGTTCTACTGTCATCGGTTTGATTGTCGCTGGCCTGCTGCTGCTGGCGCTGCCGTCTTTACGTCAGTTCAATAAACTGTCGGCTCCCCAGTTCGACAGCACGGATGAAACGCCGGCCACCTATAACCAGGCCGTTCGCCGTGCCGCACCTGCCGTGGTTAACGTCTATAACCGAGGCCTGAATACCTCAGCCCATAACCAGCTGGAGATCCGCACCCTCGGCTCCGGCGTGATCATGGACGAGCGCGGCTACATTATTACCAACAAGCACGTGATTAACGATGCCGACCAGATCATCGTCGCTCTGCAGGATGGCCGCGTGTTTGAGGCGTTACTCGTTGGTTCTGACAGCCTGACCGACCTGGCCGTGCTGAAAATTAATGCCACGGGCGGTTTGCCGGTCATCCCGATCAACCGTAAACGTACCCCGCATATTGGTGACGTCGTACTGGCTATCGGTAACCCTTACAACCTGGGCCAGACCATCACCCAGGGGATAATCAGCGCGACCGGTCGTATCGGTTTGAACCCCTCCGGGCGGCAGAACTTCCTGCAAACCGATGCCTCCATCAACCACGGTAACTCCGGCGGAGCGCTGGTCAACTCATTGGGCGAGCTGATGGGTATCAATACCCTCTCGTTCGATAAAAGTAACGACGGTGAGACGCCGGAAGGGATCGGCTTTGCCATTCCGTTCCAGCTGGCGACCAAAATTATGGATAAACTGATCCGCGACGGACGCGTGATCCGCGGCTATATCGGTATCGGCGGGCGCGAAATTGCGCCGTTGCACACCCAGGGCGGCGGTATCGATCAGATTCAGGGCATCGTGGTTAACGAGGTGGCACCGGGTGGTCCGGCGGCTAACGCGGGGATTCAGGTAAACGATGTCATTGTGTCGGTCAACGGCACGCCAGCGGTCTCCGCGCTGGAGACGATGGATCAGGTGGCAGAAATTCGCCCGGGTTCTATCATCCCTGTTGAGGTCATGCGCAACGATAAGAAACTGACGCTGCACGTAACGATTCAGGAATACCCGGCCACTAACTGACAGGCATAAAAAAACGGAGCGATAAGCTCCGTTTTTTTTACCGGGAGACGGTTCGTATTACTTGTTAACGAACTCTTCGCCCAGGGTGATATCTTTCTTCAGCGTATCCAGCATGCCTTCCATCGCGTGTTGTTCAAACGCGCTCAGCGTACCAATGGATTTACGCTCTTCGATACCGTTTTTACCCAGCAGCAGCGGCTGAGAGAAGAAGCGAGCGTGTTCGCCATCGCCTTCAACGTAAGCGCATTCAACAACGCCTTTCTCGCCCTGCAGAGCGCGAACCAGTGACAGACCAAAACGTGCAGCCGCCTGGCCCATAGACAGGGTCGCAGAACCGCCACCCGCCTTCGCTTCCACCACTTCGGTGCCCGCGTTCTGGATGCGTTTAGTCAGGTCAGCCACTTCCTGCTCGGTGAAGCTCACGCCTGGGATCTGCGACAGCAGAGGCAGGATGGTAACGCCAGAGTGACCGCCGATGACCGGAACTTCCACTTCTGTTGGCTGTTTGCCTTTCAGCTCAGCAACAAAGGTGTTGGAACGGATGATATCCAGCGTGGTCACGCCGAACAGTTTGTTTTTGTCGTAAACACCCGCTTTCTTCAGCACTTCTGCCGCGATAGCCACGGTGGTGTTCACCGGGTTAGTGATGATACCGATGCATGCTTTCGGGCAGACTTCTGCAATCTGCTGCACCAGGTTTTTCACGATGCCCGCGTTGACGTTGAACAGGTCTGAACGATCCATGCCTGGCTTACGCGCCACGCCTGCAGAAATCAGCACCACGTCGGCACCCTGCAGTGCAGGACGTGCATCTTCACCGGAGAAGCCTTTGATTTTTACAGCGGTCGGGATGTGGCTCAGGTCAACCGCCACACCTGGGGTTACCGGGGCAATATCGTACAGGGAGAGTTCTGAGCCTGAAGGCAGTTGGGTTTTCAGTAGTAGGGCAAGCGCCTGGCCGATACCACCAGCAGCGCCGAGGACTGCGACTTTCATCCTAAACTCCTTATTATGGTTAACTTAAGTATCTGTAAATCCGTTGCGGCGACCATAATTCAGCAAGTAAATAATTACAATTTTCGTAGCTAAAGAATTTGAGGTCACGCGACTTTATCTCTCACCAGAAGACTATCTGACGACAGAGGGCAACGCTTTAAGAGGTGGTTACAATACACCCTGCCCCGCCACCAAAACAACATCATTTTGATAACATTTAATTTACTTTTAAGCTTATTTGCGCGGCGTGACCCAGGCATGTTTTCTGATAACGAAATCTGATAAAATCACTCCCTTTCATAACATTATTTCAGCCTGGCGCTGAGTAGATAATTTGCATAAAAATTCATCCACATGCATAATAATGTTGTTTCTATCGTCATATTCCGGGTGACTTATGCGAAGCTCGTCTAAGCAAGAAGAATTAGTAAAGGCGTTTAAGGCGCTACTCAAAGAAGAGAAATTCAGTTCTCAGGGAGAAATTGTTCAGGCGCTGCAGGAACAAGGCTTCGATAATATCAATCAGTCGAAAGTCTCCCGCATGTTAACGAAATTTGGCGCGGTGCGTACGCGAAACGCCAAGATGGAGATGGTCTATTGCCTGCCGGCAGAACTTGGCGTGCCGACCACCTCCAGCCCGCTCAAGAATCTGGTTCTGGATATCGATCATAACGACGCCGTCGTGGTGATCCACACAAGCCCGGGTGCCGCGCAGCTGATTGCCCGCATGCTGGACTCGCTGGGTAAAACGGAGGGTATCCTCGGGACTATCGCCGGCGATGACACCATCTTCACCACACCGGCTAGCGGTTTCTCCGTGAAAGATCTCCACGAAGCGATTCTGGTTCTGTTCGAACAGGAACTCTAATCCCCCCTCCCCGTAGCGCCGCTGCGGGGATCGTTCTGCTTCTGCTGCGTTTCCCCCTCTTTTCCACTGCCCTTTACTTTGACAAATAGTGCTTTTTACCACCTATTAACATTCATCTGGTGAATGCTAAATCAAAAAATCGCACAAAAAATCAAAAAGCTGCTATCCATATGATTTTATTAGATATAACCAACAATGATGTACAAAAAACACCCAATATTATGCATTTTGGTTATAAAAAACAGACTGGTTAACACGTAATAACAAGGGAAACCATTAGTCTGGTATTAATTTTTACCGTTATTAGTGTATACTTGATTTTGTGATGAGGGTCACGAAACAAGACCCCACTAAAAAATTCGACGAGGTAAGAATCATGAAAATCAAATCAACTGTAGCGGCGCTCAGCGTCCTGTCCGTCCTGTCATTCGGTGCTTTCGCAGCAGACTCTATCAATGCTGACCAGGCGCAATCCCGCCAGGCCATCGGTACGGTTTCTGTCGGCGCGGTCGGCACATCGCCAATGGACATGCATGAGATGCTGAACAAAAAAGCGGAAGAACAGGGTGCGTCATCCTATCGCATCATCGAAGCGCGTTCTGGTGACCACTGGCACGCCACCGCTGAGCTGTACAAATAAGTTTTAGTAATAGCTGAAAACGTAAATCTCCACTCAACGGCACCAGGCATAAAAATAGCGGTTCAACCCTTCTCGCCGTTGAGTAAAAAACCCTATTCAGGAGTAAAGACTATGAAAACCAAATTGATCATCGCAACCCTCGGTCTGGCATCTGTTCTCTCTTTCGGCGCAAGCGCAGCCGTACAGCAGGTAAATGCCGACCAGGCACAAAATCTACAGCGTATGGGCAGCATCTCCGTAACGTCTGTCACCGGTTCACCGATGGATATCCGCCACGAACTTGCCGCCAAAGCTGAAAAAGCAGGCGCCAGCAGCTACCGCGTCACCGAACTGAATCAGGGTGACCACTGGCATGCAACGGCAGAACTGTATAAATAAACCCTCGTCGTATCTCATCATACGACTTGCCCCTGGCCTCATGGTCAGGGGCTTTTTTTCATTCAATGCCGCGCGTTAAAGCGCAGCTGCCCTTCAAGCTCTTCTTCCGCTTCATCGAACAGCAATATCAGCGCGCCAAAACGTCTTCGCAGCTTATCGGGCAAATGGATGAACTCAATTTCCAGCGGTAGCGGCAACTGACTGCCGGTGACCACGTCCCACAGCGTATCCAGATTCGTCACGCTTTCCCGTTCAAGATTAAACGCCCGGATAAATTCACGGTAGAAGTCTTCCTGACTGTCGATCTCGTCAAAATCAAACGTATAGGTTTTCATTGCCAGCCACCCAGTCCAGGCGAGCGGCAGATGCCGCCCTGTCTATTATAATCCCCCAATATGCAGGGTTTTAACTTCCAGATACTCTTCCAGCCCCAGCACGGAGCCCTCTCGTCCAAGACCTGACTCTTTTACGCCGCCAAAGGGCCCGAGCTCCGTGGAGACGGCGCACTCGTTGATGCCGATCATCCCGCTCTCGATGGCCTGTGAAACGCGGAAGACCCGAGAAAGATTCTGGGTGTAGAAGTAAGCCGCCAGTCCATAGGGGGTGTTGTTGGCGCGCTGGATAACTTCATCTTCCGAGGTAAAACGGAAGCACGCCGCCACCGGGCCAAACGTCTCTTCTTCTGCGAGCTTCATGCCTTCATGGCAGTCACCCAGTACGGTTGGCATCCAGAAATTCCCGCCAAGCGGATGAGGCTTCCCACCAGCCAGTACGGTTGCGCCCCGGGCAACGGCATCGTCGACATGCTCACGCACCTTGTTGACCGCCGAAGGTTCAATCAGCGGCCCGACCACGACCCCGTCTTCGAGACCATTACCCACCTTCAGCGCCTTCACCGCATCGGCAAGTTTATTCACAAATTTGTCGTAGACGGTTTCCTGAATATAAAAACGGTTCACGCTGACGCAGACCTGCCCGGCATTGCGGAACTTGTTGGCGATCGCGCCCTTAACCGCTGCGTCGATGTCCGCATCCTCAAAAACGATATACGGGGCATTTCCCCCCAGCTCCATCGAGACTTTTTTCATGGTTTCTGCGGCGTTACGCACCAGCGTTTTGCCGACGGAGGTTGAGCCGGTAAAGGAGATTTTACGCACGTCGCGGCTTGCCATAATCGCATCGCTGATTTCATGCGTATTCCCGGCCACGGCGTTGAGCACGCCGTCGGGCACTCCGGCCTGTTTCGCCAGCGTAAGCAGCGCAAAGGCGCTGAGCGGCGTGTTGTTGGCCGGTTTAATTACCCCGGTGCATCCGGCCGCCAGCGCCGGGCCTAACTTGCGGGTGAGCATGGCCATCGGGAAGTTCCACGGCGTAATCGCCGCGACCACGCCAATGGGTTCACGGGTCGCCAGAATGCGTGAGCCGGGTTTGATCGGCGGAATAATTTCACCGTTCGCGCGTTTGGCCTCTTCGGCAAACCACTGGATAAAGCTGGCGGCATACTCGACTTCTCCCTCCGCCTCTTTCAGGGGTTTGCCCTGTTCGGTGGTCATCAACCGCCCGAGCCAGCTTTTATTATCAATAATCAGCTCGTACCAGCGGTAGAGAATCGCCGAGCGCTCTTTCGCGGTTTTGGCACGCCATGCCGGGAAGGCCTGGGTAGCCGCTGCGATAGCGTCTTCGGTTTGCGCTTTACCCGCTTTTGCGACTTTAGCAATGACCTCACCGGTCGCGGGGTCCAGCACATCAAAGGTTGTATCCAGCGTTTTCCAGATTCCGTTGACCAGATAACCGGTCTGAAAAAGGATGTGGTCCTGAAGCGCCTGGGTCGTCATGTGTTCTCCCTTTCTGAAATGTAAGAACGTGCTGGACTAAGTATAGCCACAAAAAAACCGACGCTTTTGGCGTCGGTTTTTTACTTCAGTCAGTTATCCGTGAGGGCATTCTGGTAGCGATGCAGCATAAACACCAGCCGTCCTACCGGCTCGGTCACCTGAGGCGGCGCCTCCCAGTGCTTGAGCTTTTCCTGATAGGTATCGAGCTCTTCAAGCAGCTGCGTAAAGTAGCGACGCCGTTTGTCATCGCTGCTGGCAGAAAGCACGTGATCGGCGGTACGACGCAGCTGGCGGTGCCAGGCCGACAGATCGTCGTTGATCGGCACGGGCGCGTTACGCAAACGCTGGTGCGCGATGATCATGGTTAACGCCAGCCGGAACTTCCCGATATCGCCCGGGAACTTGTTCAGCAGTAAAAACAGCTGCTGGTAGAGCGCGGGCAGATGGTTCTCTTTACGGCGCGCGGTATTGGTAGTCAAAGACGACACGGCAGCCGACACGAACTGGTTCAGCAGCACGCGGCCCGTTCTTGCCTGCGAGTTATCCCGCACCAGCAGTATCACCATCATGGCCAGGAAGCAGCCCACCAGCTGGCCTAACGCGCTGTCGAGGAACTGGCTGAAATGGAAGGTCATCGGATTATCGAGCACGATGATGTTAATCGTACTCGCCAGCGCCCCCAGCGATCCCAGGCGCCGCTTTTGCACTTCAATGCCGATAAAGAACGCCATTACCGCCAGGCTAATACAGAGCAGCAGCATGCTCTGTTGCGTCGACGGGATGATGACCAGGAAATAGAGCGCGCCTATCGGCAGGGCGGCAATGGTGCCGTAGAGGAAATCAACGGCAACCATACGCGGGTTAGGCAGACGCATCGCCAGTGCGGTCACGACGGCAATCATCACCATCGCGCCGCTGCCGGACGTCCAGC
This sequence comes from Enterobacter sp. WP_7_1, assembly GCF_003688535.1. Taxonomy (NCBI): domain Bacteria; kingdom Pseudomonadati; phylum Pseudomonadota; class Gammaproteobacteria; order Enterobacterales; family Enterobacteriaceae; genus Enterobacter; species Enterobacter sp. WP_7_1. The sequence goes on along the minus strand of NZ_REFK01000003.1, from coordinate 39,470 downwards.
CCGTCCACAGCCAGAACAGCGTACCGAGCATGCAGGCAAGCGTCGTACGCCAGAAGTTGACCATGGCGTGATGGCGCTCGGCGGATTCCGCCTTGATCACCACTTCCCCCTGCAGCACCTCTTCTTCCGCCGCGCTGATTTTGGTGTTGCCGATCACTCCGCGCTTCAGCAGCAGGTAGCGCGTCGCGGCGCCGACCCATGTGTAGATGGTTACCGGCGTGTCGCGCTCCCCGGTCCAGGCAATCACCCGGCGCATGCGCTTAAGCTGCTTATGCACGTCCTGTACGGTTTCCACCGGCTCGGCAAACAGTTCGCGGAACGTATCGGTGACCGCTTCCGGGCGGGTGTTCTGAATCAGATAGGTTTCACATGCCTGGGTAATCAGCGTCAGAGAGACGGTGTTGAGGGCTTTCAGACGACGATTCGCGCGGGCCCAGCGCGAGGACTCCATATTAAGATTGCTGCGCATCCCTTCCAGCGCCTGCGTACGGCGTACCAGCCCGCTCCAGGCTTTATCCACCTCTTCGCTGTCGCCGTGCTTAATGCACAGCTGCATCAGCTGATACTGGGCAACGATCAGCGCGTCAAGCTCACGGTCGACTTCCTGCTTGATGGAGCGCGGGGAGAAAAGCAGATCAGCGACGATCGCGCTGACAATACCAATCACAATTTCGCTGCATCGCTCCACCGCAAACTGCGGGGCCAGCAGCGGCTCGGACTGGATGGTGATGATAATAATCAGCGCGGTATAGCCCGCCAGCCCCCAGGCGTAGGAGTTCTCCACTTTCACCAGAGACGAGATCCAGGTGCAGAAACCCGCCCAGATGCAGCAGACCATCAGCATCAACAGCGGGGTGCGGATCATGAGAATAATAATGGTCAGCGCCGCGAAACAGCCGATAAACGTCCCGATGATACGCAGCATCCCGCGATAGCGGATCGCGCCTGAATAGGGTTCCCCGCCCGCGGCAAAGGCCGGGCCCGCCGCGACAATCGCAGCCGTCAGCACTGCCCAGCGAGGGGTTTCAAGCTGGAAGTGAAAGCCAACAAACAGCGCCAGCACGATGGCGCACGCCAGCTTCACGGCGAAGCGAATGTGCTGGCTGGCGATGGAAAAGATACCCATGGCGATTAACCAAACTCGCGCAGGCGGTGGGCAATTTTACGGAAGAACGAGTCCTGGCTGGCATCCCGGTCCTTTTCACCGGTGATCACCACCGTCGCCGTGGTACCCGCGGGCCACAGATTTCCCTGCTGTTCATCCAGGTGGATGCGCACCGGCACGCGCTGGGCCAGACGCACCCACTCCAGGTTGGAATCGACCGTCGCCATCCCTTTGGCATCGTTAGAGCTGCTGGAGTTAGTCACCCCTGCGGCAACGCTGTCGACGGTGCCTTTAAAGACGCGGTTGCTGCCGAGCGGCGTGATTTCAGCCCGGTAACCTGGGCGCACGCCTTCCAGCTTGGTCTCTTCCATATAGGCGAGCACGTAGAAGGAGTTCTGTTTAACCAGCGCCACGGCGGTAGAGCCACGGGTAATGAATTCCCCGGCATAGACGTTGAGGTTGGTCACCCAGCCATCTGACGGCGCGCGGATCACGGTGCGCTCGAGATCGAGCTTCGCCAGATCGCGCGTTGCCTGCGCTTTCGCCAGCTGGTGCAGCACGGTTTGCAGCACGTTGTTGGACTGGTCAATCTCTTCACGGGACATTGCCTGAACGCCCAGCTGATTACGGCGGCCTGCCTCGCGGCGTTTCTCCGCAGCGAGCGCCTGATAATAGGCCACGTCCGCTTCCGCCTCTTCCAGCGCTTTCTGGTAACGAGGCTGGTCGATGGTGAACAGGACCTGATCTTTTTTCACCAGCTGGTTATCGTGGACGTTAACCGCCGTGATAAGACCGGCCACGTCAGGGGCTATTGCCACCACATCGGCGCTGAAGCGTGCATCACGCGTCCACGGTGATTCGGTGTAATAAACCCAGGCGCGGAAAATAGCGATGAAGGCGAGGATAACCAGCGCCATTGTGATGGCAGTGCGGGAGATTTTTCTTGTTAGCGTTTTCACATCAACCTCAGACAAACATGCGCGATATCAGGTAAAACAGGCAGCAATACAGCGCGGTATTGAACAATGCAGGGTGCCAGACGAAATCGTAGATCCCGGTAGGGACCAGCACCTTGCGCACCAGCCAGAAGATCGCCAGTGATAAAAGAAGCTCGAAAAATATCGGTGGGAACGACAGACCGAACACCACGATAACGGGAAACAGACTCATGTTGACCTTGATAAGAGAGAGTGCAGGCTTCAGAATTTTTAAGCGTACGCCACCGCGGGAGAGCAAGAAACGCCGGGCGAGAATGGCGCAGCCGTTATGTAATTAATAATATATTAACGTAACTGTTATGCTGTTATCTATAATATGTGATCTAAATCACTTTTAAGCCAGAGTGAACAATGGAACGTTTAAAACGCATGTCGGTCTTCGCCAAAGTGGTTGAACTGGGCTCGTTTACCGCCGCTGCCCGCCAGCTTCAGATGAGCGTCTCATCCATCAGCCAGACGGTGTCCAAACTGGAAGATGAGCTTCAGGTCAAGCTGCTCAACCGCAGTACCCGCAGCATTGGGCTGACGGAAGCGGGTAAAATTTACTATCAGGGCTGTCGCCGTATGCTGCTTGAAGTGCAGGATGTTCACGAACAGCTCTATGCCTTCAACAACACCCCTATCGGCACGCTGCGCATCGGGTGTTCTTCAACTATGGCACAAAATGTTCTCGCTGCCATGACCGCGGATATGCTGAAAGAGTACCCTGGGCTTACCGTCAATCTGGTGACGGGTATCCCGGCGCCGGACCTGATTGCCGACGGGCTGGACGTGGTGATCCGCGTCGGCGCGTTGCAGGATTCCAGCCTGTTCTCGCGACGACTGGGCAGCATGCCGATGGTCGTCTGCGCCTCGAAAAGCTATCTGGCGCAGTACGGCGTTCCGGAGAAACCCGCCGATCTCACCAACCACTCGTGGCTGGAGTACAGCGTGCGGCCCGATAATGAATTTGAGCTGATCGCTCCGGAAGGGATCTCCACCAGGCTGCTGCCGGAAGGACGGTTTGTCACTAACGATCCGATGACCATTTCGCGCTGGCTGGTGGCCGGGGCCGGGATCGCCTACGTGCCGTTAATGTGGGTGATCAACGAGATCAACAGCGGCGTGCTGGAGATCCTCTTCCCGCGCTACCAGTCCGATCCGCGTCCGGTGTACGCCCTGTATACCGAAAAAGACAAACTCCCGCTCAAGGTACAGGTGTGTATTAACTATCTGACCGAGTATTTTGTGGACGTGGCGGAGTTGTTTCAGGGGATGCGGGGGAGAAGGAAAGAGTAGGCCTTTTTTCATAAGGACGAGGAAAAAAGACAGCGTGGAGCAGTACCCTCTCCCCTTTGGGGAGAGGGTCAGGAAATTACGCCGTGCCGCCCACCGTCAGGTTGTCCACCTTCAGCGTTGGCTGGCCTACGCCAACCGGCAGGCTCTGGCCCTCTTTACCGCAGACGCCCACGCCGTTATCCAGCTTCAGATCGTTACCGACCATGGAGATCTGCTGCATGGCTTCAATACCGGAGCCAATCAGCGTCGCGCCTTTCACCGCTTTGGTCACTTTGCCTTTCTCGATCAGATACGCTTCTGACGTGGAGAAAACAAACTTACCGGAGGTGATGTCCACCTGGCCGCCGCCAAAGTTTGGCGCAAAGATACCGTAATCAACGGATTCGATAATCTCCTGCGGCGTGGATTTGCCCGGCAGCATGTACGTGTTAGTCATGCGCGGCATCGGCAGATGCGCGTAAGATTCACGGCGTCCGTTGCCCGTCGGCGCTACGCCCATCAGGCGCGCGTTGAGTTTGTCCTGCATGTAGCCTTTCAGCACGCCGTTTTCGATCAGCACGTTGTACTGCCCTGGCGTACCTTCATCGTCGATAGCCACCGAGCCGCGGCGATCGCGCATGGTGCCGTCATCCACCACGGTGCACAGCTCAGAGGAGACGAGCTGCCCGATTTGACCGCTGAACACGGACGTCCCGCGACGGTTAAAGTCGCCTTCCAGGCCGTGGCCTACGGCCTCGTGCAACAGCACGCCCGGCCAGCCAGCGCCCAGCACCACCGGGAATGAGCCCGCCGGCGCCGCGACGGCATTCAGATTCACCAGCGCCATGCGCACGGCTTCTTTCGCCCACGCGTCGGCGCGCGCTTCACCGTCAACGTCGCCCAGGAACCAGTCATAGCCGAAACGACCGCCGCCGCCGCTTGAGCCGCGCTCGCGTTTGCCGTCGTCATCGACCTGCACGCTGATGGAGAGACGCACCAGCGGGCGAACGTCTGCCGCAAGGGTACCGTCCGTTGCCGCAACCAGAATCAACTCATACACACCGCTCAGGCTGGCAGAAACTTCCTGCACGCGTTTGTCCGCCGCGCGGGCAACTTTGTCCACGCGACGTAGGATATCCAGCTTCTCTTCACGGCTCATGCTCTGCAGCGGATCGATGCTGGTATAGAGCGCAGAGTGCTGCACTTCTCCCAGGGTTTTCACGCGACCATCGCCGGTATCACGCACAATGGTACGCGCGGCCTGTGCGCTCTGCTCAAGTGCGGTGAGGCTAATCTGATCGGCATAGGCGAAACCGGTTTTCTCGCCGCTGACGGCACGGACGCCGACGCCCTGGTCAATGTTGTAGGAGCCATCTTTGATGATGCTGTCTTCTAAAACCCAGGATTCGTGATAGCTCGACTGGAAATAAAGGTCGCCGTAGTCGAGACGGCGTTCGGTCAGTTGACCAAGAATGGAGAACAGGTCCTGATGGCTCAGGCCGTTCGCTGCGAGCAAATGTTCACTTACCAGGTTCAGACTCATCGTATTGCTACTCGTTCGTTGCCGCCCGTGGCGGTATAAAGATCGTATTTATTGAGAGTGAGGCAATTACCTGCCCACGTCAAATCATTGCTGTGCATCTTTGCGCGGCTGGCGCAGCACCTCGTTAATCTGCGGTTTATCTACCGGACCGGTAATGCGGTAGCGCAGAATGGAGACTTTGCTCCACAGCGGACCCAGCACTTTGCTGGCGGCAAACACCGCCGCACCGACAATCGGGTTCACCACAAAGGCCGCCGCCACGCCCACGCTGGCGGAAATTTCCGGCGCCACCACGGCTTCCATATCCAGCTCGCGACGCACGAGGTTGACGGAGCCTTTCATGGCGATATCCGCTTCCAGGCCATCCACCAGCGTGTCGTCCGTATGCAGAACGCCGTCCTTGATCCATGCCGTGCTGCGGATGGAATCGTAGTAGAAACCTTCGCTGAAGGTATCGCTAAAATCGAAGCGCAGCTTGCGCAGCAGCGCGTCAAAACTCAGCAGGCGCAGGATCTGCCCGGCGCGCCCTGTGCTCACGTCGGCAATTTCACCTTTGCCAAAGTGGGTTTTCAGAATGCCGTTCAGCGAGGCTTCATCCGGCTTCCACGGGGCGTCACGCCAGTGGAGATCGTAATTAACGTCAAACGACGAGCCGCGCAGCGGCGTGCTGATACCAAAGAAATTGGCTGCCGCATCCAGCTTGTTGCCTTTAATGTCGCCCTTCAGGGACGTTCGCTGCTCGCCCGGGTTATTCACCCATTCCCCTGCGGCCGTCATGCGGCCAAAACCGGTATCAACCAGGCCACCGGAGAGCGTAAGCGTGTTGGCCTGAATAGTGAAATCACCGTCGATACGGCCATATTTCTGCCCCCACAGCCAGCACTCCGCACAGCGCAGCTGAAGATCGGGCCAGCCGCTAAAATCGACGCGGGAAACATTACTCAGCGGCGACGCCTCTGCCGGTTTATCTTTCCCGCTCGCGGCGCTTGCCGGGTTGTAGTAGAGGTAGCGGATCGCCGCCTGCCACGGCGCGTGATTGCGCATGGTCAGCGTGCCGTTGATCTCTCTTCCCTGGGCCTCCACCTTCGTGCCGTTAGCGCCAGGCTGTGAAACCAGGCTCAGGTTGTTCCACTGCTGTCCGCCCAGCATCAGCGACGGCGTACGTACGGTAATGGTTTGCGGGAACTGGGCGGTTTCATCAACGTTCTGCCCTACGCCTTTCTGGAACAGCGCCAGCCACTCTGCGCCGTCCATCGGCGGGAGATTCAGCTCAATGCCAGCCTGCTCCGGCAGAGGCGGAGTGGAGCGGCTATCCGTTGTCCAGATGGCTTTGTCGAGGGTGAGCTTGCGGTTAAGCAGCCAGCGGCTGTTGAAGTGGTTTGTCCCGCCCGCGCTGCCGGTCAGCGCGAAGCTGTTCAGGTTGCCATCGACGTTCAGCTTTACCGGCAGCGGCTGTCCGGCCTGTTTATCCAGCGGCGCAGGCAGCTGGCTCTGAAGGTTTTTCAGATCGCCCGTGATGTCGACCTTATACTGGGCGCCCGCGTGATAAGGCAGGTCAATTGCCACTTTACCCTGCCAGGCGACTGCGCCCTGCACTGACGACTCAATGGGTTTCGGCAGGACGTCCATTCGTGATGGCTGCCAGTTACCGTCCAGATTGACGGCCACCTGATAAGCCTTTTCACCCTCGGTGGTCGTGAAGTCGATATTAACGGGCTGATTAAACCAGCTGGCCGTAAGCGGCTCGCTCTTAAGGTTACCGTTCTCAAAGCTGAACTGCCCGCTGAGATTTTTCAGCGTGCTCTCAAGGGGTTTGATGAACAGGCTGTTGTTCTTCAGGCGGACGTCGCCTTTGGCGGTGGTCATCTCCCCGTCCAGCGGGATATCAAGATGTAAGCGAGCATTCACATCGCCATCAAGCTGGAGCTGCTGGAGCGTCGCCGCCAGCGACTCTTTCAGCGGCGTCTCCTCAAAGTACGGTCCCACCGCTTTGCCCGGACCGTTGATATTGGCATCAATCAGCAGCTTCTCTTTTGAGTAGTCCGGGATGTTGGCCGTCAGGTTGCTGGCCGTCACGCCGCCCAGCGCCACGCTGTCGGACTTCATCCATAGCCCGTCATTGAGGAAGTTGAGTTCGATATCCAGGTCTTTCAGCGCGGGCCAGCCGGGCTGGAACGCAAATGTCGCGTTATGCAGCGGCACCAGCACCTGGAACTGGCCTTCATTATGTTTGTACGGGAAAAGATGCGGATTACCGCCGTAGACCAGCGTGGCATTGTCCGCCTGACCGCCCTGAATCGCGCCGCTGAGATAGTCTACCAGGGCTTTTCCCATCAGGTTTTCCGGGAAGTAACGCCAGGCCTGAGAGCCGTCATCGGTGCTGATCCCGGCCAGAATACCCAGCCACGGCTCATCGCCCTCAGGCTGCAGATAGCGGAAATCGCCGCGCGCGTGAACGGCTTTGGCTTTCACATCGATATGGCGGCCATCAAGCTGGAAGCCCTTGTCGTTACGGAGCCAGTTAAGCACCGCGCTGCCCTGTTCGATTTCCAGCGGCGCGCGGAAGACCGTCTCGTAAGGCATTTTGGCGTCGTGCATATCAACCGTCAGCCTGCCGTTTTCCACGCTGCCTTCCAGCTTGCCGCTAAAGTGTTCCGCCCCCGGCAGCAGCTTCCACTGCTTCCAGGCAAGATCTTTCCACGTTGCCTGGAAGCGGGTTTTTTCCGTCGCCTGGAGCGGGATATCCAGCGCCAGAGCGTCTATCTTCCCGCTCGGCTGCGTTGCCAGCCAGATCTCGCCCAAATCCGGAGAGAGTTTTGCCGCCATCGAGCGCAGGCCTTCAATGGCCGCCAAATCCAGGTTGCTGGCGCGGATGCGCAGCTCGTCGCTGCGTTTACTGGCCGTACCACCGACGTCCTGCTCCGGCATCCAGGCCAGCGTCAGCGCACCGCGCGGCCACGGCTTGCCGTCCATGGTGATGCGCGTATCCGGAATGGCAAACTGCCAGCCCTCTTTCTCCTGCGTCACGTGCGCGGTGAGGTTATCTACGGAAAGCTGATGCTGCCGTTTTTCGCCTTTCCAGCTTGCGCCCCCCTGCTTGAGCCAGATATCGCCGCTGGCAAATTCGCCTTTGGTCAGGGTCAGCCAGCCTTCAAGGCTGAAACGGGCAGTCTCCAGCTGCATGTTTTGCTGGATCCAGTCGCCCAGCCATGGCTTCACGTCCACATCGTCGGCCTGTAGCCAGACTTTGCCGTTGTTTAACAGGCCGTCGTCGTCCCGCAGATCCATACGCACCTGCATCACGCCGTGCTGGCCGTTCAGGCTTGAGAGATTGACCTGCCCCTCGGCGCGGTGACGTTCTTTACCGTTGAGCCAGGTCAGCTGAGGGATCGCCAGTTCAGCGCGCTGGCCGGAGAGGGTAATGAAGCTCACTTCGCTGTCGCGCAGATCGAAGTGATCGAACTGGCGGAGGAAAAGATCGCTAAAGCGGTTGGCTTCAAGACCCTGACCGCTATCGCCGCCAGACAGCGGCGTATTGGTCAGGAACTGGAGTTGATAAAAGGTGAGATCGCGAAACTGCCAGCGCAGATGCAGCAGGCTTTGCCAGACGTCCAGCGCCAGGGTTACGCGTTTGATTTTCAGATAGCCGCCATCTTTCAGGCTGGCGTTGATATCCCGGACATCGAGCGTCGGGCCAAAATTCTGCCAGTTAGCGCTTAGCTGGCTTACGTTCACCGGCACGCCGGTGGTGGATTCAATTTTAGCCAGCAGCTGCGGACGCCAGCTGTCCAGATGCGGTAATACGAGGCGTAGCCCGCTCACGAGCAACGCGACAATCACGACCAGCGTTGCCCCTGTAAGCAATAAAATCCCCGGCAATCGCCTCACGCATCTCTCCTTGTCAGCTTTCGTCACGCAGCGTACTGCGTCTTACATCATCACGACGTCAAACTGCTCCTGGTTATAGAGCGGTTCAATTTGTACTTTTACCTGTTTGCCGACAAAAATTTCCACTTCCGCCAGCGCGTGTGACTCTTCGCCTTTCAGCGCTTCAGCCACCGCAGGGGAAGCATAGACCAGAAAACGATCGGAGTCGTAGGCATGATGAACACGGACGATTTCACGCATAATTTCGTAGCAGACGGTCTCAACAGTCTTTACCGTTCCGCGTCCATGGCAGGTTGGGCATTCATTACACAGCACATGCTCAACGCTCTCGCGGGTACGCTTACGCGTCATTTCCACCAGCCCCAGCTGCGAGAAGCCGTTAATGCTGGTTTTCACGCGGTCTTTGCTCAGCGCCTGCTCAAGCGAGTGCAGCACGCGGCGACGATGGTCTTCATTACTCATATCGATGAAGTCGATGATGATAATGCCGCCCAGATTGCGCAGACGAAGCTGGCGCGCAATCGCCTGCGTGGCTTCAATGTTGGTATTGAAGATGGTGTCATCCAGGTTGCGATGGCCGACAAACGCGCCGGTGTTGATATCGACGGTGGTCATCGCCTCGGTCTGATCGATGATCAGATAGCCGCCTGACTTCAGCTCGACCTTACGCTCCAGCGCTCGCTGGATCTCGTTTTCGACATCATAGAGATCGAAGATCGGCTGACGCCCTGAATAATGCTCCAGCAGGCCTGGCATCTCCGGGATGTACTCAGCGGTAAATTCCAGCAGCGCCTCATAGGTCAGGCGCGAGTCCACGCGAATGCGGTCGAGCTGCGCATCGGCAAAGTCGCGCAGAACGCGCTGAGCAAGCGCCAGTTCACCGTAGAGCTGGTAGCGGGTCTGGTTGCGTTTTTTACGCTCCATTACCTTGGTCCAGACGCGCTTCAGATAAGCCGCATCCGACGCCAGGTCTTCTTCGCTGATCCCTTCCGCAGCGGTACGGATGATAAACCCGCCCTGCTCATCGCAGTAGGCGCTGACCACTTTCTTCAGACGCTCGCGCTCGGTTTCGCTCTCAATACGCTGCGAAACGCCCACGTGCGACGCGCCGGGCATAAAGACCAGATAGCGGGAAGGTAAGGTGATGTCGGTGGTCAGACGGGCGCCTTTGGTGCCGAGGGGATCTTTCACCACCTGCACCATCAGATCCTGCCCCTGACGCACCAGTTCAGAAATATCGCGCACGGCAAACTGCTTTTGCTCTTCGCCCGCGACGCACTCGGTGTGCGGCATGATATCGGAGGCATGTAAAAACGCCGCCTTATCCAGTCCAATATCTACAAAAGCCGCCTGCATACCCGGTAGTACACGACTGACACGACCTTTGTAGATATTGCCTACTATTCCGCGCCGCGCTTCACGCTCAATATGAATTTCCTGAAGAATGCCACCATCAATATAGGCCACACGGGTTTCCGATGGCGTTACGTTTACCAACAATTCAGCCGTCATAATTATCCCTTCCCTCACGCAGTGAGTTAAAATTGCTCAGCAACTCATACGTTTCCACCAGCGGTAAGCCGACTACGGCGTGATAGCTGCCATTAATCTTCCTGACAAAACAGCCACCCAGCCCCTGAATACCGTATGCACCTGCTTTATCCATCGGTTCACCGCTGGCAATATAAGCGGCGATGTCGTCGTCGGTAAGTACTCTGAACGTCACTTCGGTCACCACCAGGCAATCCAGCACGTGCTGGCGGTCAGCCAGCGCGACGGCCGTCATCACCTGATGCGTTTGTCCGGACATTTTGTGCAGCATGCGCGCCGCATGATCGGCGTCGTGCGGTTTCTCAAGCACTTCACCGTTCAGAATAACGATGGTATCTGCTCCCAGCACGGGAAGATCGCGTGGCACACTGGCCACGCCCGCCTGCGCTTTCTCGCGCGCCAGGCGAGACACGTACTGTTGAGCGCTTTCGCCCTCAGCACGTTTTTCTTCAATGCCGGTAACGATGCGTTCAAAAGAGACCCCTAGCTGCGTCAGGAGTTCCTGACGGCGCGGGGAGCCGGAAGCGAGATACAAAGACGTCATAGAAACCTTTTATTGCACAGCAAACTGCTGGCGAACCTTACGCATCAGCAGGAATAACCATGGCCAGAGCACACCGTTTACTACACTACTCCAGAACACTTCCGGTCGGAAAGAGACGTTGATCACTAAAAACTCTGCCCAGAAAACAACGATATCCGCAGCGAGCGACAATAACATCACCACCAGGGCCTGTTGCCAGAGCGCAAGGTTACGAAAGAGCTGGAATTTGAGTGCGACGAGGTACGCAATAATGCTCATGGACAAGGCGCGCACGCCAAGCGTAGAGCCGCTAATGAGATCCAGTATGGCACCCATCACGAAACCTGTGCCGACATTTACGCGATGCGGCAGGGCAAGGATCCAGTAGAGTAAAATGAGCAATACCCAGTTTGGCCGGAAAACGAGAATGTCATCCGGCCAGGGCATCACTTGCAGTAACAGTGCAATGAGAAACGAGAGCCAGATGACCCAGCGTCCCTGGCTACGATAGCTTGCCACTACTGCCCTCCCGAAGAGAGTTTAGGCGGTGGCGGCGCATCCGGCAGCGGCTGCGTTAACCCGGTTGCCGGCGCCGGAACTGGCGCAGGCGGCCCCATGGAATCCGCTGGCGGGAGAACCTGCGGCATCATCTGCATCAGGCGCTCGTTTGCCACGCGATGCACCTCTTCAGGCGTCATCGGATTAGCACCGTTACGATCGGCGCCCCACAGCAGCAGCAGATAGCGCAGACGCTGCAAACCGGCGGTTGGACGCGCCTGAATCACGGTATAGGCACGCTGAGTATCCAGCTTGACCGAAGAGACCACCGCAACCGGATAGCCTTCAGGGAAGCGTCCACCCAGACCGGACGTCACCAGCACGTCGCCCACGCGAATATCCGTGTTAGCCGGCAGGTGTTCAAGCTGCAGGTCGTCCGTACAGCCGTTACCGGCCGCAATCACGCGGATGTCGTTGCGCAGAACCTGGATCGGCAGCGCATGCGTGGCATCGCAAATCAGCAGCACGCGGCTGGTCAGTTTGGCTACGGCAACAACCTGGCCCACGACGCCTTTATCACTGATAACAGGCTGACCTTCATACACCCCGTTCACGCTCCCTTTGTCGATCACAACCTGATCGCTGTAGGGGTCGTTCACGGTGGAGATCACCTGCGTGACCATTTTCTGCTCATCCTGACGCAGCGGCGAGCCGAGCAGTTCACGCAGACGCGCGTTTTCCTGCTTGTATTGCCCCAGCATCAGCAGTTCGCTGTTTTTCAGCAGCAGTTCCTGACGTAATGCCCGGTTTTCGAGTTCGAGTTGGTCACGCGAAGACAGCGTTTGAGAAACGGAGTCGAGCAGTTCACGGGGACCATTTGAAACAAAGTAGAAAGGACTGACGGCGGTATCCATGTACGTTCTGATCTGGCTGAACGTACCGAGGCGGCTATCGGCAATAATGACCCCAAGCGCAACCAGAACCGCCAGAATAAGGCGAAACTGTAGCGATGGGCCACGGCTAAAAATTGGCTTCATAGGCTATGCGTATTCTCGCGTCAGAGAGAAAGGGTAGCAAATTGCTACCCTCTCAAACTCGACTACTCTTCGCTGAACAAATCGCCGCCGTGCATGTCGATCATTTCCAGCGCCTTGCCACCACCACGGGCGACGCAAGTCAGTGGATCTTCTGCAACTACGACAGGAATACCTGTCTCTTCCATTAACAGGCGGTCGAGGTTACGCAGCAGCGCACCACCACCGGTCAGAACCATACCGCGCTCGGAGATATCGGACGCCAGCTCTGGTGGGCACTGTTCCAGCGCAACCATTACCGCGCTCACGATGCCCGTCAGTGGTTCCTGCAGAGCTTCCAGAATTTCGTTGGAGTTCAGGGTGAAACCGCGTGGAACACCTTCAGCCAGGTTACGGCCACGAACTTCGATCTCACGCACTTCATCGCCCGGATACGCAGAGCCGATTTCGTGTTTGATACGCTCTGCGGTGGCTTCACCGATCAGAGAGCCGTAGTTACGGCGCACATAATTAATGATGGCTTCATCGAAACGGTCACCACCGATACGTACGGAAGAGGAGTACACCACGCCATTCAGAGAGATAACGGCCACTTCAGTGGTACCACCACCGATATCCACCACCATAGAACCGGTAGCTTCGGAAACAGGCAGACCCGCACCGATGGCCGCAGCCATTGGCTCTTCAATCAGGAACACTTCACGTGCACCTGCACCCTGGGCAGATTCACGGATTGCGCGACGCTCTACCTGGGTTGCGCCAACCGGCACACACACCAGAACACGCGGGCTTGGACGCATGAAGCTGTTGCTGTGAACCTGCTTGATGAAGTGCTGAAGCATTTTTTCAGTCACGAAGAAGTCGGCGATAACGCCGTCTTTCATTGGGCGAATGGCGGCGATGTTGCCAGGGGTACGACCCAGCATCTGCTTCGCGTCATGACCCACTGCAGCCACGCTTTTCGGCGAGCCTGCACGATCCTGACGAATGGCCACAACGGAAGGCTCATTCAATACGATGCCTTGTCCTTTTACATAAATAAGGGTATTCGCGGTACCCAGGTCAATGGACAGGTCATTGGAAAACATGCCACGAAATTTTTTCAACATACTAAGGGATAATCCTGAAAGCTGGGGCGGAAAACAAAATCCGCTTACTTTACCAACCACACGCAGCAGCGACAAGGCGCAAAAATCATCTGCAACGGTGAAAATTTGTGCAGTACGTTTCCTGATGTTACAAAATCATCCCCTGACTCCCTCAGGGCTGAGTAAACAGTAGCGTTCCCCACTGACGTTTGTAACCCGTTACAGGTCGTTCACTGGCTTTTTGCTCGACATACTCAAAGCTACAGGCGCGATATTCTACGTGAAAACAGCGTAAACGGCAGGTCAAACAGAGTATCTTTGCAAATATTTTTTCACGTTGGTGTCAAGCGGTTGAGAGGCAGCAAAAAAATCCCCCTGACCGCCCATCACGCCGCGCGCTGTTAACATCTGCCATTCGCTTCTGGAGCGCACGCCCGTGGCAAATACTTGTGTTCGCGTACCCTTGCACGCTTCTACCAGACTCTGTACCAGCAGCTGGTTTTCCGTACGCTTCTCAATATTCCTTACCAGCCCCGGATGTAGCTTTAATAACTCCACATCAAGCTCCTTGATCCAGCTGGTGCTGACCAGCGTTAAACCTGCCTGCGTCACAGCGATACGTGCACCGAGCGCATTGATCAAACGTACAACCGGACGTAACCGGCTGATGTGTTGACCTACATCGGCCTCAGCAAGTTCAAAAATAATGTGTTTACGTTGCGATTTTTCGCATTGCATTAGCGTATCACGTAGCCAGCGCTGAAAACGTGGGCGTATTAACGACTCCACGGTGACCTGTAACGCCAGGTTTTCTTCAGGCCAGAAGGATAAAAACGGAATCAGCCGGGTAATTTGCTGGCGGTCATACTCTTCGGACAGGCCAAATTGCAGCACCATCGGCAGATATTCCGCAGAGATGACCTCTTCGGTACCGTCAAAAATACGACACATCAGTTCACGGTGATGAACGTTGCCGTTTTTCATGACCGCGGGTTTTTGATAAATTCGTGGACCGCCGCGGCTGAGCATTTGCTCAATCAGCGTGCGCCAGCGCACGTTGCCGCGCCCTTTTTCCGGCAGCGAGTCATCGTAAACCGCCCATCCGTTGGCCCCCTGCAACACGGCGTTGCGGGTAGCGGCTTCCGCATGTTCCATCACCTGCTCTGTGGATTGTCCGCCACGCCAGGCGCAGATCCCCATGTGGACCATATCGTCCCTGTCGAGCATTTTGCTCTGCGGCAGCGCATCTACCGCCTTCAGCAGCTGGCTGGCGATGCTTTCCGATTCCTTCAGCGTGCGATGCGGCAACAGCACGGCAAAGTCGCTGCGGTGATAGCGGGCCAGCAGCGCGCCCGGGTAGCGCATAATAAAGGTGGAGAGCAGGTTGATCAGCGTAAAGAGATTTTCTTCCGCGACCCGCTGTCCCCACGTGTCGCGCAGGAGATCGAAATCGGGCAGGCGAATCATCATCACCACCCCGTGAGTCCCCACTTTTTCTGAATCGTCGAGCAGCGTGGCGAGCTGATTATCAAAGAAAAGACGGTTGTTAAGGCCAGTTTTATTATCCTGCGCCGCATAAGAGCGGATCAGCGTATCCATACGGCTGCGCTGGTCGCTGGCAAACTGGATTTCGGAGAGCAGGGTATCCAGCGCGCTGCTGGCGCGAGACGGCCACTCGTGAACGGAGCCACGCACCTGCGGGCCGCGCTCACCGTTCAGGATGCGTACGGATCGCATCTCCAGCAGCTCCTGACCGGAAAGCTGGCGACGCAGCCAGCGGACCGCGAGAAAGATCAGCAGGACGATAAACGCAACGGCGACGGTGAGCGGCGCGGTGGTCATCATGGAACGGAAATAGCTTGCCATCGGATCGAGGTAGACCATGTGTATGGTCATCCCTGGATTTTTAAGGGAATGCACCGTCACTTCCCGATACTGGCTTACCACGCCCGCGGGGCGATAGCTTCCCGGTCGTTCGTGGCTTAAAACACGATGCTTTCCCTGCTGAATGTCGATCTGAACGATATCAACAGGTACCATCAACTCATCGAGCTCACGGGAGAGCGCCGGTAGCGGCGTCGTCAGCAGACGCGTATCAATCACCGAGGCAACAGACTGTACCCGGTTGACCAGCTTGTCCTGAATGGCGGTGTAAAAGCTCAGGGAACAACCCAGGAGCGTGACAAAAATGGTAAGCCCCGTCAGCAAGGTGATAAAAGCTGAGAACTTCGTCGTTAATCGCATCCTTGAGATTACTCCGTGGGTTGATGGGGTAGCGAGTAAGCGCTAACTTGCATTTCAAATGCGGCATACTACCAAATCGGGCGTATCTGGCAATTTATTGCGTTAAATCGGCACTGCGTTTCCCTGAGCGAGTATAGTCTTCAGAAATTATTTTCCAATCATCTGAGTCGTGAGGACCCCGTATGCAGGCTTTGATCTTAGAACAGCAGGACGGAAAAACGCTTGCCTCAGTGCAGGCGGTTGAAGAGAGTCGCCTGCCGGAAGGCGAAGTAACCGTCGACATCGACTGGTCCAGTTTAAATTATAAAGATGCGCTGGCTATTACCGGTAAGGGTAAAATCATCCGAAATTTCCCTATGGTGCCGGGGATTGATTTCGCTGGCCGGGTTCATACCAGCGAGGATCCGCGCTTCCATCCAGGCCAGCATGTACTGCTCACCGGCTGGGGCGTGGGTGAAAATCACTGGGGCGGGCTGGCAACGCAGGCGCGCGTGAAGGGCGACTGGCTGGTGCCTGTGCCGAAAGGCATGGATGGCCGCAAAGCAATGATCGTCGGCACGGCAGGCTTTACCGCCATGCTGTGCGTGATGGCGCTGGAAGATGCGGGTATCCGCCCTGAGTCAGGGGAAATTGTCGTCACCGGCGCCAGCGGCGGCGTGGGCAGCACGGCAGTCACGCTGCTCCACAAGCTGGGCTATCAGGTCGCTGCGGTTTCCGGCCGAGAAAGTACCCATGACTATCTGCGCCAGCTCGGCGCCAGCCGCATTCTCAGCCGCGACGAATTTGCCGAAACCCGTCCGCTGGAAAAACAGGTTTGGGCAGGAGCGGTGGATACCGTCGGTGATAAGGTGCTTGCAAAAGTCCTGGCGCAGATGAACTACGGCGGCTGCGTGGCAGCCTGCGGTCTGGCGGGCGGATTTGCCCTGCCAACCACCGTGATGCCATTTATTCTGCGTAACGTCCGCCTGCAGGGTGTGGATTCCGTGATGACCCCTGCGGCCCGTCGTCATGAAGCCTGGGAACGGCTAGTGCGCGATCTGCCGGAATCTTTCTATACCCAGAGCGCAACGGAGATAACCCTCAGCCAGGCGCCGGAATACGCCAGTAAGATCATGGATAACCAGTTCCACGGCCGCGCGCTGGTGAAAATCGCCTAATCTTCAAATTTTCGTGACATATTCGCGCGAATCCCTCTCCTCCGTCATGCTTAGAAAAACGCATGACGGAGGATGCCATGAAAAACCGAAAACTGACGGAAGCCGACGTAACGTCCGAGTCTGTCTTTATGTTACAGCGCCGCCAGATCCTGAAAATGCTTGGCATCAGCGCCACTGCCCTGACGCTCTCTCCTGCGGCACACGCCGACCTGCTCGACTGGTTTAAAGGCAACGATCGGCCAAAGGCCCCATCCGGCGCCCCGCTCACCTTTACGAAACCGGCCGAATGGCAAAACAAGCTGACGCTCACGCCGGAAGATAAAGTTACCGGCTACAACAACTTCTACGAATTTGGTCTCGATAAGGCCGATCCTGCCGCCAATGCGGGGAGCCTCAAAACCGATCCGTGGACGCTGAAAATTGATGGCGAAGTGGCGAAACCCCTGACGCTGGACCACCACGATCTCACCACCCGTTTCCCGCTCGAGGAGCGTATCTATCGCATGCGCTGCGTGGAGGCGTGGTCGATGGTGGTGCCCTGGATTGGCTTCCCGCTGCATAAACTGCTGGCAATGGTTGAGCCCACCAGCAACGCAAAATATGTCGCTTTCCAGACGCGCTATGCGCCGGACGAGATGCCCGGGCAGAAAGATAGGTTTATCGGCGGCGGGCTTGAGTATCCGTATGTAGAAGGGCTACGTCTTGACGAAGCTATGCACCCCCTCACCCTGCTGACCGTTGGCGTTTATGGCAAAGCGCTTCCGCCGCAGAACGGTGCCCCTATCCGTTTAACCGTACCGTGGAAATATGGTTTCAAAGGGATTAAATCTATCGTCAGCATTAAGCTTACCCGCGAACGTCCGCCAACCACCTGGAATCTGGCGGCTCCGGACGAATACGGCTTCTTCGCCAACGTGAACCCGCACGTGGATCATCCGCGCTGGTCGCAGGCAACCGAGCGGTTTATCGGTTCCGGCGGTGCGCTGGACGTGAAGCGCCAGCCGACGCTGCTGTTTAACGGCTATGCGGATGAAGTGGCCTCGCTTTACCGTGGCCTCAACTTACGGGAGAACTTCTGAGTGCGTTTAACGGCAAAACAGATTACCTGGCTGAAAGTGCTGCTGCACCTGGCCGGGCTGCTTCCTTTTATATGGCTGTTCTGGGCCGCAAGCCAGGGGCTCTTTAGCGCAGACCCGGCGAAGGATATCCAGCATTTTACCGGTCGGATGGCTCTGAAATTTTTGCTGGCCACCTTGCTCGTCTCGCCGCTGGCGCGCTACGCTAAACAGCCCTTATTGATACGCACCCGTCGCCTGTTAGGGCTATGGTGTTTTGCCTGGGCGACGCTGCACCTAACCAGCTACGCCCTGCTGGAACTGGGAATTAACAATCTGGCGCTGCTTGGCCGCGAACTGGTGACACGTCCTTATTTGACGCTGGGTATCGTGAGCTGGGTGGTTTTACTGGCGTTAGCGCTGACATCCACGCAATATGCGCAGCGAAAACTGGGCAGGCGCTGGCAGCTTCTGCATAACTTCGTCTATCTTGTCGCGATCCTCGCTCCCATTCATTACCTGTGGTCGGTGAAGATCCTCTCGCCACAGCCAATCCTGTATGCACTTGCGGCCGTGGCGCTTTTAGCATGGCGTTATAAGAAGTTCCGCCAGTGGTTGCGATAGTTCGCGAAACTGTGCGTTTTCCCGCAGATTACCCGTCAACCGCAAATCTTTTTCGGATAGCGGTTGATAATCTTCCCTGATAAGACCAGTATTTAGCTGCTAAATGCTACGAAATCGTTATAATGTGCGACCTTGGTTCGCCTGACAGCGGTTTTAAGCCTCTGAAAAGGTGACATTTGCGTTTCGAAGGTATATTTTGTTTTTTACCCGAAAATCGCAGGAGATAGCGGCATAATGACTGATAAATTCCATATCTTAGTTTTGAACGGACCGAACCTGAACATGCTCGGCACCCGTGAGCCAGAGAAGTACGGCACGCTAACATTGAGTGAAATTGTTAACCGTCTGGGAACGGAAGCAGCGTCACTGAATGTGGATTTGGATCATTTTCAGTCGAATGCGGAGTACGCACTCATCGACCGTATTCATCAGGCTAAAGACAATGTGGACTATATCCTGATCAATCCGGCCGCGTTTACGCACACCAGTGTTGCTATCCGCGACGCACTGCTCGCGGTGAGTATCCCGTTTATCGAGATCCACCTGAGTAATGTGCACGCACGAGAGCCGTTCCGTCACCATTCGTATCTGTCGGATATCGCTGCTGGCGTTATCTGTGGACTGGGCGCAGACGGCTATTCATACGCTTTACAGACAGCGGTAAAACGCTTGTCACAATCACACTAAACAAGAGTACGGAACCCACTCATGGATATTCGTAAGATTAAAAAACTGATCGAGCTGGTTGAAGAATCAGGCATCTCCGAACTGGAAATTTCTGAAGGCGAAGAGTCTGTACGCATCAGCCGTGCAGCCCCAGCCGCTAGCTTCCCGGTAATGCAGCAGGCTTATGCTGCGCCAGTGCAGCAGCCTGCGCTCTCCGCAGCCGTTGCGCCAGCAGCTGAAGCCGCACCTGCCGCTGCAGCAGAAATCAGTGGTCACATCGTACGTTCCCCAATGGTTGGTACTTTCTACCGCACCCCGAGCCCGGACGCGAAGGCGTTCATCGAAGTGGGTCAGAAAGTCAACGTAGGCGATACCCTGTGCATCGTTGAAGCGATGAAAATGATGAACCAGATCGAAGCAGACAAATCAGGTACTGTGAAAGCGATTCTGGTCGAAAGTGGTCAGCCGGTTGAATTTGACGAGCCGCTGGTCGTCATCGAGTAACGAGGCGTACATGCTGGATAAAATTGTTATCGCCAACCGCGGCGAGATCGCACTGCGTATTCTTCGTGCCTGTAAAGAACTGGGCATCAAGACCGTCGCTGTGCACTCAAGCGCGGATCGCGATTTAAAACACGTATTGCTGGCGGATGAGACGGTCTGTATTGGCCCGGCTCCGTCCGTAAAAAGCTATCTGAACATCCCGGCTATCATCAGCGCCGCTGAAATCACCGGCGCGGTGGCAATTCATCCGGGTTACGGCTTCCTCTCTGAGAACGCCAACTTTGCTGAGCAGGTTGAACGCTCTGGCTTCATCTTCATTGGCCCGAAAGCCGACACTATCCGCCTGATGGGCGACAAAGTGTCTGCAATCACCGCGATGAAAAAAGCCGGTGTTCCAACCGTACCAGGCTCTGACGGCCCTCTGACCGACGACATGGATGCTAACCGTGCTCATGCTAAACGCATTGGCTATCCGGTTATCATCAAGGCGTCCGGCGGTGGCGGCGGTCGCGGTATGCGCGTTGTGCGTAGCGATGCTGAACTGGCGCAGTCCATCTCCATGACCAAAGCAGAAGCGAAAGCCGCTTTCAGCAATGACATGGTGTACATGGAAAAATACCTGGAAAACCCACGCCACATCGAAATTCAGGTGCTGGCTGACGGTCAGGGTAACGCGATCTATCTGGCAGAACGTGACTGCTCCATGCAGCGTCGTCACCAGAAAGTGGTCGAAGAAGCACCAGCACCGGGCATTACGCCGGAACTGCGTCGCTACATCGGCGAGCGTTGCTCCAAAGCGTGTGTCGATATCGGCTATCGCGGTGCAGGTACCTTTGAGTTCCTGTTCGAGAACGGCGAGTTCTATTTCATCGAAATGAACACCCGTATTCAGGTTGAACATCCGGTTACCGAAATGATCACCGGCGTTGACCTGATCAAAGAACAGCTGCGTATCGCTGCAGGCCAGCCGCTGTCCATCAAGCAGGAAGAAGTTGTGGTGAAAGGCCATGCGGTAGAGTGCCGTATTAACGCCGAAGACCCGAACACCTTCCTGCCAAGCCCGGGTAAAATCACGCGTTTCCACGCGCCGGGTGGCTTTGGCGTGCGCTGGGAGTCTCATATCTACGCCGGTTACACCGTACCGCCGTACTATGACTCAATGATCGGCAAGCTTATCTGCTACGGCGAAAACCGTGACGTGGCGATTGCCCGCATGAAAAACGCCCTGCAGGAACTGATCATCGACGGTATCAAAACCAACGTTGATCTGCAGATGCGTATCATGAGCGACGAGCACTTCCAGAATGGTGGAACTAACATCCACTATCTGGAGAAAAAACTCGGTCTGAACGAGAAGTAAGAGACCTGTGTTGCTAAAAGGCCGGATTATCCGGCCTTTTTTATTTCTGGGGCCTGGAAAGCCTCATCATGTACAATCCCCGCTTTCTTCATCCACAAGGGACAAAAAATGGACAAACGTTTTGTTCAGGCCCATAAAGAAGCGCGCTGGGCGCTGTGGCTGACCCTTCTCTATCTCGCAGCATGGTTAGTAACTGCTTACTTACCTGACTCCGCTATTGGCATCACCGGCCTGCCGCACTGGTTCGAAATGGCGTGTCTGCTGGTACCGCTGGTCTTCATCCTGCTGTGCTGGGCAATGGTGAAATTCATCTATCGCGATATTCCGCTGGAGGACGATGATGCAGCTTGAAGTCATTCTGCCGCTTATCGCTTACTTGTTAGTGGTGTTTGGTTTATCCGTTTACGCCATGCGTAAAAGAACGACGGGCACCTTCCTGAACGAGTATTTTCTTGGCAGCCGCTCGATGGGCGGCGTCGTGCTGGCCATGACGCTGACCGCGACCTACATCAGCGCCAGCTCGTTTATCGGCGGACCCGGTGCAGCCTATAAATACGGGTTAGGCTGGGTGCTGCTGGCCATGATCCAGCTTCCAGCCGTCTGGCTCTCGCTGGGCATACTGGGTAAAAAATTTGCCATTCTGGCGCGCCGTTATAATGCCGTGACGCTCAACGATATGCTGTTTGCCCGCTATCAGAGCCGTTTACTGGTGTGGCTGGCCAGCTTAAGCCTGCTGGTGGCCTTTATTGGCGCAATGACGGTGCAGTTTATCGGCGGGGCACGCCTGCTGGAAACGGCGGCGGGTATTCCCTACGAGACAGGCTTGATCATCTTCGGAGTCAGCATTGCGCTGTATACCGCGTTTGGCGGATTCCGCGCCAGCGTGCTGAACGATACGATGCAGGGTTTGGTGATGCTTGTTGGCACCCTTGTTCTGCTGGTGGGCATTGTGCATGCTGCTGGTGGTCTGAGCCACGCCGTCGAAACGCTGGAAACCATCGACCCGAAACTGGTCTCTCCGCAGGGCGCGGATGACATCCTTTCGCCAACCTTTATGACTTCGTTCTGGGTGTTGGTGTGCTTTGGGGTGATCGGCCTGCCGCATACCGCCGTGCGCTGTATCTCTTACAAAGACAGCAAAGCCGTGCATAGAGGTATCATTATCGGCACTATCGTTGTCGCCATCCTGATGTTTGGTATGCACCTGGCAGGCGCGTTAGGTCGGGCAGTTATTCCTGACCTTACCGTACCCGATCTGGTTATCCCAACCCTGATGGTTAAAGTACTGCCGCCATTTGCCGCCGGGATCTTCCTCGCCGCACCGATGGCCGCCATTATGTCGACCATCAACGCTCAGCTGCTGCAAAGTTCCGCTACGATCATTAAAGATCTCTATCTGAACCTGCGTCCTGAGCAGGCAGAGAATGAACGGCGCCTGAAGCGCATGTCGGCCGTTATTACTCTGGCATTAGGGGCATTGCTGCTGTTAGCCGCGTGGCGCCCGCCGGAGATGATCATCTGGCTGAACCTGCTGGCATTCGGTGGGCTTGAAGCGGTATTCCTGTGGCCGCTGGTGTTAGGGCTCTACTGGGAGCGCGCGAATGCCGCCGGTGCGCTGAGCGCTATGATTGTCGGCGGCGTGCTTTACGCCGTACTCGCAACGTTTAAGATTCAGTACCTGGGCTTCCATCCAATTGTGCCTTCGTTACTGCTAAGTTTACTGGCGTTTGTGGTGGGGAACCGTTTCGGTCAGCCCGTTCCACAACCCGCTATGATTTCTACTGATAAATAAAGAGTTTTGCCATGCCGTGGATCCAACTAAAACTGAACACAACCGGCGCGAATGCTGAAGAGCTGAGCGATGCGCTGATGGAGGCCGGTTCGGTCTCTATCACCTTCCAGGACACGCATGACACGCCGGTCTTTGAGCCGCTGCCGGGCGAAACCCGCCTGTGGGGTGATACCGACGTTATTGGCCTGTTTGATGCCGAAACCGATATGAAAGAGGTTGTCGCGATTCTGGAGAATCATCCTCTGCTGGGCGTGGGTTTTGTGCACAAAATCGAACAGCTGGAAGACAAAGACTGGGAACGCGAGTGGATGGATAACTTCCACCCGATGCAGTTCGGCAAACGTCTGTGGATCTGCCCAAGCTGGCGCGACGTTCCGGACGAGAATGCGGTCAACGTAATGCTCGACCCGGGCCTGGCGTTTGGTACCGGCACTCACCCCACCACGTCTCTGTGCCTGCAGTGGCTGGATGGGCTGGATCTGGACGGTAAGACAGTGATCGACTTCGGCTGTGGATCCGGGATCCTCGCGATTGCAGCCCTGAAGCTGGGCGCGGCAAAAGCCATCGGGATCGATATCGATCCGCAGGCGATTCAGGCCAGCCGCGATAATGCCGAGCGTAACGGCGTCTCCGATCGTCTGGAGCTGTATCTGCCGGATGCACAGCCAGAAGCCATGAAAGCCGATGTGGTGGTCGCAAACATTCTGGCGGGCCCACTGCGCGAACTGGCTCCGTTAATCAGCGTGCTGCCCGTTGAGGGCGGTCTGCTGGGTCTTTCCGGTATCCTGGCGAGCCAGGCCGACAGCGTGTGTGAAGCCTACGCCGATCTCTTTGCCCTTGACCCGGCAGTGGAAAAAGAAGAGTGGTGCCGCATCACCGGCCGTAAAAAATAAGCATTTGGCGTGGTCATCTGACCACGCCTCTCCCCCTCTGATAATCCTCTCTCCCCCGGTCATTCTTCGGTAAAATAACCCTACAAATCATGCTGATTTGTATTACAAAAATTCACCGGAAGAATATGATGACACACGTTACAGGCAAGGCAGCGCTGCTGGCGCTGAGCATGATCTCGGCTTCAGCATTCGCATCACACTGGAGCTACGAAGGGGAAGGATCGCCGGAACACTGGAGTGAGCTAGACGGGGCATACAAGACCTGTCAAAGCGGAATGAACCAGTCTCCTGTTAATATTGATTCGACCGCTAACGCCCATCTCTCCCCGCTACAAACCCACTACGTTGATGGCCCTGTTACACTGACAAACAACGGCCATACCATTCAGGCAAGTGAACAGGCTAACACTCTAGATACCCTTACTCTTGATAAGCAAACCTGGACGTTACAGCAGTTCCATTTCCACGCGCCGAGCGAAAACACCGTGCATGGCAAGAGATACGCGATGGAAATGCATCTGGTCCATAAAAATGCCAGTGGGGAACTGACGGTGGTGGCGGTCATGTTTGATAAAGGAGCCGCAAACCCGGAGCTAGAAAAACTGTGGCGCGTTATGCCTCAGCAGGCCGAGCAGAACGTCTCCATCAAACAGGATCTCAACCTGAACAAACTGCTGCCAAAAGATAAAACGTACTGGCGCTTTAGCGGTTCACTGACCACCCCACCATGTACAGAAGGCGTCACCTGGATTGTGCTTAAGCAGCCCCTGACGGTTTCTGCAGAACAGCTGGCCAGATTCACCCAGACGATGCATCACGATAATAACCGTCCGGTACAGTCGCTGCATGGGCGCGTCGTGGTCGAATAACACACATTTTTCGCATGATGATCATGTTCTAAAATGCGACGCAGATCGCAAAGAAGTGGGGAAATCTGCTGCTAAAAACAGCAGATTATCCCGCTTCAGTAACGCATTTATTCAGAAATGATGAGAAGTTACGGGAAATTGTAAGCGTCCATAAAATAACCATTATCATATAACTTAATGATTTAAATAATGAATAATTTTGAACGGAAAGATTGGGCGGCGATTCCTTGATCTACAACAGTGGATTGTTCAAAGTTTGGCCTTTCATCTCGTGCAAAAAATGCGTAATATACGCCGCCTTGCAGTCACAGTATGGTCATTTCTTAACTCATGCGCATCGGACACCACCAGCTTAGAAATCGCCTGATCGCAGCCCCAATGGCAGGTATTACAGACCGGCCGTTCAGGACGCTGTGCTATGAGATGGGAGCCGGTTTAACCGTATCCGAGATGATGTCGTCTAACCCGCAGGTTTGGGAAAGCGATAAATCCCGCCTTCGGATGGTGCACGTTGATGAACCAGGTATTCGCACCGTGCAAATTGCCGGAAGCGTGCCTGAAGAGATGGCAGATGCCGCGCGGATTAACGTGGAAAGTGGTGCCCAGATTATTGATATCAATATGGGGTGCCCGGCCAAAAAGGTGAATCGCAAGCTTGCAGGTTCAGCCCTTCTGCAATACCCCGACCAGGTGAAAGCTATCCTGACGGCGGTTGTCAGCGCGGTGGACGTTCCTGTTACGTTGAAGATTCGCACGGGTTGGTCGCCGGAACACCGTAACTGTGTAGAGATTGCCCAACTGGCCGAAGACTGTGGCATTCAGGCCCTGACCATCCATGGACGCACTCGCGCCTGTTTGTTCAACGGTGAAGCTGAATACGACAGCATTCGGGCAGTTAAGCAGAAAGTTTCCATTCCGATTATCGCGAATGGCGACATAACTGACCCGCTTAAAGCCAGGGCTGTACTCGACTATACGGGAGCTGATGCTCTGATGATAGGACGTGCAGCTCAGGGAAGACCCTGGATCTTCCGGGAAATCCAGCATTATCTGGACACTGGGGAGCTGCTTGCCCCGCTGCCTCTGGCAGAGGTTAAGCGCTTGCTTTGTTCGCATGTTCGGGAACTGCATGACCACTACGGTCAGGCAAAAGGGTACCGAATTGCGCGTAAACACGTCTCCTGGTATCTCCAGGAGCACGCTCCAGATGACCAGTTTCGGCGCACATTCAACGCCATAGAGGATGCCAGCGTACAGCTGGAGGCGTTGGAGGCATACTTCGAAAATCTTGCGTAATGAAATAAAGAGCTGACAGAACTATGTTCGAACAACGCGTAAATTCTGACGTACTGACCGTTTCTACCGTTAACTCTCAGGACCAGGTAACTCAAAAGCCCCTGCGTGACTCGGTTAAACAGGCACTGAAGAACTATTTTGCTCAACTGAACGGTCAGGATGTTAATGATCTGTATGAGCTGGTATTGGCTGAAGTTGAACAGCCACTGTTGGACATGGTGATGCAATACACCCGCGGTAACCAAACCCGCGCTGCGCTGATGATGGGTATCAACCGTGGTACTCTGCGTAAGAAACTGAAAAAATACGGCATGAACTGATACTAATCAGTTAAATGCTTGTTTAAAAAGGCGCTCTTCGGCATGGGGAAGCGCCTTTTTTATTACCTGCGCTTCTCCGTCAACGTATTGTAAACCTTCGCCTCTCCCGCTTTTCAACCCCGGTTTTTCGTGTATATTTCCCCCACCTTACTGGCGATCTTCCCGCGGAATGACACAATGATTCGTAAATACTGGTGGCTGGTTGTCTTTGCAATCTCCGTTCTCATTTTCGATACACTCCTGATGCAGTGGATTGAACTAATGAGCACCGAAACCGATAAGTGTCGCAATATGAACTCCGTTAATCCGCTGAAACTCGTAAACTGCTCAGAGCTCGACTAACCGCCCGATTGCGCAAATCACCCCGTTATTACCCACTAAAAACGGGGATTTAAATCCCTTTGAGCCATTACCTGACGGTGATAATGTCTCGCCCTTCTCAACCGCTCTAGCGTAACCCCACACTCGAGTAGAACCGTCCATGCTGGTCAGCCAATACAACCATATCCTTGTCGTCCTCTCCTTTGTTGTTGCCATTCTTGCTGCGTATACCGCGCTGAACATGGCTGCACGCGTCGCCGGGAGTGAGGGCGTCGCTGCCCGCGTCTGGCTGGCTGGCGGCGGTATTGCTATGGGCATCGGCGTGTGGGCCATGCATTTTATCGGCATGCTGGCGATGGACCTCTCCATGAGCATGAGCTACAACGCCACCCTGACGGTGCTATCCATGGTCATAGCCATAGGTTCGTCGCTGTTTGCGCTATGGCTCGTGAGCTGCGAGCAACTACGCCTGCGCCGACTGCTGCCCGGCGCGCTGGTGATGGGAAGCGGTATTGTTGCTATGCATTACACCGGCATGGCGGCGCTGGAAGTGATGCCCGGGATTATCTGGGACAAGATGTGGGTGGCCATTTCGGTCGTGATTGCGCTTGCCGCTTCGCTCGCGGCATTATGGCTCACCTTCCGCCTGCGTCGCGAAGCCGCGCAGGTCGTGCTGATGCGCATGGGTGCCGCCATCACGATGGGAATTGCCATTGCCGGCATGCACTATGCCGGGATGAAAGCGGCGCAGTTTCCGATGTCCACAATGGTTCACCATGAGGGTATCAACGGGAGCTGGCTGGCGGTGCTGGTCAGCGTCGTCGCGCTCTCAATTCTTGGGATCACCCTGCTGGTGTCGATGCTGGATGCCCGCCTTCAGGCACGTACCGCCCTTCTGGCCTCGTCGCTGGCAGAAGCTAACCGGGAACTCGCTCAGCTGGCGCTACACGATACCCTGACGCGCCTGCCCAACCGTATCCTGCTGGAAGACAGACTCGATCAGGCCATCAGCAAAGCCGACCGTGAAGGGAACCATTTTGCCCTGATGTTCATGGATCTCGACGGCTTTAAAGCCATCAATGACGCCTACGGCCATGATGTCGGTGACAGGCTGCTGGTCGCCGTTACGCAGCGTCTGCTGCTTCTCCTGAAAGGCCAGTTCACCCTTGCACGTATCGGCGGTGATGAATTTGTTCTGCTGGCAGAGGGAGAAGGTCCGGACGACGCGGCATCGCTGGCAAATTCGCTGGTGCGCGCGATCGATAGCCCGTTCAATCTCAGCCCCTATGAACTGGTAGTGACCCTCAGCATTGGTATCGCGCTCTACCCTCACGACGGCAAAACCGAGCGTGAACTGATGTTTAACGCCGACGCGGCGATGTATCACACGAAGCATATGGGCCGTAACGGTTACCACTTTTTCCAGCCCTCCATGAACACCCTGGCGCAGACCCATCTCCAGTTAATGAACGATCTGTGGATGGCGGTCGATCGCAATGAGCTGCGCCTGCTGTATCAGCCAAAATTTCACGCCCCGGCGGGCCCGGTCCTCGGATTCGAGGCGTTATTGCGCTGGCAGCATCCTAAGCAGGGGCTACTGACGCCGGACCTTTTTCTGCCGCTGGCGGAAAAAACGGGGCTAATCGTCCCCATTGGCAACTGGGTGATTAATGAAGCCTGTCGCCAGCTGCGGGAATGGCATCTCCAGGGGCATCAAAGCTGGTCAATGGCGGTAAATCTGTCGACACTGCAGTTTGAACAACCTTCGCTGGTTAAAACGGTTCTCGACTGCCTGGCACTTCACCAGGTGCCACCGGAAATGTTGATCCTCGAAGTGACGGAAACCACGGCGATGAGCAACCCGGATGAGAGCGTACGCGTGCTGACAGAGCTGACGGATGCAGGCGTGAAGGCCTCCATTGATGATTTTGGTACCGGATATTCGAGCCTGCTGTACCTCAAGCGCTTACCGGCCTGCGAATTGAAAATCGACAGGGCGTTTGTGAAAGAGCTCAGCGGCGAGAGCGAGGATGCCACTATTGTCTCAGCAATTGTGGCTCTCGCTAAAACACTTAACCTGAAAGTCGTGGCTGAAGGTGTGGAAACCGAAGCGCAGCAAGCCTTTTTAACCGAGCTTGGCTGTAACACCCTTCAGGGTTATCTGTTAGGTAAACCCGTCAGCGCGCAGACCATAGAAGCACTTTGTGCCCGAGGGGAAATGTTACCTGGCGCTGAGCAGTAAGCACCCTCATCTGGCGACACGCGAATAACCGGGAGTATCGCCAGTATGCTATCGACCAGAGCGGGAGCCTGTTGATAAAGATTAAAACTATCGTTATTCATTAACCAGTTTTTAATTATTCCGCTAAAAAAACCGTGGAATACAATCAAGGTGAGATCAACATTCACCTGTGGCGAAATGATGTTCCGCGAAATACAGGTCTCCAGCGCGGCACGTAGCGTGTCATCGTTAAATCCGATACGCTTTCTGATTTCACGCTCAGAAATCATATCACTGCTAAATTCACACTTATGATACAGAATTTGTAAAAGCGCACATTGCCGGGGTTCATGGGCAATATACTGCAACGCGGTAATAAATTGCTCACGAAGTTTTAACAATGGATCGTCACTATCGGAAAGCGAAAGCCTGTCGTGAATAATGTCGCGAAGCGGTAATTGGTGTTCCCAGATGGCATTAAATATTTCAGATTTACTGGTGAAGTGCCAGTAGATCGCGCCGCGAGTCAACTTAGCGGCATCAGCGATATCCGTCAGCGTCGTGCTGGCTACGCCACGCGTGGCAAACTGTCCGATAGCCGCCTCAATCAGCTGCTGCCGGGTTTGTTGAGCCTCTTCTTTCTTTTTACGCGCCATAGGCAACTACTCGTTACTCACAAGGTTTAAAGGTCATATTGCGTTCATGCAAATGTAAGTATTCACTAAAATCCGTTTTAATTTTGCACAAAAAAAGTCACTCCTCTTGATTTATAATTAATACAAATACATCCAATCAATTAAATTGACGGAATGAATAATCATAAAATATTAATCTCATTTACCTGATTAACATGCCTGAACTATATCCCAGAATGAAGCTGGTCTGATTCTGATTTTCCTCTACAAGCATGGTCATTCGCACTTATAAATTAAAAAACATTAAATACCCTCATTATTATACGCAGCTACATTTTATTTTTATCCCTCTGCCCCTGCTACCGATTTGCGGCATATATCGGTTAATGGGTATTTAAAGGAACAGTAATGACGAATCATTTCAGACGCTTGCCCTTATCCGGTTTCATTGTCTGCGCGGTACTGCTCACTGGATGCGATGGTCAGGAAAATCAACAACAACACCTGCAGGCGCCTCAGGTCAGCGTGCATATTGTGAAAAGCGCGCCTCTGGCTGTCACCACTGAACTCCCGGGCAGAACAGATGCATTTCGCGTTGCGGAGGTTCGTCCTCAGGTTAGCGGCATTATCCTTCGCCGTAACTTCGCGGAGGGTAGCGATGTAAAAGCGGGCGAGTCACTCTACCAGATTGATCCTGCGACCTATCAGGCAGCCTATGACAGCGCGAAAGGCGAACTGGCGAAGGCTCAGGCGGCGGCCAATATTGCACACCTGACGGTGAAACGTTATCTCCCGCTGGTAGGCACCCAGTATGTCAGTAAGCAGGAGTATGACCAGGCCGTGGCGACGGCTCAGCAGGCAGATGCCAGCGTAGTTGCCGCAAAAGCGGGCGTTGAAAGCGCACGTATCAACCTTGCCTACACCAAAGTAACCTCTCCGGTTGATGGTCGTATCGGGAAATCCAGCGTGACCGAAGGGGCGCTGGTGACGAACGGGCAAGCCGCAGCGCTGGCAACGGTCCAGCAGCTTGATCCGATTTATGTCGATGTCACCCAGTCCAGCAATGATTTTATGCGCCTGAAACAGACGAGCCTGCAAAAAGGCGATACCGCCAGCAGCGTTGAACTGCTGATGGAGAACGGGCAGCCCTATCCGCTGAAAGGCACATTGCAGTTCTCTGACGTCACGGTCGATGAAAGTACCGGCTCGATTACCCTGCGCGCCATTTTCCCGAACCCTCAGCATCTGTTGTTACCCGGCATGTTTGTTCGCGCCCGCATTGATGAAGGCACCCAGCCGGATGCGATTCTGGTACCACAGCAAGGCGTGACCCGCACACCGCGAGGCGATGCAACCGTCCTGGTGGTGAACGATAAAAACCAGGTTGAGCCGCGAACCGTCGTGGCCCCTCAGGCAATTGGCGATCGCTGGCTGGTGACGGAAGGGCTGAAAAACGGTGATCGCGTGATTGTCAGCGGGCTACAGAAAGTCAGACCGGGGGTAACCGTCGTCGCCACGCCGGATACCACCACGACGCCAGCCGGTTAAGGGACGACGACATGGCTAATTTCTTTATTCAGAGACCGGTTTTCGCCTGGGTACTTGCCATCATTTTGATGATTGCAGGCGGACTGGCCATTCTCAAACTTCCCGTCGCACAGTATCCGACCATTGCCCCTCCCGCCGTGGCGATATCCGCGACCTACCCGGGAGCTGACGCTCAAACGGTGCAGGATACCGTGACCCAGGTTATCGAACAGAACATGAACGGTATCGATAAGCTGATGTATATGTCCTCCACCAGCGATTCAGCGGGTAACGTCACCATCACCCTGACCTTCGAGTCAGGAACCGATCCGGACATCGCCCAGGTGCAGGTGCAGAACAAGCTGCAGCTCGCCATGCCGCTGCTGCCGCAAGAGGTACAGCAGCAAGGGATTGGCGTGGAGAAATCCAGCAGCAGCTTCCTGCTGGTCGCCGGCTTTGTTTCAGACAACAAAAATCTCACGCAGAATGACATCTCTGACTATGTCGCGTCGAACGTCAAAGATGCCATCAGCCGAACGTCTGGCGTCGGTGACGTTCAGCTGTTTGGCGCTCAGTATGCGATGCGCATCTGGCTCGACAGCAACGCGATGAACAAATACCAGCTGACGCCGCAGGATATTATCAACCAGCTGAAAACGCAGAACGATCAGATAGCGGCAGGCCAGCTGGGCGGAACGCCGTCCATTCCCGGGCAGCAGCTGAATGCCTCGATCATCGCGCAAACCCGCCTGAAATCTCCGGAGGAGTTTGGCCGCGTGACGCTGAAGGTGAACCAGGACGGCTCGATGGTTCATCTGAAGGACGTGGCTCGCATTGAGCTGGGTGGCGAAAACTACAACATGGTCACTAAAATCAACGGGCAGGCGGCAACCGGTCTGGGGATTAAGCTGGCAACCGGGGCAAACGCGCTGGACACCGCGGCAGCCATTAAGAGCAAGCTGGCGCAGCTGCAGCAGTTCTTCCCGCAGGGGCTGAAAGTGGTCTATCCCTATGACACCACGCCTTTTGTGAAGATCTCCATTCACGAAGTGGTGAAGACCCTGTTTGAAGCAATCATTCTCGTCTTCCTGGTCATGTACCTGTTCCTGCAAAACCTTCGGGCGACGCTCATCCCGACTATCGCGGTGCCGGTTGTTCTGCTGGGTACCTTTGCGGTTCTGGCGGCATTCGGTTTCTCCATCAATACTCTGACGATGTTCGGCATGGTGCTGGCGATAGGTCTGCTGGTCGATGACGCTATCGTGGTCGTTGAGAACGTTGAACGCGTCATGGTCGAGGACAAACTGCCGCCGAAAGAGGCCACGCAGAAGTCGATGGAGCAGATCCAGGGTGCACTGGTCGGGATCGCCATGGTGCTCTCGGCGGTCTTTATTCCGATGGCCTTTTTTGGCGGCTCGACGGGGGCGATCTATCGCCAGTTCTCGCTAACTATTGTTTCCGCAATGGCCTTGTCCGTACTGGTTGCGCTAATCCTTACGCCCGCACTCTGCGCAACGTTGCTTAAGCCCGTATCCGGCGACCATCATGAGAAGAAAGGGGGCTTCTTCGGCTGGTTTAATGCGCTCTTTGATAAAAGCGTGGAGCACTACAGCAACAGCGTGAGCGGTATTTTGCGTAAGGCAGGGCGCTATCTGGCGGTGTACGTCATTATCGTCGGAGGGATGGCGGTGCTCTTCCTGCGCTTGCCCACCTCCTTCCTACCCGAAGAGGATCAGGGGGTGTTTATGACGATGGTTCAACTCCCGGCGGGTGCAACCCAGACGCGTACTCAGCAGGTGCTCGACCAGGTTCAGGACTACTATCTGAACAAAGAGAAAGCGAACGTTGAATCCGTCTTTACCGTAAACGGCTTTAGCTTTAGCGGCCAGGGTCAGAACGCCGGTATTGCCTTCGTCAGCCTGAAGCCCTGGGAGGAGCGCCCGGGGGCGGAAAACGGCGTTGAAGCCATTGTGGGTCGCGCGACGAAAGCCTTCAGTCAAATTAAAGACGGCCTCGTGTTCCCGTTTAACCTGCCTGCAATTATCGAACTGGGTACTGCCACGGGCTTCGATTTTGAATTGATCGATCAGGCCAACCTGGGGCATACCCAGCTGACGCAGGCGCGTAACCAACTGCTCAGCATGGTGCATGAGCACCCTGACCTGCTGGTTCGCGTGCGCCCTAACGGTCTTGAAGATACGCCTCAGTTCAAGCTGGATGTCGATCAGGAGAAAGCGCAGGCGCTGGGCGTCAGTCTTTCTGACGTCAACCAGACGATTTCGACGGCCTTAGGCGGCAGCTATGTGAACGACTTTATCGATCATGGGCGCGTGAAAAAGGTCTACGTCCAGGCCGACGCAAAATTCCGTATGTTGCCAGGAGATATTAATAGCCTTTACGTGCGCAGCGCGAATGGGGAAATGGTCCCGTTCTCCGCCTTTAGCAACGCTCACTGGGTCTATGGTTCACCTCGTCTGGAGCGCTATAACGGGATGCCCTCTATGGAGATCCTGGGTGAATCCGCTCCGGGTAAAAGTACCGGTGAGGCCATGGCTATGATGGAAAGCCTCGCGGCAAAACTGCCTTCTGGTATCGGCTATGACTGGACGGGGATGTCTTATCAGGAGCGCCTCTCGGGTAACCAGGCGCCAGCACTGTACGCCATTTCACTGATCGTGGTGTTCCTGTGCCTGGCTGCGCTGTATGAAAGCTGGTCCATTCCGTTCTCCGTCATGCTGGTTGTGCCGCTGGGAGTCATTGGGGCTCTTCTCGCAGCGTCGCTGCGCGGGTTAAACAACGACGTCTATTTCCAGGTCGGCCTGCTGACGACGATTGGTTTATCGGCGAAAAACGCCATCCTGATCGTCGAATTTGCTAAAGACCTGATGGATAAAGAAGGCAAAGGCATTATTGAAGCCACGCTGGAAGCCTCCAGGATGCGCCTTCGACCGATCCTGATGACGTCCCTGGCCTTTATTCTTGGCGTCATGCCGCTGGTAATCAGCACCGGGGCCGGGAGCGGCGCGCAAAACGCCGTCGGTACGGGCGTTATGGGGGGAATGCTTTCCGCAACGCTTCTGGCAATTTTCTTCGTGCCCGTCTTCTTTGTGGTTGTTCGGCGACGGTTTACTCACCATAAAGATTAATGTTTCCCTGAAAAGGCATCTCTGGTGCCTTTTTATTTTTAACATAAACAACGAATTAGATTTTACATAAAGGCAGCATTAAGAATATGATGATTTGCATTAAGTAAAAACAGTCTCTTGTAACTCCATAATGTCTCCATTAATTCCTCCTGAAACCGACTTTTCTCCACGATTTTTACAAACTACATAATTTGAGATTATTCCTCGTGTAACGAGGACTTACCCCGGTGGTAAAATAACCTCCAGTTCGTTAATCGCCCTCCTGGCTTTATAGCGGATGAGAAATAATACTGAGGTAACATCATGAAAAGATTCATTTCCGTTGCACTTCTCGCTGCGCTGCTTGCTGGTTGCGCGCACGACTCTCCATGTGTACCGGTTTACGACGACCAGGGCCGACTGGTTCATACCAATACCTGTATGAAAGGCACCACCCAGGATAACTGGGAGACTGCGGGTGTTATCGCCGGCGGTGCTGCCGCAGTAGCGGGTCTGACGCTGGGTATTGTTGCCCTGACCAAGTAACATCTGTTGAGAAAGCGCGGCTCTGGCCGCGCTTTTGCTTTTAATGAGTGCAGTATTTTCAAATAAGTAAAAAAATAGCCCTGTATATATTCACTAAATTAATCTAAGCCTGAAGTCAGTCACAACTTTTTCGCATACTCATTCAAATTGCTTCTTCTATCGTGATGATTTTCACACATTAATATTATTGAATACCCTGCCAATATTCACGCTGAAAACTATCTCTTCTTTTTCCTGACCCGACTCGCAACTTTTGCTCCGATTTGTGGCACAGGTTGTAATTTCGCACCGTTTCGGGGCGCTCGTTTTATTTAAGCCTGTCTACACTCAGCATTAAGCGTTCACTCGTCTCTTATTTTGTCGAACGCAAAACTGGCATTACGTTTGCTTTATAAACGTTGGCCAAAGCCACAGACAGGTAAAGCGTTTAAAAACGCCTCTATAACGATAAATTTCGCCACACAGGATGCATTATGAAAAAGACGATGATAGCCAGCCTCGCCGCTGCAGGCATGTTGTTTGCCGTAGCCGGTCAAGCCCATGCGGGAACGACACTGGATGCCGTTAAAAAGAAAGGTTTTGTTCAATGTGGTATCAGTGACGGTTTGCCTGGCTTCTCTTATGCCGATGCGAACGGCAAATTTACCGGTATTGATGTGGATGTCTGCCGTGGCGTTGCAGCCGCCGTTTTTGGCGATGACAGCAAAGTAAAATATACCCCGCTGACGGCGAAAGAACGCTTTACGGCGCTGCAGTCTGGCGAGGTCGACATGCTCTCCCGTAATACCACCTGGACTTCCTCCCGTGATGCAGGCATGGGGATGTCATTTACGGGCGTGACCTATTATGACGGCATCGGCTTCCTGACCCACAATAAAGCTGGCCTGAAAAGCGCTAAGGAACTGGATGGTGCCACCGTTTGTATCCAGGCGGGCACCGATACCGAGCTGAACGTCGCGGATTATTTCAAAGCGAACAACATGAAATACACCCCGGTGACATTCGACCGCTCGGATGAATCGGCCAAAGCGCTGGAATCCGGCCGTTGCGACACGCTGGCCTCTGACCAGTCACAGCTGTATGCCTTACGCATTAAGCTGAGCAACCCGGCAGAGTGGATTGTCCTGCCTGAAGTGATCTCCAAAGAACCTCTCGGCCCCGTCGTTCGTCGTGGTGATGAAGACTGGTTCTCCATTGTTCGCTGGACGCTGTTTGCCATGCTGAACGCAGAAGAGATGGGCATCAATTCCAAAAACGTTGATGAAAAAGCCGCTAAGCCATCCAACCCGGATATGGCACACCTGCTCGGTAAAGAAGGTGATTTCGGCAAGGATCTAAAGCTGGATAACAAGTGGGCTTACAACATCATCAAACAGGTGGGCAACTACTCTGAGATCTTTGAGCGCAACGTGGGATCGGAAAGCCCGCTGAAGATCAAACGCGG
Source organism: Enterobacter sp. WP_7_1 (assembly GCF_003688535.1). Lineage (NCBI taxonomy): Bacteria > Pseudomonadati > Pseudomonadota > Gammaproteobacteria > Enterobacterales > Enterobacteriaceae > Enterobacter > Enterobacter sp. WP_7_1. The sequence goes on along the minus strand of NZ_REFK01000003.1, from coordinate 3,386 downwards.
CCAGAACAATCTCTGGAACAACGGCGGTATTCAGTACGCACCACCAGTACGTTAAGTCATAGCTGTAACGGGCACTGCTCCGGCAGTGCCCACTCCAGAGTCATGGTTACTGAGGTTTCTTTATGTCCCATCGCCGCTCAGCCGTAAAAGGATCGCTATCCTTTTCTCATCCCGCGGTCCGCGCCTGGCTATTCCAGATTATTGCTATTGTTGCGGTTGTTCTCATCGCCGTGTATCTCATCCATAACACCATCACCAACCTGAATAATCGCGGCATTACTTCCGGTTTCGCGTTTTTAGATCGCAGCGCGGGGTTTGGTATTGTTCAGCACCTTATTGATTACCAGGAAGGTGACACGTACGGACGCGTGTTCGTAGTCGGTTTACTGAATACGCTGTTGGTATCGGCGCTTTGTATCGTCTTCGCGTCGGTACTGGGCTTCTTTATTGGCCTGGCGCGTCTTTCTGAAAACTGGCTCCTGCGGAAACTGTCGACCGTTTATATCGAGACGTTCCGTAATATCCCCCCGCTCCTGCAGATCTTCTTCTGGTATTTCGCCGTACTGCGTAACCTTCCCGGCCCCCGCCAGGCCGTCGACGCGTTTGAGCTGTTTTTCCTGAGTAACCGTGGGTTGTCCATTCCTTCTCCTCAGCCGGGTGAAGGGCTGTACGCTTTTATCGGCGCGATTGTGATAGCGCTTGCGCTCTCTGCGGGGGTATTCCGTTTTAACCGCAAGCATCAGATAAAAACCGGTCAGCTTCGTAGAACCTGGCCCACTGCAGCTGTCCTGATCGTTAGCCTGCCGCTAATTGCACACTGGCTGTTTGGGGCCGCGCTGCACTGGGACATTCCACATCTGCGTGGCTTTAACTTTCAGGGCGGAATGGTATTAATTCCCGAGCTGGCAGCCCTGACGCTGGCGCTGTCGATTTATACGTCCGCGTTTATTGCCGAGATTATCCGTGCGGGGATCCAGGCCGTACCTTACGGGCAGCACGAGGCGGCACGCTCGCTGGGATTGCCCCATACCGTGACGCTTCGCCAGGTCATCATTCCGCAGGCTTTACGGGTCATCATTCCTCCCCTGACCAGCCAGTATCTCAACATCGTCAAAAACTCGTCGCTGGCCGCTGCCATTGGCTACCCCGATATGGTGTCACTCTTCGCCGGAACCGTACTTAACCAGACCGGGCAAGCCATTGAAACTATCGCCATCACGATGTCTGTCTATCTGATCATTAGCCTGGTGATTTCATTGCTGATGAACCTTTATAACCGTCGTATAGCACTGGTCGAGCGCTAAGGATCTATGATGACAAAAGCGATACTGTCGCACTCCTCGCGCCCTGCCAACTCGACAGGTGGACGTTTCATTCTCTGGGCGCGTAAGAATCTATTCTCCAGCTGGAGTAACAGCCTGCTGACGATTGTCTGCCTGTGGCTCATGTGGGAATTGATTCCTCCCCTGCTGAATTGGGCGTTTTTACAGGCCAACTGGGTCGGTTCAACCCGAGCAGACTGCACTAAAGCCGGCGCCTGCTGGGTGTTTATTCATGAGCGCTTCGGCCAGTTCATGTATGGATTGTATCCGCACGAACAGCGCTGGCGGATTAATCTGGCGCTGGTTATCGGCCTGCTTTCTGTCGCAGCCATGTTCTGGAAAAAGCTGCCTCATCGGGGACGCTATATTGCCGGCTGGGCAGTGGTTTATCCGATTATTGTCTGGGTACTGTTGTATGGCGGTTTCCTGGGACTGGAACGCGTTGAAACACGCCAGTGGGGCGGGCTGACGCTGACGCTGATTATCGCTTCAGTGGGGATAGCCGGTGCTTTACCCTGGGGGATTTTACTGGCCCTGGGACGGCGTTCAAAAATGCCGATCGTCCGCGTGCTCTCCGTTATCTTCATTGAGTTCTGGCGCGGCGTACCGCTTATCACCGTTCTGTTTATGTCCTCGGTCATGCTGCCGCTGTTTATGGCAGAAGGTACAACCATCGACAAGCTGATCCGTGCCCTGGTGGGGGTGATTCTCTTCCAGTCCGCCTATGTCGCTGAAGTTGTACGTGGTGGTCTGCAAGCGTTGCCTAAAGGCCAGTACGAAGCGGCGGAATCACTGGCTCTCGGTTACTGGAAAACGCAGGGACTGGTCATTCTTCCACAAGCACTCAAGCTGGTCATTCCGGGTCTGGTTAACACGATCATCGCCCTCTTCAAGGATACCAGCCTGGTGATCATCATCGGATTGTTCGATCTCTTTAGCAGCGTGCAACAGGCAACCGTTGACCCTGTCTGGCTGGGTATGTCCACCGAAGGATATGTCTTTGCTGCCCTGATCTACTGGATCTTTTGTTTTAGCATGTCGCGCTACAGCCAGCATCTGGAAAAGCGCTTTAACACCGGGCGTACACCGCACTGAGGAAATTATGAGCCAAATAACTATGACACCCGCCGACGCGATGATTACGCTGGAAAATGTGAATAAATGGTACGGACAATTTCATGTCCTGAAGGACATTAATCTTAAGGTCAAGCAGGGAGAGCGCATTGTCCTTTGCGGCCCTTCTGGATCCGGGAAATCCACAACCATTCGCTGTATTAATCATCTTGAAGAACATCAGCAAGGACGCATTGTGGTTGATGGTATCGAGCTGAATGAAGATATCCGCAATATCGAGCGCGTACGTCAGGAAGTGGGAATGGTATTTCAGCACTTTAATCTGTTTCCGCATCTGACCGTTCTGCAGAACTGTACGCTTGCGCCAATTTGGGTGCGAAAGATGCCAAAAAAGGAAGCGGAGGCGTTGGCAATGCACTACCTGGAGCGTGTACGTATCGCAGAGCATGCCAATAAATTCCCTGGCCAGATATCAGGTGGCCAACAGCAGCGTGTGGCTATCGCCCGTTCGCTGTGTATGAAACCGAAAATTATGCTGTTTGATGAACCGACATCTGCCCTCGATCCGGAAATGGTGAAAGAGGTTCTGGACACCATGATTGGGCTGGCTCAATCCGGCATGACCATGCTGTGTGTGACGCATGAGATGGGGTTTGCGCGAACCGTGGCCGACCGGGTGATCTTTATGGACCGTGGGGAGATTGTTGAGCAGGCACCGCCGGATGAGTTCTTTGCGCATCCGAAGTCAGAACGCACGAGAGCATTCCTGTCGCAGGTAATTCATTAGTTGTTTGCTCTGCCGGGTGGAGGCTTCGCCTTACCCGGCCTACCCTTTTTTCGGCGCATAAACGCAAAAAGGCCATCCTTTCGGATGGCCTTCTCACTTATTTGATGTCTGGCAGTTCCCTACTCTCACATGGGGAGACCCCACACTACCATCGGCGCTACGGCGTTTCACTTCTGAGTTCGGCATGGGGTCAGGTGGGACCA